>BLAA01000001.1:1248003-1872004 GCA_017312345.1 Candidatus Denitrolinea symbiosum | reverse complement strand
CCGCGCCCCAGCAAATTAGAATCTATCCAAAGAACAATATTCGCCGCGCTGGGAAACCAGCCCTGGGCGCTGCGCCTGCTGGATTGGATGGGGAAACGTTCGTTGAAGAAGACGGTTTAAGCGGTTCGGGCGACAGATCAACTACTTCGCCGTCCTCGCCCTCCTTCTGCATCGGATTGCGTCCCAAACGCCATTCACATATCGCCCGCACACGTTCATAAAGCAAATCTTGAAGTTCGTTGAACGCGGGCGGCGGTTTAGCCTTCCCAATCTGCTCGGAGCGATAGCCCATCCACAACGCGTTGAGAGCCTTGTCCACGTCGTAATCGAACAATTGGGGATTTTCGCGATAAACGCTTAGGATGGCCCATTCGATGTTTTGCAAGACGTCCAAATATTCTTCTTCAACTAAGGTCATATGAAATTTACCTTACTTGTGAATGATTGAAAACAATCCTCGTGCGAACGCGCAGGAGCGTCACTCCAACGCGTTCTCCAACGACTTAATATCCGCCGCGCTTGGCAAATGCACGCGCAAGACGCGCCGTCCGGCGGCTTGTAACGCTTCGTAATCGCCCAACGCCTGCGCGCGGATGAGCGCGCCGAAAGTCAATCCCTGCGTCGGGATTTCGAGGTCGTTTTCCGCGTCGCACACGACCTGAATAAACAGCCCCGTGTTCGGCCCGCCCTTGTGGAACTGTCCCGTGGAATGCTGGAAGCGCGGACCGAATCCCGCCGTCGCCGCGCAATGAGTCTTCGCGCGGATGGCGACGCGCATCCGCTGGAGCGCTTCGATCATCTCCGCGTTGCGCGGCAGGTAGGCGTTGACGGCGACGTAATCTCCCGCCTTCGCCTGCGCCAAAAATTTCTCCAGCGCGGGCTTCGCCTCGCGGACGTCCACCAGGTCCACGTCGGCGAGTTTGCCCGTCTTTTGGAAATCGGCGATGCGGGCGTTGGTGCGCGCTTTGCTGTCCTGCACGTTGGGCTGGTCGAAGGCGTTGACGCCGAGAATATGACAGGCCGCGGCGACCGCAATCTCCCAGCGGAAAAATTCCGCCGAGGCGTCGTGATAATCGGCGAGGGGCAATGCAACCACGGGATGGCCCGCGCTTTTGAGAGCGGCGATCCCGGCATCGAACTCGCCCGTCTGATGCAGATAGACGAACAGCCGGTCGTTCCCGTACGCTTCGGGCGCGCCGAGCGGTTCGAGCGCGACGGGCAGGATTCCCTTCCCGTCCTTGCCGCTGGATTCGGCGACGATCTGCTCGACCCAGCCCGCCAGCGCGGACAGGGGCGCGTCCGCCAGGACCGTCAGCTTGTCGCGGCCGGCCAGAGCGGACTCAGCCATCACGGCGCCGAGCGCGACGCCCGGGTCGCGCGCGATAGGGACGTCCGCGCCGCATTGGCTCTTCATCCAATCCGCGCGGTCGAGGAAGCCGGGCAGGTCGTATCCGAGCAGCGCGGCGGGGACCATGCCGAAGTCGGTCATGGCGGAGTAGCGTCCGCCCACGGATTCGTCGGAGGAGAAAATCTTGCGGAAGCCGCGCTCGCGCGCGAGTTTTTCCAGGCCAGTCCCGGGGTCGGTGGTGGCGACGAAGCGCGAGCCGTCGCCGTTGGACAACTTCCAAAACAGGTCGAAGGCGGCCATCATCTCGGCCGTGCCGCCCGATTTACTGGCGACGATGTACAGCGATTTTTCGGGCGGGAAATTCTTCGCGGCCTCCGCCACCTGCCGAGGGTCGGTGGAGTCGAGGATCGCCAGCGAGAGCGGCGCGGCGACGTTCGCGGCCGCTTGCAGGGAACTCAGCGCTTCGGCGGTCAGCGAGGAGCCGCCCATTCCAAGCACGAGGACGCGGTCAATGCCCGCGTTGCGGACTTCCTCCGCGAAGGCTTGATAGTCGGGGATGCGGGCGCGGGCTTTTTCGGGAGAGGCCAACCAGCCGAGACGGATCGCGGCCTCGCGCTGGCCCGCCTCGTCCGCCGCCCAGAGGGAGACGTCGTGCCGCCACAGCCGCGCGGAGAACGCGCCCGCTTCGAGGGAGGATAAGCGCCGGGCGACAGAGTCCGCCAAAGGTCCGAGCGAGGCGATGGCAGCTTTCCGTTTTTCGTCCAGTTCCGCGAACAATTGCGTGAAGGCTTCAGCGAAGGTCTTGACGCCTTCCACTTCGAGTTCGTGAGTGACCGCGTCCATCGAAATGCCGAGCGTCTTGAGCTGCGCGAAGACGCTGCGGGCCTCGTCGAGGTCGCGCGTGAGCGTGATTTCGGCGTGACCGTGATCGCGGAAGGCATTCAGCGTGGCGGGCGGGATGGTGTTGACGGTCTCGGGACCGATGAGGCTGTCCACATAGAGGGTGTCGGGGTAGGCGGGGTTCTTCGTGCTGGTGCTGGCCCACAGCGGGCGCTGGACGCGCGCGCCTTTGAGTTTAAGTTGTTCCCAACGGTGCGTGGTGAAGACCGCGGTGAAGGCTTCGTAGGCGAGCTTGGCGTTGGCGATGGCGGCTTTGCCGCGCAGGGGCGCGCCTTCGGGAAGTTTGGGGTCTATCTTCGTGTCGACGCGCGAGACGAAGAACGAGGCCACCGAGGCGATGCGGTCAATGGGATGTCCCGCGGCGAGGCGTTCTTCGAGCCCGTCGAGGTAGGCGATCATCACTTCGGCGTAACGTTCGAGCGAAAAGATGAGCGTGATGTTGATGTTGATGCCCGCGGCGATGGAGCGTCGGATGGCGGGGATGCAGGCCTGGGTCGCGGGGATTTTGACCATCAGGTTGGGACGGTTCACGCGCTCCCAGAGCGTCCGCGCCTGTGCGGCGGTGGCTTCCTCGTCGTCAGCGTAGCGCGGGTCCACTTCGATGCTGACGTAGCCGTCGCCGCCGTTCGTCTCGTCGTAGAGGGGACGGAAAAGGTCGCAGGCTTTCTGGATGTCTTCCACGGCGAGACGCCAGAAGACCTGCTCCGCGTCCCAGCCCGCCCAGGCGAGGGGGATCAACGCCGAGTCGTAATCGTTGGACTTCGTCATGGCGTGGTTGAAGATGGACGGGTTGGAGGTGACGCCGCGAATGTCGCCGCGCCGGATCATGGCTTCGAATTCGCCGTTCTCCAATTGTTTGCGCTGGATGTTATCGTACCAGAGAGACTGGCCGAGAGAGGTGAGTTTGGTAATGGGGTTCATGCGGGTCCTGTCTGTGTTGAAGATCTGAACGGTTAAATTTCAGCAAGGCAGGCCGAAGGCATTCTTTCGGGAGACCGATCCTGGAAAGAACGGCGGCCATGCCCCGCTAAAATAATTGTACCTTATCATACAACGTTTCAAGGCAGGTCGCGGAAGAGGCAGTCGGAGAGCAGGAAGCGCAGCGTCCCATCCGTGCGGACGGCGAGACGCGTGGAACCAGCGAAATAGTATTTCGTGACAACCGCGTTCTTCACTTCATCCCGCAAGGGGATAATATAGTGATTGCCAACATAGACGGCGGTGATTCCGTTGACGGTGGCTTTGATCTGCTTGCCATCGCCATCATAGACGAAACTCGCGGTCGCCGACGCGCGCGCAACGGTTCGCTCAATCCCGCACAGACGGAACTTGTCCGCGCGTTGCGCGAAGGCTTGGGATTACTGGAAGAGAAAAATATGGATGATGTTAAGGCGCAAAACGAAGTAGCGGTATAATCTCACCCCCCACTCGGAAAGACGGGCTGAACTCCCAAGTTCGGTTCGTCTTTTCATTTTGGCTCATGTTCAGAACAAGTGATTCGGTAGAATAGGGGCATGGACTTTCCAATTGTTGAACTCATGGATCGAGATGCATGTACGGTCTGGCTAACCGAGCATTTTCATCCCGATGGATTGAAATGCCCACATTGTAAAGCTGGTCTTGAGCAGGCGACTCGATTTCGTAAGACCAAACAAAGCGGTCTGATTGTATATCGGTGCAAAGCCTGTCGTGGCATCTACAATCTCTACAGCGGAACTGCGTTTGAAGGAAGACACTTCACTCCTGAGCAAACTATCCTTTTCATTCGCGAGGTGGTGCAGGGGAAGCCAACGGCGAAGTTGTCGCGAGAATTGAGCATCAGTCGCACAACCGGGCTGACCGTGAGGCATCTGCTTCAGGCGAATGCCAAGAAGGAACAAGCGACCAAACCCTTGAGCGATCTGGAAGTCGAAACCGACGAAATGTTCCAGAACGCGGGGGAAAAAAGGAGAGTGGCACGGCGATCCGCAGGATCCGCCTCGCAAACGAGCCAATAAACGGCGCGGGCGAGGGACGTATGCGAATGATCGTCCGCCGGTCTGCGCAGTGATTGGGCGCGAAACGCGCCAAGTGCGGATCCAAGTGATGCCAGATACAAAAGGCGATAGCTTGTGTCCATTTGTCGAGAACTTTACCAGACCAGAAGCGACGCTCTACACAGATGAATACGACAGTTACAATCGCTTACAACGCGTGCGTCACACCGTCTGTCATGGAAAGAATGAATATGCACGTGATGACGATGGAGATGGCGTTCGGGAAGTCCACGTCAACTCCAACGAAGGCGGCTGGACAGGGTTGCGTAATTTCTTGCGACCCTATCGCGGTGTTCATAAAGCATACTTGTCAGGCTATGCCGCCATCCACGAATTGGCTGTGAACCATAAACGCATCTCGCCGAGTCTCGTCGCTAAACTGGTCCGTAATCACTTGTTCTGAACATGAGCCTTCATTTTTCGGGGCGCGTTTTACTCATGATCTTCCACTACATCTGCCACTGACACAATCAGGAAGATTTCGTAGTGGTGAACAACCAGCAGACGCCTTACTCCAAAATGACATCCAAATATGCGCCAACGCTTTCGCCAATGTTAACCATGACGCCAACTACAACAATACGCAAGGTTATAGGCCTTTCAGTTTGAGTTAAAATAGGCTTCACTGATAAATCAAGGCCTGGTGGATATTGACTCTTAGTCGGTAAAATTACGCCTGAAACAGAATAGTCGAAATCGTTATCTACCTCTTCCCATTCGCCCTCCCTTTTAATAAGAATTTTAGAACCGTAATCTGGTGAAAACGAAACTGGACTGTCCGATAAATTTTCAATGTAAAGGTCTATTGTGCCTATTGCATTGTATATATCAACCATTCCTGGAGATTTGCGTAGAACAATCTGCGCATTCATTTCGGCCAATGGAATGGGTATCCCTGGAACAGAATCGGAATTTGGAGAGTTCGTGATTGTACATGCCACTAAGAACATGACCATAGCAAAGATCGTTTTCTTCATTTGTGTTTGATCTCCTCGTAATGATCACGGTATCGGAAAGATTATCGGAGCGTAGCGTTCGCCAGTTAAATACATCGCCAGTTTTATAACAACACTTACGTTGTACGAAGATCCCCAGGAGTTTGTTGGGTTTACATTGTTGCCGGATGGGGTCAAGGATACCGTTGTGATGCTTTTTCCCGGGATCGTCCCAACTCCAGGGCTTGGCGCCCGGGATTTTGCCAATAAGTTCGATTCACGCTGTACGTTTGATTACTTGGCTGATAACATAAGGTTTGACATGGTGTTACCTCAACACCAAAGGTTACACTCGACACTGCCAGTTCCACATTGCTCTTGTTGTATACTGTGATCGAATCGACGCTTATCGTCCCATCCAAATATTCATCATAGGTTACGAAAGTAAATATACTCGGATCGCCATTTGCCGCTTGATTATTTCGAATCCAAATTGCTGGTTGGTTAAGAAGTACATCAGGTGCACTTGCCCATGCAGAGGCGGGATATTGTCCTTCTGCGCTACAACCATCACAGCCAGATTCGTCTGGCCCCGGAACGTATGGCGTCATCCAATTATGCATGCCCGCTAAGACTGTGTGTGTCACTGAGCAATCCTCAGTTTCTTCATAGCAGGTAGTACCGCCACCGCTATCTATCATGTGCCCTGTTGGATCCGTGTAACGGACAGGATTATTGTTCACAAAAGCATATCGATCCCACGCCTGCGTCCCCTGGCTGGCGGGGATGACGCTGTCCGCTTGGGCGAAGCGTCCTACGGACCGCATCTCTGTTCCTGCCAGATCATATGCAATAAATTTGCTCTTTTGGACCATTACACACGGACATTAGGAAAAATATTTGAAGACTTTAACGCCGATCAAAAACCATCCTCCATAATATGCAGATAAGGTTATCAAGTCGATAAAATGACGATCTAGTTCAGGTAAAGCAAAGTAATATAATAAATTTACTATTACCAAGCCTCCTAGAATATACTTAGCAACTTTTTCCCGAACCGTTGGTCTGTCTTCATGTTGAGCCCTTGCTATGACTAGCCAAAGGGGAGATGCGAGAAAAACAGATATAGAAAAAACCCAAATATCAGAGGCCGATCTAACCCAATAGATCCAGACGCCAAACAGCCAAGCTATTGAGAACAAGGAACCGATTAGCAAAATGGTTTTTCGAAGCATTTCATACTCTTCTCTCATGGAAGCGGAGCGTAATATGGTTGATTAATACCCGGATTATATACAACATCCGTAATAGTCCAAGTGTGCCATTGTTGATATAAATCTTCAACAGCTTTGTAGGCTAATCCGACTGAAATTATTGGAGTGAGAGGTCCAAAAGATTTCGTCTCTTGAACAACTATCGACACGCCAAGCCAAAATAGCCCGTAAGGATCACCTGTATTTTTTTTGAAATGTAAATTACCATTATCATACCCATAGGGTAAATTTGAACCTGGGCTGGGTAGACCAAGTTGTGTACCGTTTTGGGCAATTATCCCCGCCTCAATCGGATAAGGCAATGAACTGGAATCTAAGTTTCCGATGAAGTTGTGCTTATCTCTTAGTAAAGAATAGGAGCCATCACTACTCATCTGGAAGAGCCCTGCATTTGTGACGTTTTGAGATAGATACTGCAAAGCAGATATTCCCTCCCATGCCCTTCCTTCATTCACGTTCCAAAGAATTAGCGCACCATTTGGGTCATGCGTAAATACAAACTCATTGTTTTCACCATTCTTTAACTTTGCTTGTAATACATCACCAGGGTTTGATTTACCGAGAATGATCCGAAGCCTCCAGTTGATCTTTTCCATATCGGTTGCACAACCTTCTGTTCTACAACCATCATCTACTCTATGCCCCGTCGGGTCGTTATAGCGGACGGGATTATTATTCACGTACGCATAGCGATCCCAGGCCTGCGCGCCCTGGCTGGTGGGGATGATGGTATCTGCTTGGGCGAAGCGTCCGAGGGTGGGGTCGTACCAGCGCGCGTTGTAGAACATTAACCCAAACCCCGCGTTGCCCAAGTCCGTGGCGTCATCGCTGACGTAACTGTATTGTCCCGTGAAGGTGTAGCGCGTGGGGAGGGTTGTATTTGCCGTCGTGAACCGCACTTCACCCCACGGCTTGTAGCGCGTCTGCACCACATCGCCCGTGGACGTGTCTACCGCCAGAGACGTTGAACCGAGATGATCGCCAACAAGATAGGTCAAGGTTGTAGTTTGTGGCACGATGTACTTCTTCACCGCTATTCTACTCGCTCCGGCGAAATAATATTTCGTAATGTAAACTTGTTCCTACCTTAGCCATCCTATTGCGCGAAAGTCATCTCCAATCCGATATGCCTTTCCGCTACTAATATCTATGATAATCACTATTGTATTTTGTTCATTTGCAGAATTTGTCAAAGTTGCCAATAAATATTTCCCATCCGGGGACCAAATAGGATTTTCCATATTTGAGAAATAATCTCCGCCAGGAATTTTAAAGTCACAAAACTGTCGCGATTTTCTTGTGCTTATATTTGTGACAAAAAGTCGGGAATTGTTGGACGCCGATTGTCTGTTGTAACGATCTATCCAATACGCAATCTGGCTACCGTTGGGCGACCATGATAGGCCAGTTATTTTCGAATAGAATTTTGGATCGGAGAGGTGAGTGAGTTGCATTAGAGCGCCAGTATTGTCTAATATAAACAGTTCATCATCACTTCTACCATCCTGTCGCGTGTTGGTTGCAAAGGCAATCCTTTTATCATCAGGCGACCAGAAATGAAACTTGCCAAAATCAGTTGTTGAAACATCAGCAATCGCTCGAGCTTTTGTTACATCATACAATCGCAAGACCGTATTCGGAAGTGCGGCTGGATATATTACGAGATCATGTGCGGAATTGTAAATTAAGCGACTTGCAGGAAAAGAAATAATTTGTCCATAAAGGATTTGATCGGGGAATTTACTTTGCAACTCTTGCGTTTCACCAGTTGCCGTGTTCATTAAAAACCAAGCGAAACTATGCGGAGTAGTATCCGCCATAGTTCCATTTGGCGTTGTAATTGAGTTTCCATCTCCAGAGACCATTTGCTCCAAAATGATGTGATTTTCATCTAGCCATCCAAAGGAACTTGAAATTTGAATTTGATATTTTTTCTCTTCAGCGCCAGTTGAGGTAACGATGTAAAGATAAGGGTCGCGTGACAGGCTCATGTTGATGTAATTATCATTCTCTTGCACATAGGCTAAGCGAGATCTATCAGGAGAGACCATAAAGGAAAAGGGCAATATGTATCTTTCCGGTTCCTGCAGAAGAGGGATGAGTTTTCTTATCTTTATATTATACAGATAGGATAAATCCGAAAACGATTCGCCCGAATAACCGATATAGTCAGAAAGAACTATCACTCCACCATCCTTGAAGTCTGGAAATATTTGTTCAACCGTCACTTGGCAAGTGTTGGGCATCAAATTCTCCTCGGTTTGCGGAATCGGGGACAGTGTTGGCGCTGGAATTTGGATGCGTGTTGGTGTTCGGGTAACAGGATTAATGTGTTGCACACAGGATGAGAGCAACAACAGAGTTACTGTGCTTATCATGAGAATCTTTTTATATTCCATTCTTGCCTTCTCCTTTTGTCATCGTTTTCTATTTAATTGTACATCCCCAATAATTGTATAAATTGATTTGCCCCGATGTCCATAAACTTTGACATCCATTAAATATATAAAATGGATCGCCACCAGGTATCATCCAGAGCCATGTTCTTGGCAGGTTTACAAGCACAGAACGATTTCCTACTCCATATGGTCGATCGGGTCTGAATCCTTCGTTCCATTCAGGATGGCCCAAAGAACCAGGATCACGGATTGCCTCCATGATAGCAAGCCCATCACTAATATTTTCTGGGGATAATTCACGTACGTTAGAGTGATCATTAATTAATTCATGAACGGATTGACTATAATGTGACATGTGCATGAAAGCGCCAGTTAATGTGGACGCATTACAACCCATATTCGGAACTGCACAAAAGTCTCGCGAATTTCTCGTCATGACTTCTTGAAAATCATGCAACATTTTCTGGCGATCATCTTGAGATGAGACTGCACCCACTTCAGCGCCGTATATCAATGCAATAAAATCCCAAGCTGAAAAATGTCCGTCGGCTCCATATACATCCCACCACCAACCATTCCTATCATTATAGAGATCCAAATAGAGCTGATAAGCGGCAAGTCCATATTGTGTTTTAGCCAGCATATTAGGGTCAACATAATCTGGCGGTCTGTCACCGCGAGGAGTATCGCACTCATCAATAGGAATACATCTATGACCGCTTGGATCCGTAAAACGAACGGGATTATTTACAGTGTAACTGTACCTATCCAGTCCCTGGACTCCTCCCGGCACGATCGTATCCGCGCTGACAAATCTCCCAACGGCGGGGTCATACCAGCGCGCGTTGTAGAACATTAACCCAAACCCCACGTTGCCCAAGTCCGTGGCGTCATCGCTGACGTAACTGTATTGTCCCGTGAAGGTGTAGCGCGTGGGGAGGGTTGCATTTGCCGTCGTGAACCGCATTTCGCCCCAGGGCTTGTCCCTGCGGGATGCTTCGCGATAACTCATCTCCGAAACCTTCGCGCCAGTGGTATCCGTGGTGATGCTGGTTGAACCCAAATGATCGCCGAGCATGTATTCCAACTCCATGCTTTGAGGGATGGTGTACTTCCGCATGGCGACGCGTGACGCGCCAGCAAAATAATATTTCGTGATCTTGCTCCCTTATACTATTCAGATTAATGCTGAAAGCCTTACATCAAAAATGCTCAAAATAGCCTGATTTTGGCTAATACTTCGTTAGGCGACTTCGGTTAACCTGAATAGGAATTGGTTGGCGATTATTATGGCAACGGCCATGTGTCTCGCGGAGTTTCTATGCATTCATCATTTTCTGGTTCTCTAAAAAGGGTATAAAATTCTTGAACGGTTAAAGCACTTGCAGCTTCGATTGACTTCGAATTTAACAAATGATATTTTTTTAGAACATTTTGAACTGTAACTACTTTTTTTGATGGATCCCAGAACCAAAAAGAAAAGAAAGAAATTGACGACGGACAGCCTAAAATGATATTCCCATTCACTTTGTTTACATCAGTAACATAATCTACAGAAAAGCCATTTTGTGGGTAGAAAAGAAGGATATGAAAATCCCACGGATCACCTGCTGGAACAGTTTGCCATGTATAAATATTGACATTAGTAGGTGGCCCATACTTGGCTAACACGTTGGAAATAGAAAAGCCTTTAATTGCATCATTGTAATTTTTTTCTCCCAAAATCAATTTATATCCATCGTCTGTTTTTTTAACAAATTGAGTTCCAAAAGCTATTGGCTCATGTTCAGAACAAGTGATTCGGTAGAATAGGGGCATGGACTTTCCAATTGTTGAACTCATGGATCGAGATGCATGTACGGTCTGGCTAACCGAGCATTTTCATCCCGATGGATTGAAATGCCCACATTGTAAAGCTGGTCTTGAGCAGGCGACTCGATTTCGTAAGACCAAACAAAGCGGTCTGATTGTATATCGGTGCAAAGCCTGTCGTGGCATCTACAATCTCTACAGCGGAACTGCGTTTGAAGGAAGACACTTCACTCCTGAGCAAACTATCCTTTTCATTCGCGAGGTGGTGCAGGGGAAGCCAACGGCGAAGTTGTCGCGAGAATTGAGCATCAGTCGCACAACCGGGCTGACCGTGAGGCATCTGCTTCAGGCGAATGCCAAGAAGGAACAAGCGACCAAACCCTTGAGCGATCTGGAAGTCGAAACCGACGAAATGTTCCAGAACGCGGGGGAAAAAAGGAGAGTGGCACGGCGATCCGCAGGATCCGCCTCGCAAACGAGCCAATAAACGGCGCGGGCGAGGGACGTATGCGAATGATCGTCCGCCGGTCTGCGCAGTGATTGGGCGCGAAACGCGCCAAGTGCGGATCCAAGTGATGCCAGATACAAAAGGCGATAGCTTGTGTCCATTTGTCGAGAACTTTACCAGACCAGAAGCGACGCTCTACACAGATGAATACGACAGTTACAATCGCTTACAACGCGTGCGTCACACCGTCTGTCATGGAAAGAATGAATATGCACGTGATGACGATGGAGATGGCGTTCGGGAAGTCCACGTCAACTCCAACGAAGGCGGCTGGACAGGGTTGCGTAATTTCTTGCGACCCTATCGCGGTGTTCATAAAGCATACTTGTCAGGCTATGCCGCCATCCACGAATTGGCTGTGAACCATAAACGCATCTCGCCGAGTCTCGTCGCTAAACTGGTCCGTAATCACTTGTTCTGAACATGAGCCAAAATTGAATATGGTCGGGCGAAGGAGTATAACCCCAACATGTAGTGCCACTAATTTCGCAAACAGCATTTACCCATTCTAGTTTCATGCCTTTGTGGTATGTTTTTCTAAAAGCTTCCGCCCCGCTCTTTATATCAGTTTTTCTCGCAAGCGCTGTCCCAGTCAATATTACTCCTATCACTACTATTATTTTATTTTCAAGGGACCAATGACCTGTAAAAGAAACCCCATAATCATTTTGGATTTCCGCCAGGACTTTTATCCAATAATCATCGTTATTTTCGCCACCACAATAACCGTCATCGGTACACACAACATGCCCGCTCGGATCCACATAATTGACCGGCGAATTATTCACATACGCATACCTATCCAGCCCTTGGACTCCTCCCGGCACGATCGTATCCGCGCTGACAAATCTCCCAATGGCGGGGTCATACCAGCGAGCGTTGTAGAACATTAATCCAAACCCCGCGTTGCCCAAGTCCGTGGCGTCATCGCTGACGTAACTGTATTGTCCCGTGAAGGTGTAGCGCGTGGGGAGGGTTGTATTTGCCGTCGTGAACCGCACTTCACCCCACGGCTTGTAGCGCGTCTGCACCACATCGCCCGTGGACGTGTCTACCGCGAGGGACGTTGAACCGAGATGATCGCCAACAAGATAGGTCAAGGTTGTGGTTTGTGGCACGATGTACTTCCTCACCGCTATTCTACTCGCTCCGGCGAAATAGTACTTGGAAACTTCCCCGGTGGTGGAGTTAAGTTCGTAATGTCCGCCTGCGAAGAGAATCGTCTCGCCATTCACGACGGATTTTACTCTTTGGCCATCGCCATTATACGTGAAGTTTGCCGCTAGATTTGTTCCACTTACGGAAACCATTCGGTTTTCGGCGTCATAGCCGAGCGTCACAGTTTGCCCGCCAATGACGCGCGTCACCTGGTTGCCGTTCTGGTCGTAGCTGTAAGTGTTGCTGCCCGCGCTGGTCACGGCATGAGGGTGCGCTTCATTTGGCTCTGGATAATCCAACACCAATCCGTTCTTATCCACGAGATTACCAGTAGCGGGATCGTATTGATACGTCTCGTTGTAATCGGCAAGCCCGTCCGTCGCCGAAGCGGAAGTCAGGCGGTTCAGGCTGTCGTAGCCGAAGGTTTGCGTTTCGCCCCACAGCGAGTCATAAATGCTGGTGATATTGCCAACCGAATCATAAGAATAAGCCGATTTTTGAAGCGTGGTCGTAAAAGAACGATTGGCTTCAGTGTATGTCCCTGTGCCGCTGACGATCATGTCGAGACGCCCGCCGCCCTGTACGTTCCAGTCCTTGTAATAAAGTCTCTGCCCGAGGTTGTTGCCGAGCGTGAATCCTGTCAAGCGGTTGGCGGAATCGTAGAGGAAGGAACTCGCGTATGTGGTCGTTCCGGCCACATTGGCAATCAACATACGGTTATCGTAATTGGTGATCACCGTCTCGCCATCGGGATAGGTCAGCGAAGTTGGCAGGTCTGCCGAATTATACGTCCACTGAGTGGTGAAACTACTGCTCCCCGCAAAATCCTTCGTCTCGGATTTCAGGCGGCCTCGCACGTTATACGTCCATGCCGAGGCAGTAGAACCCGCCACCATCCCTGTTCGTTGTCCGATTGCATAGGGTGAAGAGCCATAGACAGTACCATCGAAGGTGAACGACTGGCCATCATAATAATATTGAACGCTTGGGGTAGCCGCCACACCCTGGGGGCAGTTTGAGTAACTTTTGTCCGTCAAGCGATTCAACACATCATATTGAAGCGTGGTCACGCAGCCGCGCGCGTCGGTTTGGGTTTTCAGATTTCCGAGCGCGTCATATTCGTAACTCCAATCGCCCATGTCGGGATCGTCCATCGTTAACTTGCGGCCTGCCTTGTCGTAGGTGAGGGTCATGGTCGCGCCGCCGCTGGATACAGTGAGCAGATCAAGATAAATCACTTTACATGATAAGCATATACTGTATTCTCAAATGTAAATATAAGGAATTCCCCTGACTTGTATACAATGTCATTTTCTTTTTGAGATGTGCTTAGAAGGGGTGGGGTTCCTAAGTTTAGGTACCCTAGATAATGGCCATCGTCAGGAGAAATTGCATAAATTACTCTCGTATTGGTTCCTCTTGCATAGAGAATGTTATCAATTATTATTGGTTTTCCATAAAAAAATTCGTTGGTTTCAGATTGCCACATTTCATGCCCATCAGTTTTATTTATTGCTAATAATCCAAAATCAGTGCTGGCAATTAGTAAATCATTGAAGATAGTTAAGTTATAAATTGCTGTGCGAATTTTAAGGGGTACTTCCATAGCCCAAAGCTGGTTTGCGCTCTGAACATCAACGGCAGAAATATAACCTACATTCGTATTGTTGTTGTTTTCCGAGTCCTCGGCAAAGTAATAAAGTATGCCTGACTCAAGTGTCCCCGTTCTCGTTTCTTTATAGAATTTCCAAATTGTGTTGCCGCTAATAGTATCATGAGCACTGACAAAACTTGATGTGGTAATATACGCAATCTCTGTAGTGGGATCAAGGCTAATGCTTACATCGCCTCTGTCAACAAGTACTTGCCAAGTTTTTATACCTTTACGCAAATCATATACTTCAAGATTCCAAGATGGTATTCGTCTAACAAATATAAAGTTTGAATACACGGCCAAGACTTGGAAACTCTCGGCAGAATCTAAATCGAATCTCTTTATTTCATCTCCTTCCATCCCTATCATTACTATTTGCTTTTTAATCGAATCCACCGCAACAAGGCCTTCTTCTGTGAAGGCCAGCAACGAATCTGTATCCAATGGAAGATTCAAACTCCATAGTAATCTTCCTGTTTCTGCTTCAATTGTGTTTACACCATCAGCAGTACCAACCGCAATCGTCTCATCCGTAACGGCTAACTTATAAACAGGAGCACTCAGCACAAATGACCAACGTTCATCAAGTGGGAAACTTTTGTTTTCGATTATCTGACTTCCCTGAAAGAGACCACATGACAACAACAATACTGGGACGAGTAATAAAATAAAAATAATTCTCTTTTTCATGCTAACCTCTTCGCTTTACCCAATTTAATTTTCATCATCGTCTTATTCATATTCATAATAATATTCTTCATCAAGAATTGTGGGGCTTCCGCATTGTTCAACAACTCGGCATACGAACAAACCAAACCCATTCATTTGAAAACCGTCTCCTAAAGGTACTGCTTCTTGCCATGTGAGTGCTAATGACAAGCCTGGGGTTCCTATAGTTGCGCCATAATCATAACCATAAACATTGCTTAGTTGTTGGTTGTCAGTAAGCCCAATCCACCCGTCAAGTGTAGCACCGACAAAAACGCCTGGAAGATTGCCTCCACCGCTTAACTGGAGAGCCTGGCCGGCAAATGCGTCTGCGTTATCAAACCCACTCCCATTAATTGCGCCCTGCGATACGCCACCCGCTACGCCTGCGCCCAATGCAGTACCGCCTCCGTAAGTAAAATATGCTTGAAAGTCGCCTTCATTAGTAGTGACCGCGTTAAATTCAAGCACTCCGGCCAATGGGCCTGCAATAGAACCCTGAACAGTTGCATTTGAGCCATCATTAACGGCCGGAATGTAAGTGTTAGCTGCGGTCTTCCAATCCACATCAGTTATTGTATGGTTTTCTATTATCTGTCCGCTAAGGAATTTGATAATCTGCCACCACGGAATATCAGTGTGACCTGTGGGATCAATATTATTTATAGGGTCATTACTTGAATAAGCATATCTATCGTATCCCTGCGTACCGGGTGGAATCACCGTATCCGCCTGGGCAAACCTCCCCGTCGTGCTGTCATAGAATCTCGCGCCGTAATATTTCAAACCAAATTCCACATCATACGAATACTGACCCGTGTACTGATATCGCGTCAATTCATACGCGGGACTCGTATTCGCGGGCGCGTCCGTCCAGGTGTAACGAAGTTCTCCCCACGGCTTGTACCTCATCTCCGAAACCATCGCGCCGTTGGAATCAGTCGTCACGCTCGTTGACCCCAAATGGTCTCCAAGCATGTACTCCACCGTCATGCTCTGCGGAATCGTATACTTTCGCATGGCAACCCTCGCCGCGCCAGCCATGTAATACTTTGTGATCTCGCTGCCTTTGCGCTCGTAGTATCCGCCCACGAAACGGATGGTCTCGCCGCCAATCACGGACATCACACGCGCACCGTCGCCGTCGAAGGTGAATTCGGCAATCGTCGTCACGTTTTTCTTCACTTCCACGAGGCGGTTTTCGGCATCATAGGTTAATTCAAATGTGTCGGGGCCAATCTCGCGCGTGGTTTGGTTGCCGTTTTGGTCATACCCATACGTGTTGACGATGACATCGTTTATTGCCGCGCTAGTGACGGCATGAGGATGGGTCGCCTGGCTTCCACTTGCATCGGGATAATCCAATGCCAAGTCGTTCTTTTCAATCAGATTTCCCGTATCATCATCGTACGCGTAGGTTTCGGGAGTGTCCTGATTCAACTGCCAGCTGGTGAGGCGATCCAGCGCGTCGTAATCGTAGACGCTGGTCTCACCCGCGACACTGTTCGTGATTTGCGTGATGTTGCCCACTGGGTCATATTGATACGCAAGGTTTTGCAATGTCCCTGTGGTGAGGCTTTGCAATCGTCCGCCCTGTTGGTTCCAGGGATAGTAGTCGTAGGTCTGGGTGAGGCCATTGCCGAGGGCGCGGGTCAGCAGGCGTCCCGCAGAATCGTAATCCATATTCGAAACGTAAGCGGCATTTCCAATCACGGACTTGGGTAACATGTTGTTATCGTAGGTGGTGGTCACCACTTCGTCATCGGGATATTTCATGGTCTTGGGCAGGTCTGCCAGATTATACGTCCATTCGGTGTCGAAGGAGATACCCGAAAGTTAGTGTAAACTTGTTTCTGTAAAATTTGCCAAAAAGGTAGGTCTGGTATATTCTTTCGGAAAGCTCAACTTCAGAAAGGATAGAGACCATGACCTACCAAAATGATTGTACCTTACCAAACGAAGTTTTGGAGCAGATCAGCGAGCAAGGCTTGGATTACTTGCCCGAGTTGATGCGCGTCATCGTCAATGCGGCGATGAAAGCGGAGCGACAGCAATACCTGGGAGTGGCGCCTTACGAACGCTCGGAACAGCGACGCGACCAAGCCAACGGGTTCAAGCCGAAAACAGTGCGGACGCGCATGGGCGCGATTGAATTTGCCGTTCCGCAAGTGCGGACTGGGGATTATTATCCACAAGCGCTGGAAAAAGGGTTGCGTAGTGAACGCGCCCTGACGATGGCGTTAGCCGAGATGTATGTGCAAGGGACCTCGACCCGCAAAGTGAATGCCATTGTCGAGAAGTTGTGCGGCAGCCAGGTATCGAGCAGTCTGGTGAGCAAGGCCACCTCGGAGTTGGATGTCTTGCTGGAAGCCTGGCAGAATCGACCGTTGGGAGAAATCCGCTACCTGTTTTTGGATGCCCGCTACGAGAAAGTGCGGATGGATGGACAGGTGGTAGATGCGGCCGTTTTGATCGCCCAGGCAGTGGATCCACTCGGCAAACGGAGGATTTTGGGCGTGAGGATAGGTCTGGGTGAGGCCGAAATCTTCTGGCGCGCCTTCCTGCAAAGCCTGATCCAGCGCGGCCTGAGCGGTGTGCGTCTGATTACCAGCGACGCTCACGCTGGTTTGCGGCAAGCGTTGCGGGCGGTGTTTGGAGGCGTTCTCTGGCAGCGCTGCCAATACCATCTGCAACAGAATGCAACCAGCTACGTTCCTCGCCGCGAGATGTTGACAGAAGTGGCCGCGGACATTCGCAGAGTGTTCAATGCCCCCGACCGTCCGACGGCCGAAGCCTACTTGAAGCAAACGGTTCAAAAGTATGCTCAAAGCGCTTCCCGCCTGGCGGACTGGATGGAAACCAACCTGCCCGAAGGACTGACCGTGTTCGCCTTTCCCGAAGCGCACCGCAGGAAACTGCGCACCAACAACACCCAGGAACGCTTGAACCGCGAAATTGGACGGCGCACCAACGTGGTGAGCATCTTTCCCAATGAAGCCGCCTGTTTGCGTTTGGTGAGCGCCATCCTGATGGAACAGGATGAGGAATGGCAGATGGGTCGAGTCTATCTTTCGATGGACGAAAACCCTCCTCCTAAATGAAAACGAGAACAGCCTTTTTGAGAAGCGCCGTTCCCGTTTCCGTTGGGGTGCGCTCATTTTACCCGAACTTTGTCTTCCCAGAGCCCCTTCTCCGTTTTTGGGACTCTCCTTCCGAGGAAAGCCAGATCACTTTTACAGAAAAATCCTTGCACTATCTACCCGAAATGACTTTGGTTTCTTTCCGGACGCGGCCGCGCGAATCGTAAAGCCAGGAGGTCGAGCCTGAGGCGTCCGTCATCGAGGTGCGGCGTCCCTTGCCCAAGTTTCCATTTGCCGTGCTGTCGTAATTGTACGTCACCTCATACCCACTGCCCGGGTCAGATGGACAGGCCGCGCTGTTCGTAAAGTAATCTTTTCCGCGCGGGCGGTTGAGTTCATCGTAATACAGGCAGGCGACTTGATTCTTCGCGTCCTCTTGCCGCGTCATGCCGCCCAGCGCGTTGTAACTGTATTGCCAGAATCCCATATCGGGATCGTTCATCGTCAACTTGCGGCCTGCCTTGTCGTAGGTCAGGGACATGACCGCGCCGCCTCTGGACGCCGTGAGCATGTTGCCGAGCGGATCGTACGTGAACGCCACCGCTGGCCCCGTGGGCGGGGTCACAGACCGAGTCCGCCCCAGGATGTCGGTGACAAATTGAATCGCATCCAGTTCGGTTCGCCTTTTTGTTGGGAGAGCAAAAAATTATCACTTGCAATCCGGTATCCAGTCCAAACAACCAGTTTCTATAAACTTATCAAACGCTTCATTCGGCGTTTGCCAACTGGGGTCTTGAATACCCAATGTTTGAATGTACTCGCGAAACTCATCCTCTGTTTGAAAACCTTCTGCAATCTTCTTGTCAGGAACAAGGACGAACCAGTGATAATAATTTTCTTGAATGTAAGCGTCAGCCTCTTTATCAACGTATGCAGAATATGCCATGAGAACACCGTCTTTTACAGCAAATTTTTCTAACTCCTCAATAGCATAACAATAGACTAAATTATCTTGCCTGTTAGGCACAAGAACCCGGGGGCAATGAGGTAAGAACACTCTCCATAAAGAATCTCCAGCGAAGCGATCCGCTTGAATCGGTTTTATCAACGGAAGATATAACAAAGGATAGTCATCAAAATTGGGGTTATAAAATGGGTCAACGTACCGACTTGGCGGTGAATGTAAACCTATTATTACACAACTGATATTGAGTAAAATCACAAAGCAAAGAATTGTTTTTTTGATATTCATTGTGATATATCCTGCCTTACTATTCACATTGCCCACATGAATATGGCGGCGGAGGTATTGTTTCATCCCAATAAGCATTTGTTGGAAACTGTTCTATTGCGCCGCCAATTTCATTATAAAGAAAATGCATTGGCACCGCGAACAGATTATACGGATGAAATATCCCTTTGTCCCAACGTGGTATATAGTCAAATTGATCAGAAACTTTCCACGTTAGTGAAATAGTACCGTCTTCCGATACATTTACGTTGGTGGCAGATATTCTTCCACCATGGGTCATCCAAAAGGCTTGACCGCCATCAAATGGGGCTTGATACCATTTCCCGCTAGGACCATTTGCGGTGAAATCTGCGGAAATTTTGTCATGGGCAAAAGCTTCTACACTATATCTTGGATCATCCCTTATTTGGTCAATTAAATTACCTTGTTCCCCCTGAAGGCTTTTCTGATTCTGTAAACTTTGAAGTCCTTCTCCAACGATATTTGCATGGTCAGCATGTTCATATCCCAGATAGGCTAATTCCCAAACATTTGACGCATTGCCATCCGCTGGTCTTGATGGTTGATGGATAAAATGAGTATAAATTGATGTGCCAAGAAGTACTCCTCCAACAATAGCGGCGGCCAAAAATAGCGGAACGAAATGTCCACTTGGATCCGTATACCTGACAGGATTATTGTTTGTGTAGGCGTATCTATCCCAAGATTGTGTACCTTGAGTTTGTTGCGGAATGATGGTATCCGCCTGAACAAACCTGCTCAACGAACTGTCATACCACCTAGCCCCATAATAATGCAGCCCAATCGCGGACTCCTCCCTCTGCCCTGTATACCGATAGTCGGTTGGCATCGTCCCCGTGGAATGGCGCGGTTCACCCCAGGCCTTGTACATCAGCGAGGCGGTTTTCGCGCCGCTGGCATTGGTGGTAACGCTCGAACTCCCAAGATGATCTCCGAGCAGGTAACTTAACGTGCCATCTTTTCTCACTGCGACGCGCGTAGAACTCGCGAAGTAATATTTCGTCACCAGCGAACTCTTGACTTCGTAATGGTTTCCAACGTAGTACGTTGTAACCCCGTTCACCACAGACTTGATTTGTTTCCCGTCCCCGTCATACACGTAGTTTGCAGTGGCCGCGCCCGAAACGGAAACGAGCCTGTTTTCCGCGTCATACGCGAGAGTGTACGTTTGTCCGCCCACATTGCGCGTGATCATGTTGCCGTTGTCGTCATACGAATAGGAATTTCCATTCGACAGGTTTGCAACTGCATGTTTGTGGATTGTCGAATAAGTGTAGTTCACGCCTGCCTTGCTTGCAAGATTTCCCGTTGTAGAGTTGTACGAATACGCTTCATCGTACAGCCCGTTCGTTCCGCCTGTCGCGTTGGCAGAAACCAATCTATCGAGAGCGTCATACGTGAAGTTCTGAGTCTGAGGGCCAGACAGGGAATCATTAATCGTCATGATATTTCCAACCGAATCATAGGAGTACGTGAAATTCTGCAAGGTGGTTTGGTTGGATGGGCGAACAGTGGCCAATTGTTGCAGTCGCCCGCCCTGCTGATTCCAATTGAAGTAAGCGTAGGTGGTGGTCAGGATTCCGTTGCCGCGCGTCATTTGCGTCATTCTGCCCGCAGAATCATATGCGATGGATTGAACGTAGTCAGCCAGTCCAGCAACGCTTGTTAACCGCATGTCGTTATTGTACTCGTAATCCAATACTTCGCCATCGGGATAGGTCATCGTGACGGGCAAATCCGCGTCGTTGTACGTGAACGCGGTGACAAACTGTCCGCCTCCCGTGATCTGCTTGTTTTCGCTGGTTACGCGTCCGCGCGCATCGTAGACCCATTGGGTGTAGTCCGCGCCCGAAATGCTCATCGAAGTGCGGCGACCCTTGCCATTCGTCCCCGCGTCGTAGGTGTACGTCACCGCGCCAGTGGTGGGACAACCCGAATAGGTCTTGCCCGTCGGACGGTTGAGTTCATCGTAGGCGATGTTCGTGACGCACCCGCGCGCGTCGGTTTGGGAGGTCATTCCGCCCAGCGCGTTGTAGACGTAACTCCAATCGCCCATGTCGGGATCGTCCATCGTCAACTTGCGGCCTGCCTTGTCGTAGGTCAGGGACATGACCGCCCCGCCTCTGGATGCGGTGAGCATGTTGCCGACCGCGTCATACGTGAACGCCACCGCGGGACCCGTGGGCGGGGTGACAGACAGAGTCCGCCCCAGGATGTCCGTCACGGTGGTGTGCGTGTGGCCGTTGGCGTCCGTGACGCTGGTCGTGAGTCCGTTGTAATTGTAAGTGGTCGCGCTTCCATCGGGCGCGGTGACGCTGATCGCGCGTCCCATCGAATCGTATTCCGTGGTGGTGTAGAACCACGCGCCCGTGGTATGCGGCATGGATTGGGTGATCGGCTTGCCATACGCGTCGAACGTGGAAACCGTGGTCACGCCGTTGGTCACGGTGGAGGTCTGGCGTCCCATCCCGTCGTAGTTGCGGACAACGGTGAAGGTGAGGCCGGTATCAATGGCCTGGGTCAACGTCACCTTGAACGGGGAGTTCTGGTACGAGACATTCAGCGAGGGCATGGGATCGCCGGGCTTGGCCAGGCTGGTGAATCTTCCAAACGAATCATACGTGGCGGTCGTCACCGCGTTGTTCGGGTCGGTTTCGGTGAGCGGCAGTCCGAGCGCGTAATCGTACATCACGGTGGATTTGTGTCCCTTGGCGTTCTTCGTCCACAGCGCGTAGGTGTGATAACCATCATTGGCGCAGGCCGTTCCTCCGAGCGAACCGCCCGAGCCGTAACAAGTGTACGAGGTCTGCGCGCCCGCTGTCGGGGCGGAGGAGGCGGTTCCGTATCCCGTCCAGACGGTTTGTTCGGTCACGTTCCCCCAGGCGTCGTATCCATAAGAGGTCTGGCTGTAATCCGCTCCGCTGATCAATTGGCGCGTCGCGGTCAGAATGCCCTGGGTAGGCTTCGTAGTGTACGTATCCGCGCCGTCATACAGGTTGAGCGAGCGCGAGAGAACCGCTCCGCCCGAATCGGTCACCGTTACGCGCGCGGGCAGTCCCACCAGCCATTTGCCGCCGCTGGTGTTGGGGGAATAATCCGTAGTCGTTGTGATGGTTTCGATGTCCGTCCCAGAGACGGTTTTCTCGATCAGGTTGCCGTAGGTGTCGTTGTATGTGTAACTGGCGGTTGTGTGGGCCGCTTCGATACCGCTGGAATCGTATACTGCATTCATCTCTTCGGTCGCGCGCGCCCATTTGTATCCGATCCCGGTAAAAGCCGTGCCCCAAAAAGGCCACTCTTTATCGAGCAATACCTGGGTAGTAGGATAATCCGTGCAGGCATAGCTCGTGCTGGAAGACTGCATGATCACCCCGCTGGCATTTCTCGTGGTGACGCCGAGCGCCTTGCCGCTGTCGCAATCGGTCTGTCCGTATTGTGTGGCGACCTGTTTCCCATACGGATCGGTCTCGGTCACTACCGCATGTCCGCGAAATTCGGAATAAGCCGCTGTGTAGGGATGGGCTGTGCCTGCCGCCGCGGAATTGGCGGTTGTGTTCATCTTTGGGTTCTGGTAGGCGTAATTAAACGTGTATGAGTCCC
This sequence comes from Candidatus Denitrolinea symbiosum, assembly GCA_017312345.1. Classification (NCBI taxonomy): domain Bacteria; kingdom Bacillati; phylum Chloroflexota; class Anaerolineae; order Anaerolineales; family Anaerolineaceae; genus Candidatus Denitrolinea; species Candidatus Denitrolinea symbiosum. The sequence continues at coordinate 1,849,319 of BLAA01000001.1, read as the reverse complement.
CGCCTGTTGAAAGAATGCGCGAAGTCACACGCGCGTAGGTAGGCAATGGCGCGAGATAATACCAATAAATATCGTTATAGCTCGCCGATTCGTTCGTATTGAGCGAATTGATCAGAACTTTGAATGAAGTGGCGTTAAGTGGCAGGAAGAATGGCTCGCTTTCCAGGGTTCGCAAACCCGCGCTCGTGACCAGCGCGGATTCATAAACAGCCGGTTTTTGCACATTGTAGACCTTGAATTGGTATCCGAATTGAACCTTGCCGTTCCCAAAACCGTCAGGTCTCTTTACCCCCGCCACAATGCGATACCAACGCCCCGGCTGGTAGGAATCAATCAGCTTTTCCGCCTTGCCGCTCACTCGAAGGAAGTTATCCCCGCCTCCTACTAAACCCTCATTCTTAATCCCCGCCCAGTCACATTGCGAATCCCGGAATGTGCACTTTAACGGGTTCCCCCAGTTCGGCAAGTTCCTCTCCAACAGGCCGTTTGCCAGCGTTTGGTAGGGAATATTCTGATACCACGTCTCGTAAGTGAATTTCACCGTGCCGCCGTAGCCATTTGTGGCTTGGGTTAAATGCATCCCGTCGCCATAGGTAAAGGAATAAGGCGGCAGGCTATTCGTCCCACCCAGGCCGTATTCGCGCACAGCCGTCAGGGTGGGAGTTCGATAATTTTGGAGGGAAGGCCACACGTAGGCAGGGAAAATACTGCATGAAGAATCGGCGCAATAGGTAAATGCATATTTACGGATCAACGTCTCGTACGTCCCGTCGCCGTCTTCGTCTTGCTCCACACGGATGGCGCTCAACAACGATTTCTGGAAAGTCTTGTACACGCCGGAGGCATACAACAACAGCCATTGAGGTTTGTAATCGTAACGTTCTGTTCGCACAAATTGCACGCGATATCGCCCGTTGGCGTACGAGATTGTTTTTGGATACACATAATTGAAAAGGTGATGCACCACCGTACAGCCTTGTTTATTGGTGGTAGTGTGCGAGGAACCCTCCTTAAAATAAGTATACGTGATTTCCTTGCCGTAAATATTTACGGAACGCGTTAACATCCAACGCCAGGTAAGGGCTTCATCCACGGTGTAGGAACCATCCGGGCATTCCGTATACATGGTATAACCCACGCTTTCCTCGAAGTAATATTGGTTGCCCTGCTTGTCTGAAACCTTCCACGCGTCTGTCGCGGCGTTATAAGTGATCTTTGCAAAATTCTCATTTTCAAGGTGATATCGCCCGTCCGCTCCCAGCCAGAGTGTCCCACCCATGCCTTGCAGGGTCAGGCTATACGTATCGTCATCGGTGATTTTCGTCCCAAACCCGTTTCGCTCAATATATGCCGCCGCGTCCAACGACCAGCCCATCCCCACCCAGGAGGCTTGCGTATCGGTTGTGGCTGTGTCTACAATCTGGCTATTATATGAAAGTGAAAGACTTGGCTGGAACCCTCCCGGCCCCGGCGGGACCTTGATCGGCATCGAAAAACTCGCCGCGCCGGTATATCCAGCATGTTGGAAGAGTTCCAACGTCGGCGTTTCCGCGCTCTGCCAACCGGAGTTGTAAGTATCGAAAACCGTAAAATGATCGGTGGTTGCATAAAGGACGTTGTTTTCCGTGTCCACATATTGACTGAGCGGTAATTTCCATTGCATGTCGGCGGGGTCGTACCAGAACAGGCGCAGGTCTTCCTCGTCTCCGCTCAATTCTGTCTCGTCGTATTTCACCTGGATTTCCACCGGCTGTGAAAATTTTGAAACCTCGGTCAGCGTTTTTTCTGAGGTGGCCGTGATCTCAAACGGCGAACCGCTCAACGATTCCACCGGCAGCGAGCGCTTTGACGGATCGCCGATTCTCACCCTGACATTTTCCCCCAATGCTCCAACCGGGAAACTGACCAGAATCTTTCCCTGCATTCCCTCCGCTTTCCCCCCCTTGCTCGTCACCAGCGTTTCGTCCGGGTCCAGCAGGCCGATCTCCGCTTTGGCAAGCGCTTTTTCTTCCTGTAGCAGCTCTGCCGTGATCGTCAATGGCGATGCCGCTTTTTTCCCCACGTTGAATCCCAGGCTCCCCTTCAGTTCGGCGATCTCCACCTCCAGCGTTCTCGCTTTCTCATCCCATTTTCCGATCTTTACGTCAACCGGCGTAACTTTCGCAGGCAAATGGAATCGCAAGATCGTTCCCCTGGCAACTTCCTTCAATCCCTGTATCTCCCATTCCACGGTCAATTCCGCCCCGCGGCGGATGACGTTCGGGCTGGAGGATAGCGTCAACGTAATTTCTTCGACAGGCGGGACAGTGTCAACAGGCGACGGCGTCTCTGTGGGGCCGGGCGTTTCGGTTGGAGTCGGGGTGGCTGTTTCCGTCTCGGTGGGTCCTGACGTTTCGGTTGGAGTCGGAGTGGCTGTTTCCGTCGCGGTGGGTTCGGGCGGTTTGGTCGGTTCGAGCGTTGGGGTCGGCGTCTCCGTTTCTACCCCTTGCGCCGAAGCGCGCATATTCGAGAGAAATCCCGTTTGAAAAACCAGGGCAATTAAGACGATGGAGTAAACGATCTTCTTCATCCCGAAACTCCTTCCGCGCCCAAAGCAGTCCCTGGCAGAACCCCTGCCAGCCAATTCGTTTATGTTGCTTATACTACCCCCCCCCCCGTTTGTCAAGGAGGATTAACGCCACATTAATACTTGGGGGACAAACCTCAGCCTCTCCGCCCAACTCTCTCACGGACACTCATTCTGAATATGTCCTTCCAGCGTCACCGAGAAATTGTGCAGGCCCGAGCCGTCGCATTTGGCGCGGAAGAAGTAGTAGTCGGAGACGGCCGGCTGCGCGACGGCGCGCAGGGCGTCCATGCTGGGATTGCAGATGGGCGCGGGAGGCAGACCGGCGTAGAGATAGGTGTTGTAGGGCGAGTCGAATTGCAGGTCGAAGGCAGAGAGGGGATTCGGCCACCAGTTCCCCTCCGTTCCGAGGGCGTATTGGACGGTGGGGTCGCTGTCCAGTTTCCAGCCCGAACGCAGGCGGTTGAGAAAGACGGAGGCGATGAGCGGCATCTCGTCATGGACGACGGATTCGCGTTCGATGATGGAGGCGAGGATGACGGCTTGATGGACGGTTAATCCCTGATTCGAAAATCCCGTCTCGAGGTCGGGAGTCAGGTGGTTGGCGAAGTTGCGGACGAGGGCCGCGACCAGCGCGTCCGCGTCGGTGGCGCGGGGGAGGATGTAGGCGTCGGGGAAGAGGAATCCCTCGCCCGTGGAAGCGCCGTCGAGGAAGGGGAAGGAGAGGGGGGACCGCGCGGCGGAGAGAAAGGCTTCGGGAGCCGCGTCCAGCCCCGAGGTCGGGAGCGAAGCGGCGATCTCCTCCATCCGCCAGCCGGGGAGGACAATGAAGGTCACGTCGAGCGGGGTGATGTCCTGCATGGCGCGGGCGACGTCAATGATGGAGAGGTTGGCGCCGAAGTGGTAGTCGCCCGCCTGGAGCGAGGTGTCAAGTCCCGTGTAGACGAGGTAGTCGAGGAAGGCGCGAGAGTCGCGAATGATGCCTGCAGACTGGAGGCGCTGGGCGATCACGATGGGAGATTCGCCCGCGTCGACGGTGAAAAACCGATCGGACGAATTGGACGGCGCGATGAGCAGGCCGCCGTGCCAGAAGAGGCGCAGGGCAAATTGGTAGCGTTGACCGAGGGAGAGTCGCGGCGAGGGCGGGCCGTAGTTTCGCTCGACCTGAATCGGGATGAGGACGAAGACGGAAATGATGGCGCAGAGGATGATGAGGACGAGGAGAATGGGGATGAGGCGGCGCATGGGGGAAATTACGAATGATGAATGGCGTTTACCTGCTTGCTTCTTCCAGGTACGATTGCAATATCACGGTTGCGGCAATCGCATCGTGATGACCGGCGCGTTTTTTGCGCGAGACGCCGAGCGCGAGACGGCTGGCGCGGGCGTCGTGCGTGCTGAGGGACTCGTCCCACATTTGGACGGGGATGTCGGTTTGTGCGCGCAGGGCTTCGGCGAAGCGCGCCGCGGATCGTCCCGCCGCGTTGGGGTTGCCGTCTTCATCGAAAGATTGACCGACGAGGATGAGTCCCGCTTGGTGTTCAACTGCGAGCGCGGCCACCTGCGCCGCGTCTACAGCGCGCGAGACATGCGCGATGACCGTCAACGGGGAGGCGATGGTCGCGGTCGGGTCGCTGAGGGCGAGTCCGATGCGCTTTTCGCCGTGGTCCACTGCGAGGATTCTCATAAATGCGTCTCTCGAAAAGATTTAAACGCAAAGGACGCGAAGGTCACTAAGAAAACCGCTGCAATAATGGAATCGCTTTTCCCTTTGCGTACTTCATGTCCTTTGTGTTTAAAAAAGATTTCACTCATTGAATCGCCACATCCACGCGGAAGGGAACAAGAGGCAGCCACGGCCACCAGCGCGGGGATAGTTCGATCTGCGGCGGCGCGGCAAGCGCAAACGACTCCGACAGGCGGGCGAGCGCCGATTCCACGCGGAGTCCCTGCACGAGGTACGGGACGCGGCGCGGGTCAATGGCGCGGACGATCGGCCGTTCCATTTGCAGGGAGAAATGCGTCCGGCCGTCGGCGTCGGTGGAGGGGTTGACGAACAAGGTCAACTTTGGCTGGGCGGAGGCGGGCGAGAATCCGCTTTCGAGCGCGGCGTTCAGCGCGAGCGCCGCCAGCGCGGACAGGTCGTCGCCCGAGGCGTAACGCGCCGAGAATCTCACGCGCATCGTCAGCGCGAGCCTCGCGCCGGTCCCGCCCGCGGGCGGCGAGTAAGTCTCGTCCAACACGGCCAGTTCGCGGATCGTATCGGGAAAGATCAAACTCTCGCGCGGCAGCGCGGCCAGCATTTCCAGTTTCGCCTGCGTCCGCAAATTCTCCATCAGCATGGAACGCAGGCGCGCCCGGTCCTGCGCGCTGGGCGCGGCCGTCACGCGCTCCGTCCCGCCCGTGGTGGGCGCGGGATTGGTCACCGCGAGCGAGAGTCCCAGCGGGCCTTCCACGAACTGCGCCATGTCCGTCTCGAGGTTGCCGCGCGCGCCCGCGCCGATGGCCTCCATGGGGACGTCCACCGTCCGCCCCGCGCCCGCGGCGATGGAGGCCTCCTGCGTGGTCCTGAATCGGACGGGCGCCGCGCCGAGAGTGGAGACGACCGTCCCGAGCGGGATGCGGATCCCGGACGTGGTCAAATTGCGGAAGCGGGCGACGCCCTTCGCTTCGGTCTCAGGGACGGCGGTCTCGCCGGTCGAGGCGATCTCGAAACTCCCCGACGTTTCGCGCGTCGCCTCGCGCGCGGGGATTCCGCCGGTGATGAAGACGGATTTCAACGCGGGGTCCGCGCTGACGGAGATGGTCAGCCGCTGCGTTTTGGTTTCGGGCGAGAGGCGGATCGCGGCCTTCGGCAGGAACAGCGACGCCAGGAGGAGGACGGCGAAAACGCCCAGCGCGAAGAAGCCCGCGCGCGCGGCGGGAGTCTCGCTCCAGCGGGCGCGCGGCGGACGCGTCTCCTCGCGCAGGGCGCGCAGCTCGGCGGGAGGCGTCCGGGGACGGTCGAACTTCGGGAGAGCGGAATCCGGCCAGTCGTCGGATTGAGCCGAGCGGGGAGAGTTGAAGACCGGCAGCCCGAGCGCGGCGGCCTCGCGTCGGACGCGCGGGTCGCGCGTCACCAGCCCGAGGTCCGCGCCGAGCGAACGCGCCCGGCGTTGGAGCATCCGCAGGTCGAGCGGACGGAGCGCGATGCGTTCCCCTTTCGGCCAGATGAGCAGGACGCGCGGCGTCTTGGCCCAGGACATTTTATCCATGACCGAAACGAGGTCGTCGTGCGATTCGAGCGCGATGAGGCGGGTCTTCACGAGCGGCTTCGGTTACGTCAGCGTCAACATGACGATGGCGCCTCCGGCGTCGGAGGGCATGACGGTGATCGTCAACACCTGGTCGCCTTTTGTGAAGAGGAACATCGAGGTCCCGGCGACCGGCATCGAGAAGGAGGATTCCCAGCCGAGGTCGGTCAATTGCTTGTCGTAGAAATCCTGGATCTCCTTAGAGTCCGCCGCGACCTTGAACGTATACATGCCTTCGAGTTCCTCGCCCGCGCTGGCCTGCGGCATGATGGGAATGCCCTTCCACTCCGAAAGCGGAGGCGACTTGGGATCGAGCGGGTTGCCGCTGGGAAGTTCCGGCATGGCCGAGGGATTCGGCATGAGCGTCTCGAACGGGGCGATCTCCGTCGCGAATCCCGAAGCCTGCGTCACAAACGATCCCGCCTGCGTCGCGAACGCGGCGGCAGCGCTGGCCGTGTCCTTGGCCTGGTCCAGCGGACGGGTCACCGTCTGGCACGCAAGGATAAAGGCCAGGACCGGAAGCGTAACGAGAAGTTTACGTAAGTTTTTCATTTTGTCTCCTTTGACTGACAGGGATTATAAATGAAACTGGCGTATTGGAAATCGGCTACAATTGATTTAACGTCGGCATCCCTGTTTCTACCGCGAATAACGCGAATTTCGCGAAAAAATCATGGGAAATTTGCGCGCATTCGTGAAATTCGCGGCCAGGAATTTTATTTCCGAAGGAGTCTATTTATGACGCCCTGGTACCACAAAACGACCATCTATCAAATCTATCCCCGCTCGTTCTTCGACTCCAACGGCGACGGCGTCGGCGACCTGCGCGGCGTGATTCAAAAACTGGATTACGTCAAGGAGTTGGGTTTCGAGTCCGTCTGGCTCTCGCCGTTCTTCACGTCGCCGCAGCGCGACTTCGGCTACGACATTTCCGACTACCGAAACGTCGCCCCCGAATACGGAACGCTCGACGACGCGCTGGAACTCATCGAAGAAGTCCACAAACGCGGGATGCGGATCGTCTTCGACATGGTGATGAATCACACTTCGGACGAGCATCCCTGGTTCAGGGAATCGCGCGCCTCGCGCGACAATCCCAAAGCGGACTGGTACATCTGGCGCGACAAACCGACCAATTGGAACAGTCTGCCCGGCGGCAGCGGCTGGTATTACGCCCCCGAACGCGGGCAGTATTACTGGGCGAGTTTTCTGTCCTTCCAGCCCGACCTGAATTACCGCAACCCCGAAGTGAAGCGGATCATGCTCGACACCGTCCGCTTCTGGCTCGCCAAAGGCGTGGACGGATTCCGCCTCGACGTGTTCAACGCCATCTACAAAGACGAAGCGTTCCGCGACAACCCGTTCTCGCCTCGGTTCATCCCCACCGAAAACGACCCCTCGGGATTTTTCCAGCAGGCAAAATACAATCTCAACCTGCCCGAAAGTTTCGAGTTCGCCAGGGAATTCCGCGCCGTTTGCGACGAGTTCGGCGAAAGACTCTCCCTCGGCGAGGTGAGCGGAAGCCGGGCGACGATCCGCAAATACCTCGGCGGGACGCGCAACGACGGCCTGACTCTCGTCTTCGACTTCGCGATGCTGAACTTCCGCTTCGACGCCGACTACTTCCGCCGCCTCCTCCTGGACCTCGAAGCGGCCTACCCCGACCCGTTCATGCCGGTCTACGTCTTCAGCAACCACGACCGGCGCCGCAGCATGACCCGGCTCGGCGGCGACGTCCGCAAGGCAAAGCTGCTCGCCATATTCCAACTCACCGCGCGCGGCGTCCCCTGCATGTACTACGGCGAGGAGATCGGCATGACCGACCTGACCATGCCCTTCGCCTCGGCGCTCGACCCGGTCCCCCACAAATACAAATACATCCCGCGCTTCGTCTTCGATCTGCTCGGGCTGACCATCAACCGCGACGAAGCGCGGACGCCGATGCAGTGGGACGCGACGCGGGAGGCGGGATTCTCCTCCGCCAAAAAGACGTGGCTGCCCGTCCACCCGAATCATCGGGAGGTCAACGCGGCCGCGCAAATCGGGGACGAGGCCTCGCAGTGGAACGCCGTCCGCGGGCTGCTGAAACTTCGCTCGCGAGAAACAGCGCTCCATGCTGGTTCGCTGAACTTGATCGAATCTCTCCCGTCGAACGTCCTCGGGTACGCCAGAGTTTCGGGAGACGAGCGGGTCCACATCCTGCTCAACTTCGACCGCGCCCCAGTCCAATTCCCCTGCGCGGACGGGGACTGCCTCTTCAAGTTGAACGAGAACGACCGCGCCGCCGGCGGCATCTGCACCCTGGAGCCGTTTGGCGGAATCATCCTGAAAAACCCCATCCCCTGAATTCATCGTCGGTTCTCTGATTTTCTGGAATCTCGAAGTTCCAACAGGAATCTCGAAGTTCCAACAGGAATCTCGAAGTTCTACTTCGAAAAAAAGAATCCGAAAGTAGAACTTTCGGATTCCTGTCTCAAACGCGGGAAGTTCTTTCGCCCCCAGCGCCTCACTTCAATTTTTCGGACAGCGCCTTCGCCAGTTTGGAGAACGCCTCCCGAATCTGCTCGCGGGGCAGGCTTCCCTGCGCCATGTTGGGACGTCCGCCGCCTTTGCCGCCCAGACTGGCGATCAAATCCCCAGCCTTGATCCCCCGTTTGACGAGGTCTTCGGTCACCACCGCGATGACGGTGGATCCTCCCGCCAGAATGTTGCCCGTGGACAGCACCACCGCGCCGCCGACGGGATATTTCTCGCGGAATTTATCGGCCAGCATCCGCAGCGCCTCGGCGTTGGAATCCGGGATGTCCACCGCCAGGACGTGCACGTCCTTCACGGTCTGGACATTGGAAAGTTGCAGGTCGAACGCGGCGAGGGCCTGCCGCGCGCGCAGTTCAGCAAGTTCCTTCTTCAACTCCGAGACCTCGTCCTGCAAATCCTCCACCTTCGCGGGGACTTCATCCACGGCGACCTTCAACGCGCTCGCCGCCTGGTTGAGCGCCTTGTTGCGCTGAGCCATCAGCCGGTACGCGCCGCGGCCCGTCACGGCCTCGATGCGGCGGACGTTCGCGGCCACCGATCCCTCGCTGACGATGACGAACGCGCCGACGTCGGACGTGCGCTCGAGATGCGTGCCGCCGCACAGTTCGTAGGAATATTTGTCGTGATCGTCTTCCATGATCGAGATCGTGCGGACGGTCTCGCCGTACTTCTCGCCGAAGAGCGCCATCGCGCCTTCCTTCTTCGCCTCGTCCAGGGACTTGGTCTCCTTTTGAACGAGCAAGTCGGCCGCGACCGCCTCGTTGACCATCCGCTCGACGCGCTCCACCTGTTCGGGCGTCATCGCGACCGGATGGTTAAAGTCGAAGCGCAGATGCGTCGGCGCGACGAGCGAACCGGCCTGCTTCGCCTGGTCGCCCAGCGTCTCCTGCAACGCCTTGTGGAGCAGGTGCGTGGCGGTGTGATTTCGCATGATGTCGTGACGCCGCGCCGCGTCCACCTCGGCCGCGGCTTTGTCGCCCACCTTCGGGCGTCCCGAAATGACCGTCCCCACATGCGTGATCACGCCCGCGGCCGGGCGTCGCATGGCGGAGACTTCGATCTCCCAACCATCTCCCCCAGAAGGCGAAGAGAGACGACGAATAAAACCCGTGTCGTTCACCTGCCCGCCCGCTTCGATGTAAAAGCCTGTCTTGGGCAGGATCACTTCGACCTGATCGTCGAGCTCGGCGGTCTCCTTTGAGACGCCGTCCACAACCAGGGCGAGGACTTCTCCCTCAACGCGCAGGGAATTGTACGGGTCGTATTCGACGCCGTCCTTCCCGAGTTTGCCTTTGGCCTGCAGGTCTTTCAAGATGCCGGCGAAATATTCCGAATCCTCCCCGCCGAGTTTGCCCATGGCCTTGCCGCCGCCCGAGGCCTTGCTGTGCTCCTCCCGCGCTTCGACGAATCCCTTTTCGTCCACGTCGAGGTCGTGTTCACGGGCGATGTCGCGGGAGATTTCAAACGGGAGGCCGTAAGTAGCGTAGAGTTCGAACGCGTCGTGTCCGTCCAAAACGCGCGCGGACTTCAACCGGTCGGCATGTTTCTCGGACGGATCGCCAGCCTCGATTGCCCATTGGACGGCGGTTTGCTGGGCGCTCAATTTGAGCAGGAGAGACTCCAGGTGCGCCGTGCCGGTCTCGAGCGTCCGCGCGAAGCGGACTTCCTCCCGCGTCAAATAATCCAGGATCGAAGCCCGGCTCTTTTGAAGTTCGGAATAGAAGTCGCCATACTGCGCGATGACGGCCTCCGCCGCCCTGGCGAGGAAGGGTTCATGGAGGCCGATCTTCGTCCCGAAGCGCGCCGCCCGGCGGATCAACATGCGGGTGACGTAGTTGCGTCCCGCGTTGCCCGGGACGACGCCGTCGGCGATGAGAAAAGCCGCCGAGCGGACGTGGTCCGCGATGACGCGATAGGGCGTGAAGTCCGCCAGCATTTGCGCCTCGCTGTGGCCGGTGAGTCCGCGCAGGACTTCGAGCACGCCCGCGAAAATGTCGGTCTTATAGTTGGAGTCTACGCCCTGCAGCACGGCGACGATGCGCTCGAAGCCCATGCCCGTGTCCACGTGTTTGGCGGGGAGCGGCTCGAGACGTCCGTCCTCGAAGCGGTTATATTGAATGAAGACGTTGTTCCAGAGTTCGAGGAAGCGCGTACATTCGCCGTTCACGCCGCAGCGATGCGGCTTGCCGCGCAGGTTGTCGAACTCCTCGCCGCGGTCCAGGTGAATCTCCGAGCAAGGCCCGCACGGACCCGTCTCAGCCATTTGCCAGAAGTTATCTTTGCGCCCGAAGAAAAGGACGTGATCGGGATCGAACCCCGGCTGGTTCCTCCACGCGTCCGCGGCTTCGTCGTCCTGCGGGATGTCGCCCTGATCGTCCTTGAAACAAGTGGCGTAGATCCTGTCCTTGGGCAACTTCCAGACCTCGGTCAGCAACTGCCACGACCAGGCGATGGCCTCCTTTTTATAGTAGTCGCCAAACGACCAGTTACCGAGCATTTCAAAGAAGGTGTGATGCGTATCGTCGCGGCCCACGTCTTCGAGATCGTTGTGCTTGCCCGCCACGCGCATACACTTCTGCGAGTCGACGGCTCGTGTGTAAGGCTTCTTGTCCGTGCCGAGGAAGACATCCTTGAACTGCACCATGCCCGAGTTGGTGAAGAGCAGCGTGGAATCCCCGCCCGGGACGAGCGACATGGACGGGACGGCGGTGTGTCCCCGCTCGACGAAAAAATCAATGAACGTTTGGCGGATCTGGTTGCCTGATAATTTTGGGGTCATTCCTGCTCCGAAAATTGAAGTGGCGGAATTATACATCGTTCTTTCCGACTGTCTGTCAAAGCGCGGAGATTCTCCAGCGGCGTTTGGAGGACGAGATCGCAGCCCGGCCAGACCGCGTCCACGCCCGCCTCGCGCGACCTTCGAGCGGCCTCCCGGACCGCGGCCTCGTCCCCCCTCCAAAGCGTCCGCACGGGGTCGAGGCTGCCGAAGAGCAGCGTCCGCTTCAGGGAGGCGCGCGCCGCCGACAGGTCCACCGTCTGGTCGAGCGAGACGGCTTCCGCGCCGGTCTCGTCCAGCAGATCCAGCGAGCGGGTCGCGTCCCCGCACACAGAGAGGACGCGCGGCGCGGGCAATCCCGCGATCAATTCCCGCAGCGCGGGGTGGACGAATTGCGCGTACCGCGTCGGCCCGAGGAAGCCCGGCGAGCCGCCCATCTCGTGGACGGTCACAAAGTCCGCGCCCGCCTCGCGGTAGGCCCGGCCAATTCCAGCAAGGAAAGCGGAAAGATGAAAGAGCGCCTCGATGACCGGCTGGGCGTCTTTCTTCATCTCGGTAAATAATTTCGCCGGGTTACACAGGTAAAGCAGCAAAGTGTACGGCCCGGGGAGCAGTCCCGAAATGACGGCTGCGCGGCCGACGTCTTCTTTTGCGAGGCGGATCGCCTCCAGGATGATCGGCAGCCTGCCCGCGCCGCTTTCCATCTTCGCTATCTCTCTCGCGCTTTCGACCAGCGGCCTTTTCACCTGCGGGAACTGAAATTCGTCCTCCGCGTAGAAGACCAGTTCCGCGCCCAGCATTTCGGCGGGAGCGGTGAAATCCAGCGGCAGCGTGACCGAGGGCAGACCCGTCAATTTGAAAGTGTTCGCCGCGGCGCGCGCCATCTTCCCCGCGTCGCGATGGACCTCGCGCCAGGCGAGTCCCTCGCGGGCCAGTCCCGCCGCGGTGACGTGGAGCAGCCCGCTAAAAGCGGGGATGTCCGCCTGGCGGCGTCCGCCTAGGAGATCCAGCAGAGAGGCACGAGAGATTGAGTTTGGCATGGGGAAGTTGTCCGCTGGAATTATATGTCAATTTTCCAATGTGCCCCTCCCGAACTGAGAGCAACAACGGCCTCGCGGACATTTTGTCCCGAGGCCGTTGTCCTTTCAGGGCTGGATTATAATCAACGCATCGTAACGGAGAGACCATGCAAGCGCTCGATTTCTGGAAGGTGATCATCATGGATAAGGCCAATCGCCTGGAATCTTTTCTAGTCATGCTGGAAGAGAGCGGGATTCGCTTTTGCGTTATCGGCGGACAAGGCGTCAATGCCTATGTTGACCCTCTCGTCAGCCTCGACCTGGATCTGGCAGTCGCGACAGCGCAAGCGGAACAAATCGAGTCCCTGCTTGCCGCGCAATACAAAGTGATCCGCTTCCCTCACAGCCTGAACATCGAACTGCCCGATTCCGACCTGCGGATTCAAATCCAGACCGACGCGCGTTATGGCGAGTTTGCCGAGCGCGCCAGCCGCAGGGAAGTCCTGGGGCTGGATATGCCTGTCGCCCGTCTCGAAGACATCTTGCAGGGAAAAATCTGGGCTATCCAAGACCCCGACCGCAGGGCAAGCAAACGTCAAAAAGACCTGGCTGATGTTGCGCGGATTTTAGAAGCGTATCCTAAATTGAAGGCGCTCGTTCCCGAAAATATTTTGTCTCGATTGGTGGCGTAGGTTTGCCGAATTCAATCAGAAACGGCCTCGCGGACAGTTTGTCCCGAGGCCGTGATCGCGCAGAACCCAGGTTCCTGTGAAAAACCTGGGTTCTGAATTTTCGCTACTTCTTCTTCGCCGTCTTCTTCGCGGCGGGCTTCTTTTTCGCCGCCTTCTTCACAGGTTCGGGGCGATGCTTCAACGCCGCGTGCGCGGCCGCCAGTCTCGCGATCGGCACGCGGAACGGCGAGCAGGAGACATAGTTGTTTCCGATGATGTGACACCACTCGATGGAGTCGGGATCGCCGCCGTGTTCGCCGCAGATGCCCACTTCGAGATTCGGACGCGTCTTGCGGCCCTCGTCCACGGCCCATTTCATCAACATGCCCACGCCGTCGCGGTCGAGCGTCTGGAAGGGATTCTTCGGCAGGATGCCCTGCTCCACGTACGTGACGAGGAAGTTGCGTTCGGCGTCGTCGCGCGAGTAACCGAAGGTCATCTGCGTCAGGTCGTTGGTGCCGAAGGAGAAGAACTGCGCGTGCGTGGCGATCTCCGCCGCAGTGACCGCGGCGCGCGGGATTTCGACCATCGTCCCGAACTTATATTTGAACTTGACCTTCTTCTCCGACATCACCGCCGCGGCGATGCGTTCGAGACGCGGCTGGATCCACTCCAATTCCTTCACCGTCCCCGTCAGCGGGATCATCACTTCGGGATGGACGACGATGCCGCGCAGGGCGCAGTCGGCGGCGGCCTCGAAGATGGCGCGCACCTGCATCTCCACGATCTCGGGCATGTCAATGCTCAGCCGCACGCCGCGCAGTCCCATCATCGGGTTCGACTCGTGCAGCGATCGGACGGCGGCCAGCAGTTTCTCTTTTTCGTCCAACCCGTCCGTGATGCCGCGCACGCGCATCTCGACCACTTCTTCGAGCAATTTCTCTTCGTCGGGCATGAACTCGTGCAGCGGCGGGTCGATCAGGCGGATGATGACGGGCAGGCCGTCCATCGCCTCGAACAGCCCGTCGAAGTCCTTGCGCTGATATGGCAGCAGTTTATCCAGCGCCGCAGTGCGTCCCGCGCTGGACTCGGACAGGATCATATCCTGAACGATGGGCAGGCGCTCGGGTTCGAAGAACATATGCTCCGTGCGGCAAAGACCGATGCCCTTCGCCCCGTACGAACGGGCGCGGCGGGCGTCCTTCGGATAATCCGCGTTCGCCCACACTTGCAGGCGGGCGATCTTATCCGCCCAGCCGAGCAGGGTCAGCAACTCGGTCTGCTCTTCGATGGAAGGCGTCACAGTGGGGATCTTTCCGAGGAAGACCTCGCCCGTGGTCCCGTCCACCGAAAGCCACTCGCCCTCCCTGAAAATTCTTCCGTTGACCGACATCTGGCGCTTCTCCACGTTTATCTTAAGCGCCGACGCGCCGACCACCGCGGGGATGCCGAACTGCCGCGCCACCACCGCCGCGTGGCTGGTCGCGCCGCCCTCGCTCGTCAGGATACCCTTCGAGGCGATCATCCCGTGGACGTCGTCGGGTTTGGTGAACGGGCGCACCATGATGACTTCCTGCCCGTGTTCCTTCGCCATCTTTTCGGCGGTATCCGCGTCGAAATAGATCTGACCGACGGCCGCGCCCGGCGAGGCGTTGACGCCCTTGGCAATCACCTCGGACTTCTTGCGGGCCGCGTCGTCGAACTGCGGATGGAGCAGCGTGTCCACATCTTCGGGCGTGACGCGCTTGACCGCCTCTTCCCGCGTGATGAGTCCCTCTTTCGCCATCGCCACCGCGATCGCGACGGCGGCCTTGGCGGTGCGTTTCCCGTTGCGGGTTTGGAGCATCCACAGCTTGCCGCGCTCGATGGTGAACTCCACGTCCTGCATGTCTTGATAATGTTTTTCGAGACGGCCAGTGATCTTCATGAACTCGTCATAGGCTTTGGGCAGGTGTTCGCGCATGTTGGCGATCGGGTCGGCGGTGCGGATGCCCGCCACCACGTCCTCGCCCTGCGCGTTGAGCATATACTCGCCCATCATCTTCTTTTCGCCCGTCGAAGGGTTGCGCGTGAAGGCGACGCCCGTCCCGGAGTCGAAGCCCATGTTGCCAAAGACCATGGTTTGAATGTTGACGGCCGTGCCGAGGTCGTCGGGGATGTTCGTCGCGCGGCGGTAATCAATGGCGCGTTTGCCCATCCACGATTCGAACACGGCTTTGGTCGCCAGTTCGAGCTGCTTGTAAACGTCTTGCGGAAAATCCTCGCCGACGGCTTTTCGGTAAACTTCCTTAAAAACGCCGACCAGCGCCTTCCAGTCCCCCGCGGTCATTTCAGTATCGAGTTGATAGCCGCGCTCCTCCTTATATTCGGCCATCGGGCGCTCGAACACTTCGTCGTCGAGACCAAAGACGGTCGTCCCGAACATTTCGATCACGCGGCGGTACGAGTCCCAGGCGAAGCGCGGGTCGCCGCTCAAATGAGCCAGGCCTTCCACCACGGCATCGTTCAAACCGATATTCAGGATGGTGTTCATCATCCCCGGCATGGAAAACTTCGCGCCCGAGCGGCACGAGACCAGCAGCGGATTCGACGGATGGCCGAACTTCTTGCCCGTCTTCCTTTCCACCTGCTTCATCGCGTCCAGCATCTGCTTCCACTGTCCCGACGGGAATTTACCCGCCTTACGGAACTCGTTGCAGGCCTCAGTGGTGACGGTGAAACCGGGCGGAACCGGAACGCCCGTCCTCGTCATGTCAAAGAGACCCGCGCCCTTGCCACCCAGTAAACTCTTCACGGAATCCCATGAACTGCCTGCTTTCTTTTCGACCTCATTGACCTCATTGAAAAGATAAACCCATTTTTTCATTTGTGCCTCCGGGATTAATGATTCTATTTGACCTCCGGCTTGCGCAAGCCGTCAACTTGTGAAAATAACTACATGAAAATAAGTTTACCACAGGAAAAGATTCCAGAAATCACATGCCTCGCGGAAAATTGTCACCTTCCTTCTCATACGAAACTCATGCGCGCCCGCGCGCATTCTGTAAGCCGGTTGCAAAGTGGAAACGAAGATTTATCAAGCATAATAGCCGCATGAAAGTTCTCTCCATAGACGACGACATTGCCATGACTGAACTGACAGCCATGCTTCTTCGGACGCATGGCTTCGACGTATTGGCATCCAACAACGCGCGCGAGGCCATTCTAATGGTCCGCGAAAAACGTCCGCACGCGGTCATTCTCGACTTGATGATGCCCGACATGGACGGACGCCAGGTCTGCCGCGCCATCCGCGAATTCAGCAACGTGCCGATCATCATCCTCTCCGCGCTCAACGACCCCGAGACGGTCGCCTCCGCGCTCGACAGCGGCGCGGACGACTACCTCGTCAAGCCTGTCCCCTCCGACGTGCTGGCCGCGCATCTCAACCGCCTCATCAAACGGACGGGACAACTCAACATCTCGCCCGACAAATTCACCAACAAGTGGATCCCGTCCATTCCGTCCTCGCCGACCCAACCGGCTCCAAACATGACGAAATGACCGCCGAAAGGCGGTTTTTGTTTGCGACAAGTTTACTTTATCCAACCGAGGAACGCGTCCGCCGCCGGGCGCGGGGACTCCATCATCGGCATGTGACCGCATCCCGGCAACTCCACGAGCCGGGCGCGCGGGACCCGGGCCTGGATCTCGCGGGCGCGTTCGACGGGGATCAGCCCGTCCGCGTCGCCGTGGACGAGGAGGAGCGGGAACGCGGACTCTTCGAGCGCCTGCATCGTGTCCGCGCGTTCCGCCATCGCTTTGAGCGAGCCGATGTAAGCGGAGGTCTTTTGCCTCCGCATCAGGTCGTGGACGAATTTTCGCACGCGCGGGTCGGGCGTGAGATTTTCGGTCATCGCCGCGACCGTGTCGCCGATCCCGTTTTCAGCGATGTTCCAGGCCTGGGCGTAGCGTCCCTGCCGGCGCTCGGGCGCGTCCGCCGCGGCTTGCGACGCGACCAGCGCCAGTCCGCGCACGCGGCGGGGATACGCGGACGCGAAAGCCAGCGCGACGTATCCGCCCATCGAATGTCCCGCGAGGAAGGCGGACTCGAGTCCGAGATGGTCGAGCAGGGCGGCGAGGTCGTCGGCGAGGTCGCGCATCGCATAATCCGCGTCCGCTGCGTCGCTCTGGCCGAACCCGCGCAGGTCGGGGAGGATCAAATCAAAGTCGTCCTTCAGCAGCGGGACGATCTCATCCCAGATCGTGTGGTCGAGCGGAAAACCGTGGATCAACATCAGCGGCGCGCCGTGTCCAAAACGTTCAAAGGCGAGCGAGAGATTATCGCGGGAGAATTTAATCATTGCAGCGCCCTCCAAAGACTTGATCCGCGTCAAAAGACGGGTCTCAAATTCACTTCCAATTCACATTGACCTTCAACTTGCTTCCGAGTTTCGAGTAATAATACGCGAAGCCGTTGTCGCGCCCAAACTCATACACGCGGCGGGTGATGTCCACGTCGGCTTTGCAATACTCGGCCACCTTGTCGAGTTCGCCTGCGCGGAACCACTCCACGCTTTGCAGGCCGTCGGCGGTCTTCGCCGCGCCGAGGGTGGCCTTCGCCAGCGAATCGAGGGAGAGACGGAAACCCAACGCGCGGAAAATATCGGCCAGCATGTCGGTCGTGCGGAAGGAGCGGAAATTTTCGGCGGGCGCGTAGGGTTTGAGAACCTCGTAATCGAAGTTGACGATGTTGAATCCGACGACGCGGTCGGCGGCTTTCAGTTCCGCCACGAGCGCGGGCGCGTCCTGCTCCCAATATACGGCGAAGTCGTTCCGCGCCGTTGACCAGGTGACGCCGCAGGCGAGTTTCAGCGCGGCCATGTTCCGCCCGCCGACTTCGTCAAAGGTCTTTTGCGTTTCAAGGTCGAAATAGACGATATTCATTTCAACTCAATTCCTGGGATTCTTGAAATACGATCCGAAAGCAGAGCTTTCGGATTCCAAAATCGTTCATGTTTTATTTTTGACGCTCTCCTCCAGCCACTTTCGCCCGAATTCCAGCGCTTCTTCCCGCGTGGACACTTTGCCAGTCGCCTGCCCCTCGCGGACGGCCTCGAGGATCTCTCCCACGCGGCGGCCTGGCGCGAGGTTCAGTTCGCGCATCACGTCGTTGCCGTCCAGCAGTTTCGGCGGCGAGACGATCTCCTCGGGGCGCTCGAAATAATTTTCGAGCAGGACGCGGCAGACATCCAGCGCGGCCGTCCATGTCTCCTGTTTGAGATTGGGACCGTGCGTGGCGCGCAGGTCTGCCAGCGCCAGCAGGACGAGATCGAGTCCCGCTTCGCCGCTGTCCTTGAAGAAGCGATAGATGGCGCGGCGCGACGGGTCCTTGCCCTCGCCGTCCTTGCGGCTGACGTGGAAGTGGATGCGCATGTGGTTCGCGATAATGACCGTCATGCGTTCGATTTCGTCGTTGCTGAACGCCCAGGCGCGGGCGCGCGCCGCGGCCGCCTCCGCGCCCAGTTCGTCGTGACCCCAAAAACGGATGCGGCCAGTCTCGTCTTTTGTCGCGGTCTGCGGCTTGGCGACGTCGTGATAGAGCGCGGCGAAGAACAGTAGTCCGCGCACGGAGCGGTCGGCGTTGAGCAGTTTCGCAAAGTGTTCCGCATACTGCTCGCGGTAGCGTCCCAGCCGCAGGACGAGCAAACCTGTGAACAGGTCGCCCGTCTGCTCGGCTTGATAGTCGGGCGCGAGCGCGGCGAGGATTTCATCCAGCGCGGCGAGGACTTGCAGCGTGTGCTCCCAGACGTCGTAAATATGCGGCTCGGGCTGGACGACTCCTTTCATCGCTTCGAGTTCGGGCAAAATAAAATGGATGACGCCAAGCATATCCAGCGCGCGGACGGAGGCCGAGGCCTGCGGACCTTCGAGGATTTTCAGGAATTCGTCGCGGACGCGCTCGCTCGAAACCTGACCGAGGAGCGGCGCGGCGGACTTCATCATTTTCCGCGTCTCGGGCTCGATCTGGAACCCGAACGCGGCCGCCTGACGAATCCCGCGCAGGACCCTGATCGGGTCGTCGCGCATGGACGCGTCGGAGCAGGCGCGCAGTTTTTTGGCGCGCAGGTCGGCCGCGCCCGAGAGCGGGTCGAGCAGGGACATCGTCCGCAAGTCCACGGCCAGGGCGTTGACGGTGAAGTCGCGGTTGCGGAGGTCGTCTTCGAGGGAGTCGCCGCGGTAGGAGGCGAAGTCCAGTTTTTCGCGCGAGCCGTCGGGATGAGTCACGATGACGCGGCCCGTGTCGCGTTCGTCGTCGAGGGGAAACACGTCCGCGCCGAGGGAGTTGGCGACGCGTCGGGCAAGTTTGATCCCGTCGGAGGGCGCGACCAGGTCGAGGTCCAGGGAGACGCGGCCGAGCATGGCGTCCCGCGTCGCGCCGCCGACGAGGTAGAGTTCCACGTCGGGCAGGGCCGCGCGGACTTTGTCCAACAGGGGCGAAAAAGTAAATGGGGAATGGGGCGGCATGTAGACGATTTCGGGCGTTTCTTTGGGACGGCTGGCCGCCGCGGCGCGCTGGGCTTGTTCGGGCGTGCCGCCCTGCGCGACGATCTGTCCGCGCACTTTCGCGATCCAACGACCAGCGTAGGAGGAGTCGGACATGAAACGGGCGCTTACGCGTCGGGTTTGTATTTCTCCAGGTCCACCACGCCGACGAAGGGCAGGTTGCGGTAGTATTCGTCAATGTCGAGACCGTAGCCGAAGACGTAGGCGTTGGGGATGGTAAAACCGCAATAGTGGACGGGGACTTCGACTTCGCGCCGCTCGGCTTTGTCGAGCAGGACGCAAACCTTGAGGCTCTTCGGCTGGCGCGTGCCAAGCAATTCCAGCACGGAGGCGATGGTGTTCCCGCTGTCTATGATGTCTTCGACGAGGAGGGCGTGCCTGCCCTGGATGTTGGTCATCAGGTCCATCGTCACGCGGACGTTGCCGCTGGATTCGCGCGCGCCCGCGCCGTAGGATGAGATCGCCATGAAATCAATCCGATGCGGGACGGTGATGTGGCGCATCAGGTCCACGAGGAAAGGCACGCCGCCGCGCAGGATGCAGATGAGGAGCAGGTTGCCGTCCGAATCGGCGTAGTCGCGGCTGATCTCTTCTCCAAGTTCGCGCACGCGGTTCTGGAGGGTGGCGGGATCAATGAGGGTTTGGGCGAGGAAGTCGGTGTAGTGTTGTGGGGACATAGGTTGGGTAGTTGGCTAGTTGGCTAGTTGGCTAGTTGGGTAGTTGGGTAGTTGGGTAGTTGGATGGTTGGGTAGTTGGATGGTTGGATGGTTTAGGTCGTTTCTATAGAAGATATTTTTGGGGAAAATTATTCGTCTTCGATGAAGGTAAAGCAATGGCGATGTATTGCTGATGGCGTTAAGCATTTCCGCGTTCTAGTTCATCAAGTTCAGGAGCCAGAGGGAATACCTTATAACGCTTCAAATTGAGCAGGAATTCCACTCGTGACATCCCGGCAAGTTCGGCGGCGCGGCCAGACGAGAGACGTCCATTTCGAATAACTTGACCGCGCCCAGCATGCGCAACTCGCGGCCAAATTCTTCAGCGTCCACCTTTTCGGCCAACAAAACCTTTTCTGGAATTTCGATCGTCACTTGTTGAAGAGTCATTCTGGCTCCTTCCACAATCTTTTTTACATCTACCTCGGCACCTCGTGATGCCTTCGACACCG
This sequence comes from Candidatus Denitrolinea symbiosum, assembly GCA_017312345.1. Classification (NCBI taxonomy): domain Bacteria; kingdom Bacillati; phylum Chloroflexota; class Anaerolineae; order Anaerolineales; family Anaerolineaceae; genus Candidatus Denitrolinea; species Candidatus Denitrolinea symbiosum. The sequence goes on along the minus strand of BLAA01000001.1, from coordinate 1,828,742 downwards.
CGCCTCGTACATCTCCGACGCGCCGACGATGACGACGGGATCGTCGTAGCGCGCCGGCTTGCCGTTGACCAGTCTCTGCGTGCGCGAGGCCTCGCCGCCGCAGACCATGCAGATGGCGTGGAGTTTGTCCACGCGCTCGGCCAGCGCCATCAGCGCGGGCATCGGTCCGAACGGCTCGCCGCGGAAGTCCTGGTCGAGTCCCGCCACGAGGACGCGGACGCCTCGGTCCGCCAGTTCGCGGGCGATGATCGCCACTTCCGCGTCCATGAACTGCGCCTCGTCAATCCCGACGACGGTCGTGTCGGGATCGAGTTTGGAGCGGATGTCCGCGGCCCGCTCGACGGGGATCGCGTCGAAGTCCGCGCCCGCGTGGGAAGTCACCTTCTCGACCGCGTAGCGCACGTCAACGGCGGGTTTGAAGACCTGTACCTTCTGCCGCGCGATCACCGCGCGCACGAGGCGGCGGATCAACTCGTCCGTCTTGCCGCTGAACATCGAACCGCAGATCACTTCCACCGAGCCGTGGGTATGTCTCATCTACTCTCCTAAAGAGCCAACACAAAGTACGCGAAGTTCACAAAGGGAAAAGTCCGATGGTGATGGTTTTCCTTCGTAGGCTTTGTGACTTTTGTATTTAAGCCTGAAAATTCAAACGGGCAGACGCTCATCGCATCTGCCCGTCAAGTTTACACGAGATTAGATTACCGGTGTAGGGCGGATTGACAACCCGTCCCGCACGATCGTTACGCAGCCTCGGCGGCGCCGGCTTCGGGAAGTTCGTATCCCATCGCCTTCAATTTCTTCCTGGCGTCGATCAACGGCTTGCGCCCGAATCCCTCGATGGCGAGCATGACTTCGTCGCCCTCGGCCAGTTTCGCCAGGAACTGCGGCACGTTTTTGATGCCGGCTTTGATCAGGGCGTTCGTGGCGCGGTCGCTCAACTCCAACTCCGAGATGGGACGTTCCAACTTGGCGGCCTCGCGCGCCTTCTTCTGCTCCACGTGCGTCTGCGCGGCTTTCACCTTCTTATAGAAGCGGTCCACCTGGCCTTCGATGTCCAGGATGCGCGCCGCCTCGCCCGTGAAATACGGATGGCAGTTCGAGCAGATGTCCACGCGCAGTTCCTTCCGGGTGGAGCCGGTCGTCCAGGTCGTCCCGCACGACGCGCAGGTCACCTTTGCGTCGGGATAGTAAGTGGGATGGATTTTCTCTTTCATCTTATTCCGCCTGCGGGACGATGTTCACGCGCTTGCGTCCCTGCACAATATCATACATCACCACGCCGTCCGCAGTGGCGAACAGGGTATCGTCCTTGCCCACCATCACGTTCAGGCCCGGCTTGATGCGCGTCCCGCGCTGGCGGACCAGGATGTTTCCCGCCAGCACAAATTGACCAGCGTAGCGCTTCACGCCCAAACGCTGGGAATTGCTGTCTCGTCCGTTGCGGCTCGAACCGCCGCCTTTTTTGTGTGCCATTGCTACCTCGCTTATTTCTTCTTCGCGGCCGCGGATTTTCCAGCAGGCTTGGCGACGCGTCCCGCCGTCAGTTCCTTCTGCAGCTTGTCGAAAGCCTTCCACTCGCCCGCCGCCGCCAGTTTCGCCTGGGCAATCCAGCCTTCGGGACTCATCATCTTCAAACCGGCGTCCTTCATGATCTGCTGGATGCCTTCCGCGTCGGACTCGGCCAACTGCGCGAACGTGACGATTCCCGCCGCGCTCAACGCTTCCGCGACCTTCGGACCGATTCCCTCGATCCTGGCGAGGTCGTCCGCTTCCGCCTGGACCTCGGCCGGGCGCGCCGCCTCGGGCGTTTTCTCGCGTCTCCGCGTCTCGCCCGCCGCGCCGATCGATTCGACCATCAGACGGGTGTACTCCTGTCGGTGTCCGCGGCGGACGCGGATGCGCTTCTTCGGGCTGTAGCGAAAAGCCACCACCTTGTCGCCGCGGAAATGCCCCACGACGGAAGTCAGCGCCTCGATCCCGCTCACGAGCGGAGTCCCGACCGAGAACTGTTCGCCGTCCGCCAAAAACAGGACGCGCTCCAGTTTGAAATCATCGCCAGCGTTCACTGGCAGGCGGTCCACCACGATGGTTTCGCCTTCGACGGCTTTGTATTGCTTGCCGCCGCTTTCCACGATTGCGTATTTCATTTTTTCTCCACGGATTCACTTCGCCTCAGTCCCTGCGGGTTGGACTTGCATCCGACGCCGAGCCGAGGGGAAGCCGGTATCACAGTTCCGCCCCGGCACACCAACTGCCAGGGCAGAAGCGGACGGATTATACTTGCAGCCCGCGGGAAATGTCAACATCGAAAACAGGTTTTTCTGTATAATCGCCCCCATGCGTCGTTATCTCCTCTTCACCGTTTTTGCCTCGGGCATGACCACCCTCGCCGCCGAACTCGCGGCGGGACGTTTGATCGGCAACGTGTTCGGCACGAGCAACCTCGTCTGGGCCGCCATCATCGGACTCATCCTCATCTACCTGACGCTGGGTTACTCGCTCGGCGGCCGTTGGGCAGACGCGAACCCCACGCCCTACGCCATGTACCGCGTCCTCGCCTGGGGCGCGTTCACGCTGGGAGTCGTCCCCTTTGTCGCTGGCCCCGTCCTGCGCGCCGCGGCAAACGCCTTCGACGGACTCCAACTCGCCGTTCTCGGCGGCGCGTTCGCGGCGGTGTTGATCCTCTTCATCATCCCCGTCACTTTGCTCGGCACGATCTCGCCCTTCGCCATCCGCCTCAGCCTCGACGATCCCGCGCACGCGGGCGTGACCTCGGGGCGCATCTACGCCGTCTCGACGCTCGGCTCCTTCATCGGGACGTTCCTGCCCGTCCTCGTCCTCATCCCCACCATCGGCACCACGCGCACCTTCCTCGTCTTCAGCCTGTTCCTGCTGTTCGTCGCCCTCGCGGGCATGGCGCTGAACGGGCAACGCAAACAAGCCGTCATCCATCTTTGGATGGCCGCGGCTCTCGTCCTCCTGGCGGCGTTCAATGCGAATCAAAAAATGAAAAACTCCGAGGGACAGGTTTTTGAAACCGAGTCGGCGTACAACTACATCCAGGTTCTCCAACGCGACGATTACACCCTCCTCCGCCTCAACGACGGGCAGGGCGTCCACTCCATCTACAATCCCAATGTGCTGTTCTACAACGGCCCCTGGGAACTCTTCCTCGTCGGCCCATACTTCAACCCCGACACGGATCCGTCCGACGTACACCGCATCGGCATCGTCGGTCTCGCGGCGGGGACGGCCGCGCGTCAAGCCACGGCCATCTACGGCAGCATCCCAATTGACGGCTGGGAGATTGACCCCGAGATCGTCAAAGTCGGACGAGAATACTTTGCGATGACCATGCCCAATCTCATCGTCCACATCGAAGACGGACGCTACGGCCTCTCGCGCAGTCCAGACAAATTCGACCTCCTCGCCGTGGACGCCTACCGCCCTCCGTACATCCCTCCGCACATGACGACGCGCGAATTCTTCGAGATGGCCGCCTCCCGCCTGACCCCGCGCGGGGTCCTGGTCGTCAACGTGGGACGCGCCCCCGGCGACCGCTCGCTCATCAACGGACTCGCCACCACCCTCGCGACGGTCTTCCCCTCCATCCATATCGTGGATATCCCCGGCACGCTCAACTCGATGGTCTACGCCACCATGCAGCCGACCGCGTCCGAGGATTTTTTCGCCAACCTGACGCGGCTCGCGGCAGACCCATCCGTTCATCCGCTGCTATCTCAGACCATGTATAACGCCTACGCGAATCTTCAACCCGGCTACGAGACCACCCTGGTCTTCACCGACGACCGCGCTCCCATCGAATGGTTGACCAACAACCTGGTGATCAATTTTATTTTGCACGGCGAGGTGGAGTCCTTGCAGTAGGCATCCACTTTGAATTGGTAAACATGCCTCCCAAACTCATCTTCTTTCTCACCGCGCTTCTCACTCCCATCGTCCTGCTGGGATTCGCGCTTCGGCTGTTGCTGACGCCCGTCTTCCCGACGATGGAATACAACCTGCCCTGGTTCCCGCCCGACGCGTACGGATTCACCGTCGGCGACCGCGTCGGATGGTCGCGTTACGCGGTGGAATATCTGACCAACCGCGAAGACATCGCCTATCTCTCCCGCCTGCACTTTGAAAACGGAGAGTCTCTCTTCAACGAGCGCGAGCTCAGCCACATGGAGGATGTCAAACGCGTGACGCGCGGCGCGTTGGACGTTTTCTATCTCGCGCTGGCGGGACTGGCGCTGCTCGGGCTGTGGTCCAAGCGCGGGGACCAGTGGTCCGCTTTCCGTCAGGGATTGAAGCGAGGCGGCGGGATCATGGTCGGGATCGCGGGCGCGGCCGCGGCGGTGGTCGCGGTCGGCATGTTCCTCATCCCCGACCTGTTCTGGGCGTTCTTCAGCGAATTCCACGCGCTGTTCTTCAAAGGCGACTCGTGGCTGTTCGAATATTCGGACACGCTCATCCGCCTGTTCCCGCTCCGCTTCTGGCAGGACGCGTTTCTGCTCGTGGCGTTGATCGCGGTGGCGGGAGGGCTGGGACTGGCGCTGGGAATCAAGCGGGACACAACCAAAACACGCGACACGAAATGACAGTGTATAATCCTGCCGAGGAGTTTCCATGACCGAGATAACGCTGAAGGATAAAGTAGCCCTGGTGACCGGCGGCTCGCGCGGCATCGGGCGCGCCATCGCGCTGGAACTCGCCGCGCGCGGCGCGGCGGTGACGGTGAACTACAACCGTTCAGCCGAGGCCGCGGACGAGGTAGTGAAACAGATCGTGGACGCGGGCGGGAAAGCCGCCGCGTTCCAGGCCGACGTGTCGAACTTCCGCCAGGCCGAAGACCTGGTGAAATTCGCCATCGAGACCTTCGGCGATTTGCACATCCTCGTCAACAACGCGGGCATCACAAAGGACACGCTCATCATGATGATGTCCGAGGCGGATTGGGACTCGGTGATTGACACCAATCTCAAAAGCGCCTTCAACTGCTCGAAGGCCGCCGTCAAACACATGATGCGCAAACGCTACGGGCGCATCATCAACATCGCCTCCGTCGCGGGGCAGATGGGTAACGCGGGACAGGCCAACTACTCCGCCTCCAAAGGCGGACAGATCGCCCTGACCAAGTCGCTGGCGCGCGAACTGGCCTCACGCAACATCACGGTCAACGCGGTCGCGCCCGGCTTCGTGGATACGGACATCCTCGACGCCATGCCGCAGGAGACGTTGGAAGCCGCCCTGAAATTCGTCCCGCTCGGACGCAAAGGCAAACCCGAAGAGATCGCCTATGCCGTGTCTTTCCTGGCCTCGGAGCGCGCCGCCTACATCACCGGGCAGGCGCTGGGCGTGGACGGCGGAATGGCGATGATGTAATGGAGAAAACTATGCAAAGCGACACCCCCGGCAAGACTACCGTCTCTCCCGACGTGCTGATCACCATCGCGCGGCTCTCCACGCTGGCCGTCCCCGGCGTGGGAGGGATGGCCGCCGTCCCGGGCGGCGTGAACCGTCTCTTCCGCCGCGGGATCGGCGACGGCGTGCGGATCGAGATCGAGGACAACACCGTCTTCGCGGACCTGTACTTCACCGTCAAGCAGGATGTCAACATCCGCGAAGTCAGCCGCAACGTGCAGAAGCAGGTGGTGCGCGCCATCCAGGAAATGGTCGGGATGGAGATCGGCCACGTCAACATCCACATCGAAGACATTGACTACGAGGAAACCGACGAGGCCTGATCGGTATGAAATCCCGCACCAGGGCCCGCAGTCTCGCCCTGCAAGTACTTTACGAAGTTGACCTGGCGAATCATCCTCCAGTCGAGGTATATCAATCCCGTCTCGAGGAGATGCCGTTGACGGATGAATTGGCGGAATTTGCCCGCCAGATCGTCTTCGGGGTGTTGCCCCTGGCGCGCGAACTCGACGATGCCATCGCCAAATACGCGCCCGATTGGCCGGTGGACCAGATCGCCGCCATTGACCGCAACATCCTCCGCATGGCATTGTGGGAAATGGCCGTGCAGCGCGAGACTCCGGTGAAGGTCGCCATCAACGAGGCGGTGGAACTCGCCAAACAGTTCGGCTCCGACAGCGCGCCGCGCTTCGTCAACGGGGTTTTGGGAAGCCTGGCGGAACACAGGGAAGAAATTTACCGGCGGGTCAAAACATTGGAAAATAAATAGCATGGATTTTTTAGGCGTCGGCCCCACTGAGGTTCTCCTCATCATTGCAATTGCGATTATCGTCCTCGGTCCAAAAAACATGGCGGAGACCGGCCGCGCCATCGGCAGCTGGCTGAACCGCTTCGTCCAATCGGATCTATGGAAAATTCTCAAAAACACTTCGCAGGAAATTCAGCGCCTGCCTACGCAGTTAATGCGCGAAGATAACCTGGAAAATTTTTCGAATGCCGACCCGACGCAGACGAAACAGGGCGACGCGTGGCGCGGGACGCGATCTGTCCCAACTCCGGCCGCGCCTCCCCGGCCGGCGGAGGCGGACGCGGCCCCGATGACGATCGCGACTCCCGCCGAGCCGTTGACCCCGCCCGACGCGGCGGCTCCGCCTCCACAGGAAGCGGCCGCGCCGAAAACGTCCGCAAAGAAGGAGCCCGCGTCCGCCAAAAAATCGGGGAAGAAGCTGGCCACCAAACCCTCCCGCGCGCCCAGGAAGAAGTCGAATGCGTAAATTTTTCCTCGGCGTTGGAAAAGCCCTCACGTTCCCGTCCCGCGCGATACGGTCCATAATCGCCTTCTTCCGCGCGGAACCGACGGAGCAGCCTCTCGGCGAGATGCTCGCCTCCATCGCGACCAGCCGGGAGTTCCGCGACGCGATACTGGAGCAGATCGAGGCCTTTCGCAAACATCTCTTGCGCGCCCTGCTGGCGCTGATCCTGGCGACCATTGCGGGATGGTTCTTAACCGAACCCGTCATCGCCCTCCTTGCCGGTCCCGTCGGCGGGCCTGAACGCCTACAGATCATCGACCTGACCGAATCAATCGGCGTCTTCATGAAGATTGCCGTCCTGCTTGGGCTGGCCATCTCCATCCCCTACATTGCCTTTGAGTTCTGGCTGTTCGCCGCGCCCGGGCTCAAACCCCGCGCGCGGTTGACCAGCCTCGTCGCCATTCCCATCACGGCCTTGTTGTTTTATCTCGGCATCCTCTTTACTTATCATTACATGCTGCCCCCAGCCATTAATTTCCTGATCAATTTCGGGGAATTCCAGGCCAATCCGACCGCCGAAAAATACTACAACCTCCTCACCCGCCTCCTTCTATGGATCGGCCTCTTCTTTGAATTCCCGCTGGTCGTCTACATTTTGACTTCGATGGGCGTGGTCCAACCGAAGGCTCTCGCCGCGCGCTGGCGGCTGGCTGTCATCGTCATCGCTGTGATCGCGGCTGTGATCACTCCCACCACCGACATGGGGAGCATGGCGCTTGTCATGGCTCCCATGATCGTCCTGTATTTTATAAGCATTGGGCTGAGTTTTGCCGCATCTGCGGCCAGAAACCGGCGCGCCCCAACGACAGGCGAGTCGTGAATCCCATAAAAAATATCCCAGAAGAGAGGTGGATATGCCGCCCCTTTCCAAATCCGCCCGAACAATCATCCTGGTCTTCACCGCCGCGTTGACGCTGCTCAGCGGCCCGGCCTGCGCGTTGACGCTCTTCAAGTGGCCGGACCTGTCAAATGGCACGCCCGAGCCGCCGACGCCGGTCATCCCCACCGCCACGCCCCTGCCCCAGACACAGATCGTCTTCCACGCGGGCCTGCCCGCGCCGCTCCTGCCCGGCGAGAGGCTCGTCCTGCGCGTCCTGGACGAAGTGAGCGGACTCGAATTCAACGCCGCCGACCACCCGATGCAGGCGCGCGACGCGCTCAACTACGCCGTCGCCCTGCCGCTGGCGGTCAACTCTGTGACGAAGTACCGCTACGTCCGCGTCGGGGCCGGCCAGCTCTCAGAAATGAACGCCTTCAACCAACCCGTCCGCTATCGGATGTACCTCGCGGGCAATCCCGACGAGACGACCGACCTCATCGCGGCCTGGCCCGACCAGCCGTTCAACGGCGCCAGCGGAAGCGTGCAGGGCGTCGCGATGAACGCCGAAAACGGCGCGCCCATCCCAAGCCTGTTCGTCACAGCCGCGGGCGTCAGCGCCGTCGCCGATTCAGCCGGACGGTTCAGCCTGCACGGACTCCCGGCCGGCACGCACAACGTCGTCGGCTACGCGCTGGACGGCGGCTACACGACATTCCAACAAGGCGCGACGGTCGCCCAGGGGCTGGCGACCCCGGTCGAGATCCGCGTCAGACCGGCCGCGCTCGTCCCGGTCATATTCACCGTCCACGTACCGAGCGGCACGCAACCCGGCGCGCCGCTACGCATCGCGGGAAATTTCCTGCAACTGGGAGCCGTCTTCGCCGACTTGCGCGGCGGCAGCAGCGTCATCGCCAACCGGATGCCGGTGATGAACCACGTGGCCGAGGGACTCTACAGCCTGACGCTTTCCCTGCCCGCCGGCGCGGACGTGCGCTACAAATACACGCTGGGCGACGGCTACTGGAACGCCGAGCGCGGATCGGACGGCGGCTTCGTCACGCGGCAATTGATCGTCCCCCCCAACGGCGCGGCCATCGAGGAGATCGTCGCGTCGTGGAAAGCCGGCGTCTCGGCGCCGGTCAGTTTTGAGGTCACCGCTCCTTCCAACACACCCGCAGGCGACATCCTCTACATCCAATTCGGCGCGCCAAACTGGACCGAACCCATCCCGATGTGGTGGGCAGGAAACAACGTCTGGAAATACCGACTCTACGGCCCAATGGATCTGCGCTCCATCCACTATCGCTACTGCCGCAACGGCCAATGCGGCACAGCCGACGACGAAGCCACCGCCGGGGAAACGGCCAGCGGACGGCAGTTCAGCACAGCCATCACCGCGCAAGACCTGCGCAACACGGTGACGCGCTGGGCTTGGATGAGCGCCAGCGGGCCCTCCTCGCTGACCGGCAGCAACGTGGTGGCGCGCGGCGGCGCGTTTATGGCCGGCGTGGAATTCGAAGCGCAGTTCCATCCCAGCTGGATTCCCAGCCTCCCGGAGACCATGAAAAACGTTCAAGACATCGGCTCCAACTGGGTCATCCTCGCCCCCACCTGGACCTACGCGTCCAGCAACCCAATCGTCTTCGGCGCGCGGCCCGGCGCGGACGCGTTATGGGCCGACGCCGCGCTCATGGCCTCAATGGGACGCGCGCACAACCTGAACGTGGCGTTCTTCCCCCAGCCCCGCTTCGCGGACTCCGCGGCCGGCTTCTGGCTGAACTCCCCGCGCGACCCCACCTGGTGGCAGATCTGGTTCGACGCCTATCGGAATTTCGCGGTGAACTACGCCGACCTGGCCGCGCAGGCCGGGGCGCAGTCGCTCATCCTCGGCGGAGACTGGGTCGCGCCCGCCCTGCCGAACGGCTTGGTGAACGGCAACCCGTCCGGGGTCCCGGCAGACGCGGAGACGCGCTGGCTGGCGATCCTGAACGAAGTCCGCGCCCACTTCCGCGGCCAGATCCTGTGGGCGCTTCCGTACACGCCTCCCAACCTGACGACGCCCGCGTTCCTCGCCCAAACGGACGGCGTGTACCTGCTGATCTCGGGGAACCTCAGCGAGAATTCCCGCCCGCCGCGCGAGGAACTGGAGGCCGCGGCCGCGTCCATGCTGGACAACAACGTGGCCCCGCTTCAGTCCATGCTTGGGAAGCCGGTCTATCTGGCGTTCGGATACCCGTCCATCAACGGGAGCGGCGCCAACTGCCTGCCCGCCAACTTCTCTGGCTGCCTCGACTGGACCGCGCTCAACCAGCCGACGACCGACCGTCCCGAACTGAGCCTGAACCTGCAATTGCAGGCAGACATCTATGAAACGCTGCTGGCGGCGGTGAACACGCGTCCATGGGTGAGCGGGGTCGTCAGCCGCGGTTACTATCCGCCCACGCTGCTACAGGACAAGTCCGCCTCGATTCACGGGAAGCCGGCCGGAGACGTGTTATGGTATTGGTATCAGCGGTTTTTGGGGATTGTGAAGTGATGCGAGCGAGCGTCGCATAGCGCGTACCCTGAGTTCTCCAACGCGAAGATAGTGTTGGGGAACTCTTCTTATATGAGGATATTGCGCGCTAGCGCGCTTTTGTAAGTGGGCTGTTTTCAGGAAGCCGCGGCCGCGTCCACGAAGGCTTTGAAGAGCCTCCGCATTTCCGCGTGGGAGGTCATCCATTCGGGATGCCATTGGACCGCCAGCGCGAATCGGTGGGACGGGAGCTCGATCCCCTCGATCAATCCGTCGGGCGCGACGGCTGTGACTTTCACTTGAGGAGCCAGGTCCTTCACGCCCTGATGGTGCAGGCTGTTGACTTCCAATCCCCGTTTACCCAAAATTTCGGAGAGACGCGTCCCGGCTTCGACGCGGACCGCGTGGGCAAGATAATCCCGCGAATGTCCCTTGTGCCAATCGTGCTGGAGGGCGTTGGGACGCTGGTCGAGGATGTGGGTGTAGAGCGTCCCGCCGAGGGCGACGTTCATCACCTGGAGGCCGCGGCAGATTCCGAGGAGGGGCTTGTCCGCCTCCACAGCGGCGCGCAGGAGCGGGAGTTCGAGCGCGTCGCGGGCGGGTTCGGCCTCCACGCTGGAATGCGGATCGCCGTCGAAATGCTCGAGGCCGATGTCCGCGCCGCCGGAAAACAGGATCCCGTCCAGGCGGTCGAAGAGGACGCGCCAGCCGTCTTCGGGCAGGTCGGGCGGGATCAGGATCGGCGCGCCGCCCGCGTCCACGAGCGCGGAGACGTAGGCGTGCAGGACCCGGACGGCGGGCAATCCCTCGGCGGTCTGCGCGTGAGAGGCGGTGATTCCAATCAGCGGGCGGGAAGTCGGTCTGTCCATCGGGCGAAAATCAAAAAACCCCAAAGGCTAAACCTTCGGGGTTCTCTGCAACTAGTCGAATTTCTGTTTGAGGCGGGCGGATTTGCCCGTGCGGCCGCGCATGAAGTACAGCTGGGCGCGGCGGACGACGTTGTGCCGCTCGACGACGACCTTGTCTATGCGGGGCGAGCGGAGCAGGAAGGTGCGCTCCACGCCGACGCCGTTGCTCGCCAGCCGGCGGACGGTGAACGAGGATTCGTTTCCGCCCTTGCGGAGGCGGATGACGGTCCCTTTGAATTCCTGGACGCGCTCGCGCTCGCCTTCCTTGATCTTGACGTGCACGCTCACAGTATCGCCGGGGCGCAGGGCTGGGATTTTTTCGTTGCTTTTGGCCTCGATGGCCTTCATAATCTGGTCAGACATGTTCTTTATCCTTACTTGGGTTCTGGGTAGCGACGGCGCATTATAGCATACAGGTTCGTAAAACAGCAAGGAAAATTATTTCATTTTCAGACGGTAGATCGCGACCGAGGCCTGGTAGTTGACGGTGGGCAGGTAGCCCAGCAGCCAGCGGTTGTGGTCAATCTCGAAGACTTTGACGAGTTCCATCTCGAAGAGCGGACTGGAGGTCAGTCCCATGATAGAGGCGAAATCAAGCATGCCCTCGGATTGGCGGCCTGCGCGTCCCGGCAGGACGAGACAGGTCGCGCCGCGCTCGACGAGATATTTGTCCGCGCCGCCGTTGACGAATTTGTCCGCCCCATCGGGTTCGAGCAGCGCGGCCATCTCGACGATGGGACGCCCGCTGTAGTAGCGCAGCGATCCCACGTCGAAGGCCGCGCACAGGTCGTCGGCGCGAAAGTCGCGGACGTAGTGCGCGGCGGGGACGCGGGCGTTGACCATGTGCTCGATGTTGGCGTCGTAGACGCGGTTCCAGTACAGGCCATTGGACGCGGCGATGACCAAGAGGAAGAGTCCCGCGGCCCAGCGCCGCGCGGGGAGCCGCGCCAGGCTGGAGAATCCCGCCGCGATTCCGATCCACAAGACGATGTAGTTGACCGCGCCGTAGCGGCTGGCCGTCCCGGGGATGGGAAGCAGGATCATGTAAGCCAGATTATGCAGAACCACCCAAAAGAACAGCGCGAGCAATTCGCGCCGATTTGGGTCGCGCGCCCAGGCGTTCCATTGCCGCGGCTTGAAGAAATTCTTCCAGCCAAGGAAAGCCAGCCAGATGACCATCGCGGCGGCGGCAAAAGACCAGACGGAAATGTCCACCGAGGGACTGCCCGCCGCGCCCGCCAGTCGGATTTCGGGAGGCGGGAGCGCGATGCCGCCCAGCGCGAACTCCAGCAGGTAGGCGAGCCACAAGGCGGGATAGAGCAGGTTGGAGAGTTTGCCGATGAATTGGGGCAGGTGATATTGCTTGAGGACGAAATCGGTCGCCAGCGCCGAGCCGAGTTGCTTGGCAGAGGCGCTGGTGGGCAGGAAATGTCCCGTGCGGAACTTGAGGTATCCGTACCACGGCGCGGCGAGGAGCAGTCCTACGGACGCGGCCAGCAGGAATTCGCGGCGCGGCCGTCCATACGCGATGACCTCGACAAGGGCGAGCGCGGCGAGGAGGAAGAGTCCTTCGGGACGCGTGAGGGTGAGCGCCGCGGCGAGGACACCGAACCAGCCCCAACGTTCGGAGCGATGCGAGAGGAGGGTCAAAACACCGAGGGCGAGGAAGAGAGTCGTCTCCATCCCGTTCAGCGAGAACCAGAGCATGTTTCCCGAAAACGCGATCAGGGACGCGGCCGCGGCGGCGCGCAGCGGAGTCCAGGCGCGGCGCAGCAGTTCGTAGACGCCGACCGAGACGACGATGAGCGAAAGCGTTCCCAGGATCTTGGCCGCGACGTGCGGCGGGATTCCAGCGAGGCGTCCCGCGGCCAGGAGGGCGATCCAAAGGAAGGAGGAGGCGGCGACGCCCTTCTCGTCGGGGAAACTGAAGTAGAGCTGGGCGTGCGCGGCGAGGTTTTCCGCGTAGACGAAGTGGATGTAGGCGTCGTCCATCGGAAATTCGCGGGGCGACGGGTAGAGGTAGAGCAGCGCGGCCGCCGCGATGGACGCGGCGAGGCAGGCCGGGATGACCCAGCGCGGCAGTTGGCGCGAGCGCGAATCGAGCGCGCGTCCGAAGCGGTCGAGTTTTTCGATGAGGGTTTCCGCCATGCGATTCTCTTGGAGTTTGGTAGAATTCCAGCCTCGAAGTATAGCATGAACAAACGGCCGGGATTTTCAAAGCCGGGCCGCGGCACAGGAGTCAAATGGACATTTCACTTGCATTGGGCGGCGGAGGGGCGAAAGGCAACTCCCACATCGGCGTTTTGCGCAAACTCGAGGCGGAGGGATTCCGCATCCGCGCGGTGGCCGGGACGAGTTTCGGCGGGATCGTGGCGGCGCTGTACGCCTCGGGCAGGACGCCCGGCCAGATCGAGGAGATTTTCTCGACGGTGGACCAGACGCGGCTCTACGGCCGCGCGCCCGACGAGGGGCCGTCCCTGCTCGGACTGGCGGGCGCGTCGGAATTCTTCGAGGAGGCCCTCGGCCCGGTCGAGTTCAGCGACTTGAAACTCCCCTGCGCGCTGACGGCCGTGGACTTGAAATCGTCGCGGGAGGTGGTTCTCTCCGAAGGCTCCGTCCACGAGGCGCTGCTGGCGACCATCGCCCTGCCGGGGATCTTCCCGCCGCGCCGCATCCGCGACTGGGAACTGGTGGACGGCGGGACTCTCGATCCCGTGCCGGTGCAGGCGGCGCGCGCCCTCGCGCCGGGACTGCCCGTGGCCGCGGTCGTGTTAACCGCGCCCGTCGGCGAGCCGACGCGCATGTTCGAGGTGAGCCTGCCCTACCTGCCCGGCGTCATCACAAAGCGCATCGCCCACATGCGTTTCGCGCAGGCTTTCGACATCTTCCTCCACTCGGTGGAGATCGTCAACCGCCAGATGGCGGAACTGCGGCTCGCGGCGGACGCTCCCGACGTGATCGTCCGCCCGGCGGTGAGTCACATCCAGCTGTTGGACGAAGTGGACATCCGTGAGACGGCAAAACTCGGGGAGGCCGCGGTGGAGGCGGCGCTGCCTGAGTTGAAACGCGTTACGGGATGGACGGCGAAGCTGGTCAGGATGTTAAGAAGAGTATGATCCCTGCGCCTCAGCCACAGCAGAGGAAATAATCTCCTCTTTCACCCCTTTCTTTCGGAGACTTTGGATCAACGAGGAAATATCCACGCCGCCCTCCAATCGTTCCAAATCAGCGCGCAGTCCCTGGCCTACGTAGGCTTTAATGAGGGATTGATAACCTGAAAATCCAAGCAAAGGCGCAATACGCTTGAGGTCTTCAATTACATCATTGGGAATGCGAATGCTGACCATCGTCGTGGGACGATCTTTTTGAAGGCGTTGGGTAAGTTTATCGGTTTTCATAGGTCTCTCTTTCGGCGGGCGTTGCCAGACGCGCAGAAATAATTCTGAATTTCTCGGCCCGTTGAACATAAACGATGTAGATAACTTTCCAATTTGTGCTCATACCAAGAAACCGCTCACGGAGTTCATTATCAACAATCTCATCTTCGAGACGATTAAGAAATGGATCGAAAAACGCTTCGCAGGCTTGCTCAAACGAAATTCCATGCTTGCGAAGATTGGCAATCGCTTTCTGGCTGTCCCATTCGAAGATGATTCCGTGAAGAGTGTACTGGATGTCCATCAAAGTGAAGTATAGCAAGACGTATATGCTTTGTCAATACATCTCAGATAACTGAATCTTAGTGCATTTTCGCTTGCTAACCATATCATCTCACAAACGAATTCGCATCTCTTCCGATGATCAAATCTTCTCAGAATACCATCCCCTATCACATCGGCCTCCTCATGCCCTACCTCGCCGTCTGGCTGGGACTGTACGGATTCCGCAGCTGTTGGGCGGCGATCCTGCTTTACCACGCGGGCATCGCCGCGCTGGTCACGCGGACGCGCTCCTGGCCGCGGCTGGATCAGTTCCGCCTCAAAGCGCCGATCTGGACGACTCTCCTTTACGCGGCGGCGGGCTGCTCGGCGGGCATCCTGCTTTATCTGCTCTGGCCGTTCCTCCACGCCTCGCCCAAACTGGCGGACGCGCTCCTCGCCTGGGGACTGACGCCGCGCGGCTGGCCGCTCTTCATCGTCTACAGCGCGCTCGTCAACCCGTGGCTGGAGGAGAGTTACTGGCGCGGCTGGCTGGGAAGCGCGGCGAGACATCCAATTTTTCGTGATGCGGCCTTTGCGGGATTCCACCTTGTCATCCTCGCGCCGTTCTTCCCGCTCGTCTGGCTGGCCGCCGCGTTCGTCGTCCTCGCGTTCGCGGGCTGGATGTGGAGACAGGTAAACCGCGCCGAGACCTCCATGCTGGCGTCCACGCTCTTCCACATGGCGGCGGACGTAAGTATTCTGCTGGCTGTTTGGTCTACGATATGAAACGTTGGGGCGAATTTCTGTGTTCGCCTCTGGGCAGACACGGCGTTCGCCTCTGGGCAGACACGGCGTTCGCCTCTGGGCAGACATGGTGTTCGCCTCTGGGCAGACACGGCGTTCGCCTCTGGGCAGACACACAGGTCTGCCCCTACGTTCGCAATAATTTTGGATAACCATGAAACGCAATTTACGCGACTACGCCAAACAAACCGACCGCCGTCTCGTCATCGGCGCGCTGCTGATTCTCTTTCTCGTCGGCGGCGGGCTGATCTGGTGGCGCTACGGCGCGGGCGGCGCGGGGCTGGGACTGGTCTGCATGTTGGCCGGTCTCGCTCCCGTGGTCCTCATCGTCGGAATATTTTTCATCATAGATTGGATCCTCAAACGTGCAGGCCGTAAATAACACCGTCTTTGAAACCTTCGAAAACTGGACGCTGCGCGTGCGGACTCCCGAACGGACTCCCGCGCGCCTGCTCCTCATGCTCCACGGCTGGACGGGGGACGAAAACTCGATGTGGGTCTTCGCCCGCAACTTCCCGACCGATTACCTGATCCTCGCCCCGCGCGGACTCCACCCCTCGCCGCAGGGAGGCTACTCCTGGCGTCCGCCTCGCGCGGACTCCTTCGGGCGTCCCCATCTCGACGACCTGCGCGACGCGGCCGAGGCGTTGATCCGCCTCGTGGACGCGTACGCGGCCCAACGTCAGGTGGATGCGGCGCAGTTCGATGTGGCAGGGTTCAGTCAGGGCGCGGCGCTGTCGAATGTGCTGTCCTGTCTGCATCCAGAAAGAATCCGCAAGGCCGCGATCCTGGCGGGCTTCATGCCGTCGGGCATGGACGAGATCATCGTCAAAAAACCGCTGGCGGGGAAGCAGGTTTTCGTGGCGCACGGCACGCAGGACAACCTCGTGCCGATTGACCGCGCCCGCGCTTCGATGTCGCTGCTCGAACAGGCGGGGGCGCAGGTCACGTATTGCGAAGCCGAGGTCGGGCATAAGGTCAGCGCGGAGTGCCTGCGCGCGCTGGAATCTTTTTTCAAAAATTGAGCGCGCCTGCAAAATCCGCGCCGTCCGCGCGCCCAGGATTAAGACCATCTCACCTCCCCGTTGACGCTCCCCCTCTTTGCGGGTATCCTTGCGGCAATTCATTCTGGTTGAACCGATGACAACACCACTCTCTCGACGCGATTTTCTAAAACTGGCCGGACTCGGGCTGGGCGCGCTGGCGTTCCGCCCGCTCGAGAAACTCGAGCTGGCGCAATTCCCGCCTGCGGAACGGCTGGGACGCATCCTATTTTCGGTGGACGTATTCTCCCAGCCCCGCTTCGACGGCCCCGTCACGGGGAAATTATACGAGGACCAGATCGTGGAATGGAACCGCGAGATGGTCGCCATCGTGAAGAATCCCAACACCTACAACCAGCGCTGGGTGGAGACCTCCTACGGCTACATCCCGTCGCCGTACATTCAGCCCGTCCGCAACCTGCCCAACGCGCCGATCGAGGCTGTCCCGGCGGGCGAGCCGGGCTTCTGGGCCGAAGTGACCGTCCCGTATGCGGACTTGATCATTGACAACCCGCCCATCCGCGCGCCGTGGGCGCAAAACTTCAAACTGGACCGCGGCGTGGACCCGCGCCTGTACTACGGGCAGGTGGTCTGGATCGACAAGGTCAAAAACGAAAACGGCGTCGTCTACTACCGCTTCAACGAGGATTTCGGTCACGGCTACGGCTACGGCGACATGTTCTGGGTGGAAGCGGCCGCGCTCAAAGTGTTGACGGAGGAGGAGGTCGCGCCCATCCACCCCGAGGTGGATCCCGCCCTGAAACGCATCGCGGTGGACATCAATCACCAAACGCTCTCCTGCTTCGAGGGCAACTCCGAAGTCTTCTTCTGCCGCGTCTCCACCGGTCTCCTCGCCGCGCAGGTCGGCGAGGACCGCTACGAGACGCCTCTCGGAGATATGTACGCCTTCCGCAAAATTCCGTCCATCGCGATGGGCGCCAACTCGCAGGCCGACGCGGCCGGCTACGACACGCCCGCCGTCCCATGGGCGATCTTCATCGCCACCGGCGGCGTCGCCATCCACGGCGCGTTCTGGCACAACGCCTTCGGCACGCCGCGCTCGCACGGGTGCATCAACCTGCTGCCGCAGGACGCCAAATGGGTCTGGCGCTGGACGAACCCGCACGTTACGCTCAAACAATCCGAAGTGCAGTTGACCTGGCCCAACGTCGGCACAAAAGTCACCGCCGCGTATAAAAAATTCGCCTGAACAGAAAAACCATGGATATTTCCAACATCACCATCGGCCTCGCCCTGCTGGCAGGCCTCGCTTCCTTCCTTTCGCCGTGCGTGTTCTCGCTCGTCCCGGCCTACATCGGCTACCTCGGCGGGCGCGCCGCGGGCGGCGAGGGCGGCGAAAACAACCGCTGGACCACCTTCGCTCACGGACTGGCCTTCGTCCTCGGCTTCAGCGTCGTCTTCATCTTCCTCGGCCTCGCCGCGTCCGTGGCCGGCGCGTTCCTCTACGACCTGCGCGTCTGGCTGGCAAAGATCGGCGGTCTCATCGTGATCGTCTTCGGGCTGCACATGATCGGCATATTCCGCATCCCCTTCCTCGAATACGACGTACGCGTCCACACCCTGCCCGATCCCAAACTGAGATACCTCTCCTCCGCGCTGATGGGGGTCTTCTTCTCCGCCGGGTGGGCGCCATGCGTCGGCCCCGTGCTGGGGGCGATCCTCACGCTGGCGCTCAACGGCGGCGACTTGATCCTGGGCGGCAAACTGCTGACGGCCTATTCCGCCGGGCTGGCCATCCCCTTCCTGGCGGCCGCGCTGGGAATCGGCTGGGTCTCCAACATCCTCCGCAAACACGCCAGGGTCATGCGTTACGTGGAAATCGGCATGGGCGTCATCCTCGTCGTCATTGGCGGCATGCTGTTCACCGGCGTCTTCGCGCTCATCGCCCAGCGCGGACAATTCTTCTGGATTGACTTCGGGCTGTAAAATCAACCGGCCAACGCTTCGCGCGGCTTCCAGCCGCGTCCCACATGGAGACTCCCTTGCTTACCGTTACCCTCTACACCCGCAAAGACTGTAAACTCTGCGACGAAGTCAAAGCCGAACTGGCCGCGCTCGAAAAGGATTACCCCCACCGCCTCGCGGAAGTGGACATCGAATCCGATCCCGCGCTGCTCAAGAAGTATTCCGCTTCCATTCCCATCCTCGAGATCGGACCCTACACCCTGTCCGCGCCCGTCAGCCGTCAGCAGATCCAGATGACGCTCGGCGCGGCCCTCGACCGCCGCGGCCAGCTGGACAAGATCGGCGGCGCGGAACACGAAGCCCGCGTCCGCCGCGGCCAGGAGATCACCTCCTCCGACCGCGTCTCGTTCTGGCTTTCCAGGCATTATCTCCTCCTGCTCAACTTCATCATTTTCCTGTACGTCGGCCTGCCCTTCCTCGCGCCCATCTTCATGGAAGCGGGCGCGGAAATACCGGCGCGCGTCGTCTACACCATCTACAGTCCGCTCTGCCACCAGTTCGGATTCCGTTCCTTCTTCCTCTTCGGCGCGCAGCCCTACTATCCCCTCCAGGAAGCGGGCATGAAAGGTATCGAAACTTTCGACCAGATCACGGGACTGAAAGACCTCTCCAACCCGCAAAGCCTCGAACGCCTCACGGCCCGCGAATTCATCGGCAACCCGGCCGTCGGCTACAAAGTGGCGCTATGCGAGCGCGACGTCGCCATCTACTCAGGCATCTTCCTCTTCGGCCTCCTCTTCGCGGCCACGAAACGCCGCATCCCGCCCCTGCATTGGACGATCTGGATCGTCCTCGGCCTCGGCCCCATCGGGCTGGACGGCTTCTCGCAACTCTTCAGCCAGTTCAACTGGGATTGGCTGTCGTCCTTCCTCGCCTACCGCGAGTCGACGCCCTTCCTGCGCGTCCTCACCGGCCTGCTCTTCGGCGTCAGTACCGCCTGGTTCGCCTACCCCTACATCGAAGAGTCCATGGCCGAGACGCGCCAATTCTTCATCAAAAAATTCGCGGTCGCGAAATAGAAATGCCCTTCCACTCCGCCAACGGACTCCGCTACTTCACCTTCGACAACCTCGCGGGATTGACTCACGCCGTCTTCACACGCCGGGGCGGAGTCAGCCCCGCGCCGTGGGATTCGCTCAACCTCGGCGGAAGCGTGGGAGACGACCTCGCCCACGTGCGCGAAAACCGTCTCCGGGCCCTCTCCGCGCTCGGACGCGACCCCGCCTCCATCCACGACGTCTGGCTGGTCCACGGGACCGACGTGGTCCACGCCGACGCGCCGCGCGACCTCGCCCTCAAGCCTCCCCAGGCCGACATCGTCACGACAGACCGGGCGGCAGTCACCCTCTTCATGCGCTACGCCGACTGCGTCCCGCTCTTTTTTTACGCGTCCCAAAAAGGCGTGATCGCGCTCGCCCACGCGGGCTGGCTGGGGACGGTCCGCAACGTGGCGAAGGCCGCGCTGGAAGCCCTGCGCGCCCGCTACAATGTGGACCCGCGCGACGTGCGCGCCGCCATCGGCCCCTCCATCGGTCCCGACCACTACGAAGTCGGCGCGGACGTGGCCGCGCAGGTCCGCGCCGCGTTCGGGAAAGACGCCGAGTCCCTGCTCGAGCCGCGCAACGGGAAATTCCGCCTCGACCTGTGGCGCGCCAACCGTCTCCAACTGGAAGCCGCGGGCGTGACGGAGGTCGAGGTGGCGGGTCTCTGCACGGCCTGCCGCCTCGACGACTGGTTCTCGCACCGCGCCGAAAAAGGAAAGACCGGGCGCTTCGGCGCGCTGATCGGGTTATGACAAAACCCGGTTCCTGCTAAAATATCCTCATGTCCGCCCTCTCCGATTCCATCCGCGAACGCTACGAACAGACTCTGGCGCGCATTGCCGCGGCGGAAAAACGCGCGGGGCGCGCGACTGGCTCCACAAAATTGGTGGTGGTCACCAAGTCCCAGCCGCGCGAGGTTGTAGAGGCCGCCGTCGAAGCAGGCGTGAAGATCCTGGGCGAGAACTATCCCGAGGAAGCCGTCGGGAAGATCCAGGCCATCGGCGCGGCGGGCGTGGAGTGGCACATGATCGGCCACGTCCAATCGCGCAAGGCGGGATTGATCCCCGAAAATTTCTCCCTGCTCCACTCGCTCGACAGCCTGAAACTGGCGACGCGTCTCGACCGATTCGCGGCGGGACGCGTCCTGCCCGTCCTGCTGGAGTTCAACGTCGGAGACGAGGCGAGCAAGTTCGGCTGGTCCGCGTCCGACGAAACGCGCTGGCCCGCGCTCCTCGCGGAAATTGATATAATATTAAAACTAAAGAACCTGCGCGTTCGCGGTTTAATGACGATGCCTCCGCTCTTCACAGAACCCGAACGGGCGCGGCCTTACTTCCAGAAACTGCGACGCCTGCGCGATTTTCTTGCAGGGCGCTTTCCCAGCGCGGACTGGTCCCAACTCTCGATGGGTACCAGCGCGGACTTCGAAGCGGGCGTGGAGGAGGGCGCGACTCTCGTCCGCGTGGGGACCGCCATCGTAGGGCCGCGGCCGCTCAAACGTCAGGAATAGAGCGTCTTGCAGAAGCGCGCCCGACGCCGCGCGCAAGACGTCAAATAAAACGAGGTAATTTTGTTCATCATCCTTTTGATCCGCTCCATCAATTTCATTGGCTCTTTGCTGATCCTGTTGGTCATCCTGGATGTCGCCCTGACCTGGTTCATGGATCCGTACCACCCGTTGCGTCGGGCGCTCGACCGAATCGTCGGGCCGCTGCTCAACCCGATCCGGCGCGCGGTCCCGCTGATCGGTATGTTCGATATCAGCCCGATCATCCTGGTTTTGCTAATTTCCGTGATTCAGACCGCGCTGGTCAATCTTTTGAACTCCTTGAGGTAGCCATGTCCAAACGAACCTATCGCCTGCACGACGGAAAAAAGGGCGCGGCGTTGGCCGTGCGCGTCACGCCGCGCGCCAGCCGCAACGAGATCGTGGAGATCCAAAGCGACGGGACGGTGAAGATCCATCTCACCGCGCCCGCGCACGAGGGAAAGGCCAACGACGAGTTGATCAAATTCCTGGCGGGGATTCTCGGCGCGCCGAAGTCGCACATTGACATCGTGGCCGGCGCGGGCGGGCGGGACAAGTTGATCTCGGTGTTGGATATGAACGCCGAGGAAGTCCACCAGCGCATCGTCGGACACCTGGCCTAGCATTGCGGAGCGGGATTGATCCCGCTCCGTTTTTATCGCACCGGGCTGTAGAGGGCGGAATAGATATTGTAGATTTCGTAAACCCCGCGTATGTAATCGCGCGTCTCGGCGGCGCGGACGACTTCCAGGAAGAGGTCGGGATCGTTCCCCGCGAGTTGCTGCCAGGCGATGGCGTTGCCCGGGCCGGCGTTGTAGGCCGCGAGGGCGCCGTATAGGTCTCCGCTCAGGGCGATCCGATTGGAGGCCAGATAATACGCGCCCAGTTTCACGCTGACGATGGGTCGGTACAGCATGTCGGGTTGGAAGGAAAGCGGCCAGCCCAACCGCAGGGCCACGTCCGCGCCGGTGGCGGGGACGATCTGCATCAGCCCGCGCGCGCCCGCAGTGGAGCGGACGAATCCCTCGAAGAGACTCTCCTGCCGCATCACGCTGAAGAGGAACAGCGGGTCGAAGCCGTTGAGTTGGGCGGCCGGTTCGACGAGGTCGCGGTAGTACGCGCCGTAACGGACGTGGCTGAAGTAGTCTGCGGCCTGCAGCGAGGCGGAGTGTTCGTCCAGGCCCGCGAGCGTCAACACCTGGCGGATGGCGTAGATGCCCGAACGGTAGAGTCCCAGGTCGAGCAGATAATTGGCGAGGCGGAACGAGTTGGCCGCGTCCGCGCTGACGGAAAGCCGCAGGTCTTCGAATTCCGCGCGGGCTTCGTCGTATAAGCCAAGTTCCCAGAATTCAGCGCCGCGGATGAAGCGCGGGTCCGAGGCCAGCGCGCCGGGGCCGCTCAAGTCCGTGTTGGCGGGCAGGCTGAAGGTGAGACGCACCCACGAGGCGGCCGCGATGCGTTCGGCGGCGAGATCCACGTCGAGGTTCACGAGCGAAGCGGGCGCGAAGGGCGCGCGTCCCAGCAGGAGGTCGCGCGAGCGGAGGCTGTAGTAGCCGGTCGAGTCGAGGCTCTGCGACTGGGTCCACGCGAGGCGGGCCGCTTCCCCATCTCCGCGCTGGGTCTGCGCTTTGCCGATCCAGAGCAGGGCGCGGGCGCGGTTTTGGGAATCCGCCGAGAGGAGGAGGGAGCGTTGAAAGTCCGAGAGGGCGCGGCTGAAATCGCCGAGGCGATAGCGCGTGATGCCCGCCAGGAAGGCGGCCTCGCCCGAGCGGACGTCGCCTGAAAATTGGTCGGCGATGGTCTCCCACAAATTCGCGGCGTCATTGAGGAGGCCGCCGCGCTCGAGGACGCGCGCCGCGATCATCAGGTAGTCGAGCGCGAGCGGGTCGGACGGGGCGATGGCGGCGAAGTTCCGCAACGACTGCGCGGCCTGCGCGTGCTGGTTGAGATAGTACCATTGCGTGAAGGCGCGCCCAGGCCGAAAGACGGGCGCGTTCAGGTCGCCATACCAGGCCGCAGACCATTTCGGATGGCGAGGGTAATTGGCGATGAAATACGTGAAGCCGTTGACGGCCTCTTCGTAACGCTTCAATTCGACGAACGTGAGGGCGCGGTAGTAGCGGGCCGTGCCGTCGCTGTCGAGGCCCGCGGAGATGTAACGGTCGAACGCGGCGAGCGCCACGTCGTACTGCCCCGCGAAATAATCCACCAGGCCGCGGTCGAAATCGCTCACCGCCGCGCCCGCGTCCAGGAGCTCCACCAAACTCAAATATGAATCGTACGAGACGGGATAATTTTCCACCGCGTGCAAAAAGCGCGCTTTCATCTCGTCGGTCTGGCCAAGAAATTTATGGGCCGAACCCGAAAGATAGTCCATCTGCGCCTTGACGAAATCGTTGTTCGTCGCCTGCGCGATGGCATCGTACTGCGCCAGCGCGCCGGCGTAATCGCCGAGGGCGGCGCGCGTCCGCCCGATCTTGACTTCGATGTCCGCGTCCGCTGCGGGACGCGGCGCCTGCGCGGCCGCCGTGTAGGACTGCAACGCCGCGGCGTAATCGCGGGCCTCGAAATACGCGTCGCCCTGACGTTCGAGCGCGTACACGTCGAGGAAGCCGCCGCGCGCCGACAGGTACGCGCCGTATTCGGCCGCGGCTTCGGCGGCGCGTCCCTGCTCATCGTGGATCTCCGCCAGCAGGAAATGCGCCTGCGCGCCGCGTTTGTGACCTGGGTATTCGCCGGTCAACTGGTTGAGGAACTCGGCGGCGGCGGCGAACCTGCCCGCCTCGAACTCCGTCCGCGCCATGCCCCAGAGGGCCTCGGCGCGCGTATCCGCGTCGGCGGATTGGTCGAACGCCAGGCGATATTCCACGCGGGCGGTCTCGTAATCGCCGATGAAGAGGGCGCGGTCGCCGCCTTCGATTCGGATCGCGGGAAGCGGCGTCGGCGTGGATGTGGGCGCGGGCGGCAGAGTCGGCGCGGGGGTGGCGGAGGGAGCAGCCGTCGGGCCGAAGGGGTTGACGGGCAGGTTTGGGGCGAGCGAACAGCCCGCGAGCGCGGCGGCCAGCCCGAAGGTCAGCAGGATGCGGGGGAATTTCATGTCGTGCTTATAATGTCAAAGGGAGGGAGTGTCAAGCCGCGAATACTTGACGAAAGTCCAGCCCCCGACTAAAATCACGTCCGCAGGTGACATCGCCTCCCGATGGAGGCGTTTGTTTTGCCTGTGACCGGAATGCCTCATGCCTGAACCTGTCGAATCAGCCAGCCAACCCGAAAGCGTCGCTCTCGCGCATGTGGATGTGGAGTCGGTCAGCGCGGAAACGGTGCGGATGCACCAATCCAGCGCGGAGACGGTCTCCAGCGATACGGCGGAGATGACCGTTTCCACCGCAGGGATGGTGAAGGCGCGGAACCTGTCGGCGCAGCGGAGTATGATCGGCGGCGTCGAGGCTGAAAGCGCGGAGATCGCCCAAAGTGTGGTAGGAGGGGTGCGCGCCGCGCTGGTCAACGCGCAGGGCAGCATCGGCGCGGTGGCGGGAGAAACCGTCACGCTGGAGGGGGCCCGGGTGGGCGTGACCGCCGCGAACGAAGTGCGAGGCGGGAAGGTCGAGTCGGTCGTCCTGCTGGCGGGACGCGTCGAGGGCGAAGTCCACACTGTGGTGGACACGCGCGGCGCCGTCATCGCGGGGCTGGTCGGCGGACTGTTCGCGGGGCTGATCCTGCTCGTCGGGCGGATCGCGTTCCGCAGAGATTAGTCAATCCCCGGCGCGGCAGCCGCGCTGGAGAAAATTTTTTCATAGAGCGATGGTAATCCCGGTCAGTCTCGACGGCGGCCGGGGTGAGAGGCGCTCGAGGAGTTAAGATGGAGAAAGTCGTTTTGAAGGCCAGCAAGCGCGACGTGATCGGCAAGCAGGTGAAAGCCCTGCGCCGCGCGGGTCAACTGCCCGCCGTGTTGTATGGCTATCGTGTGGAAAATCCCCTTTCGATCGCGCTGGATTTGCGCGAGGCCTCGCGCACGCTGGCGAAGACCTCCTCGTCCAGCATTGTGACGATCGAACTGGACGGGCAGGAATATCCCGTACTGGTGCGCGAGAAGCAGCGCGACTATATCAAGAACCGCCTCCTGCACGTGGACTTTATGGCGGTCTCGTTGACCGAGAAACTGACCGCCTACGTCAGCATCGAACTGACGGGGTTGTCGCTGGCGGTGAAGGATTACAACGCCATTCTGGTGACGGGTCTCGAGCGGATCGAGGTGGAATGTCTGCCTGCGGACCTGCCCGAAAAGATCGTGGTGGATATTTCGGTCCTCGATAAGGTCGGCAACGCCATTCATGTGCGCGACCTGGTCCTTTCGGATAAAGTGAAGGTGCTGACCAGCCCCGAGGAGATGATCGTCATCGCCACGGCCGCGAAGGTGGAAGAGGCGGTGGAAGCCGCCGCGCCCGAGGCCGGCGTGGAAGAGCCCGAAGTGATCGAGAAGGGCAAGAAGGAAGAGGAAGCGTCCGAGGAGGACGAGAAGAAGAAGTAACTTCCGTCTGTATGAAATCGAACAGCGGCTCCCGATGGGAGCCGCTGTTTTTTTATTCTCATAAGAGAGGGCGCGGCGCGATCACGCGTCCCAATCGCTGAAACGCTCCGTGATGGCCGCGATGCGTTCGCGCATGACCACCGCCAGGATTCCCAGCGCGAGCAGGGCGATCCCTGTGACGCCGATGATGATGACCAGCGAGAGGTTCTTGAGCGCGTTGTAGAGGACGGTCAACACCGCCAGCACGACGATGGCGATCGGCGCGATGATGAGACTGCGCGAGCGGACGACGATCCCGTACGCCAGCATGGCGAGGAATTGGAAGAGCAGGAGGAAGAAGTACTTCAATTCTCCCGTACCCGTCATTTGAATATAGGACGTCCCCAGCAGGACGAGTTGCGAGACGATGCCCATGAAGAAGGTCGCGCTCTTCTGTCCCGCACGACGGAGGAGATAGTGTTGCAGGAGGCCGAGCGCGGCCGCGCCGACGGAGAAGAACTGCGGCTCGTCCACCTTCAATCCGTTTAGGAAGACAAAGTATGCCATAAGGTAAAAACCGTTGGCGGGGAATCCCAGCCAGACGTTTCGACGCGCGAAGGCTTCGGCCGCGTAGAGGGTGGCGGCAATGGCGATGGGGACGGACCTCTCCAGCCCGCCTGCCTGTATCGGCGCGAGCAGGGCGACAAAAGTCCCGAGGCCGAGTCCGCTGAAACGGAGGGCGGAGTCCCAGCCGCCCGCCCGCCCAAAGAGACGGAGGACGAATCCCACCGCGTAGTACGTCGCGGCGAGCGCGATCTGCGGAAAGAGCCACGCGTCGAATCCGACCGCGCGGAATCCAAAGTGGACCGTCAGCGCGAGGAAGACGGCTGGGGCGTAGACCATCTGCGCGTTTTTGTGAAGCCCGGCATAGACCGCGAAGAAGAGCGTGTAAATCCCAAAGCAAAGCGCCGCGGCAAACTCAGAAAGTTCGGTCGCGATGAGGCCAGCCGCGGCAACAGCCAGCAGCGCGCCGGCGGCTTTGGCGAGGCGTTCCAGTCTCCGTGCGGGGAAAGTCAGTTTGAAGATCATGTCGCAGGTCAGCCAGAGCAGGCTGAGAGCGAACAAGTTGTAGGAAGTCTCCGTCACGCGGAGGTCGCGGAGGATCAGGAACACGGCCGCGCTCAGAATGATCTCGACGAGGATTTCCAGATAGTCCTGCCTGCGGACGAACATTTCGACGACGAACAGCGCGGCAACGACCAGGGCATACCATCCGCCGGTCGCTTCGAGCGACATGGCGGCCGCGAAGGAGACGAGCGCGCCGAGCGTCAGCCCGCTGCGGACCAGCATCATCCCCCAGGGCTTTGTCTTCTCGCGCGGCGCGAGGGGAAATCCCGCCGCGTAATACAGGACGGAGAGCGCGGTCAGCGCGGGGAGCCAGCCGTCGAGTTCCAAGGATCGCAGGACGAAGATGACCGTCAACGCGCCGAGGGCGGCGGAAAAATATCCGAGGAGCGGTTGCCTGAAACGCAGGGCGTACGCGGCGGCAAGGAGCGCGGCGACAAAAAGAACGAGCGCCGATTTACCCTGCGCGGATTGGAGCAGCGCCAATTGGATGTTGAACAGGGCAAGCAGCGCGCCCAAAAGAATGGGAGGCCAGCTCCACACGCGGGAGAAGGAGAATCCGCCCCGGGCGAACAACTCTGGAATGAGCAGGAGCAGGCTCGCGCCGAGCAATTGATAGGCGCTGTCAACTTCCAGGGTTTCCACGAACGGGAGTGTGAAGAAAGTAAAGTACGCGCCGAGACCGAAAATCAGCGCGGTCATCCACGCGTACCAGCGCGGACGCGCGATGTGAATGATGAAGTAAACAACCGCCGCGCCGAGGAAGACCGCGAAAGTCGCGGCGACGTTCTGGTCGTAAAAAGCAAGCGAGACGGCGGCGAGGAACGACGCCAGCGACAGAGCCAAAAACGGGAAGCGATATTTCGTTAACGCGGGACGGCCGATCCAACGGAAGCCTTCGCCCGCCAGCGCGGTCAGCGCGCCCCAGACCGCGAATCCAGCCGCGTAATATAAGATAGGGGCGTCGAAGATGGAGAGGACCAGCCACGGGAGCGGGAAGAGCGACGCGGCCGCCATCCACGGGAAAAAAACGAACGGGGCGAGAAGCTCGCTCGCGGCGAAGAAGGACGCGGCCAGAATCCACGTCAGCGCGGCGGCGATCCAATGCGCGGGGATCGGCGCCGGGTCAAATTGGGCGACTATCGTCAGAGAGAAAGAGCTCGCCAGCAGGGCCAGTTGGGCCGCCTGCGCCAGCAGGAAAGCCGGTTGGGCGAATTTGAAGTCCTTCCATTTTTTGAGAAGGAAGACGCCGAACAGCCCAACCAGGTTTGCCCCCGCGATGAAGAAGACGTTCCAGGCAGCGGAGGCGTCGAAGATCTGGCCGAAGCGCCACGCCGCCAGGAGGAGCGAGAGAAAAGCCGCCAGGCTGAACAGGCGCGAGGCGTAGAAGAAAGTCCCGAACGCCCAGGCAGCCGCCATGACGATATAAACAAAAGTCCAGTAGACGTCGCCGTCGACGCCGGTGAGCGCGAGTTGATCGGCGATCACATTGGCGTCAATCGGAAGCAGGAACGAGAAAACGACGGCGAGCGCAAAGCTGGGCTGGGGCAGGCGTTTTTTGAAAATGACCGCGCCGGCCGCGAAGGCGGCAGTGGCGACCAGCAGGACGGGCAGGCGGGCGGCCTCCACCAGCGCGGCCAGGATCGCGGCGGCGGCAATGACGAAGAACGCGCCGAGATATAAAAAGATCTTGATGCTGGTCTCGCTCAAAAGGACCTGCGTGAGCGAAGGACGCGGCGCGGGAGGCGCGGCGGGAGCGGGAGGCGCAGGTTCGGGCGCGGCAGGCGCTTCCGGCTCGGCCGTTTTGGACGCGGCGGACGCGGGCGGCGATTGCGGCTCCGGGCGCATATCGAAATCGTACCGCCGGCGGAGCGTCTCGGCGCGGTGACGTTCAACCAGCCCGTCCGCTTCCCAGGCGTTGATTTCTTTGACGATCAACTGGCGGTTGGAGCGAGTCTCTTTGGACCGTTTTTCGGCTACAAACCGGCTGGTCTTGAGATTCAGCGCGTCCAACGCGGCGATACGCACATCCGCGTTATCGTCCAGCGCCAGCCTTTCCAGTTGGAGAACAATCGCCTCGCTGCTGAAATTCAACGTCCCCAGTTCGCGCAAAGCCTCCGTCTGACGCGCCGCGTCCCCGCTTTTCAATTTGTCCATCAGTTGGCGCAACGTTTCCTGCATGGTCAATTTGGACATGGCGTCTCCTTTTCAATGCAAACCCTGAAAACGCCCTTTGGTCGCGGATAGCGCCGACGCGCGGCGAATTAAAAGACAACGGCGAGAAGTCGTCTCGCCGTTGATTTCCGTTTACCCGAGCGTCACGCCGCTTCGGGCGGGGATGACGAATTTCAGTTTGCCGTCCCGCGCTTCGACTTCCGACGGCTGGCCGAACAGCGCCTTCGGCTTCTTCCCCGCTTCATACCTGACCTCGATCTGGCGCGGCCCGTCGGACGCGTTGAACGCCACGACGAGCGATTCGCTCGCGTGCGCGCGCCCGAAGGCGTAGACTCCGTCCGCAGACCAGAGCCGGCTGAAGGTCCCGCGGCGAAGCGAGACGCGCGACTTGCGAAGGGAGATCGCGGCCTTGAGATAATCCAGCAGGGCGCGGTCCCATTTCGATTCGTCCCACGGAAAGGATTTTCGGCAGTCGGGGTCGTGCCGGCCGTCCACGCCGACCTCGTCGCCGTAGTAGACGCACGGCGCGCCGGGGATGGTCATAATGAAGAGCCAGGCGAGTTTGAGCGCGGAGGCGTCGCCGCCGACGCAGGTGAGGAAGCGCGGCATGTCGTGGCTGTCGAGCAGGTTGAGCTGCGAGCGCGTGATTTCAGGCTTGTAGAGGTTGAGCAGGCGGTCCATCTCGTCGGCGAACGCGGCCTCGTCCATCGCGCGGACGCGGTCTCGAATCCCGCCCGCGTCCCGGACGACCTTCATATCCAGCGTGCGCGCGCCGAAGAAGTTAAGCGCGGCCGCGGTGACGAGGTAGTTCATGGTGGCGTCGAACTGGTCGCCCTGAAGCCAGCGCTGGGCTTCGAGCCAGATCTCGGCGACGATGTAGGCCTCGCCGTTGATGGCGCGCACGCGGCGGCGAAATTCCTGCCAGAAGGAGTCGTCGTCAATCTCGGCGGGGACGTCCAGCCGCCAGCCGTCAATGCCGAACTTGAGCCAGTGTTCGGCCACGTTGAAGATGAACTCGCGCACGGCGGACGTGTTGGTGTTGAACTTGGGCAGGGCGGGCAAATCCCACCAGCCCTGGTAGCCGATGGTTTTCAGGCTTCCGTCGCGGCGGATGGCGTCTTCCTCGCTTTTGGTGGGATACGCGCCCCAGTGTTTCTTCCCCGTCAACTGGTCGTCGTTGAAGTGGAACCAGTCGCGGTAGGGCGATCCGCTCCCCGTTTCGAGGACGTGGTGGAATTGCCAGAAGCCGCGCGAGGCGTGATTGAAGACCCCGTCGAGGATGACGCGCATCCCGCGCTGGTGGGCCTCGGCCAGCAGGACGCGCAGCGCGTCGTTGCCGCCGAGGAGCGGGTCCACATTGTAGTAATCGTAAGTGTGATAACGATGATTGCTCGCCGAAGCGAAGATCGGGTTGAGATAGATGGCAGTGACGCCGAGGCTGTCCAGATAGTCCAGTTTTTCGGCCACGCCGTAGAGGTCGCCGCCTTTGAAGCCGTAGACGGTGGGAGGCGAATCCCAGGGCTCGAAAGGCAGGTTGGCGGACGGGTTGCGTTTACTTCTTGCAAAACGGTCGGGAAAAATCTGATAGAAGACGGCGTCCTGTACCCAGTCGGGAGTGGTCATGGAGTGAATCCTTTGATGTGAGATGTGCGCCAATTATATCTTCACTGGCTTCCCAGTTTCGGCGGATTGCAAAAGCGCAAGGATGGCGGCCACGTTGCCGCGGCTGTCCGCGAGAGAGACGCGCGGCGGTTTGCCGAGCAGGACGGCGTCGCACATGTCGTCCACCTCGCCCATGTAAAGTTCCTGTCCCTGGATGGAGATCCGCTCCTCGGCGTCCCCGCGGCGCAGGTAAACTTCGCTGGAGCGGCCGGGCTTAAAGGGCTGGGGGATCCACAGCGAGGCCTCCGACCCGACGATTTCGACGTACGCCCGAAACGGGGATTGGAAACTCGAATCGAACTGCGCGTGGACGTCGTCCGCGAAGCGCATCTGACCTGCGAACCGAACGTCGCTTCCGCCCGGACCGAGGAGCTGCCTGCCAAAAACTTCGAGCGGTTCCGCCCCCGCGGCCAGCCGCGCGTACGAGATGGGATAACAGCCCACGTCCCAGATGCTCCCGCCGCCCATCTCTTTGACGTTCCTGAAATTTCCCGCGCGGTCCAACGTGAACGAGAACGCGCCTTTGACGAGTTGCAGTTTTCCCAGCGCGCCGTCGTCCACAAGTTCCTTCACTTTCAACGTCTGCGGGTGATGACGGTACATGAAGGCTTCGGTCAGCGTCCTGCCCGTCTCGCGCGCGGCGGCGATCATCGCGTCCGCTTCGGCGAGCGACAGGGCAAATGGTTTCTCGCACAGGACGTGTTTTCCCGCGCGCAGGGCTTTGACGGTCCACTCGGCGTGGAGGTGGTTGGGAAGCGGATTGTAGACCACGTCAATTTCGGGATCGGCGAGCAGGGACTCGTAACTTCCGTGCGCGCGCGGAATTTTCCACTCGCGGGCGTACGCGTCGGCGGCGGATTGGCTCCTCGAAGCGACGGCCAGCAGGCGGGTCCGTTTGGAGGCGTGGAGAGGCGGGATCAGGGCGCGGTTGATGCGCGCGGTCGAGAGGAGTCCCCAGTTAAGCGGTTTGTCCATCGGCTCTCTTTTTCTGCAAGATCACAATGGAGGCGGATAATCCCAGCATGAAGACCGCGTTGAACGCGAAACCCGTTTGCAGCCCGAACAGGTCGCCGCCCAGGCCGATCAGCCAGGGTCCTGCGAGCCCGCCCAGGCCGGCAAAAGTGAAGAGGATGCCGAGAACGGTGTTCCTGTTTTCGGCGAGCGTGTCGGAGACGGCGGCAGTAACGGTTGGAAAGATGATCGAGAGGAAGAGACCCGTCAGCGGCAGGAGCAGGAACGCCTGTTTTGGACCAAACAAGCCGATGATCAGGCAGAGCGTCCCGCCGAAACTCATAATCAGGATTGAACGCAGATAGCCGGCGCGCTGGACAAAGAAACTGCCTGCCAGCCGCCCGACCATGAGCATGGCGAAAAACAGCGACAACGCCCGGTTGCTGGCGGTTGTTTCAAAGCCGTGAACGTCCTGAGCGAAAGTCACCAGCCATGAGGCGATTCCAATCTCTGCCGCGACGTAAAAACAAAGGGCCGCGTAGAACCAGGGCAGGTTGCCTTTGAAGGCGATTTGCGGAACGCGGCGGAAGTCAATCTTCGAGGATTCGCTTGTTTTTGGGAATCTTAGGAAGAGAAAGACAACCACGAATAGGGCGGTCAACGCCAGGTCCCAGCGATAGGCGGCGCGCCAGGAAGCGTTGAGGCGAAACAACCAGCCGACGAAGAGCGGCGCGGCGAGCGATCCCAGCCCGTGCATGACCGACATCAGATTTAAGTAAAGCCCCTTGCGCTCGTGATACAGACTGACGATGACGGCATTAGGGCCGAGCTCCAGCGCGCCCAGTCCCATGCCGATAATGAACAGCGAACCCCAGAGCAGCAGCACGGAATTGAAGAGGCTGTACCCGACGGCGCCGATCCCCAGGAAAAAGCCCGCCAGCAGGATGACGCTTTTCAACCCGAAGCGGTCGGCGAGAATCCCGGTCAGAAGCGTGGCGAGGAGAAAGCCGAAATATTCGCCGAGCAGGATATTTCCGCCTGTGCCGTAGTCGAAACGCAATTCCGCTAGCATGGCGGGCAGGGTGGGTCCCTTGAGATTGTCGGTGAAACCGAAAGCGAAGAAGGCGAGAAAACATCCCGCCGTGATAAGAAAAACCGTGGTTTTGGGTTGCTTTGGATTTTGCATAGCGGAAATATAACAGGCCTGGCTTCTTTTGGAAACCAGACCTGCGGAACGCGCCGAAGACATCGCTGCGGGCGTTTGTCGACTCAGGCAGCCTGGCAGGTTCTTATCCCTTGAGCGAACCGGCCAGAAGTCCGCGCAGGAAGTAGCGTCCCAGGAAAATATAGACGAGCAGGGTGGGAAGCGCGGCGAGGAGCGAGCCGGCCATTTGGACGTTCCACGAAATGATCTGGCTTCCCGCCATGTTGTTGAGCGCCACCGTCACAGGCCATTGTTTGTTACCCGTCAACACCACCGCGAAGAGGAAGTCGTTCCAGGCGGAGGTGAATTGCCAGATCAGCACCACCACAAAACTGGGGATGGAAATGGGCAGGAGAATCCAGCGATAGATGCCGAGCATGTCCGCGCCGTCAATCTTGGCGGCTTCCAGCAACTCCTGAGGCAGGCTGGCGTAATAGTTGCGGAACGTGAGTGTGGTGATGGGGATGCCGTAGATGATATGCGCGATCGTCAGGCCGGCCAGTCCCGTCAAGCCGATGGATTTCATGAAGATCACCAGCGGGATGAGGATGCTTTGGTAGGGGATGAACATGCCGAACAGGATGAACGGGAAAATGATATCCGCGCCGCGAAATTTCCACTTGGCGAGGATAAACCCGTTGAGCGAGCCGAGCATGGAGGAGATCAGCGCGGCGGGAATGACCATGATGAAGCTATTCCACAACGAGGGCGCCAGTTTGGAGAAGGCTTCGATGTAGTTGTCGAAGGCGATGCCGCGCGGCAGGTTCCACATCGTCTTGAGGTCCACTTCCGCAAAACTCTTGAAGCCCGTCACCAGCATGACGTACATGGGAAGCAGGTAGAAGACCGCCATGGCGATCAGCGGGAGATACAGCCAGTTCTTGCCCAAATTAAGTCTACGCGTCATGCCTGCGTCTCCGTTTTGAGGGTGTAGCGGATGTATGGAATGATCAGAATCGCCACGCTGACGAGCAGGAGGATGCCGATGGCGGCGCCGCGTCCGTAGAACAGACCGTCGAAGGTGGTCTGCCACATGTAGACGGCGGGGACGTCCAGCGGAAGCTGCTTCCCTGCAACGGCGATGATGAGGTCGAACACTTTGAGCGACATGTGTCCGAGGATGATCAGGGCGGAAAGCGTCACGGGCGAGAGAAGGGGCAGCATGATGTGACGGTAGATCTGGAGTTCGTTGGCCCCGTCAATTTGCGCGGCCTCCCGCAGTTCAATGGGGATGGAGCGCAGTCCGGCCAGATAGAGCGCCATGGTGTAGCCCGACATTTGCCAGATGGCCGCCAGCGCGATGGCCGCGATCCCCCACGTCTCGGTGGTGTACCATTTGCTGATCAGGAAATCCAGATGAAAATACGAAAACAACAAGTTCAATCCGCTCAAGCGATCCCCCTCGGCCGGGTTCATCAGCCAGCGCCAGACCACGCCCGTGACGATGTAGGAGATCGCCATCGGGAACAGGAAAAGGCTGCGGAAGAAGCCCTCTCCCTTTAATCCCTGATCGAGCAATACAGCCAGGATGAAACCGAGAATGATGCTGCCGACGACAAACACCCCGGTAAAGATGAGCGTGTTGCGCACATCCACGTGGAAGCGCGGATCAGAGAAAAGATTCGTGTAATTGGAGATCCCGTTCCAGGAGTAGTCCGCGGTCAACCCCTTCCATTTGCTCAACGAGACGCGCACAGACCAGCCGATGAAAACATAAATGAAGATCAAGACCGCCAAAATGGACGGAGCAATCAGGACAACGGACAGATAGCGGTCTTTGTCTGCGCGCATCTCGCACTCTCCACGAAGTTATTGGGTGGGATTTCAACTAAAAAAATCATCGAGGCCTCGTTGTTCGAAGCCTCGATGATTGTACACTATTTTACTTGCAGGGACCCGAGGCCTTGCAGGCGGCGACCAGCGCGTTCTGGAAGGCGGCCACATCGCCGTTCTGGATGAACAATCCCAGCGCGGTATCGATCTCGGACTTCCACGAGTCGTTGGCGACCACGCCGTGCGTCAGCGAACCGACGACGGTGTTGCTGGCCCAATCGTCCATGGCGGACTGCAAGTACTCGCCGAAGAGCGCTTTATCGCAGTCGGTGCGGGCGCAGATGGAGCCTTTCACGGGGTTGAAGGCTTCCTGTCCAGCCTTGGAGCCGGCCACCTTCAACCAGCCGTTGGCGGCGTCGCGGTGCGGCGCGCCGACGGCAAGGACAAAGGAGTCGGACAGGAACTGGAAGACGCCGACGCTGCCGGGCGTGGGAGCCCAGCCGTAGTCGGTCTTCGGGGCCTTGCCGAGTTCGCGGAAGTAGCCCTCGGCCCAGTCGCCCATGACGTTGAAGGCGGCGTCGCCGTTGATCACGAGCTGCGAAGCGTCCTGCCAGGAGAGGGAGGCGGAGTCGGAGTTGGCGTAGGTCAGCGTCTTGGCGTAGTTATCCAGGGCGGTCTTCACTTCCGCAGAACCCCAATCCGTGGAGCCATCCCACAGGCCGTTGTATTTGTCGGCGCCGAGCGTGCCGAGCAGGACGGTCTCGAGCAGGTGCATCTTGGTCCACTGTTCGCCCAGGGCCAGCGGGGTGACGCCGGCGGTCTTGAGGGTCTCCATCGCGGCGAACCACTCATCCATGGTGGTCGGGACGGCGACATTGTTGTCAGCCAGGACCTTTGGGTTGTACCACAGCACGTTGGCGCGGTGGATGTTCACAGGCACCGAGTAGATGTTGCCGTCTTTCGAGATCAGCGGGATGAGAGTCTTGGGCATGACGCTCAGCCAGCCTTCGGCATCGTACAGGCCGTTCAGCGGCTCGATCTGCTTGCCGGCCACATAGGTGCCGATCAATTCCTGCCCGGCGTGCCCCTGCCAGGAATCGGGCGGATCGCCCGCCTGCAGGCGGGTGGCGAGGACGGCGCGCGCGTTCGTGCCTGCGCCGCCGGCTACGGCCGCGTTAACGAATTCGATGCCCGGGTTCTGGGCCTTGAAGACCTTGATCATGGCTTCCAGGCCGGCCGCTTCGCCGCCGCCCGTCCACCACGAGAAAACTTCCACCTGATCGCTTTTCTTCGCGCCGCACGCCGAAAGCGCCAGCGATAAGATCACCAGCACGCTCAGCAGCGCAAACGTTTTCTTGTTCATTCTTCACTCCTTTATTGATTTAAGATTGATTTTGACGGTCGTCAGGGTTTGATCTGTTCGCGCGATTTTCACCTCCTCCTTTCCACCTGGCTCGGATGAGAAAGCACGTCGTCTACCACAATGGCAATTGCCCCGATCAGGCTGGCATCCTGCCCGAACGAGGACAGGATCACCTCCGCTTGCTGGTCAATTTCGGGAAGCGTGTGGTGCGGGATCACTTCGCGGATGGCTGGCAGGAGATAGTCTCCGGCCAGGCTGAGCGGCCCGCCCAGGATGATCTTCTCTGGATTGAAGATATTGATCAGGCCGGCAAATCCCTGTCCCATGGCGCGGCCCGCCTCCGCAAAAGATTCGATGGCTTCCAGATCGCCCGCGTCCGCGGCCTGCTTGATCAGGGGAATGGTGAGCGCGGAACGCTGCTCGGCCATCAACTTTGGGATGATGCTGTCGCGTTTCACTTCCAGCCGGGCCTGGACGCGTTGGATGATCGAGTATTGATTGGCGAAGGTCTCCCAACATCCCCGGTTCCCGCAATGGCAGACGGTCCGGGCGGATTCGGACATAATGGGAGAATGGCCGATCTCGCCCGCGTAGCCGTTCCTGCCTCGATATAAATGACCGTTGAGGAACAACCCGCCGCCGATCCCCACTCCCGCGAACACAAAAATAAAATCCTTTATAAAACGCGCCCCGCCGAACAAGCGCTCCGCGATCGTCGCGGCATTGGCGTCGTTCTCCACCATGATCTTTAATTTGACGCTCTCGGAAAAAATCTTTCGGAAGGGGACGTTCTTCCAATGCAGGTTGGGGGCAAAGATCAACACCCCTTCCTGCAAGTCAACCGTTCCCGGAGTGGCGCAGCCAAGCCCCAGGAAGCGGTAGCCTCTCCTCCGTCCGACCGACACGGCTTCTTTGACGATGCGAAGCGTCTGCTCGATGACGAGGTCCTGCGCCTGGAAAGGATCCGCCTCTTCCTTTTTCTGCCAGACCAGTTGTCCCTGAAAATTGGCGATGCCCACAGAGACGAAGTCCACGCCAAGCTCCACGCCAATGACGTGCCCCGCCTGCGGATTCATCGCCAGAAGCGTGGCGGGACGGCCCGTCCCCGCGGAGTTGACGCCCGTTTCATACACTAAACCGCGCTCAAGTAAATCCTCCACAAGGCTGGAAACGGTGGACTTGTTCAATCCCGTGGATACGGCCAGTTGCGCTCTCGACGTGGGCGCCTGCGCCTGGATCAGCCGCAGGACGGCGGACAGGTTTGCTTCGCGCAGAAAAGCCTGGTCGGGGGTATTTTTCTCCATAGGTTAGTATGTTGCGGCAACAAACTAAATTCATTATAACCGCCCCAACGGAAAAGTCAACTTAAAGATTTTCAGACAAATCCCCGGAAGGTCGTCGCCAGGATTCCAGATGGAACGCGCCTTTGCCGGGGACTGTTTTGTTCCGCTTCACGCGGCTCTCCGTTTACTTCACTTCAAAAATATAAGTGGAATGGGGCTGGAGTTCGGGAAGGGGCTGGCTGCTCACGCTCAACGCGCCGCTCGCGCCTATCAACGGGGCGAGTGAGTGGCTCCCCGTCGCGAGAGGCGTATCCTTCAAATCGAGGGAGTAGTCGCGGATGGGGTCGGCGGACAGATTGATCAGCGTCAGAACCATGTCGCCCTCCTTCACGCGCAGGCTGGCGAACACGCGCAGGTTGTCGGTGGGCAGGATGAACAAATCCCCCGTCCGCAGGGAGGGATGCAAGTTGCGGATTCGGATCAGGGCGCGGTAATGCGAGAGAAGCGAGGCGGAGTCGGCCGTCTGCGCGGCGACGTTGACCGCGGGATAGTCGGCGTCGGGAGCGCGCCAGGGTTTGGCGGTGGTGAAGCCGGCGTTCGCGTCCGCGCTCCACTGCATGGGACGGCGGATGTTTTCGTCGGGTTTTCGGCCGACCATTCCGATCTCTTCGCCGTAGTAGATGAACGGGACGCCGGGCGAGGTCAGCAGAAGCGAGGCGGCGACCTTTGCTTTGTCAACGTCCCCGCGCAATTGCGACATGACGCGGTCCTGGTCGTGGTTGGCGCTGAAGGACGCGTACTGTCTGCCCGGCATAAGTTTCTCGTCAGCCTTGAGCGCGTTGACCGTGTAGGACGCGGAGCCGTTATTTGCAGAGACAATGAAAGCGTTGGCGAGGCTGAAATCGAAAACCAGGTCCAGTTGGTCGCCGCTGGTGTAGGAGGCAAGTACCGAAGGCGGGTCGCCGGAGATTTCCCCGACGGTCATCGCCTGCGGATTGACTTTTTTGTAATAGGCGCGGAATTTTTTATACCACTCGTGAGTGGCGGAAGTGTTCTGCTGGGTCGAGCCGTTTTCGATGAGATGCTTGGCCGCGTCGAGGCGGAAACCGTCCACGCCGACATCTTTGAGCCAGAAGGAGACGACCTTGTCCATTTCCTTCGTCACTTTGGGGTTGTTGTAATTCAGGTCGGGCATGTTGGCGGTAAAAATGCCGTAATAGAAACCTGTCGTGGAGGAATGCCAGACGCGCTGGTTCCACGGGCCTCTATAGCCGAGGTCGGTCTCGCTCCAGATGTACCAATCGCGGTATTTCGAATTCTTGTCGCGTTTGGCGTCCCTGAACCACGGATGCTGGTCGGACGTGTGGTTGATGACCAGGTCAATGACGACGCGGATGTTGCGTTTGCGCGCTTCGGCCAGCAGGGTCTTGAAATCGTCCAGCGTGCCGTATTGCGGGTTGACGGCATAGTAATCGGTCACGTCGTAGCCGTGGTAGGAGGGAGACGGGAAGATCGGCATCAGCCAGAGACCGGTCACGCCGAGATCGCTGAGATAGTCCAGTTTTTGGGCGACGCCGTTGAAGTCGCCGATGCCGTCGCCGTCGCTGTCGTAGAAACTGCGGACAAAGATCTCGTAGAAGGCCGCGTCGTTCCACCATGACGGTTGGGCGGGCGCGCCGTCCGAAGCGGCGGGCCGGCACGCGGTCAGGAGCGAAGCGAGGAGCAGGAGAAGGATCAGGGTTCTGCGCATGGGTCACATCCACAAGAAAAAAGGGCGGCCGCGCGGGCCGCCCCGGAGGATTCGGCCTCCCTAGCCTTTGACGCTTCCGAGCGTCAGGCCGGAGATCAGCCACTTGGAGGAGTAGAGGAAGAGGGCCATGACGGGGATGGCGATCATCACCGAGGCCGCGGAGAATTGTCCCCACGAAACGGTGAATTGCTGGGCGTAGGTGAAGATGCCGAGCGGCCAGGTGAACATGTCGTTCTTTTGGAGGACGACGCGCGCCACGAGGTATTCGCTCCAGCCGCCCATGAAGGAGAAGAGGAAGGCGATGGCGAGCGCGGGCGTGGAGAGCGGCAGGATGATTCGGGTAAAGACGGTGAAGCGGTTCGCGCCGTCTATCAACGCGGCCTCCTCGAGGTCCACGGGAATCGTATCGTAGTAGCCCTTGAGGGTCCAGATGGTGAGCGGGACGGAACTGACCGAGTAGGCGATGATCAGTCCCAGCGCGGTGTTGATCATTTTGAGCTGCGCCAGCATGATGAACAACGGCAAAAGCAACATGCCGGCTGGGATCATCTGTGTCGTTAATAGGAAGACCAGCCCCACTGCGCGCCCGGGAAATTTGAATCTCGAAAACGCGTAGGCGCTGACCGCAGCGAGGATCATGCTGATAATGGAGGTCACCGACACGATGGAAAGAGAGTTCCAGAGCCAGAGGAAGAAGTCGGATTTGCGATTCTTTTCAGGCGAGCCGAAGAGGACTTCTTTGTAATTATCGAGCGTGGCGTTTTGCGGGATGATGCGCAGGTCGGTGGTGAGCAGGGTGTCGTTGGGGCGCAGGGAAATAGTCACCACACGCAAGACGGGATAGACCGCGATGACTGAGGCGACGATGAGCGTGGCATGGATGAGAAGGGTCTTGAAGGGACTGTCGCCGCGGCCGCGGACGAAGAACCAGCGCAGGGCTTTGGTAATGGGAGAAGTGGATTTGTGTTCCATTGTAATGGCTCCTCGTTATTCGGCGGCTGATTTCAGGCCGCCCGACACGCGCAGGTAAATGAGGGTGAATATCAGCAGGATCACGAAAATGACCAGCGCGAACATGGCCGTGAAGCCGTAGCGATAAAAACTGAACGCGGCTTTGTACATGGAGGAGACCAGGATGTCGGTCTTCTCCTGCGGGCCTCCCTGGGTGATGAGGTAGATCACGTCGAACTTGTTGAACGTCCACACCACGCCAAGGATGATGGCAGGCGTCAGCACCGGGCGCAAGAGCGGCATGGTGATGTTGCGGAACTGCTGAAATTTGGACGCGCCGTCAATTTCCGCGGCTTCGTAGTATTCCTGCGAGATGCTCTGCAACCCGCCGAGAATGATGACGGACATGAACGGGATGCCGAGCCAGATGTTGGAAATGAGGATGGACACAAACGCCCAGAAGGGATCCTGCTTCCAACTGACGGGGCCGATGTGCGCCGACAGCCAGGCGAACGCGTTCCCGACGAGCGGGACGCTGACCGTCCCGTGGCTGATTCCCGTCAGCCAGGTATTCAAGTCCGTGAGGAGGATGTTGAAGAGTCCGTAGCGGCTGTCGAATTCGTTGCGGAGCGCCATGGCCGCGATGGTGGTGGGGATGGCCCACGGAAAGATCAACAGCGTGCGATAGAGGCCCTGCAGTTTCATGGGACGATGCAGGAGCAGGGCGAGTCCCATGCCGCCCGCCACGTGGAACGTGACGTTGATGACCGTCCACAGCACGGTCCGCCCGAAGACTTCGAAAAACATGGCGTCTTTGGCGACCTTGCCGGTGAAGAGCGTCTTGAGATTCTCCCAGCCGTAAATCAATCCGTATTGCGCGTTCTTTGTGGCTTGCGTTCCGAGAGACGCATTCGAGAACGCAAGTTTGATTTCAAAAAGGAAGGGATAGATGATGAGGAAGAGAATGCCGATCAGCGCCGGGAGGATAAGCAGGTAAGGCAGTCCGAGTTTGCTGACGCGCGGTTCGCTTTGTTTGTGGATCAGGAAGAAGACCGCGCCGACCAGCGCCGTGAGGACGATGCCGACGATCAGGCCCGCCAGCCCTTTGTCCAGGCCGACGCCCACCAGCAGGGACTTCAGTCCGCCGAACAGGCTGAAGGGGGCGCGGACGACGCTTCCAACGACGGAACGGCCCAGACGGTACAGGTCCGTGGCTTCGAAGAAGGCGAAGATCGCAAGCGCCATGAAAAGTCCGAGCAGGGTTTGCAAACTCCGAATGAGCGCCTTCGCTTTCGCG
Organism: Candidatus Denitrolinea symbiosum; assembly: GCA_017312345.1. NCBI lineage: Bacteria > Bacillati > Chloroflexota > Anaerolineae > Anaerolineales > Anaerolineaceae > Candidatus Denitrolinea > Candidatus Denitrolinea symbiosum. The sequence goes on along the minus strand of BLAA01000001.1, from coordinate 1,787,670 downwards.
TCCTTCGGCTGGCGGAAAAAGATCTGGTAGAAATAGACCTCGATCAACCCTATGCCGACGAAGATCGCGAGCAGGAAAGAGCCTATCTCGAGGAGACTGCCAACGATCTTGTTCGCGCTGAGAGTGATGCCGGCCGAATAGGGCGAGATGAGGAGATTCAGAACAAAGTAAAGGACCAGCAGGCCGCCCACCCAGTAAAGATAGGGGAGGATTTTTCGCGTCGGTGTTCGATCTTCCATGTCATGCCTCGCAGTTGGCTGATCTGATAAAGAAAATGGGGGAGGCCTCGAGGCCTCCCCCGTTTGGTCGGTATTGGGAATGACTAGGGAGTCGCGGTCGCCTGGCCGAGGGTGGCGACGCATTCGTCGGCAGAGGTCTGCGCGGCGGCCGCGGCGTCAGCCGGGGCGAGCGTGCCAGCCATCACGCCTTCCAGGTTCGGGCGCCAGGCATCCCAGGCGCAGCGCATTTCGGGAGCGGCAGGCTGACCCTTGCCGTTGGCGAGGGCGGCCATCGAGCCGGCCAGAATCGGGTCGCTGGCGATGGAGGGATCCTGCGCGATTTCCTTGTTGGAGGGCAGGCGCTTGAACTCGTCGAGCCACTTCTTCTGGATATCCTTGGAGGTCATGAAGGCGATGAACTTCACGACAGCGTCCTTCTTAGCTTCGTCGGCGGCTGCGGCGGTGGAGACCATGAAGTACTTGCCGGCGGTCATTTCAGTGTAGGGCTTACCGTTGATGGACGGGACGGGCGCGACGCCCATCTTGTCGCCGAGGGCCTTAGTGTAGTCGCCGAGCGACCAGTCGCCGTTGATGATCATGGCGGCTTTGCCGTCTTTCATCAGGGTGTCGGCGCAGTTGTAGTCGCATTCCGCGGGGACGACGCCGTCGGTCTTCAGTTGGGAAACGAAGGTCAGGTAATTCTTGAAGGCGTCGTTATTGAACTGCGGTTTGTCGCTCGCATCCAGCGGCCAGCCGCCGAAAGCGCCGTAGAAGCCCGCGCCCCAGAACGGCTCGTTCAAGTTGTAAGCGAAGCCCTGGATGTCGTCTTTGGTGAGTTCCTTGGCTTTGGCAATGAGATCTTCGAAGGTGGCGGGCGGTTCGGCAATCAGGTCTTTGTTGTAGATCAACATCAGGTGGTTGCCGTAGTTATCGGGGACGCCCCACAGGGTGCCGCCGACTTTCGCCGGGTCGAGCGCGCCAGGGAAGAACTGATCGAGGAACTTCTGATCGAACAGGTCGCTGACGGGGGCGACGATCTGCAGCTCGCTGAACGGTCCCGCAAAGTCATTCGGGACGCGGACAACATCGGGAGCCGAGTTGGCCAGCGAGGCGGTCTGGAACTGGTCGCGCAGGGCCTCGTTCTCATAGTGGGTGCGTTCGACGGTGATGTTGGGGTTGGCGGCCTGGAAATCAGCGATCAGTCCATCAATGAACACGTCTACTTCGTCGCCTTCCTGTTCCCAAAAGGTAATGGTGACAGGGCCGGTGTCCTTCGGGCCGCAGGCCGTGAGGACCATGGTGGCAACTATGAGAATGCTCAGCAAAAGCATCAATTTGGATTTCATATTCTTCTCCTTGGAAATTAGAGTAGGTAATAGAATTCGGAAAACTCATGATCGGGATCTGTTTACGAGGCATCACCTCCTTTAGTTTAACGAAGCGCTTCCTCAGTCTGCGCGTCGAAGATGTGGAAGCTGTCCATGTCGAACATCACCTGCGCCTGTTCGCCCACGCGCAGGTTCGAGCGCGGGTCCACGCGGGCGACGAAGGTGTTCTTGCCGCTGATGAGGTACAGGAAGATCTCGTTGCCCATCAACTCGGTGACGTCCACTTTGATATTGACGTTCTCGCCGTGGATGTTGGGCGGGGTAAAGTGGATGTCGTGGATGTTCTCGGGGCGGATGCCGAAGATGACGTCGCGCCCGGCGTATTTCTCGTACCGCTTCGCCGCCTCGACGGGCAGCGGGACGGCGAAGTCGCCCGAGTCGGCCGCCAGCCGGTCGCCGTCCCTGCGAAGTTTCGCCGGGAAGAAGTTCATGGCGGGCGAGCCGATAAATCCCGCCACAAACAGGTTGGCGGGATGGTCGTATAGATTCTGCGGACTGTCAATTTGCTGCAATTTGCCCTTGTTGATGACCGCGATGCGCGTCGCCATGGTCATGGCTTCAACCTGGTCGTGCGTGACGTAGATGAACGTCGTCTGCAGGCGCTGGTGGAGTTTGCTGATCTCGGCCCGCGTCTGGACCCTCAACTTGGCGTCCAGGTTCGAAAGCGGCTCGTCGAACAGGAAGACTTTGGGCTCGCGGACGATGGCGCGTCCTACCGCGACGCGCTGGCGCTGTCCGCCCGAAAGTTGGCGCGGTTTGCGCTGGAGCAGTTCGGTGATGCCGAGCACTTCCGCGGCCTGGTTTACCCTCCGATTGATTTCGTCTTTGGGAGTCTTCTTTAATTTCAGGCCGAAGGCCATGTTCTCGTACACGGAAAGATGGGGATAGAGGGCATAGGACTGGAAGACCATGGCAATATCGCGGTCCTTGGGCGCGATATCGTTCACCACCCGGTCTCCGATGAGGATCTCGCCGCTGGTGATCTCCTCCAGGCCTGCCAGCAGGCGCAGCGCGGTCGTCTTGCCGCAGCCGGACGGCCCGACCAGGACAAGGAATTCCTTGTCTTCCACGTGAAAGTTGACGTTGTCAACTGCCGCCAGTTCGCCAAATTTCTTGACGACGTTCTTGTAAGTGACGCTTGCCATGGTACATTCCTCCGTTTCGTGATGGGTATGGTGACCTTATTATACTCTCGCCATGCCATTCACGCGGCGATTTCATGCAGCGCGCTGGACAGCGCCTGGACCACCGCGCCCATTCCTGAAGAGCGCCTGCCAAGCAGGGCTGTGGTTATACGCACGGCTTGCGCCGCGGCGGGAAGACTGCGCTTTTGTACGGCCTTGCGGACCGGCTCGAGGAACAGATCGCCGATCTGCGCCACGCCGCCGCCGACCACGATCACATTTGGATTGAACAGGTTGACAAGGCTGGCGATGGCGATGCCCAGATGGTCGCCCGCGGCGATGAGGATCCGCTGCGCGACCAGGTCGCCGCCTCGGGCGGCATTCGCCACGTCCACCGCGGTGATCTTTTCCACGGGCTGGATCTCGGCCAGCAGGGTGCGCGCGTTCCCGCGAGCGGCTTCCCGGGCGATGCGCGCGATCGCCGTGCCGCCGGTCAGGGTTTCCAGGCAGCCGCGGTTTCCGCAGTTGCAAAGCAGCCCGTTCTCTTCAATGGTGGTATGCCCGATTTCGCCCGCCGACCCGGTGGCGCCGCGATAGATTTGACCGTCAATCAGCAATCCCGCGCCCACGCCCGACCCGATCTTGATGTAGGCCAGGTGCTTCACGCCGCGATCCGCGCCGTAGGCCCACTCGCCCAGCGCGCCCATTTCGGCGTCGTTATTCAGGGAGACGGAAAGCCCCTTCCAGCGTTCTTCGAGCGCGTCGCGGATGGGGAAGCGGTCCCAGCCGGGCATGATGGGAGGCGCCACCACCATGCCCGCCTCGGTCACGATCGGACCCGGCACGCCCATCCCCACCGCCGCCAGGTTTTGCAGGCTGAGACCGAGGCTTTGCAAAAGTTCGCGCAAGAGACGGTCCACCTGGTCAAGGCCGGCTTCCGGTCCCTGCACGACGTCGAAGGGAATCTCGCGCTCGGCAAAAACCTGCCCCGCGAAGTTGGCGATGAGGACCATCAGATGGGTGGCGCCCATGTCAATGCCCGCGACCGTCCCGCGTTCCGCGTTGATCGAAAGCAGGATGGGCGGGCGTCCGCTGGAGGAGACCGCGCGGCTCTCGGCCTCCCGAATCAGCCCGGTGTCCATGAGATCGTTGACGATGGGAGTGACCGCGGCCCGCGTCAGTCCGAGGCGCTGGGCGAGTTCCACGCGGGAAATTCCCCCCGGCGTAAAACGGATCAGGTCCAGAACGGCGTGTTTGTTAACGTATTTTACATTTGGGTTGGGAATTGAGTGAATAGGTGCGTTCAACATCGCCATTTCCAGCCAGAAACCGGAGATACTAAAGGGCGATGATAGCACGGATTATTATTTTGTCAAGTGTTTTAACAAAATGCGACCGTTAAACGAAAGACCCCGCCCCAGTGAAGTGGAGCGGGGCGACCGATGCTGAACGTTTACTTACTCAAAATATCCCAGCCGGGATAGCGGGCGGTGTCGCCCAATTCCGCTTCGATGCGGAGCAGCTGGTTGTACTTGGCCACGCGGTCGGAGCGGGCTGGCGCGCCGGTCTTGATCTGCCCGGCGTTGAACGCCACCGCGAGGTCCGCGATGGTGGCGTCTTCGGTCTCGCCGGAGCGGTGACTGGCGACCGCTTTCCATCCCGCGCGATGACACAGTTCCACCGCCTCGATGGTCTCGGTGAGGGAGCCGATCTGGTTGACTTTGACGAGCAGGGCGTTGGCGGCTTTCTCCTCGATGGCGCGGCGGACGCGTTCGGGGTTGGTGACGAGCAGGTCGTCGCCGACGATCTGGGTTTTGTCGCCCAGTTTCTTCGTCATCAGTTTCCACGCCTCCCAGTCGTCCTGCGCGAGTCCGTCCTCGATGGAGACGATGGGATAATCCGCGACCCACTTGGCCCAGAAATCCACCATTTGTTCGCCCGTCAGTTTTTTGCCCTCCTTGCGGAGGTGGTAGGTTTTCGACTCTTCGTCGTACAGTTCCGACGCGGCAGGATCGAGCGCGATGGCGACGTCCTTGCCGCGGCCCGCTTTGAATCCCGCTTTTTCGACGGCTGCCAGGATGACCTCCAGCGCCTCCTCGTTGGCTTTCAGCGCGGGCGCGTACCCGCCTTCGTCGCCGACGAGGGTGGGATAGCCCTTCTCTTTCAGGACGGATTTCAACGCGTGGTAGATCTCGGCGCCCCAGCGCAGACCCTCCGTGAAACTCGCCGCGCCGAAGGGCATGACCATGAACTCCTGCATGTCGGTGGATTGCCAGCCCGTATGCGCGCCGCCGTTGAGGATGTTCATCATCGGGACGGGCAGGACGTGCGCGTGCACCCCGCCGAGGTAGCGATAGAGCGGCAGTCCCAACGAGTTGGCCGCGGCCTTCGCCGCCGCGAGACTCACGCCGAGGATCGCGTTCGCGCCGAGGTTGGATTTGTTCGGCGTCCCGTCCAATTCGAGCAGGGCAAAGTCCACGGCGCGCTGGTCGGAGGCGTCCATGCCGAAGAGCGCCTCGGCGATGACGCCGTTCACGTTGGCGACGGCCTTCGTCACGCCCTTGCCGAGGTAACGCTTCTTGTCGCCGTCGCGCAGTTCGAGGGCCTCGTGCTGCCCGGTGGACGCGCCCGAAGGGACAGCCGCGCGCCCCCACGCGCCGTCCACGAGGACGACTTCCACTTCCACTGTCGGGTTGCCGCGCGAATCCAAAATCTCCAATGCTGAGATGCTTTCAATTGTAGTGTCCATGTAGCGCTCCTGGGATTATTTTCAGTAACTTCCGCCAAGTATAACGCCATTCGGAGAAAGCGTTGCGCGCGCTGCGCTCAAATTTTCAGTTAGCGTGAAATTTTCAGGGTTAGGCGATGATTTTTAAACCTGATTTTTTGTTGTACAATCGAATCATGAAAGCCATGCTCCTGTGCGGACTCGCTCCGCTGGCGCAAAATCCCACTCCCCTCTCGCTCGAATCCGTCCCTGACCCCAAGCCGGGCGCGGACGAAGTCCTGTTGCGCGTCGTCTGCTGCGGAGTCTGCCGCACCGAATTGGACGAGATCGAAGGGCGGACGCCCCCTCCGCGGCTGCCCGTCATTTTGGGACATCAGGCGGTGGGCGTCACGGAGAGCGGTCAGCGCGTCGGCGCGGCGTGGATCGCGTCCGCGTGCGGCGAGTGCGACTTCTGCAAGTCGGGGCGGGAGAATCTCTGTCCGCAGTTCCAGGCCACGGGCCGCGACGTGGACGGCGGATACGCCGAGTACATGAAACTCCGCGCCGACTTCGTCCACCCGATCCCCGATTCGCTGTCCGACTCCGAAGCCGCGCCGCTGCTGTGCGCGGGCGCGATCGGCTATCGCTCGCTCCGCTTGAGCAATCTCCACGACGAAGGAACTTTGGGATTGATGGGCTTCGGCGGTTCCAACCATCTTGTGTTGAAAATGGCGCGGCACAAATTCCCCAACTCGAATTTTTTCGTGTTTACCCGCAGCGAATCGGAACGCGAGTTCGCCCGGTCGCTGGGCGCGGACTGGGCCGGCGCGATCGACGCGGTCCCGCCGTCGGCGCTGGACGCGGTCATCGACGCCACGCCCGTTTGGGGTCCAGATATGGAAGCGTTGAAGCGTCTCAAGCCGGGCGGGCGGCTCGTCATCAACGCCATCCGCAAGCAGGACGCGGATCGCGAAGTCCTGTCCACGCTCGATTATCCGTCGCAGTTGTGGATGGAGAAAGAGATCAAATCCACGGCCAACGTCACGCGCGCGGACGTGCGCGAGTTTTTGCAACTCGCGGCGGAGGCTGGGATCAAACCGGAGTTCCAGGAATACGAGTTGAAAGACGCCAACCTCGCGTTGAACGAGTTGAAGCAGGGGAAAATCCGAGGGGCGAAAGTCCTGCGAATATGAAACCCCAAAAAGACCCCGAAAATTTCGAGCGTAAAAAACTGCTGGACTTCGCGGACTTCGACGGCGCGCGCGTATTGGAGATCGGATGCGGCGAGGGACGCCTGACCTGGAAATACGCCGCCGCTTCCTCCCTGACCTTCGGGCTGGATCCCGATTTCGACGCGCTGCGCGTCGCCCGCGCGGACACTCCCGCCGACCTGCGCGGGCGCGTGGAATTCGTCCGCGCATCGGCCCACCGTCTCCCCCTCCCCAAAGAGAAATTCGACATCGCCATCCTCGCCTGGTCGCTCTGATGTATGGAACACGCGAGCATGGTTCATGCTCTGGATGAAATCCGCCGCGCGCTCAAACCGAACGGCGCTCTCATTGACCTGCGCCCCGTGGAAGACAACTGGACTGTGGAAATCCCCTCGTCATCGGGACTCCAGGTCGCGGGGCGCCTCGCCGACATGCCCGTCGGTCTCGCGGACGACGCGGCCGCGTTCGCCGCGATGCGCGAGGTCGAGTCGCGCGGCTGGTTTGTCAACGAGCGTTCGGAGGAGTTCGCCTTCTTCTACTATTGGGATACGCCGTCCGAAATGAAGGAATGGATAGACGATGAATGGGAGGACTTCGAGAAGATCGAGAAGGATGTCTATCGCAAGACACAATCCCTATGGGCGAGCGCCAACGCGGACGCGCGCGTCCGTGTCCGCGTGAAGATGCTGATTACGAGGTGGGCAAAGAGATCGGCATAGCCTGCTATCGCGAACGAATCCGATAAATTGCGAACTTCTCGTTCACGAACACCCTCGTCGCTGCAATGGACGGGTTGCAGGATTCGATGTCGTCGGGGGAGACTTGGTCCACGCCGCCGCGCGATTTACGCAGGACGACGTATTTCGCGAGGGGAAGCGCGTCGCACTTGTCAATCAACAGGGTATAGCGGTCGGTGAAGAGACGCAGGGCGCGCGGTTTGTAGAACGCGATGACGTCATCGGGGGCGGTCTGGTTTTTGACGTAATCGAACATCTCGATGGACAACGGATCGAAGACGTTGCCGTAGGGACCGCGTCCCTGCGCGAGGTTGTCGCGTGCCATCGTGAGGGAGGTCCACGCGAAGGCGGCGACGATAACCAGCCAGAATCCGCGCGTCACCCATTGACCCGCGCGCTGGAATTGGGAGGTCAACGCGAAGGAAGCGGCGGTCATGCCCCGATATGCGAAATAGATGAGCAGGGGCAGGATCGGGAAGAGGAAACGAATCCCCTGCTGTTCAGGCCAGAGAATGAAGAGAGCGTAACTGAGAATCAGATAGACGATAAGAGGAAAATCTTTTTCAAAGTTCAAGACGATTCCGCCGAGGATGAAGGGCAGCAGGACGCCGTAAATAATTTCGGGATAGGGCAGGTCGCTGAAAAAGAAGGCGGGCATGGCAAAGTAGGCGGAGACGTTGTCCGCGAGGCTCTTGAAAGAGATGACCGAGAGTCGCTCGAAGTGCGATCCCTCGCCCGCGGGGAAGATGAGCAGGTCGGCGAGGGTGAGGAGACCAAAGACGTAGTAGGGAACCAGGCCGCTGGTCAGGATCCGCTTCCAGTCAGGGAGGAGGCGGGGACGAGTCTGGAGGTAGTCAAAGGCCTGGGCGAGGAAGAGGGTCGAGAGGAGGAGAATCCCATTCGTCCGCACGAAGAAAGCGAAAAAAAGTACGATGCCGAGGAGAATCCTGTAGGTCGGATTGGCAATCCGACTTACTTGTTCTATCAACAGCAGGGCGAGAGTGGAGAAAAAGAGAAAGGCGATATCGGAGGTAAGTTGGTTGTTGAAGTTGAGCAGGAGCGGACTGAAGGCGAAAACCGCGACGAGGAGCGCGGCCTGGAGGGGCGGGAGTCGGCGGGCGAGAAGCAGGTAAAGGACGAGGAGGAAGAGCGTCCAGAAGATCAGGTTGATGGATTTGAGGCAGAAAATATCGAGCGGGGCGCAGGCGAGGGTGAACGGCGCGAGGAGCGCGGGGAAGCCCCACGGGTACGCGTCGGGGCCGATGAACTGCGTGGACATGCGCATCGTGAACGTATTGCGCTGGATGAAGTCCTGCGTCTGGCCTTTGGTGATGGCGATGGCCTGCATGAGATAGGAGGCCCAGTCGTCGCCCCAATCGTGGTCGAGGTTGAGGAGGCAGAAGGCGAGGAGGAGGGAGAGGAGAATCAGGACGAGGGGGAGGATGTGTTTTTTCATTGCGTGTTTTCAGATTATAAGACAACTTGGAAGGCGAAAACCCCTCTCGTTCTTTCATGCTATACTTAAAGCGGAATTGACAAGGAGATTTTTATGGCAACTCCCGCAATCGAAACCATTGTCAAAATGCTGGAATTCCAGCCAGAGGAGATCCAATCACAGGCGGCTGAATATTTGCAGAGGTGGCTGGCCGAGTTGGAAGATGAAGCCCGCTGGAACGAAGACTTTGCCCGCTCGCAAATGGGACTTTATGAATCCGCGCGGGAAGCCCGCAAGCAAATCGCCGAAAATAAAGCCGAGCCAATGGATTTTGATCGGCTATGAAATCTCGTACCCTGCCGTCTTTTTGGGAAAAATATGAACGGCTGGATAAATCAGTCCACGAGCGCGCCAGGAAAATTTTTAAACTTTGGGCGGAAAATCCTTTTCATCCATCGCTGCATTTCAAATGCATCAACACGGAAGAAAAAATCTGGTCGGTACGAATCACAATCGGAATCCGCGCCGTAGGGATCATGGAAAACGATACCGTGACGTGGTATTGGATCGGCGATCACGACGAATATCGAAATTTTTTCGGATGAGTTGACGGTCGTCTCCACGAATTCGCGGCCGCATTCGTGGACGGTTCGCGCCGTCAGTTAACGTCCACCTTGAACGCCCGCGCCACAAATTTGTGGACGAGGAACGTCGGCAGGAGAAGGATGGCGTGGACCGCCGCGCTCAGTCCGAACAACATGGCGGCCGATCGCAGGAAATCGTTCAGCGGCGGCGCGACGGCGGCGAGCATCCACGGGCCCGCGCCCGCCAGCAGGGCCAGCGCCAGGATGCCAGCCACCCACGTCGCGAGCGGAGTCCAGGCGTGGCGGTCCGAAGCGGAGGGAAGCATGGTACTGCTGACCGCGAAGGTGAGATAGAACCAGAGCGGAAAATCCTTGACGGCAGGCAGGACGCGCAACGCTTCGAGGAAAAGAGCCGTCTGTCCGCTTTGAAGGATCTGCCAGAGCAGGAGCAAATCCAATTTATAGATGGACGCGTAGGCGATGAAGAATCCGCCCGCGACGAGGGGCGCGACTCCGATGAGCGAATCGCGGACCACGTCCGTGCGCTGGGTCTCCACATAGCCGAGCAGGAGTCGCCCGTCGGGAAGGACCTGCGGCAGGAGGGAGAATCCGCCCGTCCGCACGCCGAGCAGTTTCGCCATCAGGAAATGACTCAGTTCGTGCAGCAGCACGCCAGGGAAAAACAGCATCGAGAAGAGACCGATCGTCAAACCTGGGTGGCGCGTGACGATGAGGAAGACCGCCTGAATCTCACGGTGCAAAAGCCGCTGGAGGAAAACCAGCGGCGCTAATGTAAGGAGAAACCAGACGAGGCCGGAGAACATGAGCGGACAGTATTCAGGTACGCTGTTCTTTTTGCAATGGGTCCTGGACAGGAGGATGGCGGCCGACCGAGCGATCTGCCGAGCGAATGTTGAGAATCCGCTCACGATTCAAGTCCAATGCCGCCACTGTTGCCCGTCCGATTGCAGTTGTGCCGACAATCCGAAGCCCATCGCTCGACCAAATGAAATGAGCCTGCCAATCGTCGTTTCGAGGGTTGTAAAGGAACACCTCTTCCGCGGTAACAGGGTCCATTGCCTTTGTTCGGCTTCCCTTCTTACGGTTGCAATGAAAGCAGGAAAGAGCGAGGTTTTCCAAACCGTCTGTTCCGCCTTTGGAAGCGGGATCACATGGTCAATTGTGAACGGCACATATTGCCAGCGCTCGGAAGTGTGGCAATATTCGCACAACTCCGCCGCACGTTGGCGCACAGCCTGCCGGGTCGCCGATCGAATTTTGCCCCCAAGCGCCATTAAGCGCTCCCGTGTTTTTCTGACTGCATCAGATTCCGCACAACGCGATTCACGAAACTCAGGTAATCGTCCATTTCTTCATACCTGTCCAGTTCGGTTTCTTCGCCAGCTTTCAATCTGGCTTCGCGTTGTTTACGCAATAATTCTTCAATTCGATCCTGGATGGTTTGGGATGCCTTAAAAACAGGCACGCCTTCCACAAGTTCGATCCGAACCGCTTTATCCAGAGGGAGCGAATCGGGCAGGTTTCGCAATCTGGGGAGAGGATAAAGAGCTATGTCGGCCATCGTCGTCACCTTTCGTAATCGCCTCGATTTCAGTATATCACAGCCAAAAAATCGAAATACTAATCGGGCAAAGTCTACGAAGCGCGCGCGGCTTTGGCAATGGCGACGAACTCGTCCTGTTTGAGCGACGCGCCGCCGACCAGCGCGCCGTCAATTTCGGGGCTGGCGAAGAACTCGGCTGCGTTCGCCGCGGTGACCGACCCGCCGTAGAGGACGCGGATCGCCTGGGCCGCGTCGGCGCCGAAGAGTTCGGTCAGCGCGGGACGGATGACGCCGCGCACCACGCCCTCGGCGTTTTCGCGCGTCGAGGCGCGTCCCGTCCCGATGGCCCAGACGGGTTCGTAGGCGACGACGAGTCGGGAGGCGAGCGCGGGGTCCGTCCCGGCGAGGCCCTCGCGGATCTGGCGCGCGACCACTTCCGAGGTGCGATTCGACTCGTACTGTTCGAGCGTCTCGCCGACGCAGACGATGGGAGTCAGGTCGGCGGCTTGCGCGGCGCGGACTTTCCTGTTCACCGATTCGTCCGTCTCGCCGAAGTAGGCGCGCCGCTCGGAATGTCCGATGATGACATAGTTGCAAAATTCCTTCACCATGTTCGGCGCCACTTCGCCCGTGAACGCGCCTTTGGCTTCCCAGTGCATGTTCTGCGCGCCGAGACCGATGTCGGTCCCAGCCAGCAGCGCGGAGACGGCCACCAGCGAGGGGAACGGCGGGCAGAGGACTTTTTCCACGCCGCCGATCTCGCGCAGTTCGACGGCCATCTTGAAGACCAGGTCGCGCGCCTCGGCGACGGTCTTGTTCATTTTCCAGTTTCCAGCAACGAATGGAGTTCTCATATTTCCTCGATATTCACTTGGTGGGATGCGGCAATTATAAGCCATGTCCCTGCGGTTATAATTTCGTCATGGACATCCCCGACCGCATCATCGCCCTGACCGAACTCCGCCGCAACAACGGCGAGCGCGGGACCCGCAAGTGGATCGCGCATCGCGGCCTCGTCTACGACGTGACCGATTGCCCAAAGTGGCGCGGCGACCTGCACGAGAATCTCCACTTCCCCGCGCAAGACCTGACCAGCGAACTCCCCGACGCGCCGCACAAGGAAGAAGTGTTCCTGCATGATTGCGTGAAAATCGTTGGAAGATTGAAGGTCGAAGATTGAAGGTTGCGCGGGAGCGGATACTTGCCTGGTTTTTGACGCCAAGCCGTCAAGACTCAAAGGTTCTGATGAAAATAAAAGGGATTCCGCAAGTTCTACTTGCGGCTTTCCCGAAGTAGAACTTCGGGATTCCAATTTAGACCAGCAGTTTAGCCGCTATCGTTACTCGGTCAATCTGCGGAAAACCGATTAGAATCCAAACCATGTCCGATCTCAAGACCACCGCCGAACAGAAAAAGCGCGACTCCTTCGTCGCCATTTGCGGACGCGTCTTCCGCGCAGACCCCGATTATTTTCCCCAGGCCGAATACCGCGGCCGCCGCATTTATCTCTGCACCGATTCCTGTCTCGGCGCGTTCCTGTCCGACCCCGATCGTTTCGTCGCCGCGCACAAGAAGAATTGCAGAAAAGAAGAGTAAAATCTTCCGTACACGGATTACGCAGATTTTACGGACATTCACGGATAAAGCCTTTAAAAAATCCGTGTAAATCTTTCGTATCCGTGAAATCCGTGTACCGCATTTACAGGTGCATCATGCTGGAACCACGCAAACCCATTCAATACTTTCAAATCGACTCGACCGAATTCAAACCCGTCCACGCCAGCGTCATCGTCGAGACGCCCGTCTCGCTCACCGTCAACGGCGAAGTCTGGGTGTCGTTCATGTGCACCTCCGTCCTGCTCGAAGCGATGGCAGTCGGCTTCCTCTTCAACGAAGGCGTGATCGAATCGATGGACGAAGTCTCCGACGTGCGCGTCTGCGAACACGGCGACAATGTGGACGTCTGGTTGACGCACGCGGCGGACAAGCCCACCAAGTGGACGCGCACTTCGGGCTGCACGGGCGGACAGACCGCCGTCGATTCTTTCGCGGACCCTCGGCCGGCCGCGCCGTCGAACGGCTTCGTCCTCCCCGCCAGCCAGATCAACCGCCTCGTCGAGATGCTGTTCGAGGCGCAGGATCTCTACCGCGAGACGGGCGGAGTCCACACCTCCGTGCTGACCGACGGCGAGCGCGTCCTGCTCTCCGCCGAGGACATCGGCCGCCACAACACCCTCGACAAGATCGCGGGCCTGTGCCTGATGCAGGGACTCTGGCCCGAACGCCGCATTTTGGTCACGACGGGACGCATCAGTTCGGAGATGCTGCAAAAGGCCGCGCGGCTGGGCGCGAAGATCATCGTCTCGCGCACCTCGCCTTCGTCGCTTTCCATTGAGTTGGCGGAAAAATGGGGGGTCACGCTGATCGGCTACGCGCGCAGGAATCGGTTCAACCTGTACGCGCATCCCGAAAGGATCATGGCCGCGGACGAACAACCAGCAAAGTGACTGTCTCAACCTCTCAAGCCAGCAACTTCTCGTAAACCTTCGCCAGTTTCTTCTGCGACTCGTGCCAGGTGAACTTCGTCCGCGCGCGCTCAGCAGCGGAGTCGGACAGCCGCTTCGACAACTCGAAATCGTCCAGCAGCGTCAGCGCCTGCCGCGCCAGGTCTTCGGGATCGTTCGGGGAAAACAGCAGCGCGTCCACGTCCTCGCGGACGAGTTCGCGCACGATCGGCATGTTCGACGCCAACAGGGGACGTCCCGCCGCCATATATTCCAACACCTTGATCGGACAGGCGCCCTGCGTCACGTTGCGGTCGTTGAGTCCCAGCGGCGCGACGCAGATGTCAGCCGCGGCGACCAGCGCGGGGACTTCGTGGTGCGGGACGGCAGGCTGGACGATCACATTCGATTCGATCCCCAATTTGCGGATGTATTTGGCGAGCAATTTCCGCTGGCGCGAACGCCCGCGCCCGACGATCTGGAGTCGGACCTCGCGCTTGTCCAAAATCTTCGGCAGGGCTTTGATCAACACGTCCAATCCCTGCCAATCGGCGAGGGTGCCGATGTAGAGGAGAGTTGGGACGCGGCCCCCACGCGCGGGGAGCGGCGTCGGGGAAAAGTCCGAGGGACTGACTCCGTTCGGGACGACCGTCACCCGCTTGGGGTCGAGTCCGAGCGAGGCGATGTAGTCGCGCGTCACGCGCGAGGGGCAGACGATGGCGTCCGAAAGATGAAGGGTGGCGATCTCCTGCTCCTTGATCTTCGCCAACAGTTCGGGTTCGATGGTCGGATAGTGATATTTCAGTTCGACGGAGGGAAGTCCGTTCACTTCGAAAAGCGTTTTGTAGCCGCGCTCGCGGCGCGCCTGCGCGAGCGGAAGTCCGCACCAGACCGAACGATAATGGACAACGTCGTAGGCGGGCGAGAGCGCCGCGTGACGCGTCACCGCCCGACCAAAGTCCGCGGCGCGCGCCAGGAAATTCTGCGTCATGTCCTGCGCGACGCGCGTGACCCGCGCGCCTTCGAGCGAATCGTCGAGCGGCAAGATCCCGTCGGAGGGCGTGATGAGGCGGACTTCGTGTCCGCTTTCCACCAGTCCGCGCAGGTTATGGAGGATGTGCGTAGAGGCGCCCTTCGGGCTGGGGACAACGTCGAACGCGGAATAGAGAACGCGGGCCATTGGGCGGATTATATCCACAGCGCGCGAAAAACGGCGCGCAGATTCCTTTACATTCCATCTTCTCCGTGATAAACTCCCGCCCGCTTGATACGGCGCTCTCCACCGAGGGCGTCTTTTTGTGCGGAGACATTGATGGACATCCTTCTCACCGGCTCTGTAGCCTACGATTATTTGATGACCTTCCCCGGCCTGTTCAAGGAACAGATCCTGCCCGAGCGGCTGGCTTCGATCAGCCTTTCATTCCTCGTCGATTCCATGTCCAAACAGCGCGGCGGGATCGCGCCCAACATCGCGTACACGATGGCGCTGCTCGGGCAGCGTCCGCGCGTGATGGCGACCGTGGGCGAGGACTTCGGCGACTACCGCGCCTGGCTCGAATCCAAAGGCGTGGACACCGCGCTGATGGAGGTCGTCCCCGGGCAGTTCACCGCCTCGTTCTTCGCGACGACCGACCAGGCCTCGGCCCAGATCGCCTCGTTCTACCCCGGCGCGATGGGCGACGCCGCCCGCCAATCCATCAAAGCGTTGAAGCAAATGCCCGACCTGGTAGTCGTCTCGCCGAGCGCGCCCGATGCCATGATGAAATTTCCCGCCGAGTGCCGCGAACTGGGGATCAAATATCTCTACGATCCCAGCCAGCAGGCGCTGCGTCTCGAAGGCGACGAACTGGCGCGCGACATGGAAGGCGCGCACTTCCTCTTCTGCAACGACTACGAGTTTGGATTGATCTCCAAAAAGACAGGCTGGGACTTGCGGCAGATGCTCCGGCACGTCAAAGTCATCGTGATCACGCGCGGCAAGGACGGCGCCAATCTCTACGTCAACGGGGACGACATCTTCATCGCTGCCGTCCCCGAGCGCGAGATCGTGGACCCGACCGGCGTGGGCGACGCGTTCCGCGGCGGATTCCTGACCGGCTACGCCCACGGTTTCGACTGGAAGTTGTGCGGCGAGATCGGTTCGCTGGCGGCGGTCTACTGTCTCGAACAGCGCGGCCCGCAGGCGCACTCGTACACCCGAAAAGAATTTGTCGAACGCTTCCGCGAGCATTTTGACGATGGCGGAAAATTAAATCAGTTACTAGAGAACGGAGAGTAGAGAACAGTCCAACCGACTATTCTCTATTCTCCGCTCTCTTCTCTCTACAAACAAGGAGTTCACATGAGCAATTACGATATCAAAGACATCAACCAGGCCGAGGGCGGCCGCCGCCGCGTGGAATGGGCGGAGCGCGAAATGCCCGTTTTGCGGCAGATCCGCGAGAGGTTCAAGAAAGAGAAACCGCTCAAGGGCGTCCGCATGTCGGCCTGCCTCCACGTCACCACCGAGACGGCCAACCTGGCGCGCACGCTCCAGGAAGGCGGCGCGGACCTGGTGCTGACCGCGTCCAACCCGCTTTCGACGCAGGACGACGTGGCCGCCGCGCTGGTCAACATCTACGAAATCCCCACCTACGCCATCAAGGGCGAGGACAACGTCACCTATTACAAGCACATCGCGGCCGCGCTCGACCACAAGCCGAACATCACCATGGACGACGGCGCCGACCTCGTCTCCACCATCCACAAGGACCGCCGCGAACTGCTTTCCGACATCGTGGGCGGAACCGAGGAGACGACCACGGGCGTCATCCGCCTGCGCGCCATGGCCGCCGATAAGATGCTCAACTTCCCCGTCATCGCCGTCAACGACGCGCTGACCAAACATCTCTTCGACAACCGCTACGGCACGGGACAATCCACCGTAGACGGGATCATCCGCGCCACCAACGTCCTGCTGGCGGGCAAGCGTTTCGTCGTGGCGGGCTACGGCTGGTGCGGACGCGGGCTGGCCTCGCGGGCGCGCGGCATGGGCGCGCTGGTCATCATCACCGAAGTGGACCCGCTCAAGGCGCTCGAAGCCATGATGGACGGTTACGAGGTCATGCCGATGGAGCAGGCCGTAAAGATCGGCGACATCTTCTGCACCGTGACGGGCGACATCAACGTGCTGGACGGTCATCACTTCGCCGCGATGAAGGACGGCGCCATCGTCGCCAACAGCGGACACTTCAACGTGGAGATCAACATCCCCGCGCTGGCGAAGATGTCGAAGGGCGAGCCGAAACTCGTCCGCCCGTTCGTGGACCAGTATGAGACCAAGGATGGCCGCAAGATCAACATCCTCGGCCAGGGACGTCTCATCAACCTGGCTTCCGCCGAGGGACATCCCGCCTCCGTGATGGACATGTCCTTCGCCAACCAGGCGCTGGCCGCGGAGTACATGGTGAAGAACGCGAAAAGCCTCGAGAAGCGCGTCTACTCCGTCCCGGCGGAGATCGACGCCGAGATCGCCCGCCTGAAACTCCACGCGATGGGCGTCAAGATCGATACGCTCACCGAGGAACAGGTCAAGTACCTGAACTCGTGGGAAGAAGGCACGTAAATCAGCGATCAGCGTTCAGTGATCAATGAAAGGCCTCGCGAGTTTGATAGCGCGAGGCTTTTTACACAATTTTGCAGCGCAAGCCTGAGACTTGCGCTACAGTACCAACGGATGAAAAACGTTTTGTTAAGAATTGGTGTATAATGCAACTGGCAATGTTAAAGAAAACCGCCGCCATGCGGCAAAAACATCAATCATTGGAATTATCCCGTACAGCGAAATGAAAGACGCCAAAATCCTCCTGATCGAAGGCCGACACACCGAGGTCCCTTCTTTTGCGCCCGACCTGCAGAAGAAGGGATTTGAAGTTGTGATCGTTCAGAGCGGCGGCGAAGCGGCCAAACGGCTCGACAAGATCGCGCCGCACCTGGCGGTGGTCAACGCCGCCTCGCTGCGAAGCAGCGGCGTGCGCATCTGCCAGTCGCTGAACGAAAGAGACGCCAAACTCCCCATCATCCTCATCGTCGCCAACGGCGCGGAAGTGGACAAGGACGCCGCCGACGCCGTGCTGTCCCTGCCCTTCACCGCGCAGAAACTCGTCAACCGCATCAAACCGCTTTTGCCCAGCGACGGAAAGAACGTCATTCATGTCGGCCCCATCCGCCTCGATGTGGAACACCGCCGCGTCAAATGCCTGAGCAAGAGCAGCAAACTCACCCCGCGCCTCATCAAACTCCTGCGCATCCTGCTCGACCATCACGGCGAGGTCGTGGAGCGCGAATCGCTTTTCAAACGCGTCTGGGATACGAACTATACGGGCGACACGCGCACGCTCGACGTGCACATCTCCTGGCTGCGCCGCGCCATCGAAATTGACCCGAACAATCCCCGCTTCCTCAAGACCATCCGCGGCGTGGGCTATCGGCTAGACGTTTAACTCCGCCTGAAACTGCCGACCTTCGACCGTCACCCATCGGACGCAAACCCTGCGTCCGATTTTTATTTTCAACTCGGAGGGAATCTCCCCGCGTCGCGCGGGACGGGCGGCCTGGGCCGCGCTTCGGAAGGTTTTCCCGTCCCAATCGGGATCCACTTCCCAGTAGTCAATATCGGCAGCATTGGAGAGGAAGACGGAGTTGGATGAAAGTTTAAGATTGAAGGATGAAGATTGAAGATCGAAGGGGGAAGCGGAATCACGCTCGAGGGTGAACGCGGCCTCGGTCACAGTCAACCGCTTGCGGGTGGTGTGAACGGCGCGGAGGGTTTCGTCGGCGGCGAGGAAGCGGCGTCCCGTCCGCGCGGCGACGAGGGGAGTCGTCCCCGATCCGCAGAAAAAGTCCGCGACCAGGTCGCCGGGATTGGAGGAGGCGAGGATGATCCGCTCGAGCAGCGCTTCGGGCTTTTGCGTGGGATAGCCCGTCCGCTCGTTGTGGAGGCGCGCCACCACAGGAAAGTACCACCAGTCTTCGGGGACTTTGCCGCGTGCCAGGTTTGGGACTTTGCCGAACCCCGCTTTGGGCGAAGAGGCGAACGTCTTCACCGTGGATGGGTTGTACGGTTCGCGTACGGCGTCGGCGTTGAAGGTGTAGTTTGGACCTTTGACGCAGGCGAGGATGGTGTCGTGCTTGCGGTTGAAGGCGGTGCGGATGGGCGAGGGACCGTGATACGTCCAGATGATCTCGTTGAGCAGGGATTCGGCGCCGAGCAGTTCGTCGAGCATGAGGCGGGCGTAGGAGTCCGCGTGCCAGTCGAGATGCAGGTAGAGAGTCCCGTTTGGCGCGAGGAGACGGGTCATCAGCGCAAGGCGCTCGTACAAAAATTGGAGGTAGGCGTCGAGGTCGGTCCAGTTGTCGTGATAGCCCTCGGCAAGCTGCCACTGGTCGGGCTTGCGAGAATCCTCGCCCTGTCCGATGCGCGCGTTGAATTTCCGATTCGTGAAAAACGGCGGGTCGGCGTAGATGAGATTGACGCGTCCCTCGTACTCGGGGAGCAGCGCCGACATCACGGCGAGGTTGTCCCCCAGAACAAGGCGGTTTTGCGGCCGCGCGTCGGGATAGCCGCGTCCGTGCGGAAATACAACCGCCTCGGTGAGGAGCGAGGCGGACGCGGGTGCGGGGAGACGCTTACCAGACCAGAGAAGTTCGGGCATGGTCTAATAGAAGATGCGGACGGCGGTGCCGTAATCGCGGGAGTAGTACTTCGTGGGGAGGTCTTCCACTTTGTGCGCGGGGAGCGCCCAGCGGAAGAGCCAGCGCGCCTCGGACGAGCGCATGTTAATACAGCCGTGACTCATGGGCGTACCGAAGTTGTCGTGCCAGTAGGTGCCGTGGAAGGCGTGTCCATGCTCGGTGAAATAGGCCACCCAGGAGACGCCGGGCAGTTCATAATCGTCAATGTCCGCGACGAGGTTGCCGTTGCCCATGTGGACCGAGGGTTTTTTCTCGAAAATACGGAAGTCGCCTTTGGGCGTGACGGTGGAGATCTGTCCTGGCTTGCGCGGGAAATTGGCGCCCGAGGAGATCTTCGTCTCGAAGACGGGCTTGCCGTATTCGAGGGCGGTCAGCGTCTGGGTGGTCAGGTTGACGTCAATGCGCTTTTCCTGGAGGGGGACTTCGGGCGAGATCGGGGCGAGGTCGGGAAACGGGATCGGGCGGACGTGGAGCGACGAGACGTAGTACACGCCCGAGGCGTCGAAGACGCGGTACCAGGGGAGCGCGTCGGGGCCGTCCACGATCTGGTCCACCCAATGGACGGACTCGTAGTAGAGGCGGAGGTTCGGCTGCCAGCCGGAGCGGTTGGAATGTTGGTATGCCTGCGTGAAGGGGACGGTCACTTCCACCAGTTGGCGCGTTCCCTCCGCGAGGGCTTCAATCGGCTGGTTGTAGATGATCTTGATCTTTTGCAGATGGGCGCGATGCATGTATCCGCCCCAGACGCGGTACCAGACGGGGTTGTACTTCGGCTCGCCGTTCACGCCTCGGACCTCCTCGTACACGCGGACGAGTTCGTCCCGATACCAGGCGCTGACGATCCGACTCTGGTCGCTCGGCTCCGCGTACACGCTGACCGACGAGGTGGCGACGCGCACCAATAAGGCGTCGTCGAACCGGGAGTCAAACGACAGATGCGGGGAAAACGCGAGCGATCCCAGCGCCAGGCCGCCCAGCTTTAGAAAATCCCTGCGGGAAATACTCTTCATGGTCAAAATTGTACCCGAAATTGTCTGAATTTAAAACCGCGCTGGAAAGACTCACGTGAATTTAAAGCAATCGGCCACCCTCCGCAGGCGAAGGATGGCCGACTTCGCTTATTCAGTTGTCGGGTTAGGCGGGTTCGGCGACTTCGATCATATCCTTGAGCAGGATTTCGAGCGCCATGGTGTGACTGCAACGTTGGTGAGTGATAAAGAATTCGCAGTCGCATTGGAAGACGCCGTTGTCAAAACTGACGTAGTGGTCGTTGTTGGCGCCGCGGAAGGTCACGTTGAATTTATTGAAGCGGATGCGCTCGCGGTCTTCCGCATAGCGCTTAGCCTTGTCCAGTTTGCTGATCAGTCCAGAGTCCATACTTTATCTCCTTTTCATTTTGTGAGATAACAAAAGGCACGCGGCAATCCGCGTGCCTTTCAAGATACCCGGGGCATGAAAAACTTTATCACTCGCATACTGGCA
Source organism: Candidatus Denitrolinea symbiosum (assembly GCA_017312345.1). Lineage (NCBI taxonomy): Bacteria > Bacillati > Chloroflexota > Anaerolineae > Anaerolineales > Anaerolineaceae > Candidatus Denitrolinea > Candidatus Denitrolinea symbiosum. The sequence continues at coordinate 1,766,983 of BLAA01000001.1, read as the reverse complement.
GTATAGTCACAATCGGCGGCAAAGTCAACCGGCAAAATCGCCGTCTATCCGCAATGTATGGGAATTGTAGGGTAGGCGGCGGGATCAGGCTCTGAATTCCAGGCGCGGCGCGTCCGGCGTCGAGCGCGGGTTCACATCCCCCAATCGCGGGGATAGAGAAAATCGTAGCCGACGGTGCGGTTGCTGATCTTGGCGATGACGGGCATCATGCGCTTGAACTGGAAGCGGCGGACGCGGGCGAGGACTTTATCCACGAAGGATGGATCGAAGCCCGCCTCCACGCATTCTTCGGGCAGGTAACGCTGGTCAACGAGGAGGTACAGGAGTTTGTCCGCTTCCTCGTACGTGAAGCCGAGTTCGGCCTCGTCGGTCTGTCCCTGCCACAGATCGGCGGACGGAGGCTTGTCCACGATCGGCGCGGGGATGTTCATGGCGCGCGCAAGCAACCGGACCTGCGTCTTGTAGAGGTCGCCGATGGGGTTGATGGCGGAGGCCATGTCGCCCCACAGGGTGGAGTAGCCGAGCAGGATTTCGGTCTTGTTGCTGGCGCCGACGACGAGTCCCTTGAAGGCTTCGGACTGATCGTACAGCACGATCATGCGCGTCCGCGCCATGATGTTGCCCTTGCGCGTCCTCGACATTTCGGGATCGCGGGCGATGAGCGGGTCAACCATGTCCGTGATCTCGATCGTCTCGCTCCGGACGCCAAGCTGGTCAATCAACAACTGCGCGTGCTCCAGCGAGTCGCGGCTGGAGGTTTTGTAGGGCATGCGGACCGCCAGCACGTTGTCCGCGCCGAGGGCTTCGGCGGCAAGCGCGCAGGAGAGAGCGGAGTCGAGTCCGCCTGAAAGACCGACGAGGGCGCGCGAGAATCCTGCGCGGGCGATCTCGGATTTGATGAAGCCGGTCAGGATCTGGCGGGCGAGGGAGGGGTTGAGGGAGAGGTCAGAGGAGGTCATTTCAATCCCAGTTTCGCTCGAAGGAACGCGCGGACAGTTTCCGCGTGAGCCATTGCCAGTTTCGCGTCCTCTTTTTCTGCCGTAACCCCCGGATAGCGATAGCGGACCCCATATTGATTCAGTTCCAGCAACAAGTCCCTTTGAATTTCGAAAGAGCCGTCGAGCGGCAGGCATAGTTCATGCAGTTCAATAAGATTATGCGTTTTGGGAAAGTCAACGCCCTTCTTAAGAAGATATGCCTTCATGTATTTTTCCACCGCTTGCTCGCAATGAAAACAGACTGCGTCATAGTTTCGCTCGCCGCGCGCGCGAATTTCGCGCCTTGCCACGAGATAGTCCCCTTCCGCTTTGGAGATCCATTCAGCAAGTTCTTTGTTCATACAGGACCTTGCCCTTTTGAACGATTTCCTTTAAAAACGAATCGCCCGCCTCGATTCTCTCGTTGAACGTCTTCGGGGTTTTCACCAAAATATCCAAGCCAAAACGATGCTCAATATTTTTAAGGATGAGGATCTCCTGTTGGACCTCCCGAATGTCCGTCTCCATCACCACCAACAAATCCACGTCGCTTTCGCGGCGCGGAGTTCCATAGGCGTAGGAGCCAAAGAGAATGACTTTAATGGGATGAAATTTCTCCACGATCTGACGCGCGACATCGTCAATCGCGGCCTGTGGAATACGGTCGCGCTTATTGATGGGAGGAACGTAAACCGTGGAGGCGGAGGGCGTGGTCATGTCAAATTGATTATACCCTTACCCGGCGCGTCCCTTCCCGCCGCCCTCGCGAGAAGAGATGATGCGTGAAAGTTCACGCTGCACGAGCCCCGTCCGCTCGTCGCGGAGGAGGGGCAGACGCGCTCGGGTGCGCCTCAGCAGGCCGAGGTCGAGGGAGGAGACGGCGAGGGATTCGGTCTGGTAGGGGGCGTGAGTCGCAAGTTCGCCGCGCGGGTCGAAGACCGTCGAGCCGCCCCAGAAGTTGAGTCCGTCTTCGTAGCCGACGCGGTTGGCGTGCGCGACGAAGGCGGTAAAGAGGCTGGCGTAGGTCTGGTTGACGCGTTCCACCCAGCGGGCGGATTCGAGTTTTTCGTGGTCGTTGAGGCCGCGGCCGGGGGAGGCCGAGGAGAGAAGCAGGAGGTCGGCGCCGTCGAGCCAGAGCAGATACGGAGGCGAGGCGTGCCAGAAGTCCTCGCAGATGAGGAGGCCGACGCGGCCGAAGCGGGTATCGAAAGCGGAGATGGAATCGCCCGGAGCGAAGAAGCGGCCTTCGTCGAAGAGGCCGTAGGTGGGCAGGTAGACTTTGCGGTGGACGTGGAGGACGCGCCCGCCCGAAAGGTAGGCCGAGGCGATGTAGAAGCGGTGACGCGGGTCTTCGTCCACAAATCCGACGACGAGGTCGAGGTCATTGCTCGCTTTGAGCAGGGGCTTGAAGACGGGGTCGTCGTCGGCGGGACGATGCGCCACGGTCGGGGCGATGTCCTGCAAAAGATAGCCCGTCAGCGAGAGCTCGGGGAAGACGACCAGGTCGGCGTTTTGGGATTTGGCCTGTTGAATGAAATCGAGATGCTTCTCGAGGTTGGACTGGACGTCCCCCAGTTTGGTCGCGATCTGCGCGAGGGCGAGGGTGAGTTTCATCGAGGGAATCTTACCATAAACCCCCACCCTGCCTCCCCCATTTGAAGACCACAAATGGGGGAGGAGAAGAATGGGATGTAAAGTGATAAAACACAAATCCAAAATTCCCCTGCATTTTCCAACCGACTTGGGTATACTCACGCCCGATGACCCACAAAAATCGCTGGCTCCTGCAAACCCGCATCACCCCCGAAGCGGACGCGGCGCTCGACGCCCATCCGCCCATCCTGCGGCAGATCCTCTTCAACCGCGGCATCGCCTCCAATGCGGAGGCTGAGGCCTTCCTGCGCGCCGAGCCGAACTTCAGCGCCGACCCGTTCCAGATGAAGGACATGCGCGTCGCTGTGGAGCGTATCCAGGCCGCGCTCGCGAATCGCGAACCCATCGCCGTCTATGGCGATTACGACGTGGACGGCGTCACCGCCACCGCGCTGCTGGTCCAGTGTCTGCGCGCCCTCGGCGGCGACGTCCACGAATACATCCCCAACCGCTTCGAGGAAGGCTACGGACTGAACAACGACGCGCTCGACAAACTCCACGCGGATGGGATTCGACTCGTCGTCAGCGTGGACTGCGGCATCCGCTCGCCCGAAGAAGCCCGCCACGCGCGTGACCTCGGGCTGGACCTCGTCATCTCGGACCATCACGAACCCTCGGGCGACCTCCCCGACGCGCTGGCCGTGCTGAATCCCAAACAGGACGGCGACGCCTATCCCGAAAAATATCTCGCGGGCGTGGGCATCGCGTACAAGATCGCCGAGGCGCTGCATAGCCTCCAACCTTCAGCCTTCGCCCTTGAATCGTTCCTCGATTTGGTTGCCCTCGGCACCGTCGCGGACCTCGCGCCGCTCACCGGCGAGAACCGCGCCCTCGTCCGCAAGGGACTGGAACAGATGCGCCAGACTTCGCGGCAGGGACTGTTCTCGCTCGCGAATGTGGCAGGCGCGGACATCACGAAAGCCAACGCGACCACCATCGGATTCACGTTCGGGCCGCGTCTCAACGCCTCGGGGCGGCTGGACTCGGCGCTGGCCTCCTACCGCCTGCTCGTCACAGACGACGTCCAGGAAGCGGGCGACATCGCGGTGAAACTGAACCAGCAGAACACGGAACGCCAGAAATTGACGAAGGAAATCCAGGCGCAGGCCGAGGCGCTGGCGCTGGACGGACAAAAGGACTCGCTCCTGCTCTTCGCCGTCCACCCCGACTTCAATCACGGCGTGGTCGGACTCGCCGCCTCGCGTCTCACGGAACTCTACTACCGCCCGGCCGTCGTCGGTCACTTCGGCGAGGAGACGACGCGCTGCTCCTGCCGCTCGATCCCCGAATTCCACATCACGCGCGCGCTGGACGAGTGCGCCGACCTGCTTGTCCGTCACGGCGGGCACGCGGCCGCGGCGGGATTCACCGTCCGCAACGAAAAACTCGACGAACTGGTGGCCCGCCTGAGGTCCATCGCGGAGCGGGAATTGGACGGGCGCGACCTGCGGGCGAGCCTGTCCGCCGACGCGGAGGTCCCGCTCTCACAGTTGACGTTCGACCTGCTTTCGCAATTGGAACAACTCCAGCCCACCGGCTACGGAAATCCCGAACCCGTCTTCATCTCGCGCGGCGTCAAAGTGCAAAGCAAGCGCGCCGTGGGCGCGGACTCGAAACACCTGAAGCTGACGCTCACCGACGGACGCTTCACCGTTGACGCCATCGGGTTCCGTCTCGGCGACCTGCTCCCAAACCTGCCGACAATGGCGGACGTGTTGTATACTTTTGAAGTCAACGAATACAACGGGCGCAAAAGCCTGCAATTGAATCTCAAAGATATCAAAGCCGCGGGGATTCCAGATTAACCGCGAAGAACGCCAGGAAGATCGTCGGAAATTCTTCGCGCCCTTCGCGGTCTTCGCGGTAAGTTGACTTGGTTTCCTCGCAAGGAGTTCCCATGCAAATCCGACCTACCAAAGGATTGACCTTCGACGACGTGCTGCTGATCCCGCGCCGTTCGTCCATCGCCTCGCGGCAGGACGTGGACACATCCACGCGGCTGACCGCGGACATCAACATCAAAATCCCGATCCTGTCCGCCAACATGGACACGGTCACCGAAGCGCGCATGGCGATCGCCATGGCGCGCGCCGGCGGGATCGGAATCCTGCATCGCTTTATGAGCATCGAAGCGCAGGTGCGCGAAGTGAAGATTGTCAAACGCGCCCAGGGCTTCATCATCGAACATCCCTACGACACCGATCCCGAGGCGACCGTCGCGCAGGCGCGCGCGCTGATGGACCGCTTCAAAGTCGGCGCGTTGATCGTAAAGGAGGCGGACAGGCTCGTCGGCCTCGTCTCGCAACGCGACCTCATGCTGGCTCCCGCTTCGATCGGCAGCGTCCGCGCCGCGATGACGCCGCGCGAACGCCTCATCACCGTCAAACCCGACGTGACCGTGGAACAGGCGCGCGAACTGCTCTACAAACACCGCATCGAAAAACTGCCCGTGCTGGACGACGACGACAAACTGGTGGGGCTCATCACTTCGCGCGACCTGATCAAACTGGACCAGTCTCCCGATGTGACCACCGACGAAAAGGGACGCCTGCGCGTCGGCGCGGCGATCGGCGTCGCGGCGCGGGAGGAGGAGCGCGCCGCCGAACTGCTCAAGGCGGGCGCGGACGTCCTCGTGCTGGACATCGCGCACGGTCACGCCGACCACTGCATCCAGATGGTCAAGTCCCTGCGCGCGAAATTTCCGCGCGTCCAGATTATCGCGGGGAACGTGGCCTCGCGCGAGGGCGCGCGCGAACTCGCCGAAGCGGGCGCGGACGCGGTCAAGGTCGGGATCGGTCCCGGCTCCATCTGCACCACGCGCATCGTGACGGGCTTCGGCGTCCCGCAGTTGACCGCCGTCATGGACAGCGCCGCGGGCGTGAAAGACTCGGGGCGCGACATCCCGCTTATCTCCGATGGAGGCATCCGCACGCCCGGCGATCTCGTCAAGGCGCTGGCCGCGGGCGCGGAGACGGCGATGATCGGCGGCTTGTTCGCGGGTTGCGACGAGGCGCCCGGCTCGCCCGTCCTGCGCGACGGAAAGAAGGTCAAGGTCGTGCGCGGTATGGCGTCCCTCGGCGCGACGATGGACCGTCGTCTGGCGGAACGCGGCGAGGACGAATCCGCCGAGGATCAGGAAGACTGGTCAAAAGTCGTGCCTGAAGGAGTCGAAGCCGTCGTCCCGTATCGCGGCAACGTCAGCGAGATCCTGCATCAACTCGTGGGCGGACTGCGCTCCGGCTTGAGTTACGGCGGCGCGCACAACATCCGCGAACTGCAAGCCAATGCCGAGTTCGTCGAGATCACGCCCGCTGGCATCCGCGAATCCAACTCGCACGACGTGGATCGGGATTAGTTCGGTACACGGATTACACGGACAAGAAAGATTCGCACGGATTTTTAAAGACATCCGCACGGCTCCGTGAAATCCGCGTACAAAAACCTTCACCTTCATGCCTTCCATCTTCTCGCGCGAAACGCTCGTGGTCTCCAAACCCTCCCTGCGCGGGATTCTATACTTCCTCCTCTCCATCCCTCTCGTCGTCCTCGCGGCGGAGATCGCGGCGCGCACGCCCATCGGGACGCGCCTCCCCGCGCCCTCCGTCAACGCGGACAGTTTCCTCTTCGACGCGAAAATCTACCGCCTCGAATCGCAACTCCGCCGCGACGGGACTCTCAACTGTCTCTTCCTCGGCAGTTCCGTCGCCAACTCGGACATTGACCCCGACCTCGTCGAGCAGGTTTACCGCGCGCAGACGGGCGAGACCGTCCACTGCTTCAACCTCGGCATGCCCGCCATGACGATTGATACCGCCGCCGCCATCGCGGACGCGGCCATCACGCGCTTTCATCCGAAGGTCGTCATCTACGCCATCCTGCCGCGCGACGTCCACGACGCGATCGCCAATGTGGATTTCCTCGCGTCAGCGGACTGGGTCAAGTTCAACCGCGGCGTCCCGTCCCTGGACGGCTGGCTGGTCAATCGCTCCTACGCGTATCGTTACCTCCTCGCCTGGCGATACTGGCTCCAGATCCCCAACCGCGTCAAAATGGAAGCGGAGACTCATCCGCTCACGGCGAAAGGCTACCAGCCCGCGCAGGGATTCCGCGAACCCTACATCGAAAACCTGACGCTGACTCCCGCTCGCCTGCGCGAAGCCTGGAGCGACCCGAGCCAGGCGCAGTCCGTTCGGAATTTTCTCGCGCTCCAGCAAAGGGACGTGAAGATCGTCTTCCTCGAAGGTCCCGCCTATCACGAACCCGACTCGTCCGACGCGGAGACCTGGCGCGCCTACGACGAGGAATATCTCCCGACCCTGATCCGAATCCTCGACGAGAATCAAATCCCGTTCTGGCGCACGCAGAGACTCGCCGCTCAAATTCCCAAAGCCCATTGGTACGACTGGCTGCATCTCAACTCCGACGGCGCGGCCACGTTCAGCCGCTGGCTGGGAGACACGCTGGCCGCGAACGCGTGGCTGTTTAAATAGCATCGTCAGGTCATGCTCCTTCCAAGAATCAACATTTACTGAAACGAGGTAGATTTGCAAACAATGGTTCAGTCCGCCCTCTACTGGAAAGCGCTCGGCTTCTGGGCGGTTTTCATGGTTTTATATTTGGTTTACAAACGCTTTCCCAACCGCGTCTTTGCGATTTTTTGCAGTACTCAAGAATCGAACTTTCAGCATTACAAGTCGGCGTTCTACTCGTGGATCTTCCTGAACGTCATCGAATACGCGCTTGAACACAAAAACATCGCCGATTTCGAGACGTATTTTTACTCGCGCATGGCGACCGCCATCCTGCTGCCCTGGGTCATTTTCATTCTCTGGTACGCCGTCCCCGCTTTCTACGGGAAATTGCCGAACATCCCGCTGGAGGTCGTCTACGCCAACGTCATCACGGTCGTCGCGGGAATCTTCGGAGCGATCTTCGAGCGCGGACTGGCGCAGGTCCAATATTTCGCGGAACTGAAAGCCGCCCTCTGGATATTATTCCTTCTATCCATCGCGCATTACCTGATCTTCACCTTCGTCAAACTTCCCTGGGCAGACGTCTTCGTCGAACCCGACTGGAAATAAACGGCTCTTCGGTCAACGTAGAAAAATTCATGCAACTCCTCTCCCCTCAATTCCTCCTCTTCGCCGCCGTCGTCCTCGCCGTCTATTATCTCCTGGCGCGCAAGGCCCAAAACGTCTGGCTGCTGGCGGCGTCCTATTTTTTCTACGTCACAGTCAGTTGGAAATACGCGCTGGTTCTTCTCGCGGTCACAACCTTAAATTTTTACATTGGCAAAAAAGCCGCCTCCCGCGCCTGGTTCTCGCTCGGCGTGGGACTCAACCTCGCCAGTTTCGCCTCCCTCAAACTCGTCAGCGGCCCCTACGGCCCGCGCCTGCTCCCCCTCCCGCCCGAAGCGCTGCATCTCCTCCTCCCCGTCGGCTTTTCGTTCTACATCCTGCAAGCCGTCTCGTATCTCGTAGACGTCCACAACCGTCAAACCGACGCGGCGGACGACCTCGTTGACTTCGCGCTCTACCTGACGTACTTCCCCAAACTTTTATCGGGACCCATCGAACGTCCCGCCCGCTTCCTCTCCAACCTTCGAGCGGCCCGCCGCGTGGACGCGTCCGCGCTGGCCCGCGGCGTCGGACTCATCCTCGTCGGCCTCGTCCGCAAGATCGTCATCGCGGACCGACTCGTTTCCTTCCTGCCTCCCACCGTTTTCTCCGACCCCGCCGCGTTCTCCTCGCTGGAAAAACTCATCTGGCTGCTGGTCTTCACCTTCGGACTCTACAACGACTTCGCGGGCTACACCTCCATCGTGCGCGGACTGAGCGCGCTGTTCGGGATCGAACTCAGCCCGAACTTCCGCCAGCCGTTCTTCGCCAACTCCCTGAGCGACTTCTGGACGCGCTGGCACATCAGCCTGTCGTTCTGGCTGCGCGACTACATCTTCTTCCCCGCCCGCCGCTGGCTGATGCAAAGACGCTGGCCGCGCCTGCTCGCGACCGTCCTGCCGCCGCTCGCCACCATGCTCGCCAGCGGATTCTGGCACGGCGCGTACGCGTCCGTAATGGCGTGGGGCGCGCTGCACGGACTGTATTTGATTCTGGAGCAACTCTTCAAAACCAGACGCCCGCCAAGTCGAATCTTATCCGCGCTTTCCGTTCTGGTCGTGTTCAGCGTCACCACCCTGACCCTGATCTTCTTCGCGGCATCCAGCCTGCGCGCCGCGGCCATCTACCTCCTCGGCCTGTTCGACTTCACCGCGCAGGTCTCGTCCGCCATCCCGTTCATTGACCTGCTCGCGGCCGCCGCGTTGACCCTCTGGCTCGACTGGCAGGAATCCCGCCACGCCACAGACGCGTTCTTCATGAAATGGACGCCGTCCGCGCGCGCCTGGGGATTCGCCGCCGCGCTGTGGCTGATGGTCCTCTTCCTCGGCCCGCAGGCCAACGTGGTGACGTTTGTCTATCAGGGATTTTGAGCCAGAGTCATAAACCCGTTTTCTGAGAGAAAACGGGTTTATTGCCACCTTACGGCCCCCAGCGCGGCTGGTAATCGCAATAATCGTTGTCGGTCAATCGTCGCAGGTCGGAGCCGTCCACGCGGATGATGTAAATCTCGCAGCCCAGGTCGTCGCCGTAGTGATCGAAGTACGCGGTGAAAACCACCCATTTTCCGTCGGGAGAGAAAGTTGGCCCCTGGCTGTTCCCGCCTTCGGGAGAGAGCCGCCGCAGCCCGCTGAAGTCGGGACGGAAGATGAAGACCTCGCACTTCCACGCCGCGCCGTTGTATGTGACCATCCACGCGCCGTCGGGCGACCAGTCCGAGCGGCCGCGCAGGGAGTCGAAGTCGGTGACGCGGCGCGCGTTCGCGCCGTTTCGATCCATGACGAATAACTGGTTCGCGCCCTCGACGTTCGACGCGAACAGGATCTGACTCCCGTCTGGCGACCAGGTGGGATCCCATCCCTGCGCGTGGATTTGACGCGGGTTCGCGCCGCTCCGCTCCATGACCCAGATCTGGGACGCGCCCTTCGCGTCCCCGCGCGTGAAGACGATGCTGCTTCCGTCGGGGGAAATTTCGGGCGCGAGCAAGACGCCGAGTTTGTCCGTCAACTGCGTCACGCGTCCGCTCGCCAGATTCATTTCGTAAATTTCAAAGACGTTGTCTTCGGCGAAGGCGCTGTAGACCACGCTCGCGCCGTCGGGCGAAAGGGACGCGTACCAGTGGCGGATGGGGTCGCTCGTCAACTGGCGGAAACCCGTCCCGTCGGCGTTGACGATGCAGATTTGATTCCCCGCGATCTGGCAGGTGTAGACGATCTTGCCGGTCGGCGCGTCGGCGTGGGAAAGGCTCGGGGTCGGCGCGGCCGCCGAAGGTTCAGGAGGAGGCGTGAGAGGCGGCGCGGCGGAGGCCTGCGCGCGCAGCGTCTCGATGGTCAGCGCGGGAGTCGCCGCGGTTGCCAGGTTGCAGGCGAGGGTCAAAACGACCAGGGGAAGGAGGATGAGCCGTCGCATAAAAAGGAAGTAACGCAAGAGGACTTGCGTTACAGCGCCTCGGCCGGTCTGTAAGCCGCATTCTGTCCGACGAGGGGATTGCACCCTGTCTGGGCGATCATCTCTCTAGGCGACGCGTCGCCGCGCCGCTCCAGCGGCCTACCCGGGACTGATGAGGAGACGGGCCGCCTCCTCCCGTCCGAAGACGGGTTGTCCCTGCTTGGCCTTGCTCCCGGCGGGGGTTGCCTGGCCGCCCGCATTACTGCGGACGCCGGTGGTCTCTTACGCCGCCTTTTCACCATCGCCACCCCCGCCCCTCCCTCCCCCAAATTCTGCGGATTTGGGGGAGGGTTGGGAAGGGGATGGCAGTCTGTTTCTGTGGCCCGGTCCGGCGGGTTTTGATCCCCGCCCCGGAGGTTATCCGACGCCGCGCCCTGTGGAGTGCGGACTTTCCTCGACCCCGCTCGCGCGAGGCCGCGATCGCCCGACCGACCTGAGGCAGAGGTATGATACACAGATAAGAGGCAGAAGTCAATCGAAATCGCGAACTCCCGACGCGATTTTTCAAGTAAAATAGAGACATCACATTCAACGAGGTACGTTCGTGAGCAGATGGCCTGGAAAATACATCATCGGCCTGACCGGCAACATCGCCACCGGTAAAAGCGTGGTCCGCAAAATGCTTGAACATCTGGGCGCGTACACCATCGACGCGGACTCGCTGTCGCACCGCGCCATCGCCAAAGGCGCGCCCGGCTACCAGCCGGCCGTGGACCTGTTCGGCAAATGGATCCTGGGCCGGGACGGGGAGATCGACCGCGCCAAACTGGGCGAGTTGGTCTTCCGCGATGCGGCCGCGCTCTCCCAACTGGAAGACATCGTCCATCCGCTCGTCGCGCAGGCCACCGATATTTTCATCCGCCGCGCCTCCCAGCGGGTGGTGGTAGTCGAAGCCATCAAACTGCTGGAAAGCGAACTCAAAACCGCCTGCAACGCCATCTGGGTCACCTACGCGCCCGAAGACCTCCAGGCAGAACGGCTGATGCGCCGGCGCGGAATGCGGCGCGACCAGGCGCTCGAACGCATCCACGCGCAGTCGCCACAGAGCGAGAAGGTGGCGGTAGCCACAGTCGTCATCCGCAACACCGGCTCGTTCGAAGACCTGTGGAAACAGGTGACGGAAGCCTGGAAGCAGGTCTCGCCGGTGGCAGATACCCTGCCCATCGCCCACAAGGCGCCGTCCAGCCAGTTGATGGTGCAGCGCGGGCGTCCACGCGACTCGCAGGCCATCGCGGAGCTCGTCACCGTGCTGAGCCGCGGACGGCGCAAGATGAACGCCAGCGACGTGATGGAATCCTTCGGCGACCGCGCCTATCTCATGCTCCGCGCCGGCGAGCGGACAGTGGGCCTGGCCGGCTGGCAGGTGGAAAACCTGGTAGCGCGCACCACCGACCTGTTCCTCGATCCCAGCGTGGACGTTTCCGCCGCGCTCGAAGCGCTGGTCAACGAAGTGGAGCGCGCCTCGCTCGAACTCCAATCCGAGGCTTCGCTCATCTTCCCGCCCGCCGAACTGGCCGGCGACGAACAGCCGTGGAAGAAACTCGGCTACGAGCGGCGCGCCCCGCAGACCCTCGGCGTGCAGGCCTGGCAAGACGCCGCGGTCGAATCCATGCCCGAGGGCGCGGCCCTGTACTTCAAACAACTGCGGCAGGACCGCGTACTCCGCCCGATCTGACCGCTGGAATTACAAATTAGGAATTAGGACAGGAACGTTCCGGGGATTCCTCAATTTGTCGTTCCCGTCCCTAATCTCCAGCCGTGACCGATTTCATCAGCAACCTCCTCTTCGTTTTTGAGCGCCTGAATTGGCTGAGCCTCCTCGACATCCTCCTGGTGGCGGCCATTTTTTTCGGCATGCTCTACAGCCTGCGCGACACCCAGGCCATGTCGTTGCTGCGCGGCATGATCTTCCTCTTCGTCCTGCTGGCGCTGCTCACCAGCCTCGTGGCCCTGCCGGCCTTTTCCTGGCTCATCGCCAACGCCCTGCCCGCCCTCCTGCTCGCCATCCCCGTTGTCTTTGCGCCGGAGATCCGCCGCGCCCTCGAGCGCATCGGACGCGCCGGCCTGCTCGTAAAATCCGGGCGCGTCGCCCACATGGACAATGAACAAGTCATCCAGACCGTCGTCAGCGCGGCAGCTCGGCTATCCGCAAGACGGCACGGGGCCTTGATCGTCTTTCAACGCCTCGAAAGCCTCGAAGGCTACATCGAAACGGGCGTGCGGATGGAGGCCCGCGCCACGCCCGAACTCCTCCTGCAGACGTTCTACCCGAACACGCCCCTGCACGACGGGGCGGCGATCATCGCGGACGGGAGGCTGGTCGCGGCGGCCTGCGTCATGCCCCTCTCTTCGAGCGGAATCCTCAACCGCTCCCCCGAGCGCCAGATGGGACTCCGTCACCGCGCCGCGCTGGGAATCTCCGAGGCCACCGACGCGGTGGCGGTCGTCGTCTCCGAAGAGACGGGTTCCATCTCCATCGCGCACAGCGGGCGGATGATCCGCCGCATCGACCCCGAACGGCTGGAAAACATCCTGCTGGCATTCTTCCGCCCCACGAGCGCGCCGCGGCGCAGCTGGCTGCAACGCCTGTTCCAGCGAAAGGACGAAGACCGATGATCCGCTGGCTGCGCCAGAATTTACAGACCTCCCTGTGGGCTCTGCTCCTCGCCATCGCGGTGTGGATCGCGGCCGTCACCGCGGCCGACCCCGACGAACAACGCGTCTACGCCCACCCCGTCCCCATTGAGATCGTCGGGCAGGATTCGGGATTGGTGACCGTCGGCAACCTTCCGACACAGGTCGAAGTGACCCTGCGCGCGCCGCGTTCGGTCTGGACGCGGCTCGACAGCCAGGAAAAACCCATCCGCGCGGTAGTGGACCTTTCCGGGATGAGCGAAGGCGATCACATGGCGCGCGTGCAGGTGCAGGTGACGGAACAACCGGCGCGCATCGTCGCGGTCACGCCAAGCAACTTTACGGTCCGGCTCGAACCGCTGGTCAGCCGCAGCCTCCCCATCCAGTTGACGTTGAACGGGCAGCCAGCCATCGGATACCAGGCGGGGACTCCCGTCCTCGACCCGACGGAGGCGCTGGTTTCGGGCGCGAAGTCGTTGATTGACGAGGTGGACCGGGCGCGGGTCACGGTCAACCTTTCGGGGACACGCGAGAGCGTCAAGCAGAAACTGGACGTGCAAATTTACAATGCCAGCAACCAGCCGCTCACAAAGTTAAGCGTGAACCCGCCGTCCGTGCTGGTGAATATCCCCGTGGCGCAGCAGGGCGGATACCGCGACGTGGCGGTGAAAGTGATCGTGCAGGGACAGGTCGCCAACGGCTACCTGCTGACCAAACTTTCGGTCTTCCCGCCCATCGTCACCGTCTATTCTACCGACCCCAAACTGGTGAACGAGTTGCCCGGCGTGGTGGAGACCCAGCCGCTCGAACTGCGCGGCGCCAGCGACGATATTTCCACCCGCCTGGCGCTGGAACTGCCCAGCGGCGTTTCGGTGGTGGGCGAACAAAGCGTGCAGGTGCAGGTCGGCATCGAGCCGATCATCAGCAACCTGACGCTTTCGAACATCAAAGTCGAAGTGGTGGGATTGGGCGACGGGCTGACCGCGCTAGTCTCCCCCATCGAGGTGGACATCATCCTCTCCGGCCCCGCGCCGCTGCTCGATTCGCTCTTGCTCCAGGACATCCGCGTCACTATAGACGTGACCGACCTCGGCGCGGGCGTGTACCAGCTCACCCCCAAAGTGGAGATCCTGGTGGCGGATATCACGGTGGAAACCGTGCTTCCCAACACCGTGGAAGCGACCCTCTCCCCGGGCGTCACGCCCACTCCGACGCCGTAATGAGAATCACATGAAACCTGTTGTAGCGCTCGTCGGCCGGCCGAACGTCGGCAAAAGCACTTTGTTCAACCGTCTGATCGGCGAACGTCTCGCCATCGTGGACGACACGCCCGGCACCACGCGTGACCGTCTGGTGGGCGAGGCCGAATGGAACGGGCGCGCCTTCCATGTGGTGGATACGGGCGGGATCGATCCCACGCACGGAGGCCGCTCCCCGCTCTCCGTCGGCTCGGCGGACTTCATCAAAGAGATTCGCGAACAGGCGCTGACCGCCGTCCGCGACGCGGACGCGATCCTGTTTCTGGTAGACGGCATCGAGGGCCTCGCCGAACCCGACCGCGAGGTGGCGGGCATCCTGCGGCGGATGCAGAAAAAAGTCGGCGAGACCTTCCAGCCGCCGATCTTCGTGGCGGTCAACAAATGCGAGAGCGCGCAGAGACGCGACGAGGCGGCGCAGTTCTACGAGTTGGGGCTGGGCGACCCGTATCCGATCTCGTCCATCCACGGGACGGACGTGGGCGACCTGCTCGACGCGCTGGTGATGTCCTTCCCCGAACAACCCCTGGAGGAAGAGGACGATTCGGTCAAGATCGCCATCGTCGGCAAGCCGAACGCCGGGAAGTCATCCCTGCTGAACAGGCTGGCCGGCGAGGAACGCGCCATCGTCAGTCCCATCGCGGGGACGACGCGCGACTCGATTGACACGCGTCTCGACTTCAACGGGGTGGCGGTCACGCTGATAGACACCGCAGGCATCCGTCGGCGTGGAAAGATCGAACAGGGCGTGGAACGCTATTCCGTGCTGCGCGCCTTCAAGTCCATCGAACGTGCCGACGTGGCGCTGATGGTCATAGACGCGGTCGAGGGGATCTCCACGCAGGACGCGCACATCGCCGGCTTCGTGCTGGAGGCCTCGAAAAGCGTGGTCGTCCTGGTGAACAAATGGGACGCGGTGGAAAAAGACGCGTACACGATGAGCGCGTATACCGACAAGATTCGGGAAGAACTGAACTTCATGAGTTACGTCCCGCTGCTGTTCATCTCCGCCAGGACGGGTCAGCGCGTGGAGCAGGTTCTGCCGCTCGCGCTGCAAGTGCAGGAGGAACGGCTGGCGCGCCTGACGACTTCGCAGATCAATCAAATCCTGATGAAGGCGCAGGATGAACACCCCGCGCCGTCCCGCGCGGGACGCGCCCTGAAGATGTACTACGGCACGCAGGTCCGCTCCGACCCGCCGACGTTTATGATCTACGTGAACGATCCGAAGCTGGCGCATTTCTCGTATCGCCGCTTCGTGGAGAATCGCATCCGCGCGGAATACGGGTTTCTCGGAACGCCGATCCGTCTGGTGATGAAGGGGAGAAAAGAGAAGTGATCAGTGTTCAGTTCAGGGACAGTATAATCACGCCCGATGACCCAGCCCGCGCGTCCCGTCTATAAACATACTCCCTTCATTCTGCTCCTCCTCGCCCAACTCGTCTTCGGGCTGTCCGCCTTCCGCGATTACGGCCTCTCGTGGGACGAGCCGCTTTTTTACGAGTACGGCGAGGCGCTGGGATACGCGTATACTCCCGCCAATTGGCTCTCCCCCGATTTCGACCTCTCCAAATCCTACGGCTCCAGCGGGGACGATCACAAGAACCGCGGCCCCGCCTACCTCCTGCTGGCGCGGACGCCCGTCCACTTGCTCGAATCTCTCGGCCTGGAGGAAGTCGCCGCCTGGCGGCTGGTCAACTTCCTGACCTTCCTGCTCGGCGTCTATTTCATCTATCGTCTCAGCCTGCGCTGGATGGGTGAATGGGCGGCCTTCGGCGCGGCGGCGCTCTTTTCCACACAGCCGCTCTTGCTCGGTCACGCCTTCATCAACCCCAAAGACATGCCGTTCCTCGTCTTCTTCACGGGAGCGGCGCTCTTCGGATTCGAAATGGCGGACGCGCTCAACGACGAAGCCAAAAGCGGAAAACGCAGAACGTTCAGCGTGATCGTCGCCGCGTTCTTTCTGGGAATCGCCACCTCCATCCGCGTCCTCGCCCCGCTGGCGGGACTCCTCGTCGTCGTTTACGCCATCGTCAAACAACGGTCCATCGCCAACCCGAAACCTGGAACCTGGAACCTGGCGCGCTCCCTCCTCGCTTACATCCTCCTCTCCCTCCTCTTCATGCTCGCTTCCTGGCCCTATCTCTGGGAATCGCCCGTCAAAAACTTCGTTCAAGTCTTCCTCTTCATGTCCGAAAACCCGACGAGACTCCAAGTCCTCTTCGGCGGACAACTCTACCGCGCCTACGACCTCCCGCGCCGCTACCTGCCGACGCTGCTGGGAATCACCCTCACCGAACCCGTCTGGCCGCTGTTCGCGCTGGGACTTGGAGCCGCTCTCACAAAACTGACTTCCTCCATCTCCCGTCCCCCGTCCCCCTCCTCCATCCCCCGTCCCCCGTCCTCCATCCCCCGTCCTCCGTCCTCCATCCCCCGTCCTCCGTCCCCCGTCCCCCGTCCTCCGTCCCCCGTCCCCCGTCCACCGATTACTGGTTACTGCTTACTGCATTTGCAATCCCCCTCCTCTACGTCCTCCTCCGCAAACCGCCGATGTACGACGGCTTCCGTCACTTCCTCTTCATCCTCCCGCCCGTCTTCGTCACCTGCGGACTCGGACTGGATACCGTCTTCCGCTGGCTGGAAAAGCAGGGACAGCGGCTTCACTCCCCGAACTGGCTACGCGCAGGAACAATTCTCCTCGTCAGCCTGCCAGGACTGCTCGGCGCGGCGCGCCTCCATCCCTACGAATACGCCTATTACAACTCCCTCGTCGGCGGGACGGGAGGCGCCTTCCGCGTCTACGAGACCGACTACTGGCTCACCTGCTACAAAGAGGCCGTCGAGCAGACCGACTTCGTCCTCCCCGCCCGCCTCTTCGTCCACCGGGAGGCCGCCCTCGCCGCGCCCTACGCCGCCAGCGGACTCGCCGTCTTCGACGAACGCGGCAGTCTGAAAGACATCCGCCCGGGCGACTACGTCCTCGTCAACACCCGCGCCAACGAAGACCGTCAAACCTTCCGCGACGCGCCCACCGTCGGCGAAGTCCGACGCGGCGCCGCGGTCTTTTGTGTGGTAAAACAAGTCCCATGACAACCCATCGCGAACGCCTCCAAACCTGTCTCGACGGCGGACAGCCCGACCGCGTCCCCGTCGCGCTCTGGCGCCACTTCCCCGTGGACGACCAGTCTCCCGAAACGCTCGCCGCCGCGACGCTTCACTGGCAAAGGCAATACGATTTCGACTTCGTCAAAGTGACTCCCGCCTCGTCGTTCTGTCTCAAGGACTGGGGCGCGGACGACGTTTGGGAGGGACACACCGAGGGGACGCGCCGCTACGTCAAACGCGTCGTCTCTGGACCTCGCGACTGGGCGCGCCTGCCCGAGCTGGATCCAACCTCGCCGCGTCTTTCCGCGCAACTGGAATGTCTCCGCCTCCTCAAGCAGGGACTGCCCGCCGAAACGCCCTTCATCCAGACTGTGTTCAGTCCGCTGGCGCAGGCAAAAAATCTCGCGGGCAACGACATGCTCCTCGCGCATCTCCGCCTGTATCCAGATGACGTAATGAAAGGACTTGAGACCATCGCGCGGACGACGCGCCGCTTCGTGGAAGCCGCGCTCGAAACGGGCATTGACGGAATCTTCTACGCCGTCCAACACGCGCAGGCGGCGCTGCTCTCGCTCGAAGAATACAAAACCTTCGGCCTCCCATTTGACCAGCAAGTGATCGAACCCGCCAAATCCTCGTGGCTGAACGTCCTCCATCTTCATGGGCGCGATATTCACTACTCTCTGCTCTCCGCTCTCTCATTTCCCATCGTAAATTGGCACGACCGCGAAACCGCGCCAAGCCTCGCGGAGGCCCAGGCGCTCTACGATGGCGTCGTCTGCGGCGGCTTGAGGCAGGATACGCTCGCGCTGGGCAATCCCGCGCAGGTCAGGGAAGAGGCGGAGGAGGCCATCCGTCAAACGCGCGGACGGAAGTTCATCCTGTCCACGGGCTGCGTGGTCCCCGTCATCGCGTCACATGGGAATTTGATCGCAGCAAGAGAGAGTGTTGAGAAATGAGCTTAAGAGTCATCTCTGGCGCGGCGAAAGGACGCAAGTTGAAGTCCGTCCCTGGCGACACTACGCGCCCGATCACGGACATGGTGAAGGAGGCGCTGTTCAACATCATCGGCGCGGACGTGGTCGACTCGTCGTGGTGGGACCTGTTCGCAGGGACGGGCGCGGTGGGAATCGAAGCCCTGAGCCGCGGCGCGTCGTTCGTCCGCTTCACAGACTTGAACCGCGCGCCCATCGAGACGATCAAATTCAATTTGGAGCATTGCCGCCTCGCGGAGCGCGCTGAGGTCCGCCGCGCCGATTCGCTGGCCGCGCTGACGCAGCCCGCCGACCGCCAGTTCCAAAACATCTACGTCGCCCCGCCGCAGTATCAAGGAATTTGGGAACGCGCGCTGTTAACGCTCGACGAAAATCCGAGCTGGCTGACGAAGGACGCCTGGGTGATGGCGCAGATCGCCCCGCGCGAATATAAGGATTTGGAATTTCAGAACTTGGTACAATTTGACGAGAGAAAATATAGCAACACATTGTTGGTGTTTTACGAGTTGCAAGAAAAATAATTCGGCCACGAATTTCACGAATTTTATTATTCGCGTTCATTCGCGAAATTCGCGGCAAGAAGGAGCTGCGTCATGACCCGCGTAAAGATTTTACTCTTCGCCACCCTGCGCGAACGCGTGGGCGGCGCAAAATTTATCGAGTTGAGCCTGCCCGAGGGCGCGACCGTCCAGGCGCTCAAAGCGCAAGTCGCCCGCGAATTCCCCGCGCTGGCGGAGAACATGAAATCAGCGCTGACGACCGTCAACCGCGAGTTCGCGTTCGACGAGGCCATCCTGCCCGAGGGCGCGGAACTGGCGATGTTTCCGCCTGTGAGCGGGGGATAATTGGAGATTGGTAATTGGTAATTGAGCGCTTGCCTATGATCCGATCCCCTAAATATCGCTTATCATGTAACCACACGACCATGAGACCGCCCGACCATCCGACTATTTTTGAAATCACCGAAGACGAACTCGACCTGGACGCGCTGCTCGACGCGATCACGCTTCCATCCACGGGCGCGGCGGCAATCTTTACGGGCATGGTGCGCGGCGTAACGAGTCGCGGCGAGGCGCACGAGACCGTCTATCTCGAATACGAGGCCTACAAACCGATGGCCGAAGCGAAGATGAAACAGGTCGCGGACGAGATCCGCGCGCGTTGGCCGACCATCGAGGGCATCGCCGTCGTCCAGCGCGTCGGGCGGTTGTACCCGCGCACGCCCACGGTGCTGATCGCCGTCACCGCCGCGCACCGCGACACGGGAGTCTTCGACGCGGCGCGGTACGGGATCGACCGCCTGAAAGAGATCGTCCCCGTCTGGAAGAAGGAAGTCGGTCCGAACGGAGAGGAATGGGTCGAGGGCGATTACATCCCGAAAGCAGGAGAGTAAAACCTGTACACGGATTTTTTAATACCGTACATGGAGCATGACAGATTGAATTTTCATCGCGAATACCGCGAATTGGCGAATTTCGCGAACGGATTTAAAAATAATTCATGACATTCGCGACATTCGCGTTGAGGAAACGCGCATAGAGAAGTCTTTTTGTTTTCCTCAGGCGTGACGCGCTGCGGAAACATGGGTTATATGCTACAAAGGCGGCCTCGGGCTGTCTTTTTGAAATCATTGGAGGCTTCATGGAAAAAATCGTCATCACAGGCATGGGAACCGTCAACCCGCTGGGGTTGTCCGTCGCGGAGTCGTGGCAGGCCGCGGTCAACGGCGTTTCGGGGGTGGGGCCGATCACCCAGTTCGACGCGACCGAATACCTCGTCAAGATCGCCTGCGAAGCGAGAAATTTCAATCCCGAAAATTACATGGACGCGCGGGAGGCGCGTCGCCGCGACCGTTTCGAGCAGCTGGCGGCCGCGGCCGTCAAAGAGGCCGTGGAGCAATCGTCCCTGCGCGTCACCGAGGAAAACGCCCCGCGCGTCGGCGTGGTCATCTCCGCCGCCATCGGCGGGCTCAAGTCGCTGGAGGAAGTCATCTTCACCGTGCGAGACGTGGGGCCGCGCCGCGTCAGCCCGTTCGCCATCCCGATGCTGATGCCGAACGGCGCTTCGGGACTCGTCGCCATTGATTACGGGATCACAGGCCCGTGCATCTCCGTCGCCTCGGCCTGCGCTTCGGGCGCGGACGGGATCGGGACCGCGTGGATGATGCTCCGCAACGGGACGATTGACGTCGCCATCGCGGGCGCGTCGGAGGCTCCCATCTGCCGCGCGGGCGTGGCCGCCTTCGACCGCGTCGGCGCCATGTCGCGCCGCAACGACGATTACTCGATGACGCCCCAGCCCTTCGACAAAAACCGCGACGGGTTGGTGATGGGCGAGGGCGCGGCCGTCCTGGTGATGGAGACCGAGTCGCACGCCAGGGCGCGCGGCGCGGCGATCCTGGCCGAACTGGCGGGCTACGCCTCCACCGCCGACGCGTTCCACATCACCGCGCCGCACGAGGAGGGCGCGGGCGGCGCGGCCGCCATCCTCCACGCGCTGAACTCGGCGGGCGTCAACGCGGACGAGGTCGGCTACATCTCCGCGCACGGGACGGGAACTCAACTCAACGACCTGTCCGAGACGAAGGCCGTCAAAAACGCGTTCGGCGCGCAGGCCTACAAAATCCCGATATCGTCCACCAAATCCATGACGGGACATTGCATGGGCGCGACGGGCGCCATCGAAGCCGTCTTCTGCGTGCAGGCGCTGCGCGAGGGACTGCTCCCGCCGACCATCCACTACGAAACGCCCGACCCCGACTGCGACCTCGATTACATCCCAAACCAGGCGCGCGAGGCGAAGATCAACGTCGCCATCAGCAACGCCTTCGGGTTTGGCGGGCATAACGCGGTGCTGGTGATTCGCAAATACGAGTGATCAGTTATCAGTGATCAGTGATCAGTTTTCAGTGAAAGCCTCGCGGAGGAATTCGCGGGGCTTTTTCATCCTTCATAATTCATCCTTCATCCTTTCCCGCGCGGTAAAATAGGGACATGATCTTCCCCGATCTTCCCCTCATTGACCTCCACCGCCACCTCGACGGCAACGTGCGCCTGCAAACCGTCCTCGACCTCGGGCGCAAACACAACATCCCCCTCCCCGCGTGGGACGTGGAGTCGCTCCGCCCGCACGTCCAGATCACGGAGCCGAAGCCCGCCATCATGGACTTCATCGCCAAGTTCCACTGGCCGATGGCCGTCCTCGCGGACTACGATGCCTGCCGCCGCATCGCGTACGAAAACGTCGAGGACGCGCGCAACGAGGGCATTGACTATATCGAACTGCGCTTCAGCCCGATGTTCATGGCCGAGTCCCACAACCTGAATCCCGACGGCGTGACCGAGGCGGTCGTGGACGGGACGCGGGCGGGCGCGCGTGACTTCGGCGTGCGCGCCAACCTGATCGGGATCATCAGTCGGACGTTCGGTCCCGAAGCCGCCTCCCGCGAACTGGACGCGCTCCTCGCCCAGCGCGAAGGCATCGTCGCCCTCGACCTCGCCGGGGACGAGGTCAACTTCCCGGGCGGACTCTTCCTCGAACATTTCCGCCGCGCGCTCGACGCGGGCTGGCAGTTCACCGTCCACGCGGGCGAAGCGGACGGCGCGCACAGCGTCTGGCAGGCGCTCCGCGAGCTGGGGACGAAACGTCTCGGCCACGCCATCCGCGCCGTGGACGACCCGTCCCTGCTGGATTACATGGCGGAAAATAAAATCGGCGTGGAAAACAACCTCACCAGCAACGTGCAGACCAGCTGCGTCCCCGATTACGAAAGTCACCCGCTGAAAACCTTCCTCGAGCGCGGCATCCTCGCCACCATCAACACCGACGACCCCGGCATCTCTGGCATTGACCTGCCCTACGAGTTCAACGTCGCCGCGCCGAAAGCGGGATTGAGCGACGCGCAGATCCGCCAGGCGCAGGAGAACGCGTTGAAGATCGCGTTCTTGTCGGAGGAAGAAAAAACGGCGTTGTTGAAGCGAAAAATGGAATCCTGAAGTTCTACTTCAGGATTGACTTGTTTATTCCGAAAGTAGAACTTTCGGATTCCCTACCTGCGCAAGACGATTATTTCCATCCATACTCCCCCCTCAACGGCACAAACGCCACGCCGAGACTTGACTTGCGTTTGAATTCCTCGTTCTCTTTTCGCCAGATCTCCAATTCCTGATAACCGAGTCCCCCGACAGGGAGGACGAGCCGCCCACCCGCCGCGAGTTGATCGAGCAACATCTGCGGCGCGGACGGGGCCGCGGCGGTGACGAGAATCCCGTCGTAGGGCGCGGCCGCCGCCCAGCCGAGGGAACCGTCCGCGAGATGACAGTGGACGTTGGCGCATCCCAACTCGCTCAGAGTCCTTTCCGCCTGCGCGAATAGTTCGGGGACGATCTCCACCGTGTGGACTTCCGCCGCGAGCCGCGACAAGATCGCGGCCTGGTAGCCCGACCCCGTCCCCACTTCGAGGACGCGTTCGCGGCCCGTCAACTCCAGCAGATGGGTCATCAAAGCGACGATGTACGGCTGCGAGATGGTCTGTTCGTGACCGATCGGGAGCGGCCCGTCCGCGTAGGAGCGCTGACGATATTCCTCGGGGACGAACAAATGCCGCGGCACGGACTCGAACGCGGCCAGCAGGCGCGGGTCGCGCAATCCACGCGCCGCGATCTGGCGCCGCGTCATTTCTTTTCGATCTGATTCGTATACGTCCATCGGATTAGGACTCCAGAAGTTCTACTTCTGGATTATAGCAATTATCTGCAAGCGGAACTTGCAGAATCCGAACGAAGAACTCCGCGCTCGTCCGCGCCCGATTAGTTATGGTACACTTGTTCTATTATGGCATCCATTGTCGCAATAGATATCGAAACCACAGGTTTGGACAAGGACCGCGACGCGATCATCGAGATCGGCGCGGTGCGTTTTAACGGCAAACGCGTGGAAGACGAATTTTCCACGCTGGTCAACCCCGGCAAGCACATTCCCGAATTCATCACCGGCTTGACCGGCATTGACGATTCGATGGTGCGGGGGGCGCCGCGGCTGAACGGCATCGTCCATGAGCTGGCGGCCTTCGTGGGGGACGCGCCCGTGATCGGGCACAACATCCGCTTCGACCTGGGATTTTTGCAAAAAGCGAACGCGCTCAACCTGAACCGCGTCATTGACACGTACGCGCTGGCCTCGGTGTTGATGCCCGCCGCGAGCCGGTACAACCTGGGCGCGCTCGGCCAGCAGTTGGGAATCCTGCTCCCCGCCACGCACCGCGCCCTGGACGACGCGCGCGTCACGCACGCGGTCTACGAGCGCCTGGCGGAGATGGCGCGGGCGCTCCCGCTGGAAACGCTGGAGGAGATCGTCCATCACGGCGAGCCGATTGACTGGGACGGCGGATACTTCTTCGAGCAGGTCCTGCGGGCGCGGGCGAAAGAAGGAGTGAAGGCGAAAAAAGCGAGGGGACAGGAACAAGATTTCACGGATGAGTCGAACGAGGGGAAATTCCCCCCGTTGAAAAAAGTCGGGGATACAGTCATCCCGCTCGACGACGAGGAAGTCGCCTCGGTCCTCGAATACGGCGGGCCGTTTTCGCAATACTTCGAAAGCTACGAACACCGTCCCGAACAGGTGGCGATGCTGAAGTCGGTGACGAACGCGCTTTCGTACGGACGTCACATGCTGATCGAAGCGCCGACCGGCGTCGGGAAAAGTTTCGCGTACCTCGTCCCGGCCGCGTACTTCGCGGCGCAAAACAACACGCGCGTCGTCGTCTCGACGAACACCATCAATTTGCAAGACCAGTTGATCAAGAAAGACATCCCCGCGCTGAAGGAGGCGCTGGGACTGGACCTGCGCGCGGCTGTGCTGAAAGGCCGCGCCAATTACCTCTGCCCGCGGCGTTTGCAGAACATGCGTCACTTCGGTCCCAACAACGCGGACGAAATGCGCGTGCTCGCCAAAGTGTTGGTGTGGCGACTCGAAAACCAGAGCGGCGACCGCAACGAGTTGAATCTCACGGGTCCCGCCGAGCGCGACGCGTGGGCGAAACTTTCGGCGGACGACGACGCCTGCACGACGGAGACCTGCATGGCGCGCATGCACGGGGTCTGTCCCTTCCACCGCGCCAAGACCGCCGCGCAGAACGCGCACCTTCTGATCGTCAACCACGCCCTGCTGCTCTCGGACGTGGCGACGGGCAGCAAAGTCCTGCCCGAATACGATTACCTGATCGTGGACGAAGCCCACCACCTCGAAGGCGCGACGACAAGCGCGCTGTCGTTCAAACTCACGCAGTTCGACATGCAGCGGATGTTGAAGGAGATCGGCAACCAAAGTTCGGGTCTGCTGAACCGACTGAGCGGCGCGGTCGGCGCGTCCCTCCGGCCGTCCGACCAGGCCGCGTTCGGCCAAATGATCGAGCGCGCCGTCAGCCAGTCGTTCCGACTCGAGCAGTTCAATCGGGAATTCTTCAACACGTTGACCGAGTTCGCCGCGCTCTTAAGGGAGGGCCAGCCGCAGTCCAATTACGCCTGGCAGGCGCGCATCCTGCCCGCCACGCGCAAACTGTCCGAGTGGGAGGAAGTCGAGATGATGTGGGGGCAGATGAGCGAGACGTGGCGTCACCTGCTCGAGACGCTGACGAAACTCTACAAGGCCGCGGCCGACCTGTTTTCGGACGGGAACGAGGAAGTGGAAGCCCCGATGGGCGACCTGAGCAACCTCCTGCGCCGCATGACCGAGGCGCACAACAACCTCACGAGCCTCATCCTTGACCCTTCGGCGGCCACCGTTTACTGGATCGAGATCAACTCCAAAGGCGACCGCCTCGCGCTGAACGCCGCGCCGCTGCACGTGGGGAATCTGATCACCGAGCATATCTGGAACCCGAAGAACGCGGTCGTGCTGACCTCTGCCACGCTGACGACGCACGGCGAATTCACCTATTTGAGAAACCGCCTCGGCGCGGAGATGGCCGACGAACTCGCGCTGGGCAGTCCCTTCGACTACGAAAGTTCCACCCTGCTCTACATCGGCAACGACATGCCCGAACCGAACCAGCCCAACTATGAGCAGACGCTCAACCGCGCCATCGCCAGCGCCGCCATCGCCATCGGCGGACGGATGCTGGTGCTGTTCACGTCCTACGCGGCGTTGAAGCGCGCCGCGCAGGGAATCGCCGCGCCGCTGGGACGCGAAAATATCTCCGTGCTGGAACAGGGCGAAGGCGCGTCGGCGAACACGCTGCTTGAGTCGTTCAAGTCCACGGAGCGGGCGGTGTTGCTGGGAACCAAATCGTTCTGGGAGGGCGTGGACGTGCCAGGCGAGGCTCTCTCGGCGGTGGTCATCACCAAACTGCCCTTCGACGTGCCGACTGATCCGCTGATCGCGGCGCGCTCGGAGACCTACGAAGACCCCTTCAACGAATATTACCTGCCCGAAGCCATCCTGAAATTCCGCCAGGGATTCGGACGGCTGATCCGCACCCAATCCGACCGCGGCGTGGTGGTCATTTTGGACAGGCGCGTGTTGACGAAGCAATACGGGCGGCTGTTTCTGGGGTCCCTGCCTCAATGCACAGTGCGGACCGCGAGCGTGGCAAATTTGCCGAGAGAGGCGGCTAAGTGGCTGGGAGTGTGAGAGTCTCCGCGTCCCAATCAGGCGGTTAGAGAGTATTTTTTAATTCTTTTTTGTACACGGATTTGACGGATTGCGCGGACAAACACGGATTTTTTCTTCAGATTTTTCCGTGAAATCCGCGCCATCCGCGTCCGAACGGGGAAACCAGATCACTTCATCGGACGAAGAACCTCAACCAGCGCGCGCAGGCCCAGCGCGTACGAATTCCAGCCAAAGCCGACGACCTTCCCCCTGCAAACCGCGGAGATCATCGAGACACGGCGGAACTCTTCGCGCGCGTACACGTTGGACAGATGCACTTCGACGACGGGGATTTGGATCGCGCTGACCGCGTCGCGCAACGCGATGGATGTGTGAGTATACCCTCCGGGGTTGAAGACCACGCCGTCCGCCCAGGAGCGCGCCTCGTGCAGGGCGTCTATCAACGCGCCCTCGTGGTTCGATTGCAGGCAGGTCACATCGGCGCCCAACTCCCTCCCCAGCGCGGTCAATTTCGCGTTGATATCGTCGAGCGTCATCGAGCCGTAGACTTCGGGCTCGCGCGTCCCAAGCAGATTTAAGTTCGGTCCATGCAGGATGAGAATTTTCATCGTCGGGCCTCCTCGTCAATCACCTCTTCCAAATTCGTCACGTCCACCAATTCGACTTTTCCAATTTGCGCGGGCAGCGCAAAACGGATGGACTTCGCGCTCCTCTTCTTGTCCACGCGCATGGATTTGACGATTTCCCCGCGCGCTAAATTTTCTGGGATGCGCGTCGGCAAATTTAATTTCTCCAAAACCGATTCAAGCGCCTCGACCACGCCCGTGCCTGCCAGCCCGACCCGGGCGGAATACCTCGCCTCGACCGCCATCCCGACCGCCACCGCCTCCCCGTGCCGCAGGCGGAACCCGCTGACCAGTTCCACCGCGTGACCGACGGTGTGTCCGAAATTCAGCGCGGCGCGGAATCCCTTTTCGTATGGGTCTTCTTCGATGACGCGAATCTTCACCGCCATCGCGCGCTTGACGATCTCCTCCACATTTTCGCGCGCCCAGTCCAACCCGCGCGAACACATCCCGAACAATTCGGGGTCGGCGATGACGCCATGCTTGACGACCTCCGCCATGCCGGAGCGGAACTCGTCCTCGGGCAAAGTGGATAGGAAAGACGGGTCGGCGAAAACCGCCTGGGGCGGGTGAAACGCGCCGATCAGGTTTTTCCCCTCGGGCAGGTCGAAGCCGGTTTTGCCGCCCAGCGACGCGTCCGCCATCGCAAGCAAAGTGGTCGGGATGCAGATCCAGCGGACGCCGCGCATGTACGTCGCGGCCGCGAAGCCCGTCAGGTCGCCGATCACGCCGCCGCCGAGCGCGGCGACGACGCTCCCGCGGTCCAGTCCCGCTTCGAGGAACGCGCGCCAGACGCGCTGGATCGTGTCGAGATTCTTGTGCGTCTCGCCCGCCGGAAGGATCAGCGACGGGACGTCCCGCCCGAGCGCGCCCTGAATTCTTTCAAGATGAAACCTCGCCACATTCTCGTCGGTGACGATGAAATCGCGCCTGGGCAAATCGGCAATTTGTCCGACGAAAACGTTGTACTCGCCCATCGCCGAGAGACGATGCCGCCCGAACAGGATCTGCGCCTGCCGCGCGCTTTGCCCGGCGCTTTGTCCGTCCACGCTGAGTTTCATAGGAAAAGATTCGTAATGCGCTTTCCGCTTTTCAAGCAGGGATTTGAGTTTGCTTTCCAGGCCGCCTGCCAGCAAAGGACGGTCGTTTGCGTCGTCCAGCCGCTCCAGCAAAGTTTGCAATTCCGCCGCGAGCAGGAGGATCTTCCCGTGCGCTTCGGCGAAGTTGCGATTTTCTTCCCGCAGCAACGCGCCGCCTCCCAAAGCAACGACGCTTTCAGCCGCCGACGAGAGACTTTTCAACGCCTGCGTTTCCAAATCACGGAAGGCGGCCTCGCCTTGCGTCTCCATGATCTGCGGGACGGATTTTTCCGCGCGTGCCTCGACGACTTTATCCAGGTCAATGAACGGCAGCTTGAGATTTTCGGCGACGATTTTTCCGATGGTTGATTTACCAGAGCCGGAGGGACCGTAGAGGAAGAGTTGCATGGGAGGATGTTTACCCGTTGAAAGAGGCGGCAGTTTACGCATCCCAAAACACATGCGAGACGTTATCCATCGGCAGATCGTCAAGAGTCGCTTTTCGCAGGGACTCGAAACGCGGCGTCATTTCGTCGAGCGAGTCGCCGCCGAGTTTTTCGATCAGCGCGTCCGCGAGGACGAAGGCGGTCATCGCTTCGAGGATCGGGACGGCGCGCGGCACGGGA
Source organism: Candidatus Denitrolinea symbiosum (assembly GCA_017312345.1). NCBI lineage: Bacteria > Bacillati > Chloroflexota > Anaerolineae > Anaerolineales > Anaerolineaceae > Candidatus Denitrolinea > Candidatus Denitrolinea symbiosum. The sequence goes on along the minus strand of BLAA01000001.1, from coordinate 1,738,859 downwards.
CAAAAATCGGAGCGTTCGTATTGGGTGGGCGCGTTTTCGCCGGAGGCAAGGTCAACAGTTTGCTGTGGGACGAGCGTGGTCGCGATCGGCTTCATCGCCGCACGGAGGAGGATGGGCTGGCCGTTGGAGATCCCGCCCTCGATCCCGCCCGCGCGGTTGCTCGCGCGGGAAAGGTTGGAAGATTGAAGGTCCGAGGCCGAAGATTTAAGGTTGATGGGGTCGTGCGCTTCGGTTCCCAATCGCTTCGCGTTTTCAAACGCGTCGCCGACCTCCACGCCTTTAATCGCTTGCACAGACATGGCCGCCGACGCGAGCCGGGCTTCGAGACGCCTGTCCCACTGGACAAAACTGCCGAGGCCGGCTGGCACATTCAACGCGACGATCTCCAGAACGCCGCCGAGGGTGTTTTTACCGCGGATCGTCTTCTCGATCTCGGCGCGCATCCGCCTGGCGGATTCTTCGACGGGACAGCGCACGTCCGATTCTTCGGCGCGGGCGAAGCGTTCCGCGTAGGGCATGTCGCCGAACTCCGCCGCGACTTCGCCGATGGAGGCGACGTACCCGCCGACGACAATCCCGAACCGGGCGAGGAAATGTTTGCAGACCGCGCCCGCCGCGACGCGCATCGCAGTCTCGCGGGCCGAGGCGCGCTCCAGCGCGGGACGGAGGTCGCGGTATCCGTATTTGACCGCGCCCGTCAAGTCGGCGTGACCGGGACGAGGGGCGGTCATCGGCTCGATCTCCCTGCCCTTCCATTTGACGTGGTCGGCGTTTTCAACCAGCAGGGCGATCGGCGCGCCGGTCGTCTCGCCCGCCAAGACGCCAGCGAGAATGCGGACCGTATCTTTTTCGATCTTCATGCGCCCACCCGAGCCGTATCCCTTTTGACGGCGGGCGAGTTCGGCGTTGACGATCTCCGGCGCGAGGGGAAGTCCCGCGGGCATCCCATCGAGGATGACGGTCAGCGCGGGGCCGTGGGATTCGCCAGCGGTCAGGAAGCGAAGCGGCATTTCAGTCTCCAGTGTTCAGTTTTCGACGGCGCGGCGTAAAATATCGCGCGGCGGGTTGCAGCCGGTCCAGATCTCAAAGGCGAGCGCGGCCTGCTCGATCAACATGCCGAGACCGGTCGCGGCGAACAGTCCCTGCGCGCGCGCCGCGCGGACGAGCGCGGTCTCGCGCGGGTTGTAGACCAGATCATAAACCAAAAGGGTCGAAGGCAGGGACAAATTTTCGGGCAAAGGCGAGCGCTCGACGCGCGGAAACATGCCCACAGGAGTCGCGTTCACCAGAAGGGTGAAATCGGAAAACCGAAAATCGGCGGCTGGGAAACCGGCGACCCATAACTTGCGATCGGCGAAGGCGGACGCGAGCTGGCGCGCTTGCCCGCTTCGGCGGGCGGCGACTGTGACGTCCCAGCCCTCGGCGAGCAAAGCGTGGACGACCGCGCGCGCGGCGCCCCCCGCGCCAAGCACGAGCGCCGATCTCAGACTCCCGGCTGGAGATTGCCCGGCGGGAAATTGACGGAGGTCGGCGAGAAAGCCCGGCGCGTCCGTGTTTTCGCCGGTCAGTTTGCCGCCGCGAAGACAGATCGTGTTCGCCGCGCCGATCGCGCGCGCGGTGGGAGTCAAGTCGTCGAGCAGGGGGATCACGCTCTGTTTGTGCGGAACGGTGACGTTGAGTCCGTGAAGCTCGCCGGAGCGGACGCGGCGGAGCAGGTCGGGCAAACCCCGCGCGTCGTCAGGAGGAAGCGGGAAGAGGGCGTAGTCGCCGGCCAGGTTGCAGGCGTCCAACGCCGCGGCGTGGATCCGGGGCGAAAGCGAATGGTCGAGGGGAAAGCCGGTCAAACCCAGGCGGAATGGACCGGCCGCGCGCGGAGCCGATGTCATGCCAGGCCGCCAAGAACGTCGAAAAAATCTGGGAAGGTTTTTGAGACGCAGGAGGGATTTTCGATGGTCACGCCGTCGACGCGCAGGCCGACGAGCGAGAAAGCCATCGCGACGCGGTGGTCGTTGTAGGTTTGGATGCGCGCGGGCTGGAATTTTTTGCACGGGTGGATGGTCATGCCGTCGGCGTGTTCTTCGACCTGGACGCCGAGCCGGGCGAGTTCGACGCAGGCGGCGTGGACGCGGTCCGATTCTTTGACGCGCGCCGAGGCGATGCCGCGGATGCGCGTGGGCGATTCGGCGAAGGGCGCGACGGCCGCGAGGGTCAGCGCGGCGTCGGGGATGTCGCGCATGTCAACGTCAACGCCGACGAGGGACGCGGCGCGGCAGACGCTGATCGAGTCGCCCGATTCCGTCACGACACAGCCCATGTTTTGGAGGACGTCGAGGAAGCCGATGTCGCCCTGCACAGAGCGGCGCGAGATGTTTTCGACGCGGACGGTCCCGCCGCAGATGGCGGGCGCGGCGAAAAAGTAGGACGCGGCGGAGGCGTCGGATTCGATGGGGTAAGTGGTAATTGGTAATTGGAGATTAGTAATTTGCGTATGGAGGTTGGAGATCGGCAATTGGTTCCGCGGGGGCGCTTCGCGGTAGTTGGCGGTTGGGACGGAGAAGGAGCGGCAGCCGTCGCGTTGGACGCGGATGCCGAAGTCTTGCATGATGGAAAGGGTCATGTCCACGTAGGGCTTGGAGTTGAGTTCGGTCGTCAGGACGATCTCGACGGGCGTTCGGGCGTACGGCGCGACCATGAGCAGGGCGGAGAGGAATTGACTCGATATGTCGCCCGCAATTTCAGTCTTTCCGCCGCGCAGACCGTTGGCGATGATCTTCACGGGAGGACAGATGGAAGACGGGCGGCTGACGGTTAAAGGTTCAATGACCGCTCCGAGTTGAGTTAACGAGTCCACCAGGTCGCCGATGGGACGCTCGCGCATCCGCGCGTCGCCGTCGAGGATGAATTCGCCGTGACCGAGGGTGAGAAGCGCGGAGAGAAACCTTGCCGCGGTGCCGGCGTTGCCGACGAACAGTTCCGCTTTGGGCGCGGGGATCTTTCCGCCCCCGCCGACGACGGTCATCTCGCGATTCGCTTCGTCGAGTTGAACGTCGAAGCCGAGGGTTTGCAGGGCCCCGGCAAAGTAACGCGAGTCGTCGGAGAATAACGCGTTGGTCAGACGCGTGGTCCCGTCCGCGAGCGCGGCGATAAGCAGGGCGCGGTTGGTCAGCGATTTGGAGCCAGGCACGCGGACGGAGGCGTCGAGGGGATGGCGGATGGGCGTGATACGGAGGGAGGAGCGCATACCAGTTATCAGTTATCAGTGGCAGTGAGGACTTGATGAGAGGAGCGGGATTGGTTCAGGAGGGATTCGAGTTTGGGAAAATCTTCGGAGGCAAGCGCCAATTCGATTTCAGCCAGTTGGGTTTGGAATTTGTGCAAAGCCTCGAGCGTATTTTGGCGATTGGTCTGCAAGACGCCCAGCATCATCGAGGAGTGAGTCTCGGCCAGCCTGGCTGTGGATCTGAAACCGGGCCCGATGAATGGAGCCGCGTCCTGCGGGACGGACAACGTCAGCGCGGAGGAAAGCAGGAAGGGCAAATGACTGGTCGCCGCGAGGAGGCGGTCGTGTTCGTCCGCATCGAGGATGTCCGCGTACGCGCCCAGCGCCTCGACGATCTGCCGCGCGGCGGGCAAAGCGCGCGGCGAGGTACGCGGCAGCGGCGTCAGCAGGAAAAGCGCGCCGCGATATAGATTTGCCTCGGCGTTGACCAGCGAGAGTTTCTCCCGGCCGCAGAGGGGATGTCCGCCGATGGGATCAAATCGTTCGGGCAGGCGCGACATGGCGTTGACGATGTCCTTTTTCGTCGAGCCGAGGTCCATGAGAATGCAGGGATTCGGCATGAGCGCGGGCAGGTCTTCGAGCAGGGATAAAATCGCGGGGACCGGCGCGGCCAGGACGACGAGGTCCGCCTGGGGCAGCAGGTTGGCGGGGAGGCTGTCGGCGCGGTCAACGACGCGGGCGGAGAGAGCCAGTTCGAGCGCGGCAGGATGCGGGTCAATTCCAAACAGCGCGGCGCATTTTCCGCGCAGTCCCAGCGCCAGCGAGCCGCCCATCAAGCCCAATCCGACGACGGCAATTTTGGCTTCGGAGAGTTTAAAGTCAGGCGTGGACATGCTTCACGGGAGCCAGCCTGCGTCCCACCGCCTCGGCGACGGCGCGCGCCTGGTTCACCATTTTCGCGAAGGCTTCGGGCGTGAGCGATTGCCGTCCGTCGGAGATGGCGTTGGCGGGATCGTGATGCACCTCGACGATGAGTCCGTCCGCGCCCGCGGCGATGGCGGCGCGGGCGACAGAGGCGACATAGTCCGCTTCGCCCGTGGAATGAGACGGGTCGAGGATGACGGGCAGGTGAGTCAATTTTTTCAGGACGGGAATGGCGTTGATGTCGGTGGTGTTGCGCGTGGCGGTCTCGAACGTCCGAATGCCGCGCTCGCACAGGATGACGCGGTCGTTGCCGCCGCTCAAAATGTATTCGCTCGCCATGAGCATTTCTTCGATGGTGGCGGAGAGGCCGCGCTTGAACAACACCGGCGTCTGCGTCTCGCCGACCGCGCGCAGCAGGTTGAAGTTCTGCATGTTACGCGCGCCGATCTGGAACACGTCCACGTATTTCTCCATCAGCGCCACTTGCGAGACCGCCATGACTTCCGCCACGATGGGCATGCCGGTCAGCGCGCGGGCTTCGGCCAGGTATTCGAGGCCTTCTTCGCCGAGTCCCTGGAAGGAATACGGCGAGGTGCGCGGTTTGAAGACTCCGCCGCGCAGCGCGTGCGCGCCGGCCTCGCGGACGGCCTGCGCGATCTCGAGGATTTGCGTCCGCGACTCAACCGAGCAGGGGCCCGCGATCACAACGATCTCCTCCTCGCCGATGGCGAATCCGTCCAACGGGAAGACCGAGTCCTGCTCGTGGAATTGGCGCGAGGCGAGTTTGTAGGGTTTGGAAATGCGCTGCACTTCCAGCACGCCGGGGAGGGCTTCGAAGATTTCCTTCGCCACGTAATGTCCATCGCCGACCGCGCCGATGATGGCCTGTTCCACGCCAAAGATGGGATGGGCGACGAGCTGGTTCTTTTCCACCGCGGAAATGACGGCTTCGATCTGTTCTTTCGGGGCGCCGGGGCGCATGACGATCATCATGAGGGTCTCCTGAAAATTGATTGATCGCGCGGACTTAAGTCCGCGGCGATGGACGTTGCAGGTCGGGACGCAGTTGGACCGCGCCGCGCAGATAGACGTGTTGGATCTCGTCCTGCCGCTTTTCGGTGTTCCAGTGGATCAGGACGCGGAGGCACCGCGGCAGTCCGTCCGCGACGGGGATCTCCCGCGCGCACATCATCGGGACGAGGTCCCAGCCCAATTGACGCGCGGCCCGCGCGGGGTAGGCCGAGGCGATGTCGCCCGTGACGGTGAACAGCGCCGAAGCGATGTCGTCCGTCTCGAGATCGGGATTCGACGCGAGGATGGCGAGGAGCAATTCCCGCGTGGCGGAAAGGACGCGCTCCTTGTCGTCCGCCTCGATGGTGGTGGCGCCGCGAACGCCGCGTTGATGCATGGGCTTCTCCTTGTGCAGGTATAAAAAAAGAGCGAGACCGCATGGTCTCGCTCTCGTGAACGGAAGTGACACTACCCGCTTAAGCGCAACCAACGGCGTCCGAAGTTTGGGAGCCGTAAAAGTAGTACGCAAAATAGAAGCGGGAGGTGGTGGACATTGAGCGGTATTCTACGCACAAGGCGCGCAGGCGTCAAGGGCGAATTTGAAATTGCTCATGGCTGGAAGCGAGGGTACGAACCCAGGACGCGCAGGAACGGCGCGAGCGCGCCCAAACGCTCGAGAACTTTCTCGGCGCGCGGATCCTGCGCGGCGCGTTCGAAATCACAGTAGAAAAGATAGTCCCACGGCTTGCCCTGCAAGGGACGCGATTCGATCTTGGTGAGGTTGACGCGCGCCTCGGCGAACAGATTCAACGCGGCCGCCAGCGCGCCCGGGACGTTATTCAACGTGAACACAATGGAGGTCTTCGCTTCGCCCCGCGAAACGACCGGCTCGCGTTGAATGGCGAGGAAGCGCGTGTAATTTTCGGGGTTGTCCTCGATGCCTTCCTCGAGAATCTCCATCCCGTAAATTTCCGCCGCGCGGCGGGAGGCGATCGCGGCAACGTCCAGCGAGTCCGATTCTTTCAAAGCCTTGACGCTTCCGGCAGTGTCGAATCCGTTTTCGGGTTTGATACCATTCCGTCGCAAATAATTGGCGCATTGTCCCAGCGCCTGCGGATGGCTGACGGCTTTCCGAATGCGCGCCTTTTCCGCGCCGGGGTTGGCGATCAGGCAATGACGCACGCGCAGCACATATTCGCCGACAATGAACAGGTCATTCTGCATCAGCAGGTCGTAGTTCTGGTGGATGCTGCCCGCCAGCGAATTTTCAACGGGGATGATCCCCGCGTCGCACTTTTGGGAGTTGACCGCGTCGAAGACCGCGTCGAACGATTCGCACGGGACGGGGTCCGCGCCTCCGTAATGGTCCAGAGCGGCCTGCTCCGAGAACGCGCCGGCCTCGCCTTGAAAAGCGACTCTCATGATCCGCCATCCTTCGCGGACGGCGCGACGGGTTGCGCCTCCGCCCATTCGACGATCTTCCGAAAACCCGCTTCGACGTTTTCATCCGAAGCGGCGATGGTCATGCGGATAAATCCCTCGCCGCATCTGCCGAACGCCGCGCCGGGGACCAGTCCCACGCCCGCTTCTTCGAGCAGGCGTTCGCACATCTCGACGGACGACATCCCCAGGGCGCGCATGTCGAGGAAGAAATAGAACGCGCCCTGCGGAGGGACGACGCGCACGCGCCCGCTCCCCAGTTCGCGCGCCAGCCGCGAGACGAGGGCGCGGCGGCGCGCGTACGCGGCCCGCATCTCCGCCGTGACGGCCTGCATCGCCGGGTCGGTCAACGCGAAGGCCGCGGCTTTCTGGACGAACGGCGCGACGCAGGTGATGGAGTTTTGTCCCGCCTTCAGCGCGTTCTCGATCACGCGCGCGGGCGCGGCGAGGAATCCCACGCGCCAGCCGGTCATCGCGTAAGATTTGGACAGGCTGTTGACGACCAGCGTCCGTTCCTTCGCTCCGTCGAACGCGGCGGCGCTGACGGGCGGCTCGCCGTAATACAGGCTTCCGTACACCTCGTCGCTGACGATCCACAGGTCGTGCGCGTGGGCGAAGGCATGGATTTGCTCCAGATATTCCCGCGAGGGATACGCGCCGGTCGGGTTGGACGGATAATTCAGCACGATGGCGCGCGTGCGCGGCGTGAGCGCCTTCTCCCACGCGGCCAGCGCCGGGATGAACCCGTTTTCGGCGGGCGCGGGGACGCGGAGCGCGCGTCCGCGCAGCATGACGACCATGTTGGAATGAGTCGCCCACGATGGGTCGGGGACGAGGGCTTCGTCGCCCGGCGAAAGGATGGATTGCATGGCCGCGTAATAGGCGTGGATGCCGCCGTGCGTCACGAGGATTTCGGAGGCTGGGTCGTAGTCCACGCGCTCGTCGCGGCGCAGTTTGAACGCGGCGGCTTCGCGCAAGTCGGGCAGTCCGCGCGAGGGCGCGTAGTGCGTCTGTCCGCTTTGCATGGCGCGCAGGGCCGCCTCCACGACGGCGGGCGGCGTGTCGAAGTCGGGATCGCCGACCTGCAAGGGGACGATCCCGCGCCCGTCGGCTTTAAGCGCCAGGATGCGGTCCGCCATCGCGACGGTGGCGGATTGGCGGATAAGTTCGAATTGCGGGTTTGTTTTCATTTTCATCCAACGCGGCGGCGAATCTCCGGGGGTGTCGTAATGCGGTACGCGTATAACACAGATTTTGAAAATTTCCCACGCCTCGCTTGTGCCTTTCCCAAAATTCATGCTATACTCCTTGTATCTGAATTTGCTGGGCGCGGTTTCCGGGTTGGACTTGCAGCCGCGCTCTTTCCACACAGACCAACCTTCAAAGCTCGACTGACAGATTAAGAGAAGGCGACCATGGATAACCAATCAATTTACATTACCGAATTCGATCTCGAACGCTTGAAAAAGCTTCTTTGGGACGCTCAATCCACCGATTACCGGAAAAGCGAATACCTGGAAAAGCTCAAAGTGGAGATCCGACGCGCCACCGTCGTTTCGCCGCGCGACATCCCCAGCGACGTGATCACCATGAATTCGACCGTCGCCCTCCAGGACCTGGACACAGGGGACGAAGAAACCTATACGCTGGTTTTCCCCGAAGATTCCGACCCCGGGCAGGGAAAAGTCTCCATCCTCGCGCCGATCGGGACCGCCATGCTGGGATACAAGGTCGGGGATACTTTCGAGTGGAACGTCCCTGCGGGAAAAAGACGCTTGCAGGTCAAAAAGATACTGTACCAGCCCGAATCTTCCGGCAACTTCGACCTTTAACGCGGCCCGCCCCGAGGATATGAAAGCCGCCTGTCAGAAGACAGGCGGCTCTACGTTATAATCCCGCAACAGACGGTTACTTGACGTGGCTGGAGATGTAGGCAACCGCGTCGCCCACGGTGAAGATCTTCTGGGCGTCTTCATCCGAAATTTCCATCTTGAACGTCTCTTCGAACTCCATGATGAGTTCCACCAAGTCGAGCGAATCCGCGCCCAGGTCCTCGCGGAAGCGGGCTTCGGGCGTCACCTTCGACGGGTCGTCAATACCCAGCAGGTCAACGATCACTTTTTTGACGTCTTCAAATTTATCAGACATGGTTCCTCCGAATGCTTGAGTTGGCAATTTAGATGGCTGGGATTATACCAGCCCAATTCAAAGACAGGAAACACCCCCCTATGAAAAAAGATACGGAACTGGTAGACAGAAAATCCGATCACATTAAGATCAACCTGGAACGGGACGTCCGCTCCGCGCTGACGACCGGCCTCGAAAACTACCGCTTCGTCCACGAGGCGCTTCCCGAGCTCGACCTCGACCGTGTCGACGCGTCCCTCGACCTGTTCGGCAAGCGGCTGGCCGCGCCCATCCTGGTCAGCTCCATGACCGGCGGGACGGCCAAAGCGAAAACGATCAACCTCCGTCTCGCCGAGGCCGCGCAGGAGGCCCGCGTGGCGATGGGAGTCGGGAGTCAGCGCGCCGCGCTCGAACATCCCGAACAGGCCGCCACGTTCCAAGTCCGCCGCGCCGCGCCCGACATCCTGCTGTTTGCCAACCTCGGCGCGGTCCAACTCAACTACGGTTACGCGCTCGATCACTGCCGCCGCGCCGTGGACATGATCCAGGCCGACGCGCTCATCCTGCACCTCAATCCCCTGCAAGAGGCCGTCCAGGCCGGGGGAGACGTGAACTTTGCCGGGCTGGCCGCCAAGATCGAGGCGCTTTGCAAAAAGATCGAAGTCCCCGTGATCGCCAAGGAGGTGGGCTGGGGCATCTCCGCGCGGACGGCGAAACTCCTGGCCGGGTGCGGCGTCGCCGCCATTGACGTGGCCGGCGCGGGCGGCACGAGTTGGTCGCAAGTCGAAATGCACCGCGCTCCCGACGAGTTCAGGCGCGAACTCGCCGCCGCGTTCATCGGCTGGGGCATCCCCACCGCCGAGTCGATTCAGATCGTCCGAAAAGCCGCGCCCGCCATGACCGTCTTCGCGAGCGGCGGCCTCAAAGACGGACTCGACATCGCCAAGTGCCTGGCCCTCGGCGCGACGCTCGGCGGCATGGCAGGCGGGTTCCTCAAAGCCGCGGCCGTCTCTGCCGAAAAGACCCTCGACGCGATGAGACTGACCAAACGCCAGATCGAGGTGGCGATGTTCGCGGCGGGCGCGGGGACATTGGACGAATTGAAAGCCGGGAAACTGCACAAACTGGCGGAAAGAACATACTGTGAAACTCCATAATCGCGCCAAGCTATCGCGCGCCGACTCGACGCGCGAACAAGTCCAATAGCGTTTTTCGAACCACGGATCATCCATGCCCACTCTACGACGACTCACCGGCGCCGCCCTCGCCATCGTCTCCGCGGCCGGTTTCGGGACGCTGGCCATCTTCGGGCGGTTCCTCTACGCCGACGGGGTGGACACCTTCACCCTGCTCTTCCTGCGTTTCCTCTTCGCCGCCTCCATCCTGACCTTCATCCTGATTCTGCGCCGCGAGTCCCTCCCCCGCGGACGCGTCCTCGCGCAACTCATCGGCATGGGCGCGCTCGGCTACGCCGGGCAGTCGTTCACCTACCTCTCCGGCATCAAATATGCGTCGGCAGGACTGGTCGCTTTACTGCTCTATCTCTACCCGGCGATCGTCTTCGTCCTTTCGGTCATCTTCCTTAAAGAGAAAGCGAACTGGGTCAAAGCGGCCGCGCTGGCGGTTGCCCTGGTCGGCACGGCTCTCACCGTCGGCCCGGCGAGCGGAGAATTTCTCGGCGTCTTCTTCGCGGTGGCATCGGCCCTGATCTATTCGGCGTACATCATCGTCGGCGCGAACGTGATGAAGCAGATCGGCGCGATCCAATCCTCGCTGGTCATCTTCGCCTCGGCCGCGCTGGTGTATGGGACGTTGACCCTCGTCAACGGCGCGCATTTCCCCGCGAGCGGTTCGGGCTGGTTATCCATGGCTGGGATCGTGATCTTCGCCACCGTCATCCCGGTCACGGCTTTCCTGGCAGGCATCGAACGCATCGGCCCGACCAACGCCTCGCTGCTCTCCACGCTGGAACCCGTCGTCACCGTGCTGCTGGCCGCGTGGCTCTTCGGCGAGCGCCTGGCGCCGATCACGCTGGTCGGCGGCGGGCTGATCCTGGCTGCGGTGATCGTGTTGACGAGAAGCGAGATTGGACAAAGGGAATCAAGAGAATAGCGGAATGCCTCTCATGTTGTATAATCCAAACATGGACAGTCAGAAATTCAACATTCCCCGCAGGAAAATTGCGGATTTTTGTCGCAAATATAACATCCAAAAACTGGCGTTTTTTGGGTCAGTTTTACGCGATAATTCCAAACCAACCAGCGATGTGGATATATTAATTGAATTCAAGAAAGGCTACACGCCAGGCCTCGCTTTCTTTGCCATGCCAGATGAGTTGAGAAAAATTCTTGGACGAAACGTGGATCTATTGACTTATCAAGGGGTCAAAGCCAGCCGAAACCCCATTCGTAAAAAAGCCATTCTCGACTCCGCCAAGGTGTTCTATGTCGCGCGATGATGCATATCTGTACGACATTGTCTGGGACATCATTCAACTCGACTTGCCTCTTCTGGTAAGCGAGTTGGAAAAGATCGTTTCACCCAAATAAATTCCATGAACTTCCTCATCACCGGAGCCGCGGGCTTCCTCGGCTCATCGCTTGCCAACCAACTCGCCCGCGAGGGACATCAGGTGCGCGGACTGGACGACCTTTCCACGGGCGACCCGCAAGCGCTGGCGCCCGACGTCCACTTCACGCGCGGAGACGTGAACGACCGTCCCAAGTTGTGGACGCTCCTCCAGGACGTGGACGTGGTCTACCATCTCGCGGCACGCGTCTCGGTACAGGAATCCATCTTGTACCCGCGCGACTATAACGCGGTCAACGTCGGCGGGACGGTGGCGCTGATGGAAGCCATCCGCGACGTGGGCGTCAAACGCGTCGTCCTGGCCTCCTCGGGCGCGGTCTACGGCGACATGGGCGAGCAGCCCCTGCGCGAAAACATGGTCCCCAACCCGCGCTCGCCGTACGCCGTCTCCAAGATCGCGGCGGAACATTACGTCCGCACCATCGGGAACCTGTGGGAGATCGAAACCGTCAGCCTGCGGATCTTCAACGCCTACGGCCCCGGGCAGCGCCTGCCGGCCTCGCATCCGCCCGTCGTCCCTCACTATCTCCGCCAGGCGCAGCGCGGCGGGACGCTGATCGCGCACGGCGACGGGACGCAGACCCGCGATTACGTCTATGTGGACGACGCGGTCAGCGCCATGGTGGCCGCGTCCACCGCGCCGAACGTCAACGGGCTGGTGATCAATATCGGTTCGGGGACGGAGACCAGCATCCGCGACCTGATCAAGTCCGCGCTGGAAGCGACGGGCAGCAAAGCCAACGTTGTCTACAATGCGAAAATTTCGGGCGGCGTCTCGCGGATGCGCGCGGACCTGACGCTCGCGCAGGAGAAACTCCGCTTCCAGCCGTCCATCAAATTGGAAGACGGGTTGCGGCTGACGCTGCAAAGGGATTCCAGATTTAAATGATTCGCCGCCAAGAGCGCGAAGGATGCAACAAGCTTCATCGGAAATAAAATTCCCAGCCGTGAATTCCACGAATTGGCGCGAATTTTTCTGATTTTCTACATAGCCCGATATGAAAATAAAATGGATTCCGCAAGTTCTACTTGCGGTTTTCCCGAAGTAGAACTTCGGGATTCCAAATTTTCATCATTCGAGGCGCCCCCGTTCATGGATACTTTGTGATAGAAAATGATCCTCCCGCGTAAATTCTACAACCGCCCCTCGCTGACCGTCGCGCGTGAATTGATCGGCGCGCGGCTGGTACGGATTTTGGACGGCGTCAAACTGGTCGGCGTCATCACCGAGACGGAGGCCTACATCGGCGAGGAGGATCTCGGCTGCCACGCCAAGGCGGGACGGACGCCGCGCACGCAGGTCATGTATGGCCCGCCGGGGCACGCGTACGTCTACTTCACCTACGGTCATCACTGGATGCTGAACGCGGTGACGGAGAAGGAAGGCTTCCCGGCGGCGGTTCTCATCCGCGCGATCTGGCCCGTCGAGGGCGCGGAGGTCATGTCGGCGCGGCGCGGGGGACGCGACACGTTCGGGCCGGGGAAACTCTGTCAGGCGATGGGGATCGGCAGGGGCGAGAATAACGCCGATTTGGCCGCGCCCGCCTCGGGTCTATGGATCGAAGCGGGGAATCCCGTCCCCGATTCCGCCGTGACGATTAGTCCCCGCGTGGGTTTATATACTGTGCCAGAGCCGTGGAAGTCAAAACCATGGAGATTCTGGATTAAAAATTGGAAAATGGAGAACTGATGATTAGAGAGTAGTCACTGCTCTCTGTTCTCTATTCGCTCATCATTGGAGGCAACATGGGTTTACTGGACGGCAAGAACGCATTGATCTTTGGCCTGGCGAACGACAAGTCCATTGCGTGGGGAATCACGCAGGCGTTCCACCGCGAGGGCGCGGCGATCGGGATCAGTTACGCGGGCGAGATGTTGAAGCGGCGCGTCACGCCGTTGGCGGAGCAGGTCGGCTGCCAATGGCTGGAAGAGTGCGACGTGACGAGCGACGAACAGATCGCGGCCGCCGCCGAAAAAGCCGCCGCGCATTTCGGCAAGATTGACGTGCTGGTGCACTCGGTGGCTTTCGCGGGGCGGGACGAATTGACCGGGCCGTACTACAATACGAGCCGCGAGGGATTCAAGAACGCGATGGACATCTCGGTCTTCTCGTTCGTCGCGCTGGCGAAGGCGTTCCAGCCGATCCTGAACCCGGGCGCGTCGCTGATCTGCATGACCTACTACGGCTCGGTGAAAGTTGCGCCGCATTACAACGTGATGGGCGTCGCCAAGGCCGCGCTCGAATCGTCCACGCGTTATCTGGCTTATGATTTCGGTCCGCAGAAGGTGCGCGTCAACGCCATCTCGGCGGGACCGATCCGCACGCTGGCCGCGGCGGGCGTGGGCGGATTCCGCGACATGTACAAGCATTTCGCGGACATGTCTCCCATGCGCGAAAACGTGACCATCGAAGACGTGGGCAACGCGGCCGTCTTCCTCGCGTCGGACCTTTCGGCGAAGATCACAGGCGACGTGCTGTACGTGGACAGCGGGTTCAACATCGTCGGCGTGCAGATGGGGGCGAAGGAAGCCAGTGATCAGTGACCAGTGATCAGTGATCGGTAATCAGTAGTCAGTGATCAGTGGGCGGACAAAGAATCAGGAAAATACAAACAGACACCTCGCGAGCGCGGGGTGTCTGTTTCATTGAAAGGAAACGCGCGGCGGGAAATTGTCCGCGACCGCCAGACCGCGCGACTATCGGACTACGCGACCATCAGACCGCGCGACGATTGGATCACCCAACTAATGCTGGTACTCCGCGCCGAGGATGTAGTTCTCCAGCCGCTGGATGCGGTCTTCCTTGATGGAGATCATCATCGTCATCACATCGCGCATCGAGACCAGCCCGATCAATTTCTCTCCGTCCTGCACGGGCAGGTGACGGATGCGGTACCTGGTCATCAACTCGAGACATTCCTCCAGCGGCTGGCTCGGCCCGACGGTGATCATCTTCCTGGTCATGATCTCCTCGATGGGCGTATTCAACGACGAGCGTCCCATCAGGATGACCTTGCGGCAATAGTCGCGCTCGGTGAAGATGCCGACCATCCGCCCTCCCTCCGTGATCATCACCGCGCCGACGTTGTTTTCCGCCATCAGTTGCAGGGCGCGGTAGACCGTATCCTTGGGCGAGACCACCACCGTCGAAGCGGCGGCGCTTTTCAACAAATCCTTGACCGTAATCATGGCGTAATCCTTTCTAATCGCTGCCTGGATTCCGCAAGTTCCGCTTGCGGACACTTGCCGCAGCCAGAAGTAGAACTTCTGGATTCCCGTTCATCTTGGATTCCGCAAGTCCCGCTTGCGGACACTTGTCGCAGCCAGAAGTAGAACTTCTGGATTCCCGTTCATCTTGGATTCCGCAAGTTCCGCTTGCGGACACTTGCCGCAGCCAGAAGTAGAACTTCTGGATTCCCGTTCATCTTGGATTCCGCAAGTCCCGCTTGCGGACACTTGCCGCAGCCAGAAGTAGAACTTCTGGATTCCCGTTCATCTTGGATTCCGCAAGTTCCACTTGCGGACACTTGCCGCAGCCAGAAGTAGAACTTCTGGATTCCCGTTCATCTTGGATTCCGCAAGTTCCACTTGCGGACACTTGCCGCAGCCAGAAGTAGAACTTCTGGATTCCAACTTAACAAAGTTAATTACAAGTACACCAATCCATTCTGCCATTCTTCAAATCCGCGTACACCTGTCCCACCGCGCCGCGTACTTCAGCGGACATCGGAAACCCGAACGCGACGATGTTCGGCTGGATCCCGAGCAAATCCACTTGCGGGACAAATTCGCGCAGCGACTCGATCAGGAACGTGAGCGGCAGGGTGTGGGTCGTCATCAGGAAGGGATCGTCCAACTTGTCCGCGTCGATGCGGCGGACCGCGCCAGGCTCCAGGTCCATGTCGGCCGCGTCCACCACGAGTACGCGCGTCGCGTCCATCTCGCGGATCCAATGCAAAACATTTTCGGGAGCGGAGCCGCCGTTCACCACCGACCAATCCGCCAGCGGAGCGTCGCGCAACATCTGCGCCAGCAACACGCCCGCGCCGTCGTCGCCCATCATGCCGTTGCCCACCGCCAGCAAAACGTTCATGCGACCTTCCTCACCATGAGATACATCGCGGACTCCTGCCTGACCGCGTTCAGACACTCGACGAATTCCCGCGTCCAACCCGGACCTTCGGCGGGCGCGGCCTCGAGGAGCGGGAGCAGCATCCCGACATGACTCTGGTTGACCTCGATCTCGCCCCAGCGCAGCGCGCCTTCGAGTTTCGTCCGCGCGGGACCTTCGGGCTGACTCTGCACCCAGGCCGCGAACTCCTCGAGGGGAATTTCCAATCGGCTCGAAAATAAATCCATCACACCGACGTGGTGTCCGACCGCGAGGGTGTAGTAGACGACCTGTTTCGCGTCCTCTGGCACGTCTTCGCGCTGGTTGACGAATTTTGTTCGTAATTGATAAATGATAATTTTCGGGGTCATGGTTTTGCCAGGTTGTAGAACAAGTCTATAGACTTGTTCTGCTCAGGAAAATCTCCTCGAGCCTGCGCATGATCTCGGCGAGACGCGGGTCGTCCTGTCCGCGCAGATACGCGTCCACTTCGGCGACGGCCTCCTTCGGGCTGCGTTCCTTGACGAGACCGAGGAAGGTGTTGGCGATGTTCCGTCCCGCCCAGTAACCTGCCATGCGGCGGGACTCGCGCTCCACGTCCACGCGCAGTTCGAGCGGGACTTCGGGGAATAGAAGTTGCGAGCGTTCGTCTTCGCCCTGCACGTGATGAGCCATCTGCATTTTTTGTTTGAGCAGGCCGAGCGCGACGGCGAATCCGTGGATGGTCGCCAGCGGGGTCGGCGGGCAGCCTGGGATGTACATGTCTATCGGCAGGATCTTGTCCGCGCCGCCCCAGACGCAGTACAGGTCGTGGAAGATTCCGCCCGAGCAGCCGCACGCGCCGTATGCCACACACACTTTGGGATTCGGCGCGGCGTGATAGGCGCGCAGCGCGGGGACGCGCATGGAGCGCGTCACCGCGCCCGTGTAGACGAGAACGTCCGCGTGACGCGGCGAGGAGACAACTTTAATTCCGAAGCGTTCGGCGTCGAAGATGGGCGTGATGGCGGCGAAGATCTCGATCTCACAGCCGTTGCAGCCGCCACAGTCCACGCGGTAGACATAGCACGAGCGTTGGATGTCCTTGAGCAGGACGCCCTTAAGTTTGTCCGTGGCCTCATCGGGACGGACGGCAAAGGCGGTGTCGGTCTTGATGTTATAGTCGTCCATCGAACGCCTCCTGAACGATCGGTTTCACGCGCGGAAGGTCGGTCTTGCGCCTGCACTCGGGACACATGTGGAGCAGCGCCTTGCGGTCGTCGGCGGACTCGGGGGGCAGTCCCGCCTGGTCGAGCAGGGACAGGACGCGGTCGAGGGACTTGGCCGAAGCGAAGTACGCGCCGCACTCGGAGCAGGCGGCCAGCCTGAAGTCCGCGCGGACCGTCAAATCGTCGCGCGAGAACGAGGCGAGTTCGAAGTCGTCGCCGAGGCGGATGGCGCCCGTCGGGCAGACTTCCTCGCAGCGCGCGCAGAAGATGCAGCGTCCGTAAAAAATAGACCAGGTGCGCGTGCCTGATTCGAGATTCGTCTCCATGCTCAGCGCGTTGGGCGGACAGGCGATGACGCAGGCCGCGCAAGCGATGCACTGGACGGGATCGTACTCGGGCTTGCCGCGGAACCCAGGCGCGACGTCCACCTTCACGAAAGGATACGGGACGGTGGCGTCCCCAACTCGCATGACTTCTTTGATCAATTTCAGCATGGATAACTCCTTGCCTAATTCAAGAGCCTAAACACGACACTTGCACCGCACTGCGTTTGGTGCAGTGCAGGTGAGGGCGCAAAGTACACAAAGGGGAGAGTCTTGCATTCATTGGTTTTCCTTCGTTGCCTTCGTGTCCTTTGTGTTTAAAATTTCTTCAACGGCGAGTCTTTGCGCTCGCGGCTGTAGCGTTCCAGTTCCTTGTACGGGATGATGGCGGCTTTCCTCTTGCGGACGTCCACCACGGTGACGCGTTCGGTGCAGGAATAGCACGGGTCAATGCTGGCGACGATGAGCGGCGCGTCGGAGATGGTGTTGTCCCGCAGCATGTAACGGAGCGGCGGCCAGTTGTTGTAACTCGACGCGCGGCAGCGCCAGCGATAGAGTTTCTGGTTGTCGCCCAACATGCTCCAGTGGATGTCTTCGCCGCGCGGCGCTTCGACGTAGCCGAGGGCGAAGGCGTAGGGCTTGTAGTGGAAGCCTTCCACGAGGATGGGACCTTCGGGCATTTCGTCAAGACAGCGCTCGACCATCGAAAGCGACTCGAAAAATTCCTCGGCGCGGACCAGCGTGCGCCCGAGAACGTCGCAACTATCTTTGACGGAAGTCTTCCACGGCACGCGGTCGTACGCGACGTAGGGATGGACGACGCGCATGTCGCGGGCGAATCCCGATCCGCGCAGGGTCGGCCCGACGGGGCTGTAGTCGCGCGCGACGTTCGGCTCGAGGCGTCCGATGCCCGCG
Source organism: Candidatus Denitrolinea symbiosum (assembly GCA_017312345.1). NCBI lineage: Bacteria > Bacillati > Chloroflexota > Anaerolineae > Anaerolineales > Anaerolineaceae > Candidatus Denitrolinea > Candidatus Denitrolinea symbiosum. The sequence goes on along the minus strand of BLAA01000001.1, from coordinate 1,720,991 downwards.
GTGCGCTGGACGATGTTCGGCGTGTCGAGCAGCATTGCCACCAGCACGTTGACTTCCTCGCGCAGTTCCTTGCAGTATTGGAGAATTTGTAGACGCGTCTCTTTCAAAATGTCGCGGCGCACGCCGCCGATCAGGTTCATGCCATAGGTCTTGCGCGTGCCGGTCAGCAGTTCGGCCATCTTCATGGATTTTTCGCGCACGCGGAAGAATTGCATGAAGCCCGTGTCGAAGCCGACGAAGTGGCAGGCCAGACCGAGGTTCAGCAGGTGGCTGTGGAGACGTTCCACTTCGAGCAGGATCGTGCGGATGTAATCGGCGCGGGCGGGGACTTCGATCCCCAGCGCGCGCTCGATGGAGTTCGAGTAGGCCACGTTATGGGCGTATCCGCAAATGCCGCAAATGCGGTCGGCGAGGAACGTCACCTGGTCGTAGTTCATGCGCGTCTCGGCCAGTTTCTCCATGCCGCGGTGGACGTAGAAGAGTCGGTAGTCCGCGTCGACGATATGTTCGCCGTCCACGAAGAGGCGGAAGTGACCAGGCTCGTCCGAAGTGATGTGCAGGGGGCCAAGCGGGATCTGCACAATGCCGTCGCCTTCCACGTCAATGAATTCGTAAGTCTCTTTCTCGGTGGTCGGCTCGGGACGATGGCGGTAATCCATCGTGTCCTTGCGGAGCGGATAGAGGTCGGCCGGCCAATCGTCGGGGAGGACGAGGCGGCGTTCGTCGGGCAGGCCGATGGGCCGAATCCCGAACATGTCGCGGATCTCGCGCTCGTACCAGATCGCGGCGGGGACGCGCGGCGCGACGGACGGGAATTCGGGATCGAGCGGCGGGACGAGGGCGCGGATCACCATGTAGCAGTTCTCCGTCCCTTCGGCTTTTTCCTGCTCGTTCCCCTCCACAGACAGAACATAGTACAGCGCGAAATGTCCATTGAGCGGACGCTCGTCGTTCGCGGCGACGACCGAAAGCCAGCCGCCGTGACCGTAATACAGCGACTCCACGACGGAGGGCATGGTGTTGAGGTCCACGGTGATCGTCACCTGGTCGGACGCCTGCCAGGATTCCTCCTGCACGGCCAGCCCGAACTGGCTGCGGATCGCGTCCACGTATCTCTGCCCGACTTTGGGTTTGTCCAGTGTTGATAACATCATGCCAATTCTCCTGAGGGAAATGCCGTCCACGAATTCGCCACGAATAAACGAATGGCGACTCTCCAATTCGAGTATTCGTGAATTATTCGTGGATGGTTTCCTGCCGATACGTCATGCCAATTCTCCTGGTCGATTCGTCATTGCGAGCGTTCGTTGCGAAACAATCTCATCCACAAAGCGGAGATGGCTTCGTCGGGGAGAGCGCCGTCCCCGCGTTGACGAATCGAGTTGATTAAGGCGCCAGCAATTTCACGATATTCATCACATCCGCACCCGCCGTTGTGGACTGTCCAGCCAGCGCGATGGTCGTGGCTTGATTCAGCAGGGCGTTCAACTGCGGCGGGAGATAAACGCCAAGCGCAACGATCAGCAGTCCCAGCGCTGCCAGCGGAGCAAAGCCCCAGATCATCACCTCGCCTTTGTCCATGCCTTCGGGCATCTCGCCGAAGACGGAGGAACTCAGCGCTTTCATGAACGCGGCAAAGATGACCGCCAGCGCCAGCAGGATGAAAATCATCAGCCAGATATGTCCGCTCTGGAAGCCCGCGCCGATGATGGTAAATTTGCTGATGAAGATGTTCAGCGGCGGGACGCCGACCAGCGCCAGCGCGCCGAGCATCAGCGCGAGACTGGTCAACGGGACGGCTTGCAGCATGCCCCTGATCTTGTCCAATTGGCGGGTGTGATATTTCATTAGGATGTTGCCCGTCGTGCAGAACATGAGCGACTTGACGATACTGTGGTTCACGGCCTGCAAGAGCGCGGCCAGGATCCCGACCTGTCCGCCGATGCCGAAGCCGAGGAGGATGAGTCCGATATTCTCCACCGAGGAATAAGCCAGCAGGCGTTTCACATCCTTTTGGGCGAACATGAAGAGCGAGGCGGCGATCACCGAGAGCGCGCCGAAAACGAGGAAGATGACGCGCGGGAGTTCGGGACCCACTCCATAGTCAAGAATGATCGAGAAGCGCAGGACGACGAACAGCGCGCAGTTGAGCAGTACGCCCGAGAGCATCGCGCTGACGGGACTCGGCGCTTCCGAGTGCGCGTCGGGAAGCCAGGCGTGCATGGGGAAAATGCCCGCCTTCGTCCCAAATCCGATCAGCACGAAGACGAAAGCCATCTTGAGCAAAGTCGGGTCGAGGGAGGCGGCGTTCTTGACGATCTCCGTCCACAGGACGGCCGTGCCAGGCGCGGTCAGGAAGTGGACCGCGTCGGAGTAGACGAGAACCGTCCCGTAGAGGCCGAAAGCCACGCCCACGGTGCAGATCATCACGTACTTCCACGCGGCTTCGAGCGAGGCGCGATGACCGTAGATGCCGACGAGGAAAGCCGAGCCGAGCGTCGTCGCTTCGACGGCGACCCACATGATGATGATGTTATTGGCGGTGACGACAAGCAACATCGTGAAGAGGAACAGTTCGAACAAACCGTAATACAGGCTGACCTGCGGCTCTTTCAGTTCGCCGACCTGCAAATCGTTGCGGATGTAACCGAGCGAGTACAGGCCGACGAGGAATCCCACCGCGCCGATGATGAGCAGGAAGACGGCCGCCAGCGCGTCGACGTGGAACCAGTCGTTCGCGGCCGCGACCGTCCCCTGCGCGAGGACTCCCTGCACGACGACGATCGTCAGGACGAGCGTCACGGTCACGCTGACGAGGTGGAGGGCTTCCGCCATCCACACGCCCACGCTACCCGCCCAACGCACGGCGAAAGCCGCCAGCGAAAGGATAAAAGGCGTCAGTAAAAGCCAGATCAATGCGGTTGTATACATGTTCTATCCTTTCAGTGACTTCAATTCGGTCACGTCCAGGGTGTGCAGGCTCTTGTTAATTTGCACCAGCAGGATGACCATGATGATCACGCCGAAGACCGCGTCGGTGGCGATGCCCACTTCCACGAGTTCGGGCGCGTTATAGGCCAGCAGGGCCAGGGTCAGGTGCGAGCCGTTTTCCATCAAACAGAAACCAAGCACCTGCTTGAGCATGTTTTTCTGGGTCAAAATGCAGAGTTGACCGAAGAAAAAATGCGCGATGGACACCGCCAGCGCGGGTTTGAACTCGACGGCGATCCGCAGTTGCAGGCTGTTGACGACGAGGAACGAGACCACCAGCGACGCGCCCGCCAGCGCGATGGACGCCCACGGTCGGACCGTCGCGGCGGGCTGCCCTTCCATGCTTTTCTCGGCGCGGGCGAGGATGATCGGCACGAGGACGGCCTTCGTCAGAAACGCGGAAGCCGCCCAGTAGTAGAGCGACTCGGCGCCTTCCATCGTGGAGGCCAGCGCGAGGAAGATCAGCACCAGCACGAAGGACTGAATCCCGTATTGGATGGCGGACTGGCGCAGGGTCTTCGCCTCGATCACCAACAACGAGGTGAGGATGAGAAGACCGCTCAGGCTGTTGATCAGGTTGACGTTTTGCATGTTTGGCTCCAATCATCCCATCCAGGCCGCGGCGAAGACGCCCGAGATGAGCGTCAGCGCGGCCAGCGTAACCAGCACGAAGGCCATGGCGGGATGGAGCGGCGCGGCGGCGGCAACTTCTTCGGACGGCTGGCCTGCCGCCGCGTTGCTGAAGACCCAGAAGATCCAGGCGAAACTTCCGACCGATTCGAGGATGGCGACGACGACCAGCGCGTACAACCACGGGTTCATCTGCGCGGCCTGGAAGCCGCCCGCGAAAATGCTGAACTTGCTGAAGAAGGCGTTGAGCGGCGGGACGCCCGTCACGGCCAGCGCGGCGACGGTGAAGCAGACGCCGATGAGCGGGAGTTTCTTCATCACGCCGCGCAGGTTCGGCAACATGCGCGTCCCTGTGGTGAAAGCCAGCGCGCCCGCCACGAGAAAGAACAGGCTCTTGGCAAAGGCGTGATTGAAGATGTGCATCACCGCGCCGTTGAATGCCAGTTGCGAGCCGAGAATGGAGACCGAAAGACCAAAGAAGATATAAGATAACTGCGTGATGGTGGAATACGCCAGCAGTTTTTTCATGTCCCTTTGTGGGAAGTACATGGCGAATCCGTAGACCATCGTGACGATTGCGAGGCTCGCGCCGACGATCCCGATGATCCGCGGGACGCTTCCCGCCGAGACGATGCAGCGGGCGAAGATGTAGACGCCGACCTTGACCATCGAGGCCGCGTGCAGGTACGCGCTGATGGGCGTCGGCGCGGCCATCGCGTCGGGCAGCCAGAAATGGAACGGGAGTTGCGCCGACTTGCCGTAGCCCGCGATCAACACCCCCGCGAAGATGGCGGTCTTCGCGCCGTCGGTGAGCGCGGCCATGTCGCTGAGACGCGTCCCGCCCGTCAACGCGAAGAAGTAGGCGGTGGCGGCGTAGAGTCCCAGCGAGGCGACTTGCGTGGTGATGATGGCTTTCAGCGCGGCCTTGCGCGCCTTTTCGTTGTCGTAGTAGCCGATGAGTCCCCACGAGCAGACGCCCGTCACCTCGAAGAAGACCAGCAAGCCCAACATCGTGGAGGCGAAGACCAGTCCCGCCATCGAACCGATGAAGAGGAGCAGGAAGAAGTAGAAGCGGCGTTCGACTTCCTTTTCGGGATGCTCGCGGTTTTTGTCCGTGAGATAACCCGTCGAGTAGACGACGATGAGGAAGCCGACCAGTCCCAGCGCCGCGCCGATCAACACGGACAGTTTGTCGAGCGTCACGCCATAGATGAGCCACTGGCCGATGTAGAGCAAATCCACATTCGAGTCCACTTTGCCAGCGGCGGTGAACGCGGCCAGAACGTAGATGCCCGCCGCGCCCGCCAGCAGCGACACGACCACGCTGAAGGCTTTGATCCAACCGCGCGGCAGGATCAGGGTCAACAGTCCGCCCGCGAAGGGAAGCAGGATACTGACAAGGATCATGGATGTCATGCAGCGCCTCCTTCGCCTACACGTTCGCCAGGTAGAAGACGAACGAGAGCAGGGCCATGCCGAGCGCCATCCACACGACGGCAGGCGCGTTCATAAAGCGCGTGCGCGCCATGGCGTTCTCGAAGATCGCGGCGATGAAGTACCACAGCGCCGCCTTGAGCGGGAAGACGATCAGCGCGAGGATGAAAGCGACGATCGAGAGTTCGGTCATCGCGCCGAAGGGGATGAAGAGCGCCATGAAGAGCGCCACCAAAACCAATTGTTTGAGATAGACCGACCACTTTAAAATTGCAAGCGAGCGGCCAGAGTATTCTGCGAGAGGGCCTTCCTGTAATTCCTGTTCGGCTTCGCCCAGGTCGAAGGGAAGTTTGCCCATCTCAATGTACGCGGCAAAGGCGAACGCGGCCAACCCGAGGAGATACGCCAGCGAAAACGGGAAAACGCCCGTCGCGACCTCGGCGCTGATCCGTCCCAGGTTGGTCGTCTTCGTCAGCAGCGCCATCACGAAGATGACCAGCAGCAGGATCGGCTCCGCCAGCGCGGAGACCAGCAGCTCGCGTCGCGCGCCGATCCCCGCCAGGGACGAGCCAGATTCGAGTCCCGCGACGGCGAGGAAAAATCTCGGGAGCGCGAACAGGTACACGATCAGGATCAAGTCGCCCGCGGCCTCCAGCGGCGAGGCCGTTGTCAGCGCTGGGATGACCATCGCCGCGAGGAACATGCAGGCCAGGTTCACGTACGGCGTCACGCGGAAGATCCAACCCGCCTGCTCCGAGACCACTTCCTGCCGCGTCATCAACTTGCGGATGTCGCGATAATTCTGCATGAGCGGAGGTCCCGTGCGCGAGTGTATCTTGGCGCGCATGACGCGCGCGAAACCCGAGTACAGCGGCGCAAGCAGAAGCAGCAGGATCGCCTGCAAAATGCCGATGATGAACAGCGTGAAGGGATTCATGATCCGCTCCCTCCGAATAGCACGACCAACAGGATCGCCAGCGTGATGATGATGTAGAGACAGTAGAGTCGGATGTCGCCCATCTGCAAGGTCTGGATCCACTGCCCCGCCGTCTCCACCAACTTCAACGTCGGGCGCGTCACCGCGTTTTCCACAACAGGCTCGGCGCGGCGGACGGATTCGACCGCGGCGTTATAGAAATTCGCGGCCGCGCGATACGGACGTTCGACCAGCGTGCGGACCCAGTACAGCGGGCGGAACGAGACTTTGACAGGCTGGTCGAAACTCGACGCCCGCACCGACATCACCGACGAGTACCCGTAGCCGTTCGACCACGGTTCCACATTGGACCTGCGGCTGGCGCGCCAACCCCCGTAGGCGGCCACCACGATGACGGGAACCGTCAGCAGGCCGAGCACCAAAATCGCCACCAACGGCGTCGAAACGATGGACACGAGCGGGTTGCCAGGATACATCGTCCAGCCCGCGCTGACCGCGATGAGCGGCTGCTTTGCAAAGTCCGCGGCGACCGCGGCGATGCGCGGCGCGATCCACGGGGCGCCGAGGCCGAGGACGATCGTCCCAAGCGCGAGATAGACGAGACTGACGACCGACGCCGCGGACGGGTCTTTCGCGAAACGCGCATTCTCGCTTCGCGCGGGACCTGCGAACGCGCCGCCGTACGCCTTGACGTAAACCATCACTGCGAACGCTCCCGCCAACGCCAGCACAATGGCGAACAACGGAGCGAAGACGCGCAGCGCGAACAGGTCACTGCCTGCCGCGTTCAGCAACGCCTGATAGGTGAACCACTCGCTGACGAAACCGTTCAACGGCGGGATGGCCGTCACCGCCAGCGTGCCGACGAGGAAGGTCAGCGCCGTCCACGGCATGCGACGGGCGAGTCCGCCCATCTGGTTCAGGTCGCGCGTCCCCGTTTGCCCGATGACCGAACCCGCGCCGAGGAAGAGTAGTCCCTTGAAGAAGGCGTGGTTGAGCATGTGATAGAGAGCGGCGAGGAAACCCATCACCGCCAGCGTCGGGAACGGAAGCGCCAGGCCGACCATTCCCAGTCCCACCCCCATCAGAATAATGCCGACGTTTTCCACGCTGGAAAGCGCCAGCAGCCGTTTGATATCTTTTTCCGATAACGCGTAGAACGCGCCGAAGACGGTCGAGAGCGCGCCGAAGATCAGGACGGTGAAGCCCCACCACAGCGCCGAGCCGCCGAGCAGATCCACACAGAAGCGCAGAATGCCGTAAACGGCGGTCTTCTTCATCACCGAGGCCATCAGCGCGGAGACGTGATTGGGCGCGGCGGCGTAGGTGTCAGGCGTCCAGAAGTGCAACGGAACCATGCCCGCTTTCGCGCCGAAGCCGAGAAAAGCCAGTACGAAGACGATGTCTTTCACCGCAGACGGAATGGAAGCGGCGCGAATGCCCGCGAAATCAAACGTGCCAGCCTTCCCGAAGAACAGAAAGAAGGTCACCATGATGAGCGCCGCGCCGATGTGCGCCACGAGGAAATAAATGAAGCCCGTCCGCGCCGATTCCTTTTTGTCGAATTCCCACACCACGAGGAAGTAGGAAGCCAGCGTCATCACTTCCCAGAAGACGAGGAAATAAAAGGCGTTGGTGACCGTCACCACCACCAGCATGGACGCCATGAACAGGTCGGTGAAGAAGCTGACCGAGACGTTGGCGGGCGCGTCGCTGAACGAGTAGAGGCTGGTCGCCGCGCCGACGAGGGCGATCAGCGCCACCATCAGCGTGGAAAGCAAGTCCATCTGGAAGGTGAACTCGCCGAAGGGCTGAATCGCGAAAAGCGTCAGGCTGGGAGGCGTCCCCTCGGTCAGCGCGAGGATCGCGGCGAGGAGCGCGCTCAAAGAGCCGATCAGCCCGAAGAAAGCCGCGACCCCGCGCGAGGTCCGCGGCGAAGCGAAGAGGGAGAGAAGCGCGCCAACGAGGTAGAGAGTCAACGCGAGGACGAAAAATTGGATGGAGGTCATTTCGTCCCTCCTGTCACGCGGGCGGTTTCCTTCATCCGCAGGATCAACTCGTCTGGCAGGCCCGCTTTATCGTCCACGAGATGGATGGCCTTGTGCGGACAGGCCTCGGCGCAGGCGGGGCCGTTCTCGCGGAAGTAGCACAGGTCGCATTTGATCGCCACCGTTTTCTGCCCGATGTTCCACGCCAGCAGGGAGAGTTGCTCCTGGTAACTTTGCTCGCGCAAGTACATCGGGTCGGGGTCGAGCGGCGTGTTGAGGAACGCGTACTGACCGAGGTTGAGTTCCAGCCCAGGGACGGGCGTGCCGCCCGGCAGGATGTTGCCAAACGGACAGGCCAGCGCGCACATCTTGCACCCGATACACAGGCTCTCGTTCAGGACGATGGAGTCTTCCTTGTGCGTGATGGCGTGTACGGGACAGACCAGCGCGCACATGGCGTCTTCGCAGTGACGGCACTGGATGGGCATGATCCCATCGGGCGTGCGCGTCACGTGCAAGCGGGGGTAGCCTTGCAAGCCCGCGGCGCGGTGCGCCTCGGTGCACGCGGCGATGCAGGCAAAACACCCGACGCACTTTCGGTTGTCTGCAATTACAAAGTGATGCATGGGTTAGCCTATTGAGTCAAAATGAGATCAGCTGCTGATTCAATTGGATTCGAGAAAATCGTATTGCGTATTACGTAGTGCGTAGTTCGTGTTCCGTTCACGTTACGAAAGCCGCAAGGCTAACAGGAACGAAACGCGCAACGCGGAAGAAAATTTCTTCCTCAAGATAGATTTACAATAAAAAAAACTTTCTGTCATCGGATAGGCGCGGATTTTTGAGTTTCATTCAGTGAACAGGCGCGGGGACGGACGTTTGCGGCGTGTCCGCGATTGTTAACTCCCGTCTCAACAAACGCGGAGAACGTAAAATCAACTGTGCTATACTCAGTTCAAGAAAAGAAAACCTTTAAACACAAAGGGCACGAAGGCAACGAAGTAGGGTTAATGGATGATTTTGGTTCTTTGCTCAAGATCATCAAGCACGATAATCGAAGATAAACCCTCTTGTTGCGCCCTCAATAAACCTTTGTGTACTTTGTGTCCTTCGTGTTTAGGCTCTTAAATTATGTCCCGCGTGTTTTGGCGAAGGCTGCTCGTCACCGCAATTTCACTTGTCGTTGGACTTTCGCTCGCCGAGGGGATTCGACGCCTGTTCTTCCCGCAGTCCAACGGCTGGATTTTATTTTGCCTGCTGGGGATTCTCGCCGCCGCGCTCGGTCTCTTCCTTGACCTTCGGCTGGCCGCGGTTTTCCCCGGGCCTTTCCCTCCCTCCGAAGAAATCCAAACCGACCTGCTCCAACTCAATCGCGAACTCGAAGAGCGCGCCAGCCTCCACCAAAGCGAACTGGCGCGCCTGAACGTGGAACTCACCCTCCAAATCGCGCGGCATCAGCAGGCCGAGGATACCGCCCGACTCAACGAGGAGCGCTTCCGCAACCTGGCCGACAACATCCAGGAGGGACTGTCCATCGTCGAAAATGGAAAGATGGTCTACATGAACGAGCGCGTCTGCGAGATCTTCGGCAAATGTCCCGAAGGCGACCTGCGCCAGCGCGTCCGCGATTTCGCCACCCCCGAAGAAGCCGCCCGAATCAACGCCCTGCTCACGAGAAAATCCCCGCCCGAACTGCAATACTGGATCCGCCGCCCCGACGGAAAACTCCGCTGCATCCGCGAGCATTACTCCACCGTCCGCTCGGAGGAGGGCCGCCGCCTCTTCATCGTCACCTCCGACGTGACCGAGCGGGCGCAGGCCTATCAAAACCTGGAACAGGCCGTCGGCGACCGCACGCGCGAACTTTCCACCGTCCTCGAAATTTCCCAGCGCATCGCCTCCACCCTCGAACTCGAACCGCTCCTCAACCTGATCCTCGACCAGATCGCCTCGATCATCCCGTACAGCGGCGCGGCCATCTATACGCTCGAGGAAAACAGCCGGTTGAAGGTGGCAGCCTATCAGCTTCCCAACCTGCCCCACCTTGCCCCGTCCCTGTCCCTGCCGCTCGAACACGCGGGCCGGTTCCGTCCCGTCGTCACGGAGAAGCGGGTGATCATCATCGAAGACGTGCGCGGCGAACCTCCGCTGGCGCAGGCGCATAAGTCGGCCGGACTTGCCGTCCCGTCCGCGCTCTTCCAACATTCCCATTCCTGGATCGGAATCCCGCTCCTCCTGCGCGGAGAAGTCATGGGGCTGCTCAGTCTCACCCACGAACAGCCCGGCTACTACACCGAGACGCACACCCGCCTGGCGCAGGCCGTCAGTCACCAGATCGCGGTCGCCATCGAGAACGCCCGTCTCTACGAGCAGGCGCAGGATTTGGCGACCCTCGGCGAGCGCAACCGAATCGCGCGTGAACTCCACGACTCGGTCACGCAATTACTATACGGGATCAGCCTTCTCAGCACGGCGGCCAGTCATTCGGCCAACAAGGGCAACGTCCACCAGGCGCAGGAAAACCTGACCGAGATCAAAGACAACGCCCTGCAAGCCTTACAGGAAATGCGCCTGTTGATCCTGGAATTGAATCCGCCGCTGCTCCAAAAGCATGGACTGGCCGCGGCCCTGAAAGCCAGCCTCGAGTCCATCGAATCCCGCGCGGGACTGGAGACGGAGTTGCACACTGACGGAGTCGAACGTCTCCCCCGCGCCATTGAACCCGACGTCTACCGCATCGCGATGGAGGCGCTCAACAACCTCGTCCGCTACGCCCGCGCTAAAAAAGTGACCGTGGACCTGCAGACCCGCAGCGACTGGATCATCCTCGACATCCGCGACAACGGCGTGGGCTTCGACATAGAGCGCGTCCGCGACGGCGGCGGGATGGGAATCCACAACATGGAGCAGCGCGCCAAACGTTTAGGCGGAAGGCTCGAGATCTCCAGCCGTCCAGGGGAAGGGACGCGCATCAAGGCGGAGATTCCGTTGTTGGGTCACTCAACAGAAAATTCAGATTGGACGCGGACGAGCGCGGAGAACGCGGAAAAAAGCAATTAAAATCCGTGTAATCCGCGTACATCCGCGTTTTCCGCGTCCCATTTAATTAGGAGCCAAACCATGAGCGACATCATCAAAGTCATGATCGTGGACGACCATCCCGTGGTGCGGCGGGGGGTCAAATCCCTGCTGGGCGAGGAGGAGGACATTCAGGTTGTCGGCGAGGCGGTCAACGGGAAGGACGCGCTCGAGAAGGTGAAAAATCTCAAACCCGATGTGGCGCTGATGGACCTGGTCATGCCTGAGATGGGCGGGATCGAGGCCATCGAGAAGATCACCGCCGCGTATCCCGATGTGCGGATTCTGGTGATGACCAGTTTCGCCGCCGACGACAAAGTCTTTCCGTCCATCAAGGCGGGCGCGCTCGGCTACCTGCTCAAAGACTCGGATCCCGAAGACCTCATCCGCATGATCCGACAGGTCTACCGCGGCGAGCTGTCCATCCACCCGACGATTGCGCGCAAGGTCATCCAGGAGTTGAACCGTCCCGCGCAAGAGCCGCTCACCCCCTCCCCGCTGACGGAGCGCGAGGTGGAAATTTTACAAATGCTGGCGCAAGGCGTGGAGAACAAGGAGATCGCCCGCCGATTGGTCGTCCAAGAAGCCACCGTCCGCACGCATGTGAGCAATATTCTGGGGAAACTGCAACTGGCGAACCGCGTCCAGGCCACGTTGTACGCGCTGAGGACGGGGTTGGCTTCGCTGGAGGAAGAAAAGCCGAAGAAACCGTAAAAGCAAAACCGTCACCAGCAAAACAGGGTGACGGTTTTTTTGATTAAGCAACGTACTCGTCAAAATTCTCAAGCGGCTGGTTAAAATCTTCCGCCAGTTTTACCATTCCCTTCGCACTTCCCGCTTTTCGTGGATGGGCTGTTTGCCTTACAGGAAGCAATTGCACTACAGTCTTGTTATCGAATTCGATGAAGACTGGCGTACCAAGCAAGGCAATGTCAATCAGATTTTGAATTGTCGGCGGGAGTTCGTTTTGTTTGATTTTGCGAATCATGCTATTCCTGACTAATCCACTAAAACTGTCAGGTGGCTAGAACGGTTATTAGAACCTTTGTCGCACCCTGCTTTTTCCTTTTACGGAATGCTGACACTGCTTATAAGCGTTGCAAGAGTTTCAACGATTCCAGTTCCTAAAAGAGAATCCAATATTATGAATGGTACCAAGAAGAATAGAATAAACTTCGTTGCGTTTTTCCACTTTGAAGCAGTTTGCTCATCAGAATCACTGGGTCCCCATTGTAAATAAATAGCCATCACGCCACCAATCAGTATAAGATAGCGAATGAATAGGCTAAGTAAATCCATTAATCTTGTAGCTAATTCAGGCAACTCTTGTGTCAAATAGAAAGCGAAGAAGAAAAAGACGATCGCAGCCAATAATCCTTTAAACCAATGTTGCTGGATAGTGGTTACGAAAGGGCGATACCATGGAATTTTTCGAGCGCGGTCAATTTCGCTGTCGAAACTTCCAAATTCTTCTTTCATGAATAAATTCAACCACCTGACATACTTTGTGCGTAATTCCTGTAATGTAGTATTGTTGGGAATCGTGATCATTTCATTGGTTTTCAAAACCATGGCAGAAATGTTGTCAAAATAATTTCGAGCAATACGCGGGGCGCGTAAAAAGTAAAAGCGACTGATATTGTGCAAATCAGGAATAATGAGCGAAAGACTATGAATACTTGCTCTCAAGCGGCCTTTTTGATCTTCTGATTGTAACAACGTATCGCTATCTAGTTGTTCTAATATATCAATCAACTTATTCGTGATTATTGAGTTTAAATATCTTCGCGGGGTTATTCGCCATTCCAAAGCAAAGAAACCAAACACAAGGAGAAACCCAAGAAAAATAATCGTACTTTCAAGCCATATCATAACAATGTAAGTATTTTCGGCCAGCCACACTTCGGAAGCATGAATACCAATCACCTTTAGGAAGTTAGTGTAAACTTGTTTCTGTAAAATTTGCCAAAAAGGTAGGTCTGGTATATTCTTTCGGAAAGCTCAACTTCAGAAAGGATAGAGACCATGACCTACCAAAATGATTGTACCTTACCAAACGAAGTTTTGGAGCAGATCAGCGAGCAAGGCTTGGATTACTTGCCCGAGTTGATGCGCGTCATCGTCAATGCGGCGATGAAAGCGGAGCGACAGCAATACCTGGGAGTGGCGCCTTACGAACGCTCGGAACAGCGACGCGACCAAGCCAACGGGTTCAAGCCGAAAACAGTGCGGACGCGCATGGGCGCGATTGAATTTGCCGTTCCGCAAGTGCGGACTGGGGATTATTATCCACAAGCGCTGGAAAAAGGGTTGCGTAGTGAACGCGCCCTGACGATGGCGTTAGCCGAGATGTATGTGCAAGGGACCTCGACCCGCAAAGTGAATGCCATTGTCGAGAAGTTGTGCGGCAGCCAGGTATCGAGCAGTCTGGTGAGCAAGGCCACCTCGGAGTTGGATGTCTTGCTGGAAGCCTGGCAGAATCGACCGTTGGGAGAAATCCGCTACCTGTTTTTGGATGCCCGCTACGAGAAAGTGCGGATGGATGGACAGGTGGTAGATGCGGCCGTTTTGATCGCCCAGGCAGTGGATCCACTCGGCAAACGGAGGATTTTGGGCGTGAGGATAGGTCTGGGTGAGGCCGAAATCTTCTGGCGCGCCTTCCTGCAAAGCCTGATCCAGCGCGGCCTGAGCGGTGTGCGTCTGATTACCAGCGACGCTCACGCTGGTTTGCGGCAAGCGTTGCGGGCGGTGTTTGGAGGCGTTCTCTGGCAGCGCTGCCAATACCATCTGCAACAGAATGCAACCAGCTACGTTCCTCGCCGCGAGATGTTGACAGAAGTGGCCGCGGACATTCGCAGAGTGTTCAATGCCCCCGACCGTCCGACGGCCGAAGCCTACTTGAAGCAAACGGTTCAAAAGTATGCTCAAAGCGCTTCCCGCCTGGCGGACTGGATGGAAACCAACCTGCCCGAAGGACTGACCGTGTTCGCCTTTCCCGAAGCGCACCGCAGGAAACTGCGCACCAACAACACCCAGGAACGCTTGAACCGCGAAATTGGACGGCGCACCAACGTGGTGAGCATCTTTCCCAATGAAGCCGCCTGTTTGCGTTTGGTGAGCGCCATCCTGATGGAACAGGATGAGGAATGGCAGATGGGTCGAGTCTATCTTTCGATGGACGAAAACCCTCCTCCTAAATGAAAACGAGAACAGCCTTTTTGAGAAGCGCCGTTCCCGTTTCCGTTGGGGTGCGCTCATTTTACCCGAACTTTGTCTTCCCAGAGCCCCTTCTCCGTTTTTGGGACTCTCCTTCCGAGGAAAGCCAGATCACTTTTACAGAAAAATCCTTGCACTATCTCACCACGTTGGTGCGCCGTCCAATTTCGCGGTTCAAGCGTTCCTGGGTGTTGTTGGTGCGCAGTTTCCTGCGGTGCGCTTCGGGAAAGGCGAACACGGTCAGTCCTTCGGGCAGGTTGGTTTCCATCCAGTCCGCCAGGCGGGAAGCGCTTTGAGCATACTTTTGAACCGTTTGCTTCAAGTAGGCTTCGGCCGTCGGACGGTCGGGGGCATTGAACACTCTGCGAATGTCCGCGGCCACTTCTGTCAACATCTCGCGGCGAGGAACGTAGCTGGTTGCATTCTGTTGCAGATGGTATTGGCAGCGCTGCCAGAGAACGCCTCCAAACACCGCCCGCAACGCTTGCCGCAAACCAGCGTGAGCGTCGCTGGTAATCAGACGCACACCGCTCAGGCCGCGCTGGATCAGGCTTTGCAGGAAGGCGCGCCAGAAGATTTCGGCCTCACCCAGACCTATCCTCACGCCCAAAATCCTCCGTTTGCCGAGTGGATCCACTGCCTGGGCGATCAAAACGGCCGCATCTACCACCTGTCCATCCATCCGCACTTTCTCGTAGCGGGCATCCAAAAACAGGTAGCGGATTTCTCCCAACGGTCGATTCTGCCAGGCTTCCAGCAAGACATCCAACTCCGAGGTGGCCTTGCTCACCAGACTGCTCGATACCTGGCTGCCGCACAACTTCTCGACAATGGCATTCACTTTGCGGGTCGAGGTCCCTTGCACATACATCTCGGCTAACGCCATCGTCAGGGCGCGTTCACTACGCAACCCTTTTTCCAGCGCTTGTGGATAATAATCCCCAGTCCGCACTTGCGGAACGGCAAATTCAATCGCGCCCATGCGCGTCCGCACTGTTTTCGGCTTGAACCCGTTGGCTTGGTCGCGTCGCTGTTCCGAGCGTTCGTAAGGCGCCACTCCCAGGTATTGCTGTCGCTCCGCTTTCATCGCCGCATTGACGATGACGCGCATCAACTCGGGCAAGTAATCCAAGCCTTGCTCGCTGATCTGCTCCAAAACTTCGTTTGGTAAGGTACAATCATTTTGGTAGGTCATGGTCTCTATCCTTTCTGAAGTTGAGCTTTCCGAAAGAATATACCAGACCTACCTTTTTGGCAAATTTTACAGAAACAAGTTTACACTAACTCTCTCCCTGCCCCGCCATCAATACCCATAACATTTCCACTAACCAATTGATCGCGCACCCAATCAATTTTTTCTTATTGATAATCAATGAAGTGATTATAACTTATGTACTAAGATTACGCTTTACACCCACCCCTCCACAAAAGTTAACTCCCCCTCTCCACAAACGTTCAGACGACCGTCCACAATGGCGGTCGTTTTGCCTGTTCGAATGGGCGGAAAAAATCCGCGTCCATCCAATGACAGAAGCCCCGAATTATTGTAAATAAAAAGAAACGACTCATCCGAGACCCTAAGCGTTTCTGTGAGCGTCCTCTACGCGCCCTGGCGCAGGGACGGCGGAGACGCGGCGGGCGGAGTCGCAATGAGAAGATCTTTGTACACGGATGACGCGGAGTTTCACGGAAATTCACAAAAATCCGTGTAGATCCGTTCAGTCCGCGTAACCTGTGTACCGAATGACGCGTATCGAATTGAAAAGAGGCGCTCATGGATCGCATTCGTTCATTGGATGATCTGAAGAAGGCAAAGGACTCCGCGCTCCAGAAGGAACGCGAGGAGGCGGAGAAGCATCGCTTCCAGGTCCGCGTCTCGCTGGGGAGTTGCGGGATCGCGGTCGGGGCGGCGGAAACGTTCGAGACGCTGGAGCGGCTCATCGTCGAGAAAGAAGCGGGCGGAGTCCTGCTGAAGAAGGTCGGGTGCATTGGTCTGTGTTCGCTGGAGCCCGTCATCCAGGTCGCGGAGACGGACCGTCCGCAGGTCACGTATGGGAAGGTGACGCCGGCGGTCGCGCGTCGCATCTTCGCGGAGCATATCGAGAAGGGACTCGTCGTGCAGGAATTTGTCGTGGAGAAAATTTAATGAACAAGACCTACACCGAAACGGAGTTGGATGACGTCATCCAGCGGCTCGTGCAGCGCCACGGCGCGCGGCGCGCAGAAGTGATCCCGATCTTGAGCGAACTCAACGAGACGTTCGGCCACATCCCCGTGGAAGCGCTGGGAAAGATCCGCCGCGCCATCAACGCGCCCGAAGAGGGACTCTTTCTGGCGGACAGTCATCTCTACGCGACCGCCAGTTTTTACAGCATGTTCTCGCTCCAGCCTGTGGGCAAACATGTGATCCGTTTTTGCGAGAGCGCGCCGTGTCACGTAGTGGGCGCGCGCGAAGTGATCGAGGCGATTCAGAGTCATTTAGGAATCGGAGTGGGAGAGACAACCCCCGACAACGAATGGACGCTGCTCACGACCAGTTGCATCGGCCTGTGCAGCGTCGCGCCCGTCATCGTGATTGACGATCAACTCTACGGCAACCTGACGCCAGAGCGCATTCCCGATCTTCTGGCGCAGGTGCAGGGAGGTGAAGCATGAATGCCCCGCGCGCTTTGGTTTTGGTTTCGAACGATCCCGCCAGCGTGGAACGCGGTTCGGAGGATGTGTTCCGCGTCTTGCAAGCGGAAATCCGCGGACATCAATTGCAGGACGAGATCAAGGTCAGCACGATCGGCAGCGTGGGCGAACAGGACGACTTGCCGCTGGTGATGATCTATCCCGAAGGCGTGGTCTACGGTCCGATCGGCGCGGACGACGTGCGGCTGCTCGTCGAGGAGCATTTGATTCAGGGACACATTGTCCGCTCGCTGGTCGGGCGGATGCGTGAGTCGGTCGGCGAGATCGCCTGGCTGCGGACGCGTTCGGGAGCGCTGCCCGTCCAACAGCGCGTCGTGCTGGGACGCGTCGGAATCGTTGACCCCGAAAGCCTGGACGACTATCTCATCCACGACGGATACGCCGCGCTCGGCAAAGCCCTGTTCGAGATGACGCCGCAGCAGGTCATCGCCGAAGTAGACAAATCGGGTTTGCAGGGACGCGGCGGCGCGGGCTTCCCGACGGGACGCAAATGGGAGTTCGTGCGCGGCGCGGGGGCGACGCCGAAGTACATCATCTGCAACGCGGACGAGAGCGAGCCTGGCACATTCAAGGACCGCATGGTCATCGAGGGCGATCCGTTCAGCCTGATCGAAGCGATGACGATTGCCGCGTACGCGGTCGGAGCGGCGGAGGGATATATCTACATCCGAGGGGAATACAAACTCGGATACCAACGTCTTGAGAACGCGATCCAGCAGGCTGAAGAACGCGGCCTGCTTGGGGATAACATTTTCGGGAAAGACTTCAACTTCCACATTCACCTGCATGCGGGCGCGGGCGCGTACATCTGCGGCGAGGAGACCGCGCTGATCGAGTCCATCGAAGGCAAGCGCGGACAGCCGCGCGCCCGTCCGCCCTATCCGCCGACCTACGGCGTGTGGGGAAAACCGACGGCGGTCAACAACGTGGAGACGCTGGCGAACGTCCCGCCGATCATCCGCAACGGCGGCGAGTGGTACATCCAATTCGGGACGGAGAAAAGCCGCGGCACAAAGATCTACACCATCATGGGCAACGTCAACTTCACGGGCGTGATCGAAGTCCCGCTCGGAATCACCCTGCGCGAAGTGATCGACATTTACGGGCAGGGCATGAAGAAGGGCGGAAAGCTCAAACTGGCGCAGACGGGCGGCTCGAGCGGTTCGATCGTCCCCGCGTCCTTGCAGGATACGCCGATGGACTTCGAGTCGTGGCGCAAGGCGGGCGTCTCGCTCGGTTCGGGCGCGCTGCTCATCTGCGACGAACATACCTGCGTGGTGGACCTCGCCAGGACCATCCTGAATTTCTTCCACTACGAATGCTGCGCCAAATGCGTGCCGTGCCGCATGGGGACTCACCGCCTGTACGAGATCATGAACGACATCTCGATCGGACGCGGCGACTTCGAGAGTCTCGCCGAAATCCAGGCGCTGGGACTGGACATGGAGATCCTCTCCAACTGCGGACTCGGTCAGACCGCATCGGTGGCGGTGCGCGACATCCTGAAACATTTCCGCGCCGAGGTGGAAGAACACATCCGCGACGGCGTCTGTCGGGCGGGCGTCTGCAAGATCACAACCGCGCCGATCTACATCCCGCGCGAGGCGGTGATCCGATAAAAAACAGCGCCGCAAGATTTATCTTGCTCTCGGGTGCAACATGAATGTTGCGGTACTGAGGAGTCAAACCGATGATCAACCTGAAAATCAACGACACCGTCCTCGATGTTAAAGAAGGCACGACCATTCTGAACGCGGCCGCATCCGTTGGAATAATCATCCCGACGCTGTGCTATCACAAGGACCTGAGTCCCTTCGGCGGCTGCCGCTTCTGCGCGGTGGAAGTGAGCGGGGCGCGCCTGCCGATGACGGCTTGCAACACGCCCGTCGCGCCGCAAATGCGCGTCCTGACCGACTCCCCCACCGTCATCCGTTACCGCCGCGCCATTTTGCGGATGCTGCTCGCCAACTACTACGACGCGGGCTACAAGCGCCACAACGAAAAATTCGTCATTGACGAGGACAACGAACTCATCCGCTTTGCGAAACAATACGACGTGGACGTCGCCAGCGCGATGGCGAAACATCCGCGCTATCTCGTGGACAGCGACCCGAATCCCTTCGTGTGGGTGGACCGCAACAAGTGCATCCAGTGCCTGCGCTGCGTGCGCGCCTGCGCCGAGATCCAGGGACGCTTCGTCTGGTCGCAATCGTATCGCGGCTACAAGGCGCGCATCGTGGCGGGCGACGACTCGACCATGCTGGCCTCGCGCTGCGAATCGTGCGGCGCGTGCGTGGTCTACTGTCCGACCGGCGCGCTCGACAACAAGATGTCCGTCCACAAAGGCCGCGCGGACAAACTCGTCCGCACGACCTGCACCTATTGCGGCGTCGGCTGTCAACTGGACTTGAACGTGAAAGACGGCAAGGTCATCCGCGTCACGTCCAACCGCGACGACGATTCGTTCAACGGTATGCATCTTTGCGTCAAGGGACGCTACGGCTACGAGTTCATCCATCATCCGCGCCGCCACGCCAAACCGCGCGTGCGCGAATATCTTTTGAAGAACGAACCGCGTCCCGCGGAGCGCGGCAAATTCGTGGACGTGGACTGGGATACCGCGCTCGACATCGCGGCGAAAAAACTTAAACAACTCCGCGACGGCGGCGCGCAGATCGGGACGCTCGCTTCGGGCCGCCTGCTCAACGAGGAAAGTTACCTCGTGAGCAAATTTGCCCGCCAGGCCCTCGGCACAAACAATGTGGACATCGCGTCGAATCTCTACTCGCGCAACGAAGCCGACGGCCTGCTCGACTCGCTCGGTCTGCCCGCCATGTCCAACTCGTTCGACGACGTCGCCGCGGACGCGCAAGCCTTCTTTGTCATCGGCTCGAATCTCACCGAGCAGCATCCCGTCTTCGGGGCGCGCATCCGCCAGAACGTCCTCCGCCGCCGCGTCAAGATGGTTGTCGCCAGTCCCGATTTCTTTAACATTGAAGAATACGCCGCGCTCTCGCTTCGTCACCAGCGCGGCGCCGAAGCCGCGCTGGTCAACGGGCTGATGCACATCATCCTCGAAAAAGGATGGGAGAACAAGGACGCGCTCAGGAAATATCCAAATGGATTTAAGGAAGCCAAAGCGATGATTGACGGCTACGCCCCGACGCGCGTCTCCGAACTGACGGGCGTCCCCGCCGATCAACTTTACGCGGCCGCCGAAATCCTCGCTTCGAACCGCCCCGCGGCGGTCCTCTGGGGAATGGGCGTTTCCGACCCCGAGGCGACTCGCGCCCTCGCCAACCTGCAACTCCTGCTTGGCAATCTCGACGTGGCGGGCGGCGGAGTCAACCCGCTGCGGGCGCAGAACAACTCGCAGGGCGCCAGCGACATGGGCTGCGCGCCAGGATTCCTGCCAGGCTATCAACCCGTCAGCGACGCGAACGCGCGGGGACGGTTCGAGGCCGCCTGGGGGAGTCCGATCCGTGCCGAGGCGGGGATGAACGCGCTGCGGATGGTCGAAGCCGCGGGCGAGGGAAGAGTCCGCGCGCTGTACATCGTCGGCGAGGATATTTTAAACACCTCGCCCGAAGCCGCCGAATTCCGCGCCGACCTGGAAGTCTGCGAGTTCGTCGTCTTGCAGGAAATGGCCGCTTCAGAGACGACCCGCTACGCCGACGTGATTTTGCCCGACGTGAGTTTCGCCGAGAAGACCGGCACGTTCACCAGCGCCGAGCGCCGCTTGCAGATGGTCCGTCAGGCCATCGAGCCGATCGGCGAGGCGAGGCCCGATTGGCAAATCCTCGCCGGGTTGGGAGGCCGACTCGCTTCGGGTTGGGGCTACGCCACCCCCGCGCAGATCATGGACGAGATCGCCGCGCTGACGCCGATCTACGCGGGCGTCTCGCACGACCGCTTGCAGCGCGGCGAACGCCTGCAATGGCCGGTCGAGTCGAAGGCGCACAACGGCGCGCCGATCCTGCCGATCGGGTCGTTTGGCGAGGTCAGTTGGGCGGTGGGATGATTGGAGATTGGTAATTGGAGATTGGTAATTGGTAATTGGAGATTGGTTGGGGCGGACCTGAGTGTTGGGGCGGACCTGAGTGTCCGCCCCAATTTTGTTTTCCAGCGATTTTCTCAAATGGGACGCGGATGCACACTGATTTACACGGAAAACGCGGAGAAAATTAAAAAAATTCGCGCTCGTCCGCGTTCACACCTGCACTTGCATGCAGGTGCAAGTGTCCGCGTTTTCCGCGTCCCAAATCCACGCCAAAGGTAATCAAGTTTTAACGGTAAAATTACCCCCATGTTCAAGCGCAACGCCCCTCCCACCGAAACATCCCAACCCATCCAGGCCGTCGAGCGGATCACCTCCGTGCTGGGATCGGGACTCATCTGGCACGGCTCGATCAACGGCGCGGGCGGCGTCCGCATCGAGGGAGCCTTCGAGGGCGAGATCGCCCTGCGCGGGATGCTCGTCGTCGGCGAGACGGGACGCGTCACCTGCGAGAACATCCGCGCCAACGCGGTCATCGTGGCGGGCGCGGTGCGCGGAAATATCACCACGCAAAAATTGGAGATCCGCGCTTCGGGCCGCGTCTGGGGCGACGTGGTGACGACCGCCTTCGTGACCGAGGAAGGCGCCTTCCTGCGCGGACAGATCCGCATGGAGGAGCGCGTCGAACTGGACCTCGAAGCGGCTCCCGAGTCCACGCCTGCGGAGGCGGCCCAGGCCGAGTCCCTCGCGGCGAGCGCGGCGGTTATCCCCGAGGTCACGCCCATCCCGAAGGCCGAACCGCCCACCATCGTCAAAAAGAAAAAAGCAAGTTCATAACCATCACCCCCAGCCCCTCTCCCAGCAGGAGAGGGGGAACACTAATATGAAATATCGCGAACTTCAAATCCAAACCCAACGGGAATTTCCCAACAACGCCCGCACCGAAGGCTTCGGCTGGCTCGCTCGCGCGGGATACGTCACGCGCGAAAACGAGTTGACCCTGCTCGGCCAATTTGCTGTCGAACATTTTCGTCAATCCGTTAATCCTTCATCTTTCCTCTTTCATCTTTCATCTTTCTCCAGCGCCGAGGAGACCTACTTCCCCATTTCCAACGGCTCCGTCGAAGTCATCCACTGTCCCGCCTGCGGATATTCCGCCCGCAAGGAATTGGCTGAAATCAAGAAGACGCCTTTCTCGAACGAGGAGCCCCTGCCCGCGAAAAAAGTCGAGACGCCCGAATGTCCCACCATCGAGGCGCTGGCCGCGTATCTGAACATTCCCAAAGAGAAGACCGCCAAAGCGTTGATGTTCACCCGCGTCGCGGACGGGAAATTCGTCTTCGTCGTCCTGCGCGGCGACATGACCCTGAGCGAAGCCAAGCTGAAGAACGCGGTCGGCAAGACCCGCCTCGCGACCGCCGAAGAGATCGAGCGGGCGGGCGCGGCGGCGGGATACGCGTCGCCCGTCGGGTTGAAGGACGCGCTCATCGTCGTGGACGATCTCATCCCGCAATCGCCCAACCTCGCGGCGGGCGCGAACGAGACGGGCTATCACCTCGTCAACGCCAACTGCGGACGCGACTACCAGCCGGAGATCGTCGCCGACCTCGCGCTGGCGGACGCGGGCGATGCTTGTCCGCGCTGCGGAAACAAGTTGACCGTCCTGCGCGCCGAGATACTGGCTACCCGCAACGAATTTTTCTTCGACAAGATCCTGCTAGCCCTCGCCGAATCCCATCACGACGAAAAGGGACTGATCTTCCCCGCCTTCGCCGCGCCGTTCCACGTCTATCTGATGCATGTCCCTGGCAAAACCGTGGACACGCGCTCCAAAGCCGAGGAAATTTACGCCGAATTACAAAGCGCGGGCATATCCGTTTTGTTCGACGACCGCGACGAGCGCGCGGGCGTCAAATTCAACGACGCGGATTTGATCGGGTGTCCTGTCCGAATCACGGTTGGGGAACGTGGGTTGCAAAACGGGATGGCGGAAATCAAGGCACGGAGAGCAGCGGACAGCGCTCAGGTTCAGATCGAGGCGGTTCCCGCTCATGTCAAAGGCCTGACCTCGGCGAAGTAGAATTGCGCCAATGAACACCGGCTCCTTCCCTCCCGCCCGCCGCCGCGGCCTGCTCGTCTACGGCGTCATCATCGCCGTCCTCGCCGCGCTCGCCATCTGGTCATTCCAGAACCTTTCGCGCGCGCCCGTCGGGCCGAGCGTCATCGTGTACCTGCTGGTCATCCTCGTCGCGCTCCCGCCCCTCCCGTTCTTCGGATACCGCGCCTTCGCCCTCCTCCAGGCCGACTACGTCCTCGACCGCGACTCGCTCGCCTTTTACTGGGGACTGCGCGTGGAGGACATCCCGCTGACCGACATCGAATGGATCCGTCCCGCCTCCGACCTGGCCTCGCCGCTTCGCCCTCCGACGTTGGGGCTGGTCGGCGGTTACCTCGGCGTGACGCGCCACCCCGACCTCGGCTCCGTCGAGTTCATCGCTTCGACGCGCGACAACCTCCTGCTGGTAGCCACCGCCAAACGGACGTACGCCATCTCGCCCGAAGACGCGCCCGCGTTCCTCGCCACCTTCCGCCGCGCCACCGAGATGGGCAGCCTGCTCCCGGCGGAGGCCGTCTCGCAGTACCCGTCCTTCCTGCTGGCGCGCGCCTGGGAAAATTCCGCCGCCCGTTTCCTGTGGTTGAACGGACTGCTCCTCAACCTCGGACTCATCGTCTGGGTGTTGTTCCTCATCCCGTCCGTCCCGCAAGTGACGCTCGGCTTCGCGCCCTCGGGCGCGCCGCTGGAGGCCGTCCCCTCGGTGCGGCTGATCCTGCTCCCGCTGCTGAGCGCGTCCCTCTTCGCGGCGGGACTCATCGCCGGTCTGTTCTTCTACCGCGAGGAGAAGTCCCGTCCGCTGGCGACGGTGGTCTGGGCCTCCAGCGCGTTGACCAGCCTGCTGTTTTTGCTGGCGGTGTTGTTCATCGTGACCGCGCCGGTATAGACTCCCGCTTCAATCCTCCATGACGCTTCTTTACGGATTCATCCTCGCGCTCGTCGTCGCCCTTCTCGCCTACCGCGTCCGCAGCCTGAACAAAAGCGGCGCGCTGGCCGCGGCCGTTTTGGGGACGGTCATCTTCGGCGTGGGCGGATGGCAATGGGCGATTCTGCTCCTCGTTTTCTTCGCCACCTCGTCGGGACTAAGCCGGGCCTTCAAAAAACGCAAAGTTGGGTTGGACGAGAAATACGCCAAAAGCGGTCGACGCGACGCGGGACAGGTCTTCGGCAACGGAGGCGCGGCGGGCTTGTTCGCCCTCCTGCACGGACTCTTCCCTGCCGCGCTCTGGCCCTGGCTGGGATTCGCCGCCGCGCTGGCCGCCGTCAACGCGGACACGTGGGCGACCGAACTCGGCGTGTTGAATCCACATCCGCCGCGCATGATCACGGATCTGTCGAAGCGGGTGGAGAAGGGAACTTCGGGCGGCGTCTCCCTCGTCGGGACGGCCGCGGCCCTCGCGGGGTCCGGGCTGATCGCCGCGTTCGCGGTCATCTATCCCGCGCAAGGTTGGACGCTGAACGCTGGTCACTGGTTACTGATCACTTTATCAGGGCTCGCTGGCTCCCTCTTCGACTCGCTTCTCGGCGCGACCGTGCAAGCCATCTATTTCTGTCCCAAAGACCAAAAGGAGACGGAGCGTCATCCGCTCCACCTGTGCGGCGCGGAGACGGTCCACATCCGCGGCTGGAAATGGTTGACGAACGACTGGGTCAATTTCGCGTGCGGGGCCGCGGGCGCGGCCCTGGCGCTGGCGGCGTTCCTGCTTCAAGCGCGGTAATTTCTGTGCTATAATGCCGCCCATGCAAAACCTGGTCTGCTTCGCCAATTCCAACGACAATGATAATAACGCCGTCCGCGGCGCTGGGCGAAGCATGGCTGGTTGACAGACAGCCTTAAGCATCATCCATCGCCCGACGCGAACGCGAAGGGCGATTTATTTTGTCTGAACACAAAACGTTTTCGGAGGCGCACCATGTATCGAACTCACACTTGCGGCGAATTGCGCGCCAGCCACGCCGGTCAGACCGTCACGCTGGCGGGATGGGTACACCGTCGGCGCGACCACGGCGGCGTGGTCTTCATTGACCTGCGCGACCGCTATGGCTTGACGCAAGTCGTCTTCAATCCCGACCTGTCGCAGGAGGCGCTCGACCTCCTGTCGGACGTGCGCGCCGAGTGGGTGCTGCAGGTCACGGGGCTGGCGCGTCCGCGTCCCGAGGGCATGACCAATCCCAACATGCCGACCGGGGAGATCGAGGTCGTCGCGCAGAAGGTGGAAGCGCTCAACGCGGCCAAGCCGACTCCCCTCCTCGTCAACCGCGACAGCGACGAAAACGAAGACCTGCGCCTGAAGTACCGTTACATTGACCTGCGCCGCGAACGCATGACCCGCAACCTGGTCCTGCGTCACCGCGTGGTGAAGTTCATGCGCGACTTCATGGATCAGCGCGGCTTCATCGAAGTCGAGACGCCGATCCTGTTCAAAGCCACGCCCGAGGGGGCGCGCGACTATCTCGTGCCGTCGCGCATCCACGCGGGGATGTTCTACGCCCTGCCCCAATCGCCGCAGCAGCTTAAGCAGTTGCTGATGATCGCGGGACAGGACCGCTACTTCCAGATCGCGCGTTGTTTCCGCGATGAAGACCTGCGCGGCGACCGCCAGCCCGAATTCTCGCAACTCGACCTCGAGATGTCCTTCGTCCAACGCGACGACGTGCTGGCGCTGGTGGAGGAACTCTACACCGCGCTGATCCCCGCCGTCGCGCCGCACAAAAAACTCCTGTCCACGCCCTGGCCGAAGTTTTCCTACCGCGAGGTCGTTGAGAAATACGGCACGGACAAGCCCGACCTGCGCTTCGGGATGGAACTGACCGACGTGAGCGACATCTTCGCAAAGAGCGAGTTCAAAGTGTTCCGCTCCGCGCTGGAGGCGGGAGGCGTCGTCAAGTGCATCGTCGCGCCGGGGCGCGCGGGACTGTCTCGCAAGGAAGTGGACGCGCTGACGGAGGCCGCGAAAACGCTCGGGGCGAAGGGACTCGCCACGTTGGCCGCGACCGCCGAAGGTCCGAAGGGAACCGCCGCGAAGTTCGTCACGCCCGAGGAGGCCGACGCGGTCGCGTCGCGCGTCGGCGCGAAAGTCGGGGACTTGATCCTGTTCGCGGCGGACGCGCGCGCGGTCGTCAACAAAGTTTTGGGCGGGCTGCGTCTCGTCCTGCGCGATCAGTTGGACCTCGCCGACAAAGACGTGATGGCTTTCGCCTGGGTGGTGGACTTCCCGATGTTCGCGTGGAACGAAGAGGAGCAGAAATGGGACACCGAACATCACCCGTTCACCATGCCGCAGGTGGAGGACCTGTCGAAGTTCGAGAGCGACCCCGCTTCGATTTTGTCGGACGCGTACGACATGGTCTGCAACGGCTACGAGATGGCGTCGGGCTCGATCCGCATCCATCGGCGCGACATTCAGTTTAAGGTCTTCCAACTTTTGGGCTTGAGCGACGAGCAGATCCAGAGTAAATTTGGACACATGCTCGAAGCGTTCGAGTACGGCGCGCCCCCGCACGGCGGGATGGCTCCCGGCATTGACCGTCTCATCATGCTGCTGGCGGACGAACCCAACATCCGCGAGGTGATCGCCTTCCCGAAGAACCAGAACGGCCGCGACGTGATGGCCGACGCGCCGTCGGAAGTCGAGCCGAAGCAGTTGAAGGAATTGCACATTGAGGTTAGAGAGTAGAGAGCAGAGGAGAAGAGGAGAAGAGAGCAGTTAGTGATTGGTAATTTATTGCTCTCCGCTCTCTGTTCTCCGCTCTCTGTTCTCTATTCTCCGTTCTCTGTTCTCTATTCTCTACTCTCTTCACCTGGAGGAACCATGCCTATCATCCGCGTTGACCAAATTTCGCAATATGAAGGCCAGGAAGTAACCGTGCAGGGCTGGGTCTACAACCGCACCGACAAGGGCAAACTTGTCTTTTTGCTGGTACGCGACGGGACAGGCTTCGTCCAATGCGTGGCGTTCAAAGGCGACCTCGACGAGGCGGTCTTCGACCAGCTCGTGCGTCTGCCGCAGGAATCGTCGGTGATCGTCACTGGTCCCGTCCGCGCGGATAAGCGCGCGCCCGGCGTCCCCGGCGGCTACGAGATCGGCGTGAAGAAGATCGAGATCGTGCAGACCGCCGACGCGGATTACCCGATGTCGCTCAAGGATCACGGCGTGGATTTCGCGCTCGACAACCGTCACTTGTGGATTCGGATGCAGAGTCAATGGGCGATCCTGCGCGTCCGCGCCACAGTCATGGCGGCGACGCGCGAGTGGCTCGATACGAACGGCTACGTGGAAATGTCCACGCCGATCCTGACTCCCGCCGCGGCGGAGGGGACGACGACTCTCTTCGAGACCGAGTACTTTGACGAGGGTAAAGCCTATCTCGCGCAGACGGGTCAACTCTACAACGAAGCCAACATCTTCTCGTTCGGAAAAGTCTACTGCTTCGGTCCCACCTTCCGCGCGGAGAAGTCCAAGACGCGGCGTCACCTGACCGAGTTCTGGATGCTCGAACCGGAGATCGCCTTCTGCGACCTCGACGGATTGATGGAAATCGAAGAGCAGATGATCCAGCACATCGCCCGGCGCGTCCTGCGCGACCGCGCGGCCGAATTGAAATTCCTCGGCCGCGACGTTTCCAAGCTGGAGAGCATCCAGGCGCCGTTCCCGCGCATGTCCTACGACGACGCGGCGAAGTACCTGATCGAACTTTACGAGAAGGAGACTGATCCCGAAAGGAAGGAACTGCTCAAGTTCGAATGGGGCATGGACTTCGGCGCGCCGCACGAGGTCGAGATCACCAAACTGTACGACCAGCCCGTCTTCGTTTACGGCTATCCGAGCGCGGTCAAAGCATTTTACATGGAGCCGTGGCCGGGGCGTCCCGAAGTCTGCAAAAGCGTGGACCTGCTGGCGCCTGAGGGCTACGGCGAGATCTGCGGCGGTTCGGAGCGCATGTCCAGCCACGAAATGCTGCTGGCGCGCATCCACAAAGAGGGACTGCCCGAGGAAGCCTTCAAGTGGTATTTGGAATTGCGGAGGTTCGGTTCCGTCCCCCACTCCGGGTTTGGGATGGGCGTCGAGCGCGTCACGGCGTGGATGTGCGGGATCGAACACATCCGCGAGGCGATCCCCTTCCCGAGGACGATCAAGCGGGTGTACCCGTAGTCCATAAAATGCTGGCGCTCCATAAGTACTTGACGGCGATGGGACTGGCGGGGGCGGCGCTGCTCGCGGCCGCGTTCATCTTTTCGGACGGGCTGTGGGTCCGCCAGGGCGGCGGGGGGAACTGCGCGGCCGCCTGGTCGCCGTGCGCGTTCGCGGAAGGGGTGAGAAAAGCCCGGCCGGGCGACACAGTCCACGTCATGGGGACGATCCGCACGCCCGTTGTCATCGACGTCAGCGGGAAAGAGGGCGCGCCGATCACCTTCACCGGCGGGACGGTGGATACACTGGGAAGCGTCGAGCAAAGCGCTGTCCTCGTCACCGGCGACTGGATCGTGATAGACCGTATGGAGATCGTCCACGGCTACGATTTCGGCATCCGCGTCAACGGCGACCACGTCACGATCAGGGCTTCCAGGATCCACGACAACGTGATGAATCCGCTTTACCGATTGAAGGACGGGAAATGCAACAGCGCGCAGCGGAGCGGCTGGGGAAGCGGACACCGTCACTATATCGGCGCAGACGACGGGCTGGTCATTGGCAACGAGGTCTACAACAACTGCGGGGAGGGGATCACGGCATTGCAGGCCAATTCGCTGCAAATCATCGGCAACACCGTCCACGACAACTTCAGCGTGGGGATCTATATCGACTCGTCGCAGCAGGTTTACGTCCGCAACAACACCACGCGGGCGGCCAACCCCGCTTATTTCCGCAACGGCAAACCCATGCGCGGCGTCTCGCTGGGACAGGAAGCCTACGACTGGGCCCCGTTCGTCCAGATCCGCGATATCGTCATTGACGGCAACCTGTTCGACCGCGTGGGAGGCATCGCATTCTATTACGAGATATCCGGGGCGCATCTCGAAAACGTCACCGTCGTCAACAACACGTTCCTGGGCGTTCCCGAACCGCAAATTGATTTCCCAAACCTGGCGGGGAACAAGGGAATCGTCATCACGAACAACGCGGCCAACGCCGGCAACTAGACCCCGGCCCGGTCCGCGCGGGACGGGACGCGGGACGCGGCTTCCCCGACGGGAACCTAGTGGGCGCCGCGCTGCTGGAGGACGGCAAAGACTGTCCAAAAGAGGATGTTCAGGTCGAACCAGAGGCTTCGCCGCTCGATGTAGGCGATGTCGAGGCGGAGACGGTCGTCGAATTCCATGGAGGCCCGTCCGACAATCTGCCAGAGACCGGTCAGGCCGGGCAGCACATCTAAACGCTCGGTGTGCCAAAGCTGGTAGGTGTCCGCGCCGAAGGAGGTGGGACGCGGCCCCACCAGGCTCATCTCCCCGCGCAGCACGTTGAAGAGTTGCGGAATCTCGTCGAGGCTGCTCTTACGCAGGAACTTCCCCAGCGGGGTGATGCGGGGATCGTTGGTGATCTTGAAATCAGGCCACTTCAATTCGTTCAGGTGGGCGTATTTCGCCTTGAGTTCCTCGGCGTTCGGCACCATGGAGCGGAACTTGTACATCGGAAAGCGCCGCCCGCTGCGGCCGGTCCGATATTGGACGAAAATGGCCGGCGCGCCCGGGGAGGTGATCTTGATCAGCAGCGCGATGACGGCGATCAGCGGCAGCCAAAACGGCATGGACAGGATCACGATCAACAGATCGAGAAACCGCTTGGAGACATAATACGCCCGCCCGGTCAACACCCGGCGTTTTGGGTCAAATTTTCTGATCCAAGCGTAGTCAAGTTTCATGGTCCGACAGGCGGGTAGCTTTCACTGGGAATCCGTCAACGGGCTGGCGGCGGTTCGGTCTTCGACGTCAGCCGGGAGCGCCTCCCGAGACTCCAACGCCGGCGCCGGCTGAGACAGCCGCTGCTCGGCGCGTTCGATCAGTTCGTCGAAGGTCAAGGCTTCGTCGGGGAAGGAGGCCGACCCCCAGATCACGTCCGCGCCCGTGTGTTCCAAAACGGCGCGGCGGATCCTCTCCCCAAATATGGCGGAGTTTTCCACAGTCGTCTCCGGGCAGAGCAACACAAAGCGGCCGTTTCGGTCGCGCAGGATCAGGTCGGTTTCGCGGGCGCGCTCGCTCACGATCTGTCCGATGCGCGCGATGGCGAAGCGGCGCAGCAGGTCACGTTGTAAACCGTCCAGTTGTTTCGTAACCAGGTCGGACCTGCCTTTGACCAGTTCCACGATCAAGACCGAAAGCGAGTGGTGATAACGGCGTGAACGGGTCAACTCCGCGCTGACGCGGTCCTGGGCCTGCGAAAATTCCAAAGTGCGATTCGGGTATGTGGTGGCCGCCAGCTCCTCGAACAGTTCGCCCATCGTCCGCAAATGACGACCGAGGTCAAAGGCCAGCCCGGCGGAAATCGCCACCAAAATAAACTGGATACCCAGAATCTGGATATCCAGAGAAGGATGATAAATCCTCCAATAGAAAAACCACGTCAACACATAAATAGCGGACCAGAACAACAAATAGGCATAGATGGAAAAATTCGTGACGAGCGGAACGAACAGCCCGAATAAAGCCGCCAGGGCGAACAACACGAAAAATGTCGGCGTGAAATTCAGCACATTTTCTTCGATGTACGTCACCTGCGCCAGTCCCAGCACGATAATTACATACGCAAAAAACAGAAAAATGGAATTTCTAAGATTGGACATGGGCGCATTATAACGTATGCAAAGCGCGCGCTCGGGGGCAATTTCGTGTCATAATAACCGCGCCAGCCGCCATCCCGAAAGGAGATAGACCATGAAACGCCTCTCGCTTCTCCTCGCCGCGCTCGCCTGCGTTCTTTCGGCCTGCGACGATAACGGGACCGTCACCGTGGCGCCCGACCCCCGCCTCGTCACCCCGTCGCGCCTGCCCCGCATCTTCTCCCCCACGCCCCTCCTGATCTATCCGACCGGCTCGGTCACGCCGACGCCCGCCGCGGCCAGCCAGACGCCCAGCCTGACTTTGACTTCCGCGCCCGCGTCCACGCTCACCGAAACGCCCGCGCCCGCCTGGACGTCAACCTGGACTCCGTCTCCCGCGTCCGCGCCGCTGACCATCCACCTGCTCGGATGCGACACCAGCCTGGACCTCGCGCACGGGATGGGCGAAGTGACCAACGCCTACGTCGTCCTCGCCAACGCCTCGGGCCCCGACCTGACCTCGGTCTGCGCGACCCTCTCCGCCGCGGACGAGGGCCGCGTCCACCCCGACAAGACGGTCTGCGCCGCGTCCCTGCCGGCGGGTTTTCAGGTGACGTTGAAGTTGACGATAGACACCACCTTCCGCGCGGATACCATCGTGCAGGTTCAAGTCACATCCGACCAGGGCGTCGCCGCATCCACGGGAGGACAAGCCTGTACGGATATAGGCTTGTTCAAGCCCGCGCCCGCGCTGCTGGGCGTCGTACAACCGATCCCGTAGCCTGCTCAAATTGACATTATCTACAGACGGTGAGGACTCAAAGAAACGCTCATCTCTCCCCCGCTCTCAACCCATCCAAAACCTTCTCCAATTCCACAGGCAGCCGCGCTTCAAAAAGACGCGGCTCCTTTTCATTCGGCAGGACGATCTTCAACTTCGCGGCGTGCAAAAAATGACGGTCAATTTCGAGCGTGGGATTCCTTCTGCCATACACTTTATCGCCCACGATCGGACATCCGAGAAACGCGCAATGCAGGCGGATCTGGTGCGTGCGTCCCGTGAGCGGATGAAACTCCAGCAGGGTGTGACGCGCGAACGATTCGAGCGTCCGATACTCGCTGACGGCCTCGCGTCCCCGGCCCGCGGACACGACGGCCATTTGTTTGCGTCGGTTCGGGTCGCGGCCGATGGCGGCCTCCACGCGGCCGGAGGGAGTGGGCGGCGCGCCGTCCACGAGGGCGAGGTAGGTCTTGTCCACTTTGCGGAGTCGGAATTGGTCCTGGAGCCAGCGATGGGCGCGCTCGTTCTTCGCCAGCAGGATCAGCCCCGAAGTCTCCTTGTCGAGGCGGTGGACGACGCCCGGGCGTTCCTCGCCGCCGATCCCCTCGATGTCGGGATCGTAGCCCAGCGCAGCATGGACGAGAGTCCCCGAGGCGTGGCCCGCGGCGGGGTGGACGACCATCCCCGCGGGTTTGTCCACCGCGAGCAGGTCGGCGTTTTCGAAGACGATGTCGAGCGGGATGTCTTCGCCGACGATTCCGCTTGGGACGGGAGGCGGGACGCGCACCTCGACGCCCGCGCCCGGCTCGAGCGTCTGTCCCGACTTTCGGGCGGGGACGCCGTTCACCGAAACGAATCCGTCGCTGACGAGTCCCTGCAGGCGCGCCCGCGAAAATTCGGGCAGGCAGCGGACGAGGAACTTGTCCAGCCGTTCGGGAGTCTCTCCCGCGTAGGTGAAGGATTCGATGCGATCGGTCATGGGGAGAAAGGATGAAAGATGAATTATGAAACCAAGCCTGTTAATTAACCTTGTCGCCTGATGGCGGCTGGTCACTGCTCACTGATAACTGTTCACTGCGCTTTTCCGCGCGTTCTTTGAGCCAGACGCCGAGCAGCAGGACGATCACTCCCACCGTGATGCTCGAATCGGCGACGTTGAAGACGGGGAAGGCGCCCACCGAGATGAAGTCGGTGACTTTGCCAATCGTCAGCCGGTCCACGAGGTTGCCCGCCGCGCCCGCCAGCTGCATCGCCAGCGCGAGGCGCAGGTACCATTCGCTTTTCTCCACCAACGGGTAATAGTAAAGAATGACGATGATGACGATGATCGCAAGCGCCGTGAACGCGGCGTTGCCGTTCTGGAACATGCCGAAGGCCGCGCCCGTGTTGTACCAATGGACGATGCGCGCGTAGGGCATCAACCAGCCGAGGCCGTCGGGCAGCCAGGAACCGCCGAAGGGAATGTTCGTCCGCACCAGCCATTTCGTCCACTGGTCGAGGGCGACGATGAGACTGGCGAAAAGCATTAAAGGAAGGTAGGAGAGGAAGTTTCGTTTCAAAGGGACTCTTGGGGAAGCGGTTTTGTGTCGGGCGGATAGTATAACATTCAAAAAGCCTTCGATCTCGTCTGTATTTTTCCC
Source organism: Candidatus Denitrolinea symbiosum (assembly GCA_017312345.1). NCBI lineage: Bacteria > Bacillati > Chloroflexota > Anaerolineae > Anaerolineales > Anaerolineaceae > Candidatus Denitrolinea > Candidatus Denitrolinea symbiosum. Next base: position 1,687,737 of record BLAA01000001.1, on the reverse strand, counting down.
GTATTTTATGCTACACTTTTTGCGTTTGAATTTGCGGAGATTTTGAAATATCCGTAAAAAATATGGCGGATTTCGAAATAGCAAAGCCGTTCATCGAAATGGCGTATCAAAAGATAGGCGGTTGAATCTTGCGATTTATCCCTATCCCCAAAAAGACGCCGTCTTCTTCCGAACAACGGATCGCATCTCAGCGTACCAATCTTCACCACCAGCCAGCCATGAGCGGCGCGGAAGTCGAAGGCTGGGCGACCAGCCTCGCGAGTTCCGCCAGACTCTTATCCAGGTTGGCTTCGAGATACGAATCGATCTTTGCGTAATCGCTCATATCGTCGCGTCGGCGCGTCATCCAAAAAACCAATTCAGCGAGGCGTTCCCCGCGTAGGCGAACGCGGCCATCTTGACCGTCTGCCCGACCCAGCAAAAAAGCAGGAATTTCCAGACGGGCATTCGCGACACGCCGGCCGCGATACCCGCCAGGTCGAAGAACGGATTTGGGAGCGCGGCGAGCAGCAGCACCGCCCATCCGCCCCACTTCTGGACCCAGGGCTGGACGCGCGCGTACGCGGCCGTGTTCTCCACGACGACGCCTCCGCCAAAGCCCGCCAGGTATCCGCTCAACTCGCCGAGCGCGCCGCCCGCGCCGGCCGCCAGCGCCACGCCCAGCGGATGGAAGACGCCCCCCATCGCGAACACCACCGCGATCCCCGGCGCGGGGAGGAAGACGGTCGCGTTTGCCAGCAGCGCGATGAGAAAAATGCCCGGGTAGCCATAGGCCGCGAATTTATCCGCATGTTCGCGGATCGAAAAGACGAAGACGCTGATCCCCGCCACCGCGGCCACCGCCAGCGCTCGCAGAAGCGCTACGCGCGCCCTCCCCAAACGGGACGGCGCGCGTCCCGTCACATTCTCCTTCGCGGCGCGCTCCTCCTTAATCATCTCTCTGCCTTCCGCCTTCCGCCTTCCGCCTTCTGCCTTCTGCCTTCTGCCTTCTGCCTTCTGCCTTCCGCTCTCTGCTCTCTGCCTTCTGCTCTCCGCCCTCTACTCCTCCACGATCTCGATCCCCTGAATCTTCACCGCCGGCGCGTTGACGTTGCGCGGATCGCGGGCGGGAATGGACATCAGCACGTCCTCGCCCTCGATCACCTGCCCGAAGACGGTGTGACGATCGTCGAGGTGCGGCGTGGGGACGTGGGTGATGAAGAACTGCGAACCGTTGGTGCCGGGGCCCGCGTTCGCCATCGAAAGGATGCCGCGTTTGCTGTGCCGCAGCGAGGGATGGAACTCATCCGCGAATTTATAGCCCGGTCCGCCCATGCCGGTCCCCGTCGGGTCGCCGCCCTGCGCCATGAAATTGTCAATGACGCGGTGGAAGATGACGCCGTCGTAAAATCCCTGGCGGGCGAGGAAGACGAAGTTGTTCACCGTCTTCGGCGCCTTGTCCGCGAACAGTTCGATGACCATCGTGCCGACGTCGGTCTTCATTTTCGCGGTGTACTTCTTCTTCGGGTCAATCTCCATCGCGGGCGGGGTATTCCATTGCTTTGCCATTTTGTTCTCCTTTGAATTTTCAGTTTCGATTTTTTACCGCAAAGTCCGCTAAGAAAACCTTTAAAATCTTTGCGTTCTTCGCGTGCCTGGCGGTTAATTGCGCTTCACTTTAACAGCGCCTCGATGCGCGCCACCACCATATCCAGCGCGGCGACGTTCATCCCGCCTTCGGGAATGATCACGTCCGCGTAGCGCTTGGACTGCTCCACGAACTCCAAATGCATCGGGCGGACGGTGGTGAGGTACTGCTTCACCACCATCTCCACCGTCCGCCCACGCTCGGCGATGTCGCGTTGGATGCGGCGGATGAGGCGGATGTCCGCGTCGGTGTCCACGAAAATTTTCACGTCGCACAGGCCGCGCAGGGCGGGTTCGACGAAGAGCAGAATCCCCTCCACGAGGATCACGCCGCGCGGTTGGACGGGATACGTCTGCGCGGTGCGGCTGTGATGAGCAAAGTCATAGATGGGAATTTCGACGGGCTGTCCGCTTTTCAATTGCTCGATGTGTCGGATGAGCAATTCGGTCTCCAGCGAGTTGGGATGGTCGAAGTTGACCTCGGCGCGCTGGGCTGGCGGGAGTCCGCTCAGGTCTTTGTAATACGCGTCGTGCTGGAGGAAGGCGATTCGGTCCGGGCCGACGCGCTGGAGGATTTCCTGCGCGACGGTCGTCTTGCCCGACCCCGATCCGCCCGCGATGCCAATGACGAGAGGGATGGTCATAGCCCGATTATACCCGCCTGAAGCGTCCCTCGAAAAACGGACGCGCGCCGCAGTTACGGGAGGGGCGTCAGCAGACCGCGCGGCTTCCCCGCCGCGGGCTTCCGTCTCCTGGGCGCGCGCTCGTACAAAAATTTCTTCGGGTTATAGTGCGCGAGCTGGAAGTAAATCTCCTCGCCGAGGTGACTGCGCAGCGCCACCGAGACCTCCTTCTCGCTGACTTTCTCGCGCTCCACCATGTAGTAATCGGTGCCGAAGAGCGTATGCTCGCGGACGCTTCGGTCAGCCAGCAAGACTTTCATGAATTCAAAATAATTGAACGGACGGTAGGAGGGCATCTCGGTGAACAGCGTATACGAAACGTCCGTGAAAAGGTTGGGATATTTCTTCGAGCGCAGCATGTCCACGATGACGGTCAGCCAGGTGGCTCCCGCGCCCGCGCGCGGCGTCTCGCCCGTGAGGTGACGCTCCCACTCGTCCGCGCCGCCGAAGTGCGCCAGGCAGAAATGCAGTTTGGGGAATTGCTTCAACACCGACTGATAGTTGGCGGGATGGGCAAACTCAGCCGCCTCCTCGCGGCTCAGTCCCGCCGCGCGGATTCCGCCCGTCGAACAATGCGCCGTAACAGGCAGTTTTTTCTTTTCGCAATACGCGTAGATCTCCAGCAGCGCCGGGTCGTTCGGATAATAGCCCAGGTTCGGATAGATCTTCACGCCCCGAAATTTGTACTCGCGATGCCAGCGCGGGAAATCGTCCACGATATTCGGGCGGCGCGGGTCCACCGCGCAGAACGGGATGACCGCGCCCTTCGACTCGTCGCGCAGCGCCGCGAGCTCCCGCAGCTGCCCTTCGTACGGGACTTCGGGCCGTCCCGCCCCCATGAATTCCATGTCCATCGGGAGGACGACAAAGCGCGTCCCTTTTGGATATTGATTCTGCACATATTCGAAGGACTTCTTCTGATTCTCGAACGCGCCGCGCGCCAGGAAACGTCCCGTCCGGGCGACGACATCCTTGTGCGCCAGCGGGATGAATTTCTCGAATAGCCACAGGATCGGTCCCCGCAGCCACCGACGGCGCAAAGCGCGCGCCAGCCCAAGCGGCAGGAAGCGGTCGGGGATATGCTCCGCAGTGAAGATGTGGATGTGACAGTTATAGATGGTCAGGTCCATGAGAGCCTCCAGGGATCAGGGGATCGTTCCAAGCACATTGATGTTGCCTCTCACCAGCAATTGGAACACCCGCGCCAGCGCGGGATTGGCCTGCAAGCGCATGTCGGTATCGTGGGCGGGATTATTGTCATTCTGCCACCGCTCGTTCCACCACGAAAATCCAACGACGCGCGGCCAGCGGAGATTGATCAGGTCGGTCAACGCGGCTCGCGCCCACTGCGGCTGACTCCCCAGCGGGTTTCCGTTCGTGACGCCGAACTCCGCCACGATGATCGGTTTTGCAGGCGAGAGCGCGGCGATGCGCGGATAGACCGCGTCCATGCTTTCGCGAAAGACAGGCCAGTAATCGTCAGACGGGGTCTGCGCGCCGTAAGAACTCACCGCCAGCCAGTCTATGTATTCGTCGCCGGGATAATAATTCTCGAACCGATTCCAGTTTACCTGCGGCCAGTCGCCGTCGTTAATGTGGAAAACCCAGGTGATGTTGTTCGCGCCCTCATCGCGACAAATTTGGATGATGTGACGGTACGCGTCGCGGAAACGTTCGGGGCCGTCGGGCTGCGCCGGGTCGCCATAGCCGGTCCTGATTCCGCCGCCGTTCCATTTCCCATTCCACGGGAACCACTCGCCGTTAACCTCCACGCCATATTCGGCGATGAGACGCGTGCGAAAGTCGCGCGCGCCCGCGCACCATCCATGCAAGTCGTTGTCGAACGCGCCGCTCAGGATTCGGGCGAGGGTGAAGACCGGGTCGGCGCGGCCGCCATCGGGGTCCGAGCGAAGCATGAGGCGGATATAGGGGACGCGTCCCGCTCTGCGGATCCACGCCGCGGTTGAAGTCGGGAAGGCGCGTCCGTGATACCAATTGTCGGAAAAGTAGACCCAGGCAGCCGTCTTGCCTGCGGCGGCGTCGTAGGCCGTCAAATCGGCGAGGCGGATATCGTCCTCCTCGCCGGTCCGTCCGCCGGGGTAGACGCCATGATAGAGACGCCCTGCCGGAGGCAGCGGGATGGACGCGCTGGCGGGCGCGGGAGGCGCGGCGGGCGTGTAGAGAAGATGGACCGCTTCGTAATCCATGCGCCCCTCATAATGCGCGTTGCTGGAAACGACGCGCAGGCGGATTCTTCCATCTGCCGAGATGAAACGCCGGGGATTGGAAATGGCGAAGACGAGAGTCTTCCATTCCCATTCCACGGACCCGGCGTTGTCGCCAATTCTGACCCAGCGCGACGCGTTCCAATTATAGAGCGACCACGACCAGGCCTGCTTGGCAGGCGACGGGCCGTTGAAGTTGACCTCGACCCGCATCGCGCGGACCGAGGCAGGCGCGGCCGCGACGGGCATCCGATATTCGCGATAGCCGTCGTATTTTCCCGTCCCAGGCAGGAGCGAAACGTACCGGGCAGGATTATCGTCATAGAAATTTTGATCGCGCAATTTTAGCGCGGAGAGATTGCCGCGAGCGCCGCCCTTTAGATGCTTGATGGACGCAGGCGGGAGCGCCAGCGCTCCGTTCGCGGCCAGAGCATCCGTCAATGGAAAAAATACCGCAAGCGCAACCAGGAGAATGGACTGTGTGAATCGAACGCGTAACATCGCGGCCTCCATATTCATACTTTATACAACAGGAAGAGGCTGAACGCAAGCGAAAAGCCCAACTCAGGCGCGGAAAACAAATTCAGGTAAAATTGCCCCAACTCGTCGTTTACGCAACAGGAGAAGGACCAATGCAAAAAGAAGCGCCCTCCATTAATGTCGGAGACCGACTGCGCGAATTGCGCGAAGAACGCAAGTTTACGATGCGCGGCCTGGCAACCAAAAGCGGTCTCTCGGCCAACGCCCTGAGCATGATCGAGCGGAACAAAACCAGCCCTTCGGTCAGCACGCTTTACAAACTGGCCGACGCGCTGAACGTGGGCATCGCGGCCTTCTTCGGCGAGGCGCAGAACCGCCAGCAGGCGGTTTTTATGAAAGCGGATGAACGTCCGCGCGTATCGTTCACGCGCGGATTGTGGGAAGACCTGGGCGGCGCGAACTTCGCCGGGCGCGTGCAGCCCTTCCTCCTGACCCTGGAAAGCGGCGGCGGAAGCGGTCCCGCCCCCATGCTCCACAGCGGACACGAATTCGTCTACTGCCTGCGCGGCAGGTTGGAATACCAACTGGAAAAAGAGATCTTCCTGCTCGAACCGGGAGACAGCCTCCTGTTCGCGGCGAAACTGCGTCACCGCTGGCGCAACCCGGGCAACACCGTCGTCAACGCCCTGATCCTGCTCTCCGATTTCTCCGAAACCGAACGCGGCCTCGACGTCCACCAGACCAGCGCGGAGGAATAGAAGGTTCAGGGAAGATCCACATGTCCCTCCCCAGCCTGGACGGAAAATACACGTCGGGAAAACGCCGCGCCCGCCTCTTCCGCGACCCGACGCGGCGGCGCGTCTTCCTTCCGCTCAGCCTGATCCTGTTCTTCGGGCTGATTCTGCTCCTCTGGCTGGTTCCGACCTACCGCGTCGAACCCATCCTGCCCGTCCCGCCCGAAAAACTCCCCACCACCACGCCCGTCCCCACGCACACCCCAACTCCGACCGCCACCTCCGCGTTTACCGCCTTCGGCGGGCGGATCGTCTTCACCTGCACCCGCGGGGACGTCAACCAGATCTGCGCCGTCAACGCGGACGGAACGGGCTACGCGCAAATCACAGACGAACCCCACAACAAATACTATCCCTCCTTCACGCCCGACATGACGGGCGTCGTCTTCGCCCAAAACGAGGGCGATTATTTCGACCTGCACCTGCTGACCTTCGCCGACTCGAAAACCGTCCAACTCACCTACTACATCGGCAACGCCTTCTCGCCCAAGTTCTCCCCCGACGGCTCGCAAATCCTCTTCCTCAACCAGGTCAAGGACGCGCCCGCCTCCATTTGGGTCATGGGACCGATGGGCGAAAAACCGCGTCAACTTTACGCGGGCGCGCATCCCATCGTCGGCGCGGACTGGTCGCCTGACGGCGGCACGATCGCCTTCGCCATGTCCACGGGACAGTTCAACGCCTACGAGGTCTACCTGCTCGACATGACCCATCCCGACCAGCCGCCGACGCGACTGACCTACGCGGTGGAGGGCGCGACGGGCAGCCTCGATTGGTCGCTGGACGGGAAGTCCCTGCTGATCTGTCTCGGCCCCGCGGGCGACAAAAACGTCTTCCGCCTCGACCTCGCCACGGGCAACGCCGTCCAGCTGACCTTCGGCGGGAACAACGCTTCGGCCTCCTACTCTCCCGACGGGCAATACATCGTCTACAACTCGCTCCGCAACGAAGGCCAGGCCGACCTCTTCATTATCCGCGCGGACGGCCACTCCACGCGCCTGCTGCTCGACAATCCCGAACCCGATTGGCAGCCAGTATGGGGGCCGTAAAGTTCGGTATTACGTCTCGTATCGCGCTTTGAATAGAAAGTACAGGTCCCGCCGTAAATCCGTCATTGCTCCGGCGCGCCGTTGTCGATCCAGGCCTGGATCAAGGCAAGTTCATCCGTCGTAAGGACGGCGTAGGAATGACTGCCGTCGAGGAAGCGCTGGACCAGCAGGCTGCCCGCCGCGTTGCCGGGGACGACAGCCGGTCCGTTCGTCCCACCCGCGAGCGCGTCGGCGTACGCCGCGAGGCTCAGTCCGCCCATCGTCCCGTGGCAGGCGGCGCACTTCGCCGCGAAGATCTGTCCGATGAGGTTGTTCCAGGTCGCGTCCTCGGGAGCGATGGTGGGAAGCGGCAGCGGTGTCGCGGTGGGAAGCGGCGTGGGCAGGGGCGTGGGCGTCTGCGGGACGAACGCCTCCACTTTTTCAGGCTGGGGCGGGATGGTGGTCAGCGCGGTCTGTTCGGCGGAGATAAAGCCATAGATGCCCGCTAGAATCACGAGGGTCAGGATGACCGCCGCCGGGAAGTAGACCTTCTGGCGGACGCGCGCGCTCTTCCGGTCCACAGGGCGCGACGCCACGCCGGCTTTGATGTCGGCCAGCTCGCGCGGATGTTCGCGGAGCATTTCCTCCTCGGTCATGCGGCCGGTCCACATGGCTTTGTTGAAATGCTTGAAGTGCACGCCGTAGAAATGCCAGATGATGATGGCCAGGACCGCCAGCACAGCCTCTCCGCCGTGGGCGGCCTTGGCCGCGGGGATGAACTCGCCGGGCAGGAACTTCGTGGCGGTGATGGGATTCCACATTAGGAAGCCGGTCGCGCCCATCACGACCGCGCCCCAGACAAAGGCCCAGTATTCCATCTTCTCTTCGAAGGTATACCGTCCCATCTGCGGACGATGGCGCTGAAAGCCGAGGTTGTAGCGCAGGGAAGCCCAGGCATCCTTCGCGTCCTGAAGCCCGGGCAGCATGGTCATGTAGCGGCGTTCCACAAAAATCTTGTAGCCCGCCGCGAGGATGTGGAGCGTCGCCCCGAACATCATCACAATGGCAGCCGCGTGATGGATGAGGCGGAGGTTATCCACGCCGCCTGCCAGCCGGACGAGCGCCACCGAAAGCGGGTTCAACGCGAATTTTTGCGGCAGGCCGGTCAATCCCAGCGCGCTGAAAGATAAAAGCATGACGAGATGTTCGATCCGTTGCAGCAACGAAAAGCGGACGAAGTAGGTTTGCTTCTTCTTCACGAGCGTGGATCGGGCAGTCATCAGCGCCAGGCTCCTTTCCAGTGGTCAATGGCGCGGCGGATTATGTCGGTGGCGACGAAGAACAACATGCCTCCGATCACGCCCGGGATCATGATCCAATAGAACAGGTTGACGAAGAAGACCAGCGGATATTTGGCAGGGCTGGCGTTGTAATGGCTCATCCAGGCGTCCGGGAAATTCTCATTCGCATCCGGGTGGCAACGCTGGCATTTTGGCAGCAGGTTTTGCTTCAACCCGATGCCGCTCACGGGGTCTTTGGTCGAGGAGATATTATGCACGCCATGGCAGTCGGTGCAGACCGGCTTGTTGGTGGGCAGGTTGGGAGAGGTCTGTTCGAAAAGGGTCACCGTGGTCCCGTGATAGTCGGCCACATAGGTCTGCATCACATTGGTGGAGAGACCGTATTTCTCCATGATCTCTTTGCTGGTATGGCAGGACGCGCACAGGAGGGGGATCGCGTTGCGGAATTCGACCGTCCGCGGGTCGACGATCTTGTGATTGCCGTGGCACGAGACGCAGGTCGGCGCGTCTGGATTGCCTTCCCCGGTCAACGCGGCGCCGTGAACGCTTTTTTTGTACAGGGCCGCGATCTCGCTATGGCAGCGGGCGCACACGTCCGGGATCTGCGCGCGTTGCAGGTCTATCTCCGGGTCCACATAATGTGGGTAATGACAGTCGGCGCAAAAGGCCGCGTTGTGGTTACCGGCGTGCAGGGTCTGCTGGTGGACCCCGCTCGCGGCGTCCGAAACCTGCCCGGCGTGGCAGTTGGCGCAGGCTTTTTGCGTGGTCTCGTACAGCGCGAATTGGAATTCGCGCCGGTTGGTCTGGGAATAGGAATCGGGATGAGGATACGCGCTGATGTCGGGATGGCAATCCGCGCAGAGCAGGCCGTTCTGTCCGTGAATGGAATCCTGGAATTTTTGCGGGTCCACTGTGATCAGGATGTTGTTAATGCCCACCCTCAGGATCATGTTGGGCTGGGCGTGACAGCCCAGACATTCGGCATTGTCCAACGGGCGGGATGGCTGCAAAGCGACGGCCCGCGCCGTCCCCGTCCACCAGAGAATGGCTGCAAGAAACAGAAGCAGGCCGAAAGTCCAGGCTATGAATCGTAGAGGTCCCCCCCAGATCATATTAAAGGCACATCGCATTGATTTCTCCAACGGACAGGCGGACTGGGGCAATGGCTCCAATTTTACGTGAGTAACTCCAATTTGAAAATGGGATTAAAATCACGTTATCGAGATGATGAGGGTAGGCCGCGGCCGGGACGAAGACGGGCGCGTGAGGTCATAAGAATCGGCGGCTGGTTTAATTGTTGTATAATATCCGCTCGAGGATAGTTCGTAGTATCGATTCTTATGTCGCTCCGCCAGGTGATCGTCATCCTTGTCTGTTTCCTCATTGCCGTCCCATTGGACTGGGGGCTGGTGCAATGGCATCGAAAATATAAAGCGAGAAAGAAAATGGAAGCGTCTCAAAGCGATTCAAGGAAATTATCCTGGTATGAACGTTCCATTGCAAGGAACGCGCTGGAACTCCTGCCGTTGACGCTCCTGTCGCTGTTCATGGCCGCCCCCTACCTGATGAATTTTCAGACGGACTATTTCCCCAACGGCTATGAATTTGACCTGGTGACGGTTACGCATTTCATTTGGAATTATCTGCTGGAATGCGGGTCCTGCGTTTTTTGGAACGGCGTTTTGAATGGCGGCATGCCCGCATTCGCCGAAGTGCATGGAGCGGTGTTGCATCCGCTGGTCATTGCTACAACCGTGTTGTGGGGCGTCATCAACGGGTCGAAGGTCATCATCCTGGTCAGTCTGATTATGAGCGGCGTCGCCACATGGTGGTTCGCAAAAGAATTGGGCGTCCGCAGGCTGGCGCGGATCTGGATCTCGCTTTTCGGCGTGGTGGGCGGACACTTGATCGGGCGGATGGAAGCGGGGAACGTGATCTTTATGTTTTCAATCGCGTCCGCCAGCCTGTTATTCCCGATGGTCCTGAGGCTGAATAAAAAACCGACGAACAAGCGCGTCGCGTCCCTGGCCCTCCTGATGGCGTTGACCTGGCTATCAGGGCAGGGTTACATCCAATTGGCGGTCGTATTGGCCTGGTTCCCCGCCTTCTGGTTTTTGCTGTACGAAAAGGGCCAAAAACGACAGGAAAAATGGATCGCCTTCGGCAAGGCCTTCTTGATCTCAATTCTATTATGCGGAATTTTCTTCCTGCCGACGGCTCGCTCCATGGTCCACGGCATGGACAAACCCTCGTGCGACGATTTCCATGACGTCCAGCCGATGCGCTACCTGCCTCTCAACCTGGTCATCGGAGACGCGGCGTTGATGGGAGAGACCTATCTGGGGATGGACACCTTTCCCTACGCGCACATCAACTTCATTGACTGGACGCCGGTAATCCTGGCGGTCATCGCGGGGCATTTCGTCCTGCGCCAGCCGGACAAAAAAATCTACGCGGCGATCTACCTGTCCATTCTGCTTGCCATGATCTTTACCAGCCGGGAAATCTACGTATTTTTGTACGCGTATTTCCCCGTCTTGGCAAAGATCTGCTCCATGGGCGGGTCGTCGAGTTTGATCGTCCCGCCCCTCCTGGCAATGGCGGCCTGGGGACTGGACCGGGTCCTCGAACTGGATTGGTTCGTCATCACAAAGAACAAAGGCTCATCCGAAGAGGCCGCGAAATCAGTTTCGCTAAAATGGTTCATCCTCATCCCAATCCTGATCCTGTCTTTCAAGAACGTCATCCCGTTCAGCAAAAACTATCTCGGCGTTCACAAGGTCGAACTTCCCGAACAGGAAGTGGCCTTTGCGCGGACGAGCGACGCTCAATGGATCAATACGCCCTTCAGCGGAGACTGGGTTCTGACGTTTTTGAACGAAGGAATAAAAATAATCATGTGGGAGCGTCACTGGTCGTGGAATGACCGTACGCGCCTGGTGGGTTACATCGGCTTTACCGACAATCCCGACGACGATGTGCAGATTCTCTCGAAACAGCCGGATTTCTACGTGACCGTCCGCCCGTCGGAGCTGTACGCCACCGTAAACACCGGCGCGGAGACCGTCAAATGCGAGGCCGTCTCGAGGGGCGGCAACATTGACGTCACGTGCGACGCGCCCGCCCCTGGGACGTTGACCGTGTTGGAATATCAATACGGCGGCTGGCGCGCCTGGGTGGACGGGCATCCCGTCCCCTTCATAGACGGAGAGTGGCTTTCCGTCGAAGCGCCGGCCGGGCGGCATACATTCTCCTTCCGTTATCGTCCGTGGGATGTATACGCCGGCATGACTGTCTCGCTGGCAGGGATCGGGATACTCCTCTGGTTGTGGATGAAGAAGGAAAAGCCAGACGAAACAGGATAAATTGAGGCGCAATGGGTGACATCCATCCCCGCGTCTTCTCACCGTCAATTAATTAACCCTGAGTAAAATACGCCCATCGTTTGTTCATTTCATCGTAATAAGGAAACATTGGAGGTTTCGATGGGTCGTTCTAAATTCATTCTCGGCGGTCTGTCCATTCTCGCCGCGGTAGTCTATCTCATCTTCTCGTCCACGCAGCAGAGCGCCGAGTATTTTATGACGGTTGACGAACTCAAAGCCAAAGGCGGAAGCGTGACCGACAAGAGCCTGCGACTCTCCGGCGCGGTCATCGGCAATTCGATCCAATATGACCCGCAGACGCTCACGCTGACCTTCCAGGTGGCGCACGTCCCCGGCGACAACGCCGAGATCGAAGCGCTCGGCGGGCTGGCCGCCGTCCTCAAAGCCGCGGCCGCCGACCCGACGCGGACGCGCATCACCGCCGTCTACGTCGGCCCCAAGCCCGACCTGCTCCGCGACGAGGCGCAGGCCATTATGACCGGCCGTCTGGGCCAGGATGGAATTTTCTACGCCGATGAACTTTTGTTGAAATGCCCGACCAAGTACGAAGAAGCCGTTCCGCAACAGGCTTCGGGCGGCAACTAGCCATGGCGGCAAGCCGGCCTTCTTAAATCAAAAAGTGACAGTCACTGGCATAGCGACTGTCACTTTGCGCTTCTTTACAAGTAAGACGCCCTCGGAAATAAGATTCCCGGCCGCGAATTTCACAAAGGCGCGAATTTACCCTGTCTTTTCGTGTGATTCGCGTCATTCGCGGCTGAAAAAGAGGCGTTGAAATCTTCCAAGGAGATTCCATGTTCGCTGAATTTGGTTACGGAATTTTAGTGGTGACCTTTTTGCTGTCGCTCTACAGCGTGGGCGCGGCCGTGTTCGGCTATTACAGCAAATCTTCATCCCTGATCGAATCGGCCCGCCGCGCGATGCTGTTGATCTTCCCCCTGCTCACCGTCGCGGCGCTGACCTTGATCTCGCTGCTCATGCGGGGCGACTTCAACGTCCAGTTCGTCTACGAAGTGACCAGCCGCTCCATGCCCACCTACCTTAAGATCACCGCCTGGTGGGGCGGACAGGCCGGCTCGCTCCTGTTCTGGTCCTGGCTGATGTCGGCTTTCGCCTCGCTGGTCACCCTCCGCAAATGGGACCGCGACCGCGAATTCCTGCCGTGGGTGATCGCGGTGACAAGCTTCACGCTGGCCTTCTTCATCATGCTCAACGTCTTCTTCGAGAATCCGTTCGCGCGCCTCTATCAAACGCTGGACGGAAACATCGCCGCCCACACCTTCGCGCCTGCCGCGGCGACTCCCGTCGTCCCGCAGGATGGACGCGGCCTCAACCCGCTTCTGCGTCACCCGGGCATGATCTCCCATCCGCCCCTGCTGTACCTCGGCTTCGTCTCCTTCGTGATCCCCTACGCCTTCGCCATGGCCGCGCTCATCACCGGCCGCGCCGACGACCGCTGGACCCGCATCACCCGCCGCTGGACGCTGTGGGCCTGGCTGTTCCTCTCCTTCGGCCTCGTCATCGGCGGACGCTGGGCCTACGACGTGCTGGGCTGGGGCGGTTACTGGGGCTGGGACCCGGTGGAGATCTCGGCCTTCATGCCCTGGCTGACCGGCACCGCCTTCCTGCACTCCGTCATGATCCAGGAAAAGCGCGGAATGCTCAAGCAGTGGAACATGATCCTGATCATCCTGACCTACGACCTGGTCATCTTCGGCACCTTCCTGACCCGCTCCGGCGTACTGTCCTCCGTCCATGCCTTCGCCCAAAGCGCCATCGGACCGGCTTTCTTTGCCTTTATCGGCGTCACCTTCTTCACATCCATCGCCCTGCTCATCCATCGCTGGGACGACCTGCGCGCCGAAGCGGAGATGAAGTCCATGCTCTCGCGCGAAGCGCTCTTCCTGCTCAACAACCTGCTCTTTATGAGCGTGCTGGTGGTCTGCTTCTGGGGCGTCATCTTCCCGCTCATTTCGGAACTAGCCACCGGCCAGAAAGTGACCGTCGGCCCGCCGTTCTACGAGCGCGCCAACGCCCCCATCTTCGCCGCGCTGATGCTGTTGATGGGCATCGCGCCGCTTTCGGCCTGGGGCAACTCCACCTTGAAGACCCTCGGACGCGCCCTCTGGAAACCCGCGCTCGCCGCGCTGGTCATCACCGCCGCCATCTTCGCGTTCTACACCCGCAACGTCATCGCGCTGATCGGGTTCTTCCTCGTCGCGCTCGTCATCCTCGTCACGCTCTACGAATTCTGGCGCGGGACGCGCGCCCGCCAGAGGGCGCAGGGCGAGAACTTCTTCGCCGCGCTGGCGCGTCTCACCGGGCGCAACCGCCGCCGCTATGGCGGTTACATCATCCACATCAGCATGATGCTGATGGCCGTCGGTATCCTCGGGATCGAGATCTTCCAGGCCGAGACTCAGGGCGCGCTCCAGACCGGGCAGGCGCTGGAACTGCAAGGCTATAAAATGGTCTACAAAGACATCGCCCAATGGGACGACGCCTCCACCGGCGTCAACCACACCCGCGCCGTCGTGGAGATCTACAAAGGCAACCGGGCAGTGGCGGAACTCTATCCCCGCACCGATTACTTCTACGAAGCCCAGCAAAATATGACCATCCCCGGCCTGCGCTCCACCATGGACGACGACGTGTACGTCATCCTCGTGGACTGGGAACCGGCCTCGGCCTTCGGCGCGACCTTCAAACTCTACGTCAACCCGCTGGTGAACTGGCTGTGGCTCGGCTCGCTCATGTTCTTCTTCGGCATCGTCATCGCGGCCTGGCCCGACCGGGAGCCCGAAACCGCCAGCGTTCGCGAACGACGTTCCGCGCGCCAGACCAGCGCGGCGGACTGAATCGGAAAACGCCATGAATCGAACGATACGCAACACGCTATACGCGGCGCTCCTGCTCCTCATCCTGGCTTCCTTCGCGGCCCCTGTCGCCGCGCAGGGATCGAAGCCCCCCAGCGACGACGAAGTCAACGCCGTGGCCCGGCAGTTGTACTGCCCGGTGTGCGAGAACACGCCTCTCGACGTGTGCGGGACGCAGGCCTGCGCGCAGTGGCGCGACCTCATCCGCCAGATGCTAACCGAGGGCAAGACCGAGGCCGAGATCAAACAGTACTTCGTGGACAACTACGGCGCGCGCGTGCTGAGCGAACCGCCGCGCCAGGGACTGAACTGGCTGGCCTACCTCGTCCCGCCGGCGGCGATCCTGGCGGGAGCCGCGTTCCTCTTCCGCGCGCTGCGGATGATGAAAAAGCCGGCTACGGCCGCGCCCGCCGAAGGTCCGCGCGCCGACGCGCCCGCCGACGATTACGTCTCGCGGCTGGAAGAGGAAGTCAGAAAAAGGAATTAAGGCGCCCTCGACCCCGCGTCCCGCGCCAAAAAGGGACCGGGGCAGGGCCGGAGAATCATTATGACCGAGACAACGGAAACATCCGCCCGCCGCGGCGTGCCGCTGTGGTTGCAGATGCTCATCTGGGTGGGACTGGTTGCCCTGCTGGTGTTGGTGGGCGTGACGCTCGCCAAGCGCCAAAAAGGAACCGTGCAGCCCGGGCAGGCCATCCCCGATTTCACGCTCCCGCTGTTCAAGGGATACGAATACCGCGGCAAGACCGAGTTCAAACTGTCCGACTTCCGCGGCAAAGTGGTGGCGTTGAATTTCTGGGCCTCGTGGTGCAAGCCCTGCGAGCAGGAAGCCGCCGAACTCCAGGCCGCCTGGGAATATTACGAGCCGACCGGACAGGTGGTCTTCATCGGCGCGGATTACGTGGACACGGAACCCGAAGCCCGCATCTACCTGCAAAAGTACGGCATCACCTTCCCCAACGGACCCGACATGGCTACGCGCGTATCGCAGCTGTTCCGTATGCAGGGCGTGCCGGAAACCTACTTCATTGACAAGACCGGCGTGCTGCGCTACGTGCAGATCGGTCCCTTCGCCTCGCTGGACGAGATCCGCCAGCAGGTGGACAAGTTGCTCGCGGAATAGGGAATTTCATGGAAATTGGCGCAATCTTTCTGACGCTGGCGGTGGCGCTCATCGTCGGCTTGTACGTATCGCAGCCCTTCATCCAGCCGCGCGGACGACGTTCAGCCGCGGAGGATCACGAGCTCTCGGCGCTGATGGCCGAGCGTGACCATGTGGTCAACGCCCTGCAAGACCTGGATTTCGACTTTGCCTTGAAAAAAATTCCATCCGAGGCCTATCCCGCCCAGCGCGCCGAACTCCTGAAAAAAGGCGCCGAAGTGTTGAAGCGCCTGGACGCGCTCTCCCTCGCCTCCGCGAACGGATCGGGCGAAGACGCGGAGGAACGCATCGAATCGGCCGTGGCCGCGCGCCGCGCCGACCTTTCGTCCGCGCCCGCCGCGCCCCGCAGCGACGACGACGTCGAAGCGCTGATCGCCGCGCGTCGCAAGGCCCGCAAAGAAAAATCGGGCGGCTTCTGCCCGCGCTGCGGCAAACCCGTGCTGGCCTCCGACCGCTTCTGCCCGCACTGCGGCAAATCCATCGCATAATGCGGGCCGCGCAAAAACAAAACCCGCGCTACGGAATCATCAAATGAAGTTACGCTACCTCCTCATCCCGACGCTGGCGCTGTTCCTCGCCGCCTGCAACCTCTCGCTCGCGGCAGACGTCACCCCGCCGCCGAACTACATCCCGCCCACGCCCGCGCCCACGCTCTCGCTCGCGCCGTCCGCCGCGCCGAACATCGAAAGCGGCAAGGCCATCTACGCCGAGAAATGCGCGCCCTGTCATGGCGACAAAGGCATGGGCGACGGCGCGCAGGGCAAACAACTCCCCCTCCCCGTGGCCGCATTCGCCCTGCCCCAGGTTGGACAGAACGCCTCTCCCCAGGATTGGTACGCGACCGTCACGCGCGGCAGCATCGAGCGCTTCATGCCGCCCTTCGCCAGCCTCACCGAACAACAACGCTGGGACGTGGTGGCGTACGCCCTCACCCTGCACGTCTCCGAAGCGGACCTGCAAAAAGGCAGGGAACTCTTCGACGCCGTCTGCGCCGACTGCCCCGCGAGCCTGTTCCAAAATCAGGAAGCGATGGCCTCGCTTTCCGACGCGGCCCTCGCCCAGGCCCTCAAAGACGGGACTTCGGGATTCCCCGCGCTGGGCGGCAGGATGACCGACGGATTCGACCAACTGGCCGCGTACGTCCGCACCCTGTCCTTCGCCGCCCCCTCCCCGACGCCCGAGCCGGCCGCGCCGACCGCGACTCTCGCGGCCCCCGAAGCGACTCCCGCCGCCACTGAGAGCGGGACTCCCGGCGTCGAGACAACGCCCCTCGCAACCGAGACCGGCCCAACGTCAACGCCCGAGGCCAGCGCGGGAAAAGTCACCGGCTCGATCACCGGCGCGAACGTCGGCGAGTTGGAAGTCACCCTGCACGGCTACGATCACGCCGCCGCGTCCAGCGCGCCGACGGAGACCGTCACATTGACCGCCGTCACCGACGCGCAGGGCAACTATGTCTTCGAGGGACTCGACATGCCCGAAGGCCGCATCTACGTGACCGACGTGAAGCACGCAGGCATCACTTATAACTCCGAGATGGCGGTCGTGCCGGCCGCGGCCAGCGAGGCGGTCATCCCCGCGCTCCGCGTATATAACGTTGCCAGCGATTATTCGACGCTGACGTTCGACCAGACGCATTTCTTCTTCAACATCTCCGATGTCAGTATGCAGGTCATCGGCGTTTACACGTTCACGAACAAAAGCGACAAGGCCATCCTGGTCCCGTCAACCACCGACGTGCCTTTCCTGAAAGCCCCCGCCAACGCGCAGGACATCGGCTACGAACTGACGCAGGAAAGCGCTCCGATCCTGGCCGCGGAAGGCGGCTTCGCCCTCCCGCCCGGCGATAAACCGTTCGGCATCGTCATGTATTACACCCTGCCGTACGCGAAGAAGGCGACGGTGGTCCAGCCGTTCGCGCAGGAGGCCGCGTCCGTGCTGGCGCTGGTCCCCGAGGGCGTCAAACTGACAAGCGACCAGTTGACCGAAGGCCCGACGCAGAATTTCCAGGGCGAGGATTACCGTCAATACTCGGGCGGCGGCGTGAAAGCCGGCGGCAGCCTGACGATGACAATCAGCGGAACGCCAAAAAAGCCCGGCTCGGCCGCGGCGCCCAACTCTTCCCAAAACCTGCTGGTCGGCCTCGGCGGACTCGGCCTGGCGTTGATCGTCGGCGGCGCGTGGATGTACCTGCGCAACCGCGGCGCCGTTGACGAAGAACCGGACGAGGACGACAACGGATTCGAGAACGAAGAGGAGATCCTCGACGCCATCATCGCCCTCGACGACCTGCGCCGCGCCGGGAAGATCAAAGAAGACGCCTACCGCGAGAGGCGCGATGAATTAAAGGAGCGGCTGAAGCATTGACGCCGCGCGGCATGGACTGGCGATGATCGAAGTCAACAAACTGGTGAAACGTTTCGGCATGAAGACCGTCCTGCGCGGGATGGACTTCCGCGTGGAACGCGGAGAGTTCGTGGCGCTGCTCGGTCCCAACGGCGCGGGCAAGACCACCTTCCTGCGCATCCTGTCTTCGCTGGCGCGGCCCTCGCTGGGAGAAGTGAAGATCGCCGGTTACAGGCTGCCGCGCGAAGCCGCGCAGGTTCGGGCGCGCCTCGGCGTCGTCTCGCACCTGCCGCTGCTCTACGGCGACCTGACCGCCCAGGAAAATCTCGAATTCTACGCGCGCATGTACGGCGTCTCCAACCGCCGCCAGCGGATCGCCGAAGTCCTCGACCTGGTGGGACTCGCATCCCGCCGCCACGACCTCGTCCGCGCCTTCTCGCGCGGGATGCAGCAGCGACTCGCCATCGGGCGCGCCGTGCTTCACAACCCCGAAGCGCTGCTGCTCGACGAACCCTACACCGGCCTCGACCAGGACGCCTCGTCCATGCTCGACGAGACGCTGAAATCCGTCGCCGCGCAGGGACGCACCGTGGTGATGACCTCCCACGACCTCGCCCGCGCCGAAGACCTCGCCACCCGCTTCGACATCCTCTCGCGCGGCGTCATCGCCGCGAGCGCGGCGCGCGAATCGCTGGGCAACAGCAACCTGCTCACATTCTACAAACAGGCATTAGCCGCATAAACCGCTCACTGCTCACTGATCACTGATTACTGATCACTGCTCACTGATGAACCCCTCCTTCCTCCACGCCACCTTTGCCGTCGTCCGCAAAGACCTGACCGCCGAGTTCCGCTCGCGCGAACTGCTCTCGGCCATGCTGGTCTTTTCCCTGCTGGTCATCCTCATCTTCAACTTCGCCCTCGAACTGGAGCCGACCACGCGCCGGGAAGTGACCTCGGGCGTGCTGTGGACCACCTTCGCCTTCGCGGGGACGCTCGGCCTGAACCGCTCGATGGCCTCCGAAAAAGACCGCGGCTGCCTCGACGGTCTCCTGCTCGCGCCGGTGGACCGCTCCGCCATCTACTTCGGCAAAGTCATCAGCAACCTGGCCTTCATGTTCGTGGTCGAAGCCTTCGTACTTCCCATCTACGCCATGCTTTACGGCGTCAACTTATTCAATCCCGGCCTCTTGCTCGTCATCCTGCTCGGCTCGGTCGGCTACACCGCCATCGGGACGCTGCTCGCCAGCATGTCGGTGCAGACGCGGACGCGCGACGTGCTCCTCCCCATCCTGCTCTTCCCGGTCGCCATCCCCGTCCTGCTCTCGGCGGTCAAAGCCAGCACGGGATTCCTGAACGGCGCCGACATGGCCGAGATCTGGCCTGCGCTCAACCTGCTCATCGTCTACGACGTCATCTTCACCGCCGTCGCCTTCATGGTGTTCGACGCCGTGGTCGAAGAATAGTCAATCAGTTCTCATCCGCTCGAAAAACGCCAACAAAGGAGTTCGCATGACCCCAAAGCCCGCCCTGCTAAAAATCCTTGATTACCTCTCCGTCATCGTCCTCGCCATTTCCACCTATCTGGCCCTCGTCTACGCGCCGAAGGAACTGGTGATGGGCGAGGTCCAGCGCGTGTTCTACTTCCACATCGGCACCGCCTGGACGGGACTGCTCGGCTTCGTCTTCGCCGCCGGGCTGGGAATCGCCTACCTCGTCACCAAAGACATGAAATGGGACATCGTGGAAGTGGCCGCGGTCGAAATCAGCGTGGTGTTCTTCTTTCTCACCATCGTCCTCGGCGCCATCTGGGCGCGTCCTGCCTGGAACACCTGGTGGACGTGGGACCCGCGTCTCACCACCGCCGCCGTCACCGAACTGATCTACGTGGCCTACTTCATGCTCCGCGCCGGGATCGAAGACCCCGAGCGCCGCGCCCGCTTCGGCGCGGTCTACGCCCTGCTCGGCGGCCTGAGCGCGCCCATCACCTTCATGGCGATCCGCCTCTTCCGCTCCATCCACCCGGTGATCATCGGCTCGGCCAACGCCAATCAGGAAAAAATGAGCATGTCGCCCGATATGCGCGTCGCCTTTTTCTTCGCCCTCTTCGCCTTCACCGTCATCTTCATAGACCTGTTCTGGAACCGCATCCGCCTCGGCCAGTTGGAAAACAAGGTCGAGCAACTCAAGCTCAAGGTAATGTAACCATGGAACCCACTCCCGACACCAGCGCCTACATGATCGGCGGATACGCCGTCTTCTTCATCGTCAGCGCCATCTATCTCGTCAGCCTCTACCTCCGCAACCGCAGCCTCCAACGCGACCTCGAAACCCTCGAAGAGCTGGACGCCAAAAATTAGCCCGCAAAACCGCCCAGAGTCCGCTATAATGAAAGCGGACTCCTTTTTCAGGCAGACGGATGCAGACCCATCCCCGGCGGACTCTCCTCCTTTGGCTGACCAGCCTCCTGGTCGCGGGCGCGGCGTATCTCTCCGTGACTTCGACCGGCTCCGCCGCGTCCGCGCCGCCTCCCGGCCCGGACCGCTTCAAGTCGGTGGTCGTCAAATACACATCCTACACCTGGTTCATGGTCGCCTACCGGAAGAACGATATCGTCTGCAAGATCGTGGTGGATTATGAGGGCAAACCAGACCTCAAAGACGTATACATTGACTGCGGCGACGCGCTCACCAACGAATGGGTGGCGCAGCCTCCCTGCATGAACTACGACCGCCCCAATAACTGCAAAGGCTACTACATCTATCTCGTCTCCGCCGAGAGCAAGCAAAAAGACGTCGCGGTGGAATTGCCGCCCCCCGTCGTCTGGCTGGACGTGAGCGGCTGCTCGCCCGTCACCTCGCTTTCGACCAGCATCTGCGAATACATCCCCAAACTGAAATTGACCGCGCAGGAACCGCTGCCCGGATATGAGGTTTCCAGCATCGAAGGGCGTCTCAACGGACAGAGTTTCTCCTGCCCGGGCGATACCTGCGAACTCGACTTGCAGCCCACCCCGCCCAAAGGCGTGCTGCTGGAATTCTGGGCCAACTCGACCTACGGCGACAGCAGCAAAAAATTCACCGCGCAGACGCGCGTGACCGAAGCCAGCCTCGGCAATCCCGACGCCCCGGCCTGGTTCGTGGACGTGCGCTCCAGCCAGTGGACCGGCGTGCCGAGCGCGAGCTGCGCCGACACGTGGCAGGTCTTCCCGCCCATCGGCGGGACGCCGCAATGGCTGTCCACGCCCAGCGACGCCAGCGGACTGGCGAGCAGCGTCCCCTACAACTACCTGGCCGCCAACCTCATCCGCCGCGGCCTGGCAGACGTGAGCGCCTGCGACGACCGCGGCCTGCTTCCAGACCGGCGAAGCGCCAGCGCGTGCGGGCTGGACGCCGCGCAGGGAGCCGTCACCGCGTGGCAGAACCGCTTCGACGATCTCATCCTGCAAGTGGCGCGGCAGACCGGCGTCCCCGCCCAGATGCTCAAGAACTTGTTCGCCCGCGAAAGCCAGTTCTGGCCGGGCATGGTCCTGCCGGACGGCGATACCGGGCTGGGACAACTCACCCAAAACGGCGCCGACACCGCCCTGCTATGGAACCCGTCTTTCTATCAGTCCTTCTGCCCGCTCGTCCTTTCCCAGCAGACCTGCGAAGAAGACTACATGAGCCTCGAGCCGGAAGTCCAGGAATTGTTGCAACAGGCGCTGGTCAACAGCGTGGACGCCACCTGCGCGGACTGTCCACTGGGGATCGACCTCGACCGCGCCAATTACAGCGTGACGGTCTTTGCCCATACGCTGATGGCAAACTGCCAGCAGGCCTCGCAGGTGATCTGGAATTACTCGGGCAGAAAGATGCCCGACCAACTGGATATCACCTTCGAAGACATGTGGAAATTCACCCTTGTCAACTATAACGCCGGGGGCGGCTGTCTTGCGGACGCGCTGCAACAGACAGTGGATAAAAAGGTAGCCCTGACGTGGGAAAACGTCTCGCAATACCTCGCGCCGGCCTGCCGCTCCGCGATCAGATACGTGAACGACATCAGCCAATAGCCCCGCAAGTAGAAGCGCAATTTGCGCCGCAGCCGCCCGCGAAAATTCGCGGGCAATTTTTATTTGGTGAATTTTGCTACAATCGGCAAATCGTGCTAAACTGTGATGGCGTCAGGTTTGCATCCCAGCATCGAATATTTGGAGGAACCATGCTTACTCTCGCCGAGAAAGTTCTCTTCATCATCGCGGTCCTCGTTTCGCTTTACTTTACTTATCGCGGCGTGGAACGCATCGTTAAAAACATCGGCAGCGGACAGGGCAAGATCGCCTGGTCGCTGATCTGGAAGCGGATCGTCGAACTCACCGCCAAAGTGGGATCGTTCCAGCCCGTCTTCCGCGCCCGCTTCCTGACCAGCCTCATGCACGGACTCATCGGCTGGGGCTTCCTCTTCTTCCTGCTCATCAATCTCGCCGACCTGATCTACGCCTACACCGATTGGAGACTCCTCGATCATCTCGGTTTGTTCGGGGACTACTACCGTCTGCTGGCAGACATCTTCAACGTGGCGATCATCATCGGCATCCTCTACATGATCCTCCGCCGCTTCATCTTCCGACCCGCGGCCTTGTCTACGCGCGAGACGACTCTCCTGCACCCGAAGGCGCGCTTCGGCATCCTGCGCGACTCGGCCATCGTGGCGGGATTCATCTTCCTGCACAACTCCATGCGCCTGCTGGGAGAATCCTTCCACCTCGCGCTGCAGGGACAGGCCGACGCCTGGCAGCCGACCATCTCGATGGTGGCAGGCTGGTGGTCGGGAGCAAATCCGAGCGCGCTGGTCGCGGGAGAACACATCGCGTTCTGGCTGTCCATCGGCGCGGTGGTCGCGTTCCTGCCCTACTTCCCCTACAGCAAACACATCCACCTGTTCTTCGCGCCGATCAATTTCGCGCTCAAGCCTGAGCGGAAATCCATCGGACAGTTGAGTTACGTCAACCTCGACGACCAAAGCATCGAGCAGTTCGGCGCGGCGAAGATGAAGGACCTCGGCTGGGAGCAGATCATGGACAGCTACGCCTGCATCATGTGCTTCCGCTGCCAGGAGGTCTGCCCCGCGTACAACACGGGCAAACTGCTCTCCCCCGCCGCTCTGGAGATCAACAAACGCTACCACCTGAACGGCGGCGGCGCGACGGACGTGGAACTCAAAACGCTCATCTCCGACGAGGCGGTCTGGGCCTGTACTTCGTGCGGCGCGTGCGTGGACATCTGCCCCGTCGGCAACGAGCCGATGCGCGACATCCTCGACATCCGCCGCAACCTCTCGATGATGGAAAGCGCCTTCCCAAAACAGTTGGAGACCGCGTTCAAGGGCATGGAGCGCAACATGAACCCGTGGAACGTCAGCCAGGCCGACCGCATGAACTGGGCGCGGGGACTGAACGTGCCGACCGTCGAACAGAATCCCGAACCCGACATTTTGTGGTGGGTGGGATGCGCGCCCGCCACCGACGTCCGCGCGCAGAAGACCGCCCAGGCCTTCGCCAAGATCCTGAACGCGGCGGGAGTCAACTTTGCCGTGCTGGGCAAACACGAATCCTGCACAGGCGATTCCGCCCGCCGCGCCGGACGCGAGGACATCTTCTTCGGGCTGGCTTCGGCAAACGTGGAAATCCTGAATGAGATCAAACCCAAACGCATCGTCGCCACCTGCCCGCACTGCCTGCACACCATCAAAAATGAGTATCCCGCCTTCGGCGGAAATTACGAGGTGATCCACCACTCGCAGTTGCTGAACGAGTTGGTCGGTTCCGGGAAAATACGCTTGAACGTGAGCGACGATCTCTATTCCGTGACGTTCCACGATCCCTGCTATCTGGGGCGGCACAACCAGACCTTCGACGACCCGCGCAAGACGCTCGAGGCGACAGGCCTGCTGACCATCGAGATGCCGCGGCACGGAGCCAAGTCCTTCTGCTGCGGCGCGGGCGGCGCGCAAATGTGGAAGGAGGAGGAGGCCGGTTCAGAACGGGTGAACGAGGCGAGGTTCGCGGAAGCCCGGAAGACGGGCGCGGATGTCCTCGCGGTCGGCTGTCCGTTCTGCCTGACGATGTTGAACGACGCGTCGAAAGCGGACGGGGACGCGCTCCCCGTGAAGGATGTGGCCGAGATCGTGGCCGAAAGAATGCTGTGACATGAACCGCTTCTCTCTTTGCCTGACGGTCGGCGTCTTCGCGCTGCTGGCCTCGGCCTGCGCCGCGCCCGCCGCGCCGACGACCGGACCGGACGCGGGCGAGGTCCAGGCGCAGATCGAGACCTCCGTCGCCGCGCACACGAAAACGCAGGCGGCGCTCGTCCCGCCCACCGCGACGGAGACCGCCGCGCCCACCGTGACTCTATCCCCGTTCCCCTCGCTGACGCCTTTCCCAACGTCCACGCCCGCCCCGCTGGGCGGCGGGATCCCGGCCACCGTCTCCACGCCGTACGCCTGCAGCGTAATCAACAAATGGCCTTTCGATAACACCGTCTTCAAGCGGAACGAGGATTTCGATATAAAGTTCTCGCTGATGAATATCGGCTCGCATGAATGGAACCAGGGCGCGGACCTGGGCTATGACAGCGGCGTCAACATGCTCACGCGGGCAACCGTATACGAATTGCCCAAAGTCAAACCCGGCCAGATAACGGGCCCGTTCATCTTCGACGCGAGGACCCCGCGCAAACCCGGCGCGTATACGATGACGTTTAAAGTGCAGGGCGGTTTCTGTCGTCCCTACATCAAAGTCATCGTCAAATAGCCTGGAAAATAAAAAGCGGCGAGCCAGATGGTTCGCCGCTTTTTGATTCGAAAGGCCGGTTATCAGGCCGTGATCTGCGCCAGCAACTTGCGATACGCGTCGGCGTTGGGCGGATTGAGCGCCAGGATCTGGTTGACGGCCGCGATGGCGCCGTCTTTATCTCCCTTGTTGAGCAGAGACTCGCCCACCGCGTCGAGTTGCGCGATGGCGTCCGCCGCCCGCCCCGTCGCTTGATAGAGCGCGGCCAGGGCGCGGCGCAGAGCCGGCTGGTCGCCGTGATCCACGATGAGGTCTTCCAGGAAGGCAATCGCCTCCTGGGGCTTTCTGTTGCTCTCGAGATACGCGAGGTAGTTTTCCAGTTCGACCAGGGCCTGCTCGGACCGCGCCATGCGCAGGTTCAGTTCCACCAGGTTCCTGCGGACTCCCGCGTCTTCCGGGCGCAGGGTGCGGATCTGCTCGAACACGCGCAGGGCCTGTTTCCAGTCCAGCCGCTGCATGTCAATATCCGCCATGCGCTGCAGGATATGGATGTTCCACGAACGGTCGGCGTTGCCCTGTTGGACGAGGCGCAGGGTGGTGGTGTACGTTTTGCGCGCCATGTCCAGTTCGGCGAGACGATAATAGATGTCTGCCAGGTCGAGATATTCGTTGACGGCCTCGTTCGCCTGGCCGCGCTCGACGAGCTGGTCGATTAAACGCGAGCGGGCAGCCAGGTCCATCGGCGCGAGTTCGATGACGCGCCGCAAAAGTTTGGCGGCCTGGTTCGATTCGCCGCGCACGTTGTAGGCCTGCGCCACGGTGGTGAATTTGGCGATGGCTTCGGGAAGGCGTCCCTCCTGCACAAGCAGGTTGCCCATCAAGGCGTGCAGGGGAAGATACTGCGGCGCGTAGATCAAGGCCTCGTACGCCGCGTCCATGGCCGAACGCAGGCGTCCGCTGCGGGCCAGAATATGGATCTGGTTGATGCTCTCCAGCACCTGGCTGCTCTGCGCCTGGATCACCACTTCCGCCAGCGGCAGCGGCACTTCGCCTTCCGACTTGGGAAGTTGCTCGCGGGCCTTTGCCAGCGTTTCGCGCCAGTCTGGGCGCATCACCATTTTGTGGACGTTGTCGCACAGCGTCTTGAGCGCGTTCTCGTCCTTCTGGGCAGACTGCGCCTCGATGATCGGTTCGTACAACTGGCGGACCTCGTCGGCTGATTCGGCGGGCGCCACCTGCGAGTCGGCCAGTTTCAACGCTTCGAGATACTCCACCGCGGCTTCGTTGTAGCGGGCCATCTTGACGAAAATCTGTCCCAGCAGCAGGCGGGAGGCCAGCGCGAAGTCGGCATGTTTGACGGAATGCTGGAGGTTGCGCAGCCCGCTTTCCAGCCGCTCGGCTTTGAAGCGCAGCAAGCCCAGGTCGAAATACACGGAGGGATGTTTGAAGCCGGCCTCCAGCGCCTTCTCCAATTCGTCGGCCGCCTGCAAATCCTGGTTCTTTGTCTGTAGGTCAATCGCCTGGCCGAGATGCATCACCACCCGCGTCTGTTCGGCATGTTGCAGGGATAATTGTCCCGTGCCGCGCATGATGGCCTGCAGGCCGCGTCGCTCCTGCGCGGCAGGACTCTCGTCGTTGTATTCGAAGAGGGCCTCCGCCAGCCGCGTCAACGCCTTTTGACGCGCCTCCGCCACCGGGTCCAGCCCGCTCGAAACGGGACGCGCCGGCGACTCCAATTCCCGGACCTGCGCCATGCGGATCGGCCCGGTCGCGCCCTTCTGCCGCACCGGGCGCGGCAGCAACTGTCCCGACTTAAAGAGAAGTTGGGCCTGTTTGGCCTCGGGGCTTTCCGGCGAAAGCGTCAAAGCCTTGTTAATCAGTTCAGCCGTCTTCTCGAGGTCGCCAGCGCGTTGGAGCAAGCTGGCGATGGCGAGGTATTCGGCCACCGCTGGTTTGATATGACCCAGCCGTTCATGCACCAGCGCCAGATGGGAATGCGCCTTGATGTTCTCCGGCCTGAGCGTGGTGACGCGCACCCAGTTCTCGATGGCCTTCTCCACCTCGCGCTGGTTCAGGCACAGGTCGGCGGCGCGCATAGCCGCGTCCACCGCGCCTTTCAGGTCGCCGAGCCGCTCCGAAAGTTGGGCGATGCGCTCCTGCGCCACCGGGTCTTCAGGCGTCACCTGCGCCACGCGCTTATAGACTTGCAAAGCCTCGTCAAAACGGGAGAGTTGATGAAGCGCCAGCCCCAGGTTATTGAGCGCTTTGGGATGGTCGGGAAACTCGTCCAGCGCGGCACGGTACGAGATCGCGGCCTTTTCCCAATGTTGATCCCAGGCTGCCGAGTAGCCTTCGTTCATCGCTTTTTGAAAAATATCTTCGCGTCCAGACATGGGCTTATTTTACTCTACAATTTTTCCTGCCCTGCGGGTCGAGGAGACTTTCCGCCGCCGGGCTACGCGGTCACGCTCATCTCGCCCCAATTCGCCCCCGCGCGGGCTTCCGTTTCGAGAGGGATGTCCAACCGATAGGCGGAGGCCATCGCTTCCTTGACGACCCGCGCCGTTTTCTCCAGCTCGCCGCGCGGACATTCCAGCACCAACTCGTCATGCACCTGCAACAGCATCCGCGCCGACAGTTTCGCGGACGCGAGCGCGGGCGGGATCTTCAACATGGCGATCTTCATGATGTCGGCCGCGGTCCCCTGGATCGGCGCGTTGATAGCCTCGCGTTCCTCGCGGTTTCGCAAATTGCGGTTCATCTGCCCCCTCAACGCGGGGAAGTAGCGGCGGCGTCCGAGCAGGGTCTCCACATAGCCTTGTTCGGCGGCGATTCGGCGGATTCCGTCCAGATATTTTTTCACGCCGGGGAATTGCCTGAAGTACGCGGCGACGAAATCCTCCGCCTCGGCCAGCGTCAACTCCGTGGAGCGCGTCAACCCAAAAGCCGACATGCCATAGATCAACCCGAAGTTGACCGCTTTGGCGTGGCGGCGCTGGTCCTTCGTCACATTCGCGAGCGGGATATTGTAGATCGCCGCGGCCGTCGTCGCGTGGATGTCCTGCCCGGCGCGGAAGGCGGCCAGCATGGCCTCGTCCTGCGCCATGTGCGCCACGATGCGCAACTCGATCTGCGAGTAATCCACCGAGAGCAGGACGTTGCCCTTCCCCGCGATGAATCCGTTGCGGACGCGGCGGCCGAGTTCGCTCCGAATCGGGATATTTTGCAGATTCGGATTATTCGACGAGAGTCGTCCCGTCACCGCGCCGATCTGGCTGTACGAAGTGTGGACGCGTCCCGTCTGCGGATCCACGGCGAGGGGCAGCGCGTCCACGTAGGTGGATTTCAACTTCGAGAGTTCGCGCTGCTCGATGACCAAATCCACAACAGGATGTTGCCCGCTCAACGCGTCCAACACTTCCGCGTTGGTGGAATAAAATCC
This sequence comes from Candidatus Denitrolinea symbiosum, assembly GCA_017312345.1. Classification (NCBI taxonomy): domain Bacteria; kingdom Bacillati; phylum Chloroflexota; class Anaerolineae; order Anaerolineales; family Anaerolineaceae; genus Candidatus Denitrolinea; species Candidatus Denitrolinea symbiosum. The sequence goes on along the minus strand of BLAA01000001.1, from coordinate 1,659,616 downwards.
GCTGGCAGTTTTCCAGGAAGCCTCGGGCTTCAAACCCAGTCTGTTGAACAACACATCCGAAAGTTGCTGTGTGGAATTGATATTGAACGGCTTGCCAACCGCAGTATAAACATCGTTTTCAATTTGCCCCAGCCGCGCCGTCAACTCGCCCGACATTTTTTCAAAGAACGGCAGGTCGAGCAAGACCCCCGTCATCTCCATATCCGCCAGCACGGTCGTCAACGGCAGGTCAATTTCGTCCATCAATTTCTCGCTGTGGACGCGCTTCACCTCGGCCTGCATCACCGGCAGCAGCCGCAGCGTGGACTCGGCGTCCGCGGCCGCGTAGGGCGCGGCCGCGTCCACCGACACATCCGCCATGCTGATCTGTTTCTTGCCTTTGCCAATCAACTCTTCGATATGCGTCATCTCTGCGCCCAGGCGCGCGAAGGCGAGATTCTTCAGTCCCATATTGCGCGAGGACGGGTCAACGATGAACTCGGCCAGCATCGTGTCGTACGTCAACGGCGCCACGCGCAGTCCGTGCCGCGCCAGCACAATGAAATCATACTTGGCGTGATGCGCCACCTTCCCGATCTTCGGGTTCGTCATCGGCGCCCGCAGCGCTTCGATCACATCTTCGAGCGGGAGATTTTGTCCGATGCGATGGCCGACCGGAATATAAATCCCCTCGCCGTCTTTGACCGCCAGCGAGATCCCGACGATCTCCGCCCGCATCTCCTCGGTGGACGTGGTTTCGGCATCGAAGGCGATGACCTTCGCCGCGTTCAACTCCCTGACCAACTCAGCCAGTTTCTCGCGCGTGTCCACCACGCGGACGGCGATGGACGATTCGACTCGCGGCGACGCGGCGAACGCGGCCGGCGACTCGAACAGCGACATCTGTCCCTCGCCCCTTCCCTGACCTTTCGCGGGCGCGGCGGACGGAGCGCCCGTCAGCGCCGCGACCTTGTTCACCAGCGACTTGAACTCCAGTTCGCCGAGCAGCGCGGTCACAGCCGCGGCGTCGAAGTCGTGGGCGCGCGCCCGTTCGAGGTCCAGCTTGATCGGGAGGTCGGTGCGGATGGTCGCCAGATCGCGGCTGAGGTAGGCGGAGTCGCGTCCCGCCTCCAGTTTGGTCCGCCAGCGGTTTTCCACTTCGTCGAGATGGGAATAGATTTCGTCGAGCGTCTTGAATTTCGTCAGCAGACCGAGCGCGGTCTTTTCGCCCACGCCCGGCACGCCGGGGATGTTGTCGGACGCGTCGCCGACGATGGCTTTGTAGTCCACCACCTGCTCGGGGCGGACGCCGAATTTGCTGGCCTGCACGTCCGCGGGCGTGATGTAGGTTTTGTCGTCGCCCGCCATGTAGACGGCGACGCGGTCGCCCACGAGTTGGAGGAGGTCGCGGTCGCCCGTGATGATCTTGACGCCGAGGCCCTCTTTCGCGGCCTGACGCGCGACCGTGCCGAGGACGTCGTCCGCTTCGTAGCCTTCCACTTCCAAGCGCGGGATGTTGAAGGCGTCCACGATCTGGCGGATACGCTCGATCTGCACGCGCAGGTCGTCGGGCATTTTCTCGCGGGTGGCTTTGTATTCGGGATAGAGTTTGTCGCGGAAGGTCTTGCCCGTGTCGAACGCGACCGCGAGGTATTCGGGACGTTCCTGCTCGAGGATGCGGACGAGTTCGCGCGCGAAGCCGTACGTCCCCGCGGTGGGCTCGCCTTTGGAGGTCTGCCAGCGCTGGCTGCCCGCGCCGCCCGCGGTGAGGGCGAAGTACATGCGGTAGGCGAGGGCGTGTCCGTCTATGAGATAAAGCGTAGGAGGCATGGGTTAGTCCAGTGATCAGTTATCAGCGATCGGTTTTCAGTTTGTATTGCATGTTCCGTGTGGACGTGTCTACCTTAACAAAAAAACGCAGAGCGCTGGGAGGCCGTCCTCGCGCCCTGCGCCGCGCACAGGCAAGATAGCCGCTTCTACAGACGCGGCTGGGAATCGCCTTGTTGCTGGCGCGTCCGTTTGATATAGTCCTTGACAAGCTGCGACGGGTGCGGTTGGGAGCCTCCCATGATGAGGTATCCAGGCGCCCAAAAATCGCCCGAGGGGTTTTCTCGTTTCAAGCGCGGGAAATCCGAGAAGATTTTCTCCGAGGTCTGCTGGCGCATGATGCGCATGAGATAGCCCGGCGAAGTGTTCGGCGGCACGCTCACCACCCACTGCACGTATTCGGGACGCACGGCCTGAAATTCCAGGCGCCAGCCAAACGCGATGCAGATCTGCGGGAGCCATTCGCCCAAATTCGCGGCGACGTCGCCGGTCAGAAAGTGGGAACTGAAGCGCGGCACCATCAAACAGGCGTAGTTGAGATGATAGAGTCCCAGAGAGACGGGGTCCAGGGCGGCGCGCCCGGCCACTTCGGTGATCGAGTGCGGCTTCGTTTCGTCCAATTCGCCGGGCTGCGGCGGGCGGACCGGCGTGAGCGGCCGCTTCACCTTCGACGGCGCGGTCACGTCCAATTCTTCGATCTCGTGTTTCACGGTCTCATCGGTGGTCGCGTCGCTCAGGCGAATGGCCGGCGACGACTCGCGGCTGATGACACGGGTCTCGGCGAGCGGCGTGGAGGGACGCGTCTCCAGCGCGGAAGGATTGATCGCGATCGGTTTAGTCGTCGGTTTGGACACGAGGGGGGATTCGAGGGGAGCTTCGACAGGCGCTTCGACCTGCAACGAAGCGCGCCGGGCGGGAAGCGGCGAGGGGATGTCGCTCAGAATCTCGGAGATGGACGGGCCTTCCAACTCGTCCTCCTCCGCTGTGAGCGGGGGCGCCGGGCGGGGCCGGGCGATCAATTCGGGCGTGAACGGCGGGACGGGGCCGGTTCGCTCGACGGCGAGCGAACGCGCCAGCGCGCTGGCCTGAGAGCGAATGGTGCCGAAGGGCGTCTCGGCGTCGAAGACCAGCGCCAGCGCCACTCCTTCGGACAAAGTAGTGGCGTACAGCATGTGTTCGGCGCGGGTGGTTTCGAGCCGCGCAAAACGGAGCAGGTCGCCGCCCTGCTGCTCATCCCAGTTGCGCGAGACGATGCGGACGAGTTCGTTGGCGGTCTCCTGAGAAAGTCCGCCGGCGTAGGCCCACAACTTTCGGCCGCGCGTGATGAGGGCGGCCTGCGCCGAGGATTCGAGCGTGAGGCGCGTCAGCCGTTGGGCGGCTTTGTTGACGTCCTCCAGCCATACGAGTTCGGGAGGTTGGGGCGTCGAGACAGGCATTTCGAAGTCCACAGGCAACTCCTCGGGAGAATCCACGCCGAGCATTTCCAGCAGTTCGGGCAGATAAAACGGTTTACGGAGGAGCCTCCACGGGCGGAGTGGATCCAGCGCGGGCGGCAGGGTCTCGTCCGAGATGACGATCAGTTCAACGTCGGCGCGGGCCGCGCGCAGGGCGCGTCCGATCTCCAGGACGGCTTCCATCCCCAAGTCCACGTCCAGAAAAGCCATCTCGCAATTTTCGTTTTTGAGTTGGGTGAGCGCCGTCGGCTCGTCGGCGGCAATGAATACGCGAAAACGGCCAGTCTCTTCGAGACTGGAACGCAATAAAGCGCCAAAACTGCTTTGCGGCGAGACAACAAGCGCAAGTTTTTGCATGCCGGCCAAAGTTTATCACTATCGAATGCCGAAGGCAAGTACCCGAAGGTCATCGTGTAAAATAGGCGCATGGATTCCCTCGCGAACGCCCGCGCCCGCCGAATCAAAGGCGCAGACATTCAAGGTCAACTCACCAGCCTGGCATCGGACGACTATAACGGTTTGCTTCGATGCCGGGCTTATTGCAGAACCGACATTGTCTCAGAGACTGTTTCTTAAGTACGCGGATTTTACGGATTCTCGCGGATAGAACCATTAAAAAAATCCGCGTTTGTCCGTACAATCCGTCAAATCCGTGTACAAAAAGAAGTTAAGAACACTTTCTCAGGCGCTTAACGAGATTGGCGCACTCTTGAAAGAGAACAAAGAGATATAACAAAGTCCATGCCCGCCCATCGCGATTCCTTCCAACTTGGCCGCCGCGCGGAAGACCTGTTTGCCGCCGCTGCGCGTTCACGCGGCTGGACCGTCACGCCCGCGCCGAAGGAAGCGGACATCCATGAGCATTGGGATTTCGAGATTCGTAAAGACGGTTACGCGCGCAAAGTGGAAGTTAAGGCCATGAAGCGGGAGAGCCGCAGCGACGAGAGGTTGAATCCCGAATGGGTCTGGATCGAGTTCCGAAACGTCAGAGGCGAAGCCGGCTGGTTATTTGGCAAGGCCAACTGGATCGCCTTCGAAACGGCGGACTCGTTCCTCATCATTGACCGCCACGACCTGTATCAATTCGTCCGCCGCGCGGTGGATCGCGCAGCGAGGGTAGAGTCGGCGCGGGAGGCCAAATACAAAACGTACACGCGTAAAGGCCGTCCCGACCAGATCGCGCAGATTCGCCTGGAAGATCTGCGGAAGATCAAAAAAGAGGAATGGGCAAAATAAAAAAACCAGGCCTCCTGCAGAGACCTGGTTTTTACGTTTTACGCCGGGGGATTATCCAGCCTTACCCCGTGGCCGCGCACGGTGTCGATGTAACGGTGTTTTCGGTCGAGCGCGGCGAGACGGTCGCGCAGGCGGCGGATGAGCGCGTCCAGCGCCTGGTCTGAGACGCCGACCGATTGTTCCTCGCCCCACACCGCCGTCACCAGGTCGGCGCGATTGATGACTTGTCCCTGTTTTTCGTAGAGCATCCATAACAACTTGAATTGCTGGGCCGAAAGCGGAGGCGCCACCTGCTGCTGGTTCACCCAAACGCGCCGGGAACGCAGTTCCATCACCAGGCGGCCGGGCCGGCCCGCGCCCTCGCCCAGCGGCATGGTCGAATCGGAGGTGAGGAAGGTAAATTCCTGCGCCAGCGAAACCTGGATCGCGTCCCCGTCCTGTAATATCACCGGCGCGGATAGTTCCTCGCCGTTGCGATGCGTCCCGTTCTTGCTCCCCATGTCTTCGAGCATCACGCCTTCGGAAGTGGGGGTGAGGCGCGCGTGGAAGCGCGACACCTGCCGGTCCGCGATGATCACGTCGCAGGAATGTTCGCGTCCCAGCACGAGCGTGCGCGAAATGGACCAGCGCTGTCCCTTCAAGGGGCCTTCCTGCGCGATCAAGAGGGGAAATTCGTCCGTTTTTTCCGACATCAACAAATCCATGAAAAATAAAATTCATTTTCAACGACCGGCAAAATATCGCCCGGCAGTTGAAATGGAGAAAATCTCAAAGGCGTTTATAATATAGCAGAAAAGAGCGTTTCTGTGCAGAACCACGCCGAAACAAGATTCCTGCACATTCCGCTTCGGAGTCCTTCTTATGTCCCTCCCGGCAAATCCCGGGGAGGTCTTGCGCGGCCGCTATAAAATCCGTGAACGCATCGGTCAGGGCGGCATGGGCAGCATCCATCTTGCCGACGATCTGCGGCTCGAGGGCCGTCTTTGCGCTCTCAAGGAAGTCGAATACGACCGCGCCCTTCCCGAACACATTTTACAGGAGGCCCGCGAACAGTTCCAGCGCGAGGCCACTGTGTTGGCGCGCCTGGATCACCAAAACCTGCCCAAGGTCTCCGACTATTTTTCCATCGGCGAGCGCGATTATCTCGTGATGGATTACGTGCCGGGCAGCGACCTGCGCGCCCTCATGCTCGAGGCGCGCCGAAAAAAACAATTCCTGCCCGAAGCGACCGTCCTCAATTGGGCCGGCCAGATCGCCGACGCGCTGACCTACCTGCACAGCCAGGAACCGCCCATCGTCCACCGCGACATCAAACCCAGCAACCTTAAATTGACGCCCAGCGGACTCGTCAAACTCGTGGACTTCGGCCTCGTCAAAGTGCTGGCGCCCGACGAGGTCACCATCACGGTCATCCAGGGACAAGGCACCGCGCTCTACACCCCGCTCGAACAATACGGCGGCGACAGCGCCCACACCGACGCGCGCTCCGACATCTACGCCTTCGGCGCGACGCTCTACCACCTGTTGACGAACGAACCGCCGGCCGAGGCCCGCATCCGCTTCCTCGACCCGACGCGGCTGGTCGCGCCCCGTCAGATCAACCCCGAGATCAGCCTGCGCGTCGAACGCGCCGTCCTGCGCGCCATGACGCTTCATCCCGACGAACGGCCGCAAAACGCGGAGGAATTCCGCGGCTACATCTTCGGTTCACGCGAGACGCCGACCGGGCCGCTCGGCCCGATCCGCTCGACAACCGCCAGCATTGATTTTCACTTCCAACCCATCGATTCGATCCTGATCTGGGGCGGCGTGGGACTGTTGCTGCTCAGCCTGATCGCCACGTTGATGCGCTAAAATCACCGTCTCTGCATCCACATCCACGCGCACAGCGCGCCCAATATTTCCCCCACCAGAGTCAGTCCAACCAGCGCGCCGCCGCCGCCTGCCTGGAGCAACTTCGCCGAACCGGGCAGGCCGAAGGCCAGGTAGTTGTACGCCAGCAAGCCGCCCACCAGCGCGCACAACGCCCATCGCAGGCTCCAGCGCGGCATTCCCCAAATGCCTCCCACCCACCAGGCCAGGAGCGCGCCGCCGCCCAACACAAAGAGGGTCAACATCCAGCCGGCAAACCGCGGCTGGCCTTCCAGCGTGACGAAGTCGTTCTCCGGGGGGGAAGGCGTGGCGGTGGCGGTCGGCATAACCGTCTCGGAAGGCGCGGGGACGATGACGGTGACCACCGCGGCCGCGTTCTCTTTTACGTTCAACTGCAAAACCTGGGAGATGGAAGCCGGCTCGCTCGAAGCGCGCACCTCCATCACGCCGGGCTTATCAATTCGGAAAGATGTGTTCGCCACGCCGCCTGTAGTCGTGGCGTCCTGTTGCTGTTGGACGGGACCGTTTTCGCCGCTGATGGAAATGGAAAAACGCACCACAGTGTTATCCGGGACGGGGTTGCCGTTATGGTCGAGGATCGTCCCGGCGCGGACGCGGACGGTGTCGCCCAGGTTAAAGGAGGGGATGGCCGTCGGCTCCGGCGTCAACGAGGGATCGGCCGGGGCGGCGGGAGTCGTCGGGAGGTCCAGGGAGAGCGGGATGACCTGGTCCGGGTCGGGAGCGGTGACGGAGATCAGTTCATACCCCGTCCCTGGGATGGAGACGGGGGAGTGTCCGCTCAGCGGCAGTTCGCGGTAGAGGATGCGCGCGGCCGCGTCCACAAACGCGGGGGTTTTGCTATATAGCGCAAAAACGGCGGTCATTTTGGTAATGTCGGTGGAATCAAAGTAGTAGGGCGCGCCGAACGAAAACAGGACGACTTTTTTGGAACGGAGCAGGTCCTGCCTCTCGGCGAGGAAGCGGCTGATCAATTGCGGTTGGCCCGCCGAGGCGTCGGTCATGGAGACGACCACCCAGTTGGCGCGGCGCAGGTTGGATTCCATGTTCTCGGGCGGGAGGCCGCGCATCAGGTTGGCGAGGTCGGCGAACGAAAACGAACTCAACCGGCTGGCGAATGCCTGTCCGCCCACGCTCGGCCCATACAGCCGCAGCGCCGCCGCCTGCAAAGCCCCGGCGTCCAGCATGGGCTGGTCGAGGCAGGCGCTGCATTGCCTGGCAAGACTCGAGTCGGTGAGGAACACGACGTATTCGCTCGAAGCGGGCGGCTCGGGCAGAACGCTGTCCAGTTCCTGGCGGTCGGGGCTGATCAGACTGGCGGCCTGACTGGCCACCTGGAGGGTCGTCTGATTCGAGGCGCCGATCGCGGCCAGCCCGTCCGCGTCGGGCGTGACGGAGGCGCTGTCGAAGCCGCCGTAGAGGGCGAGTTTGCGCGTGAGAATCCGCTCCGCCGCCGCGTCGACGCGCTGAGCAAAGGCGGCGTCGTCCACATAGCGCTGGACAAAATAGGCCAGGATCTTTTCCACTGTGGCGTTGTGATCTTCGGGATCGGCGGTGTAGATATTGCCGAGGTAGAGCAGGTCGTTGCCGGCCATTAACGCATCGCGGACGATCAAACGGGAACTGAAAGCCGAATCGCCCGGCGCGTAGAAGTTGCGCACGGCCCGGCTGCCCAGGTCGTCGCTGACGATGAGTCCGCCCGCGTCGCGCCAGGCGGAAAATTGCGGGAGTTTCAAAATTTCATCCAGCGCCTGCGCGTCGAAACTGACCGGACGCGTGGTGGCGCGGATGTTGCCCTGGAAGCCCTGGTAGCGGATGTGCGAGACGAGCAGGCCGTCGGCGGAGGAGGCCGCGTCGGGCGCGTTCCCCGTCACCGCGAAGAACGGCGCCAATTCAATCTGCTTGAGCTGCTCCAGCGACTTGCGGACGGTGGACACTTCCTCTTCGGGCAGGCGGTCGGTGCTGCCGCGCCCGGGGAAGTGCTTACTGACCACCAGCATCCGATTGGCGCTGCCGGTGTGCAGGCCGCGGATGTAGGCCCGTCCCATCTCGCCCACCCAAAACGGGTCGCCGCCGAAGACGCGCGTCCCCAAATCGCCGCTGGAGGCCGGGGAGGGCTGGTCCAACACGTCCAACGAGGGGCCCAGGAACAGGTTAAACCCCAGCGCGGACAATTCCTGCCCGGCGACCGCGCCTGCCTGTTCGGCCAGCGCGGGCTGCCAGGTGGCGCCCAGCGCCATCTCGGAGGGCAGGGGCGTCAGGCCGTTGATGATCTGGTCGGTCGGCGCGCCGTTGCCCTCCTGCGCGATCCCAACCCAGAGCGGCACATACGCGGGCGTGACCAGTTGTCCCGTTTTTGAATTCAAGGTCTGGACTGTGGAGGCCTGCCGCTCCACGTCCTGCAAACGGGCGATCAACTGATGGGCATCGGTCAGCGTATTGGGCGCGGCGGTGAAGTTGTCGTTGGAAGTCAGCAGGATCACGCCGCCAACGTGAAAATTTTCGATCAGGTCCACGATCTCCGAATCGTCCTCCGCCTGCGCGCCGCGGAACGTCGCCAGGAACAACTGTCCCACGCGCTCCTCGGGCGTCATGCCGTTGAGCAGGCGGGTCACTTGCGCCGGCGGACGCGGCGTCTGCGCGTGGACGGGCTGGAGGGAGCCGGCCAGCCACACGACGACGAACGCGGCCCAGACGAGACGCTTCATCCCTGCGCCTCTCGCGCGTACCCGGCCGCGATTCCCGCGTGGACTTCGGGCTGGACGTTGCCGCCCGAGACGACCGCCACCTGGACGGGATGCCGTCCCCCCGAATCGCGACCAGACAAAACATCATTCCGCTCCACAGTTCGCAGCGCCGCGGCAATCGCGACCGCGCCCGAAGGCTCGACGACCTCGCCATATTCGTAAAAGGCAAACGCCGCCGCGCGGGCGATCTCCTCCTCGGAGACCAGGACGATCTCGTCCACAAGTTTTCTCGCCAGCGGGATGGTGATCGAATCGGCTTCGACCGCGCCGGTCAAACCGTCTGCCAGCGAGGGCAGGTCGGGGATGCCGGCCTGCGAACCGCGATAAAAAAGTCCGTGCATGAAAGGCGCGGCCTCGGGTTGGACCCCCACCAGCCGCGGCCGCGGCGAGAGACGCGCCAGCGCCAGGCCAATCCCCACGATCAATCCGCCGCCGCTGACGGGGACGAGGATGGTCGCGGAGCTCGCCTCCGTCCCCTCGCCTGAAAAGAGAGGAGATGCGATCAACTCCAAACCGATCGTCCCCTGCCCCGCGATGACCTGCTCGTCGTTGTACGGCGAGATCCAGGTCTGACGGTTCTCTTCCGCGAATTTCCGCGCCGCGGCTTCGGCCTCGGGATAGCCGCCCGCCACCGTCACGATCTCCGCGCCGAGCGCGCGGATGGCGTCCACTTTGACGGGGACCGCGCCCTCTGAGACGAAGCAGACGACGCGCGCGCCCGTCAGTTGTCCCGCGAGCGCCGCGCCCTGTCCGTGATTGCCGGCCGAGGCGGTGACGATTCCCCGCGCGAGCTGGTCGGCGGAGAGCGACAAGACTTTGTTCAACGCGCCGCGCGCTTTGAACGATCCCGTCTTCTGACGGTTCTCCCACTTGACATATAGATTGCGCGCCGCATCATGCGTCAATGGCGTGCGGACGATGTGCGGCGCGATGCGCGCGTCGGCCTGGTCGAGCCTCTCGGACGGGATCATGTCGAAGGTCCTCGCGCGACGCGGACGGCGAGCGGCGGGTCGTCGGTGATGATGCCGTCCACGCCCCAGGCGGCGAGGCGGCGGATGTCGTCTTCCGCGTTCGCGGTCCACACGTTGATTTTGCGTCCCAGTTTGTGGACGCGGTACACCTGTTGCGCGGTGACGTCGGCGAGATGGGGATGCAGGGCGGCGTAATCGCCGAAATTGAATCCGAAGGAGCGTCCCCACAATCCCGGCAAGCCGGGCTGGGTAAGCAGGCCGCGCGGGACTTCGGGCAGGAAGCGCGCGGCTTTTTTAAGATTCCCCGCGAAGAACGAGGAGAAGATGACGGATTTTTGCAACGCGTGGCGGCGCACGAGTTCGCAGACCGTCTCTACGAGACGGTCGAACGGCGTGGAGTAGTTGGTCAATTCCACGTTGACGACGGCGCGCTTGCCGACGGTCTCGAAGACTTCTTCGAGCGTGGGAATTTTCTCGCCGCGAAATTTTTCGGAGAAGAAACTGCCCGCGTCCAGTTCGCGCAGTTGGGCGAGCGTCTGCCGCGACAGCGGACCTTTTCCGTCGGTGGTACGATCCAGCCTCGCGTCGTGATGGACCACGACGACCCCGTCGGCGCTGAGTTTGGCGTCCAGTTCCACGCCGTCGGCGCCCTGTTCGAGCGCGAGGGTAAAGGCGGCGAGGGTGTTTTCCGGCGCGTAGTTCTTCGCGCCGCGATGACCGAGGAGGATGGGCCGGGACATTTACAGATCCACAAAATAGGCCTGGGCGGCGCGGTCTATCATTTCGCGCGTCATGGCCGGTTCGACGGAGAGATAGGAGGCGATGTCCAATATCTGGTCGCAGATGTCGCGCGGATGCGAGGCGCGCAGTTTGCGGTTGCGCTTCACGTACCACTCCTGCAACAGGTAGGCCAGTCCATGATCGTTGTAGGGAATCTTTTTATCCGCCGCGACGCGCTTGAAGATCTCGCGGTATTCGTTGAAAGAGGGATCGCCGATCTCGATCTTATGGCGCAGGCGGCGCAGGAAGGCCTCGTCCACCAGGTCCTTCGGCGGGAGATTCGTGGAGAAGACCACCAGCACGTCGAAGGGGACCTCGACCTTGCGCCCGGTGTGCAGGGTCAGATAATCCACGCGGTTTTCGAGCGGGACGATCCAGCGGTTGAGCAGGTCGCGCGGACGGACCTGCTGGCGGCCGAAGTCGTCAATCAGCAAAATGCCGCCGTTGGCTTTCACCTGGAACGGGGCTTCGTAGAATTTGTGCGTATCGTCGAAGACCAGGTCGAGGCCTGCGAGCGTCAACTCCCCGCCGACGACGATGAAGGGCCGCCGGACCTTGACCCAGCGCGGGTCGCGGCGCGTGGCGGAACGGAGGCCGCCGGTCGCGCCGGTCAAAGACTCCGACTCGGGCGCGGTCTTATGACTGACGGCGTCGTACACTTTGATCACCTGTCCATCCAGGTAGAGCGCGTAGGGAATGTACATCGTCTGGCCGAGGGCCAGGTTGCCGAAGGCGCGGGCGATGCTGGTCTTGCCGTTGCCCGGAGGCCCGTACAGAAAGATGGACGTGCCGGAATTGAGGGCCGGGCCGAGGCGCTGGAAGGTCGTCTCGGAGATGACGAGTTGCGAGAGGATCTGCCGCATGGTGCGCGTGGTGACGGTGAGCCGTCCGCTTTTCTGGCGGCGGATGGCGTCGTTGTAGACGTCGAACGGCACGGGCGCGGGTCCCGCGTATTGACTGCGCTCCAGCGCCTCGCGGGCGCGTGCGATCCCCGCGCTGGTGATGGCGTACGTGTAGGCGCCCTCGCCCAGTCCACCCTGCGAGGATTTGATCTCGATCAGTTTTTCCGCTTTGAGGGATTGCAGGATCTGGTCGGTGATGCCCGCGAACGGCAGGGCGATCTCTTCCGCGATCTTGAAGCCGTTCATGTAGCCCTGAAAATATAGGACCTTCAGGGTCAGGTCTTGCAGCCACAACGGCGAAAGGCCGGTATCGTCCACGCTGCCAAGAGCGGAAGGATAGAACGGTACGCCGGAAAAATCAGGGGATTCTACATTCCTTAATAAGGCCATCAAAACCTCCCGCGAGGGATAGATCAAAGATAGGGCGATTATAGCATCATTGTAATTTCGTTTATAATCCCTGCTATGAAACTGTCAGTCATCATCCCGGTTTACAACGAAGTTGAGAATATCAAGGAAATTCTCAAGCGGGTCAAATCCACCCAAAAGGCATCCGAGATCGTCGTGGTGGACGACGGCTCACAGGACGGGACGCGCGACATCCTGTCCAAACTGGACGGCGTGGACAAAGTGCGCGTGATCCTGCACGAAAAGAATCAGGGGAAGGGCGCGGCGGTCCGCACCGGACTGGACGCGGCCACCGGCGACATCCTCCTGATCCAGGACGCCGACCTCGAGTACGACCCACGCGACTACCCCATCCTGCTCCAACCCATCGAGGAGGGTCTCGCGGACGTGGTGTACGGCTCCCGTTTCCTCGGCGGGCCGCGGCGGGTGGCGATGTACTGGCACATGGTCGCCAACAAATTGCTGACCTTTATGACCAACATCCTGTACAACACCATCCTCAGCGACATGGAGACCGGCTACAAGGTCTTCCGCCGCAAAGTGGTGGAGGGGATGGTCCTCCGCTCGAAGCGCTTCGACTTCGAACCCGAGTTCACCGCCAAAGTGCTGAAGCGTCATTATCGAATCTTCGAAGTGCCGATTTCGTTCAACCCAAGAGATTACTCGCAGGGAAAAAAGATCGGACTGAAAGACGCTTTCGAGGCGGTCTGGACGCTGTTGAAATATCGGTTTGTGGATTAACTCTTCCTCCTCCCCATCGCCCCAATCCCAAACAACAACGCCATAAAACTGATCCCCAGGATCGCGAGCGCCATCCCGTTCTGCTGGACGAAATCGCCCGAGGAGACCGGGGTCTGCGGCGCGCCGGTCGGCGAGGGCGTGTACGTGGCGATGGGCGTGATGACGAAATCATAACCCACGTTCGCGGCGGGGAGGGTGGAAGTCAGCGCCGCGCCGGGCGCGGGCTGGGTGGCGCCCTGAATCACAATCAATTTCTGGCCGGGATAAATGACGGGCGTGAGCGGCAGGTTGTTCAAACGGCGGATCTGCTCGATGGTCGTCCCGTATTGGATGGCGATGCTCCACAGCGCCTGTCCATACTTCACTTCGTGGATCGCATCCCCGTTTGGGAGCGCGGTGGCGCGCGCCACCGGGACAGAGTATTGCGGAAGCAAACTGTTCGCCGCGTCCTGCGTACTCTGGCCGGAACAGGCGGCGACCGTCATCGGGATGCCCGTGAGGATACCCGCCGCCTCGTATTGCATTTTTCCGCTGGCTGTGCCGAGCGCGGTCTCGAGGACGATGTAAGTCTGGTCGCTGACCGCCACGGCCGCGCCGATGTCGCTGCGGTTTTCGGAGAGCATGGTGTTCGTGTGCGGATCGTCGCCCAGCCAGAAGTTGATCGCATCCTCCGCAGTGGAGGCGGCCACCCAGTTTTCGGAGCGGTAGCCGTCGAGCGAGAGCGCGCCCGCCAGCGGGAAGCCGCGTCGGAGCAGGTCCTGTCCGAGGGTCATGCCGCAGGGACGTTCGTGCCCGATGGCGCCTTCGGAGGCCGCGAGCGCGTTGGCCTGATCCGCCGCGACCTGCATCAGGATGGAGTTGGTCGTCAGGGGGGCGAGTCCGCGCGAGGCGCGCAGGTTGTTGACGGCGGCGATGATTTCGCCGGGCGTGGGAGGAGAAGAGGCCGAGGGCGTGTCGGTGGGAGAATCCTGCTGAGGCGGGGAAAATGCTGAGGAGGCCTCAGCCCGCGCGAGCGGGGAAAGACCAAGGAGTCCCGTCAACAGAAAGAGCAGCGCGGAAAGAGTCCAAAACCGTTTCATGGTTGTCTCCTCGGCGGAAGATCCGAACGACGCTGTCCGGGCCGAAAACGGCGCAGCGCCTGATTATATGTATCCATTGTACGCGAAAAGTAACAGCGCGTTTTCCGCCGCAGGTTATAATCACGGCATGTTCATTGACCAGGTTCAAATTTATGCGCGCTCTGGAAAGGGCGGCGACGGGATGGTGCATTTCCGCCGCGAGAAGTATGTGCCGCGCGGCGGCCCCGACGGCGGCGACGGCGGCAAGGGCGGCGACTTGATCTTCGAGGTGAAGCCCACGCTCAACACGCTTTCGGCTTTCCGTCCCAACCAGAAGTTCGCGGCGGAGGACGGGAAGAACGGCGGCTCGAATCGGAAGTCGGGACGCGGCGGCGCGGATTTGGTGATTCCCGTCCCGCCCGGCACGGCCATCTTCGACGCGGACTCGCGCGAGTTGATCGGCGACCTGACGCAGGCGGGTCAGCGCCTGACCGTCTGCCGGGGCGGCCGCGGCGGCCGCGGCAACCAGCATTTCGCGACTTCGCGCAACCAGGCGCCGCGCACCGCCGAGAAGGGCGAACCGTTCGAGGAGCGGCGGCTCAAACTGGAGTTGAAGTTGATCGCCGATATCGGGCTGGTCGGCCTGCCGAACGCGGGTAAGTCCACGCTGCTCGCGGCGTTGACGAACGCGCGTCCGAAGATCGATTCGTACCCGTTCACCACGTTGGAGCCGAACCTCGGCGTGGCAAACATTGACGACGACACGACCGTCGTGCTGGCGGACATCCCGGGGCTGATCGAAGGCGCGGCGGAGGGCGCGGGACTCGGTCACGATTTTTTGCGTCACATCCAGCGGACGCGCGTCCTGATCCATCTGCTGGACGGGCTGAACGAAGATCCGCTGGCAGATTTCAGCCAGATCAATTCCGAGTTGGCGTTGTTCGATCCGTATCTCGCCAAAAAGCCGCAGGTTGTGGCGCTGAATAAAATTGACCAGCCCGAAGTCCAGGAGCGGTTCGCGGATCTGAAAAAGAAATTCAAAAAACAAAAAGTGGATCTGATGTCCGTCTCCGCGCTGGCGCGGACGAACACGCGCGACCTGCTCTTGAAGGCCGCGCACAGACTCGCCGAGACGCCGACATTGGAGGAAGTGGAGCCGTCGCTGCCGGTTTACCGTCCGCAGGCGGATGAGAAGCAGTTCGAGGTCAGGCGCGAGGGCGCGGACGAGTGGCGCATCTCCGGCGCGGCCATCGAGCGCGCCGCCAAGATGACCTACTGGCAGCACGAAGGCTCGCTGAGACGGTTCCAAAAATTGATGGAAAAACTCGGCGTGGACGAGGCGCTTCGCAAAGCGGGAATCAAGGAGGGCGACACCGTGTACATCGGGGATGAATTCGAATTAGAATGGCAGGAGTGAGGTGGGATTGGTAATTGGTAATTGGAGATTGGTTGTAGGAATTTTGCTGGACTTTGTATAATCAGTACTTCACGAAAGCATATGTGGCGGTCTCCCCTGGCGCCGCCCGCCACATCGTCCCCGAAGCGAAGCGGAGTGGGAGGGCAGGCGTACCGTTAGATTTGCGCGCTACGCGAAGGGCGCAAGTTACGCATGATTTTCGTGATTTACTGACAATTAAGAACCTCGGAGACAAGATCTCCGAGGTTCTTCGCGTACTGATCACTGATTACTGACCACCGATCACTTCTTCGCGGGAGCCTTCTTTTCCTTCCCGTTCCGCCCCATCGCGTCCATCACGGCGACCGAGGCGATCTGCACGATGGCGTTGACATCGTCGCCCGTCTGCAACACATGGACGGGCGCGCCCGTCCCGAGCAGGATCGGCCCGATGGCTTTGGCGTTGCCGAGGCGCGCCAGCAGTTTGTAGGCGATGTTCGCCGATTCCAGCGAGGGGAAGACCAGCACGTTCGCGTCCCTGACCTGGCTGAACGGGTAGCGTTCCTCCACGATCTCAGGGATGACGGCGGTATCGGCCTGCATCTCGCCGTCCACCACGAGGTCAGGACGGCGGGCCTTGGTAAGGTCCACTGCCTTGCGCACCTTCTCTGAAAGCGGATGCGGCGTGGAGCCGAAGTTGGAGAACGAAAGAAAGGCCACGCGCGGCTCGATCTCGAGTTGCTTGGCGAAATCCGCGGCCAGGCAGGCGATCTCCGAAAGGTCTTCCGCGCTCGGGTCAATGTTGACGGTGGCGTCGGTGAAGAGATAGACGCGGTCATCCACGATCATGATGTACACGCCGGCGGCGCGCGCCGCGCCCGCGGCCGTGTGGTGAATGCGCAACGCGGGGCGGATGACGTCGGGATATTCATAGGTGAGTCCCGAGACGAACGCGTCCGCGTCGCCCATTTTCACCATCATCGGGCCAAATATATTGGCCTGGCGGATGCGGTTGCGGGCAATCGCCAGGGACACGCCCTTGCGGGCGCGGAGATTGTGATAGGCCCGGGCGTATTCGTCAATGCGCGTAAAGTTGAAGGGGTCCACCACCTCAGGGCAGCAGTGCAGGCCGAGTTCGGCGACGCGTTCCTGGACGACTTCGGGTCGGCCGATCAGGATGGGAGCGGCAATCCCTTCCTCTTTCAAGCGGTACGCGGCGCGGATGACTTTCGGCTCCTCGCCCTCCGCGAACACGACGCGTTTCGTCCCGCCGCTGGCGCGCGCCTTGTTTTGAAAGAAGTAACGCATCTGCTCGCCCCTGCCCTGGCGGAACGTCAATTGCTGGCGATATTCGTTGATGTCGATCGGCTTACGCGCCACGCCCGTCTTCATGGCCGTCTCGGCGACGGCAGGTGCTTCCCAAAGGAGGACGCGCGGATCGAGCGGCTTGGGGATGATGTACTCGCGTCCGAATTTCAGGCTGTTCACGCCATAGGCCCGCAGGACGGAATCTGGCACGTCCTCCTTGGTCAGCGCGGCGAGCGCCTGGGAGGCGGCGAACTTCATCTCGTCGTTGATGGACCGGGCGCGGACGTCCAGCGCGCCGCGGAAGATGAACGGGAACCCCAGCACGTTGTTGACCTGGTTGGGGTAGTCGGAGCGGCCAGTGGCAATGATCACGTCCGGGCGGGCTTCCTGCGCCAATTCGGGACGGATCTCCGGGTCCGGGTTCGCCATAGCGAAGATGATCGGGTCCTTGGCCATGGATTTGACCATCTCCGGCGTCAGGATATTCGCCACAGAGAGGCCGTAGAACACGTCGGCATCCTTCACGGCGTCCGCCAGCGTCCGATGGCCTTTGTCGTCCACGGCGAGGCGTTCTTTGTACTTGTTCATGCCCTCCTTGCGGCCCTTGTACACCACGCCTTTGGTGTCCACAAGCATGATGTTTTCCCGCTTCACGCCCCAGCGGATGGCGAGTTCCGCGCAGGAAATGGCCGACGCGCCGGCTCCCGAAATCACGAGGCGGATGTCCGCGTGTTTCTTGTCGATGATCTCCAGCGCGCCCGCCAGCCCTGCCGAGGAGATGATGGCCGTCCCGTGCTGGTCGTCGTGGAAGACGGGGATGTCGAGCATCTTCTTGAGTTCTTCCTCGATGTAGAAACATTCGGGGGCTTTGATGTCTTCGAGGTTGATCCCGCCAAAAGTCGGGGAGATGGCCGCGACGACCTTGATGATCTCGTCGGGATCGTGCGAGTTGACTTCGATGTCGAACACGTCCACGTCCGCGAATTTCTTGAACAGCACGCCCTTGCCTTCCATCACGGGTTTGCTCGCCAAAGCGCCGCGGTCGCCGAGACCGAGGATGGCCGTCCCGTTGGAAACGACGGCCACCAGGTTTCCTTTTGAAGTGTATTCGTAGGCATCCTGCGGATTCTTTTCCACCTCTAAAACCGCGTCGGCCACGCCGGGCGAATAAGCCAGACTCAGGTCGCGTTGGGTATCCATAGGCTTGGTCGGAAGGATTGCGATCTTGCCGGGTTTTCCTTTAAGTCGGTGATACTCAAGCGCGTCTTCACGCGTAATCTTTGCCATGGGACCTCCAGTTGTCTGAAACAGGGATGGGAATATGCACATGCTATTATCGCACAATCCATCAATTTTTTTTAGTTCATTTTGTCACATATTTCGGGTAATTTTAATGGGACATTGTCGGCCGGGCGTTTTATCAAGTATAATTCAGGCACGCTGCAAGAACACGCCTGACCCATTGGCTGCCGATTCCTCGGCCCGGCTTGCAAATTGTACGGAACTACGACTTTTGCCCTGCAATTGGGACAAATTGCGACGAAAACCGAACTGACTGACAGGATTTTGGTGATTGTTGATTTGAACCGTCATCCGGTTTAGCGTATGACTCTCCGTTCCGTCTCGCGCGGGGCGGCGAGCCGTTGTAGCCAACCCAGACCGATTGCACAGCCGAGGCCTCCCCAGGCGGCCTGCGGCTGTGTGTTTTTAATCCCGCCCGCGGGAGATTGGATGAAGAGGATCACCGCCATCGAAGCCCAGAAGAACAACCCCCACCGGGTAAACGTTTACCTCGACGGGGAATTCGCCTTCGGGCTGGCAAAAATCACCGCCGCATGGCTGAAGACCGGCCAGGCGCTGGACGAGGCAAAAATCGCCCAACTCCAGGCGGAGGACGCGCAGGAAAAGGCCTACCAACAGGCCATGCTCTTCCTGGGTTACCGCGCCCGCTCCGAGGCGGAAGTCCGCAGGAACCTCGAAAAGCACGAGGTCCCGCCCGCGGTCATCGAGCGGACGGTGGAACGCCTGCGCGAGGAACGCCTGCTGAACGACGGCCAGTTCGCGCGGGACTGGGTGGCGAACCGCTCCGAGTTCCGTCCGCGCAGCCGCCGCGCGCTGGCGATCGAACTGCGCCGAAAGGGAGTGGACGAGGCCGCCATACAGTCCGCGACCGAGACCACAGACGAGACAACCCTGGCCTACGCGGCCGCGCAGAAACGGGCCCGCCGCCTCGAAGGTCTGGAGTGGCTCGAGTTCCGAAAAAAATTGAGCGGATTCCTCGCCCGGCGAGGATTCGATTACGAGGTCATCGCGCCGACGGTAAAACGCCTCTGGCTCGAGCGCGATGGCGGGCAAGACACCAACTTTGACAATGAGGAATTCCCATGAACCCAATCTTTTGGCTGATATTGATCGTTTTTGGAATTGCCCTGGGCGCGGCGGCGGGATATTTGTTCCATCGCTACCAGGTGGAAAAAGCCATGCGCGACCAGCAGGAAAAGGCCGCCAACATCCTGAAAGGCGCGAGCGAACAAGCGCGCCTGATCGAAACCCAGGCGCGTGAAAACGCGGCCAGGGTTTTGCAGGCCGCCGAACAGGACATCAAGGAGCGCCGCGTCGAAAACAGCCGCGAGGCCGAACGTCTCGACAAGCGCCGCACCGAACTGGAAAACCGCGCCGACAAACTCGAACAGCGCGAGCAAAACCTGAACAAACGACAATCCTCCGTTGACCGCCGCGCCAACGAGATCGACAAACTCTACGAGCAGGAAGTGGTAAAACTCGAACACATCTCGAATCTGTCGCAGGAGGATGCCCGCAAGGACCTGTTCGCGGCGGTGGAGAAGGAAGCCCGCGCCGACATGGCGCGCATCTACCGCCAGATCGAAGCGGAAGCGCGCGAGGAAGGCGAGAAACGCGCCCGCAAGTTGATCGCCGACGCCATCCAGCGCGTCGCGTCGGACCACGTGGCCGAGGTCACCAGTTCGCGCGTCACCCTGCCGAACGAGGAGATGAAGGGACGCATCGTGGGCCGCAACGGGCGCAACATTAAAGCCTTCGAGCAGGCCGCGGGCGTGGACGTGATCGTGGACGATACGCCCGAGTCGGTCACCATCTCGTGCTTCGACTCGGTGCGCCGCGAGATCGCCCGCCGCGCCCTCGTCCGCCTGACGGTGGACGGGCGCATCCACCCCACCCACATCGAGAAGATCATCGAAGACGAGACCAGGGCCGTGGACAAGATCATCAACGAGGCGGGCGAGCAGGCCGCCTACGACGCCAACATCGCGGGGCTGCATCCCGAAGTGCTGCGCATGATGGGGCGGTTGAAATTCCGCACATCCTACGGGCAGAACCAGCTCGCCCACGCGGTGGAGGTAGCCAAACTGGCGGGCATCCTGGCGGCCGAGTTGGGCGCGGACGTGGAAATTTCCAAGCAGGGCGGCTTCCTGCACGACATCGGCAAGGCCATGGATCACAACCAGGAAGGCACGCACGCCGGACTGGGCGCCGAATTCTGTAAGCGCTACAACGTGAATCACAAAGTGGTCAACGCCATCGCCTCGCACCACCACGAAGTGGAACAGGAGACCATCGAGGCCGTCATCGCCGAGGCGGCAGACGCCATCTCTGGGGCGCGGCCCGGGGCGCGCCGCGAAGACCTGGAAGCCTACATCAAACGCATCAAGACCCTCGAAGACCTCGCCAGTTCGTTCAAGGGCGTGCAGCAGAGTTTCGCAATCCAGGCGGGACGCGAAGTGCGCATCATCGTCCGCCCGGAGGAGATCGACGACCTCGACTCGGCGCGGCTGGCGCGCGACGTCGCCAAGAAGATCGAAGAGACCATGCAGTATCCCGGTCAGATCAAAGTCTCGGTGATCCGCGAGACGCGGGCGGTGGACTACGCCAAATAGACGGGATCCGCTCGAAGTCTGCGAGACGCGAAAAAGGATGATGAGATGACACAGCCCCAGGCCAGACCGGTCCCCTTATACGCAAAATGGGTCCCTGTCCTGGGGTTGTCTGTTTTATATCTCGCGGCGCTCCCCAGCCTGTATCGGACGCTCGGGACGACGAGCGCGGCGCTGGGGATTTTTCCAGCGGCGCTGGCGGGATGGTATTTCGGCGTCTGGGGCGGGGGCGCCGCGGGACTGGGCCTGAGCGCCGCTGGCAGCCTGATCCTGTATCGGGTCACCGGGAATCTGCTCCTGGGCGCGCTTTGGCCCGGTATAGCGTTGATCCTTTGGTCGGGGCTGATGACCGGCTACCTGCGCCTCGTCCAGGAAGACCGCGCCCGCACCGAGAGAGAACTCCAGCGGCGCCTGCGCGAGGCGCGCGCCCTGGCAGACATCGGGCGCGCCTTGAGCGAGAGGGAACGCGTGAGTCTCGACCACGTTTTGCAGTTGATCGTGGACTCGGCGCGGGAATTGATCGCGGGGACCGAGCAGGCCGTCATCCACCTGCTGGACGAGGAGAATCAGACATTGATCGCGCGCGCGGTCTCCGGGTTCGAAGCCTCCGAAATCAGAACGGTCAACATGCATCTCGGCGAGGGCGTGGCCGGGCAGGTAATCGCCTCGGGCGAACCGATCAACATCGCCAACGTGGACGCCGACCCGCGCTTCCTGCGTCAAAACACCCGGCCGCGTTTCCAATCCCTGGCGGTGGCGCCCGTCCCAAGCGGGGAAAAAAGGCTCGGCGCCATCAGCGTGCAAAGCCGTCAGGCCGACGCGTTCTCGGCGGAAGAAATCCAATTGCTTTCGGCGCTGGGCGCGCAGGCCTCCATCGCCATCGAAAACGCCCGTCTCTGGGAAGAGACCCAGCAGGGATTGAAGGAAACCAACGCGCTGTATCGCATCGCGCGGGAACTGTCCGCTTCGTTGAACCCCGATGAGTTGATGGAGGAAGTGGTCGCCCTCCTGCACGAGAATTTTGACTATTATTATGTCGGCATTTTCATCATAGACCCCGTCACAGACGAGCTCATCGTGCATCACGACCGCACAGATCAGGGAGAAATGCTTGCAAAAGCGCGGCTTCCCGCCGGGACCGGCATCGTGGGACACGCGGCGCTCACCGGCGAACCTTTCCTGACCAACGACGTGGATAAAGTCCTCTTTTACCATCCACACCCGCTCTTGCCGCACACGCAATCCGAACTGGCCATGCCCATCAAAGTCAACGATCGGGCGCTGGGCGTACTGGACATCGAGCAATCTCCGCCGCGCCGGCTGACCGGGCGCGACCTGCAACTCGTCGGCGCCATCGCCGAACAACTGGCGGTCGCGTTGCAAAAAGCCTCGCTCTACTCGGATCTCCAGGCCTCCCTCCAGCAGGAGAAAGCCATCCGCTCGCAACTGCTCCAAAGCGAGCGCCTCGCGCTGGTGGGACGGCTGCTGGCCTCCGTCTCACACGAATTGAACAACCCGCTCCAGGCCATCCAGAACGCGCTGTTTCTCCTCAAGGAGGAACAGGGCATATCCGAGCAGGGAAAACAGGACCTGGACACCATCCTCTCGGAGGCCGAACGCATGGCCTCCCTGATAGAACGCCTGCACAGTTCCTACCGCCCCCTGCACGCGGCAGACTTCCGCCCGGTCCAGATCAACGCGCTGGTGGAAAACGTCCACACCCTGGTCGCCGCCCACTTGCGGCGTCTCGAGATCGCCTTCGAGTTCCACCCCGACCCGTCGCTGCCCCCGGCCCGCGGCCTGCCAGACCAACTTAAACAAGTGACGCTCAACCTCGTCATGAACGCGGTCGAAGCGATGCCGGGCGGCGGGAGACTCACCGTCGCCACCCGGCGCGGCGGCGACGGCGAAGTCGCGCTGACCGTCGCCGACACCGGCCCCGGCATCCGGCCGGAGATCCTGCCGCGCATCTTCGACGCCTTCGTCACCGACAAGGATGGCGGCACCGGCCTCGGCCTCACCATCACCTACGACATCGTCCAGCGGCACAACGGACGCATCGCCGCCGAGAACCGGCCGGAAGGCGGCGCGGCCTTCACCCTCTGGCTCCCCATCCACAACGAGGAGGAAGCATGAACCTGTCTGGGCGCGTGCTCATCATTGACGACGAAGCCAGCCTGCGCCAAACCCTGACGCGCATCCTGCAACGCGCCGGCCACGAAGTGACCAGCGCGGAAAGCGGCGAACAGGGGCTGGAACTGGTGGCGGGCGGCGACTTCGACATCGTCTACATGGACCTGCGCATGCCGGGCATGCCCGGACTGGAAGCCCTCAAACGCATCCACGCGGCCCGTCCCGACCTGCCGGTCATCCTCTTCACCGCCCAGCCCGACGTCAACTCGGCGGTCGAGGCGCTACGGCTCGGCGCCACCGACTACCTCCTCAAACCGCTCCAGCCCCAGGTCATGATCGAGCGGACGCAGGACATCCTTGCCCAGCGCGAAAAAGAACGCCGCCGCCGCGAACTCCAGGCGCAGATCCAGGCGTTGCAGGCGGAGCTCGAAGGCCTGGAAAAGGACGAGGAAACGCGCGTCCCGCCCGAGCGAGGAGAGACCGCCGAGCGGTTCGTCTCGCGCGGGACCGTCAGGCTGGACCTCCATGCCCGACGCGTCACCGTCGCCGGGCGCGTCGTCAGCCTTCCTCCCACCGCGTTCGACTATCTCCTCGTGTTGACGCGTCACGCTCCCAGCGTGGTGGATTACCAGACGCTCGTCGCCGAGGCGCAGGGCTACCAGGCCGAGATGCGCGAGGCGCAGGAACTGGTGAAGTGGCACATCCACCATATTCGCCAGGCCATTGAACCCGACCCGCAAGACCCGTCCTTCATTATCAATGTGCGCGGCTTCGGCTATCGGCTCGTCGCCGACTGACCTTTGCCCCGCCAACTTTTGCCAACTTTTCTCTTCCCATGACAATCTGACCACCGGGGGACTTTGAGGGAAAATGGGCGCATGAAACCTGCAAGCCCTGAATCCGGCGTCCATCCAATGCGCGTCCTCATCGTGGACGACCATCCCAACACCGCCACTATGCTGGCGAGAGCCGTCGCTCAATTAGGCAAACAGGTGGAGGCGCGTTCCGCCACCAGCGGGCGCGAGGCGCTTAAAGTGGCGGACGATTTCGCCGCCGACCTGCTCATCACCGACATGATCATGCCTGAGATGAACGGCCTGGAGTTGGCGGAGAAACTGCAAAACCATCCGGGCGGGCGGCCGGCGCACGTGATTCTGATCACCGCCTACGACGTGCCAGGGTTGAAGGAAACCGCCCGCCGCGCAAAAGTGGACGAGATTCTCCTCAAGCCGGTGCGTCCCGAACGCATCTGCCAGATCGTGGAAAACCTGCTGGGCGAATGGAATCGTTCCCGGCCGGTTGCGGCGCAGCAAGCCGCCGGCCGGCCGCACAGGATCCTTGTGGCCGACGACCGTCCCGACAATGTGACGCTGCTCTCGCGCTATCTCGAAAACGAGGGCTATGAATATATCGCCGCGGCCGACGGGGTGGAAGCCCTGGAGCAGGCCCGCCGGAGTCATCCCGACCTCGTGTTGCTCGACGTGAACATGCCCAAGAAGGACGGTTTCGCCGTCCTCGAAGAAATGCGCGCCGACGCGGACTTGCGGCACATCCCGGTCATCATCCTGACCGCGGCCCGCATCGATCCCTCGGACGTCCAGGCGGGATTCCACCTCGGCGCGGACGACTACGTCACCAAGCCGTTCGACCGCCGCGAACTGATGGCGCGCATCCGCACCAAACTGCGCGTAAAGGAATCCAGCGACCACCTCCTGCGCCAGAACCGCGAATTGAGCATGTTGCTCGAAGCCACTGGCATTTTGACCGCGCCCGGCCCCATCGAAACGCATCTCGACAACGTCCTCAGCCTGGTCGTCCAGAGACTGGGCGCCGGGGCGGGTTACTTCCTGGATTTTCAAAACAATTCGCAGCGCGTCTTCCCCGCCTCCGCGGAACGCCTGGACCTCGCGCAGTTCAAGGATTTTCTGGAAAAGGACAACCGCTCGAACGGCGAGTGTATTGACAACGCGCAGGAAGACGAAGCCTGGCAAACCCGCGTGGGGCGCGACGTCCGTTCGACGCTTTACGTCCCCCTGCGCGACCGTCACAACAGATCCTTCGGGGCGATCCTGCTTTTCCACCCCGCCATCGCCCATTTCAAACCGGAACATTCCCCCATCCTGCAAGCCATCGCCAACCAGGTTTCCGTAGCCATCGAAAACGAACAGTGGCGCTCCGCTCAACGCGCCGAACGCGCCTGAAACGAAGACCGACCGCCGCATCCACCAAGAGGTCCGCATGAAAAAGCAATTCATTCCTTCCATACCGGAAACGCCCGAAGCGCGCAACACCTTGCGTCTTGCGCTGGGAGGCTCCATCGCCACCGCCATCGCCGCCTCGTTCTACTTCTTCCTGGGCTGGCGCTCCGGAGACTGGCAGCTGTATGGCTGGGGCGCGGACATGGTAGCGCTCTCGGTAATAGCCCTCATTGCCTACTTCCAGGCGCGGCGCGGACGGACGACAACCGCCGCATGGATGCTCATTTGGGGATTAACGCTTACCTTCCTTGTGCTTGTCATGCTGATCGAGGGGACGGGACTGATGCTCGGCGTGGGATTGGGAATCCTGATCGCGGTCGCCGTCGGGCAAACATTGGACGCAAAATCGGCGCAGCGCGCCATGATCGTCGGCGCGGCGGGCGTCATCGCGTGCATCCTGCTCGACCTATACCTGCCTCCTTACCGCCTGCCCCAACCGGAAGCCGTGCGCGTTTTCGCTCCGGGCATCATCGGCGTTTTTGCCCTGATCTACGGGGTGGTGATCGTCCGCAATTTCCGCAATTATTCCCTGCGCACGAAGTTTCTATTGAGCGCGTTCGTGATCGCCGGCGGAGCGCTGGGCGTCTTTAGTTTTTTCATGTACCAAAACTCGAACCGAACGGTAGCGGCCCTGACCGGCGAACTACAATCCGCCATTCAGGAGCAGGCGGAACTTCAATTGAACGCCGCCGCCGAAAGGGAGGCGGGCAAGGCCAGCGAGGCTTTCGCCGAGATCGAAACGACCCTGCAATCATTGGTAGATTATCGGGAATCCCTGTTCGAGCGGACCAATATATTAGGGACAGGCTCGTATTGGGACGCCAATTCCCTTGCCAGGCTGGCGGGCGGACAATACAGCAACTCGGCCAAAGACCCCGGCTCGGTATTCTCGCCGGCCTCCACCCGCCTCACTGAAGCCGCGCTCGAAGAACTGAATGTCTCCGTTTATCTGGATTTCATCGCGCCGTCCGTTTTGAAATCCAACCCCAACATCGTAGCGACCTATTTCATCAGCGCGAATGGCCCGACCCTGTACTATCCGAATATTGATCTGGCCGCCGCCCTCCCTCCAGATTTTAACGCGCAAGACAGCGTATTCTACGCGCTCGCCGCGCCGAAGAACAACCCGGACCGAAAACCGGTCTGGACGCCGCCCTACCAGGATCCCGCCGGCCTCGGACTGATGGTGACCAACTCCATCCCGGTGTACGACCAGAGCGGCAAATTCCGCGGCGTGATGGGAGCCGACATCCAATTGGCGCGCGTCGCCGACCAAATCTCAGGCGTTCAGGCGGGACAAAGCGGCTTCGCCTTCCTAATCGATCCCGAAGGACACATCCTCAGCATGACCGACGCGGGATATGCCTTCTTCGGACTCCAGCCGGAAAATGTGCCGTTCAACGAATCGCCCAAACAGACCGTGCTGGGACTCGGTCCCGCGGACCTGCAAACGGTCACGGATAAAATGGTCCGCGGGGAAGCAGGGTTGACGAAAGTGAACATGGGCGAAACGGAATATTACATCTCCTACTTCCCGCTGGAAAGCGTTGGATACAGCATCGGGCTGATCGCGCCCACATCCGAACTGGAAAGCGCCTATCTCGAATCCCGCGCGCGTTCTGAAAAAGAAACGGAGCAGGCCGGTAAGACGGTTATCCTGCTCTTCATCGGGATTTTGCTCACGGCCGCAGTCGTAAGCCAGATCCTCGGCCAGATGTTTCTACGTCCGTTATCCCAACTGCGCGACACCGCCGAAGAGATTGCCAAAGGCAACCTGGACGCGCAGGCGCGCATCGAATCGAAGGATGAGGTCGGCGTTCTGGGCCAGACCGTGAATTCGATGGCCGCGCAACTACGCGATTTGATCGGCTCGCTCGAACAACGCGTGGCCGAACGCACGAAGGCGCTTTCCACGGTGGCGGAAGTCGGCGCTTCGGCTTCCACGATCCTGGAAACGGACAGGCTGCTGCAAGAGGTGGTGGACCTCACCAAAGAGCGCTTCGACTTCTACCACGCCCACATCTACCTGCTCGACGAAACCGGCGAAAATCTCACGCTGGCCGCGGGCGCAGGCGAGCCGGGACGGCGCATGGTCGCCGAGGGACACTCGATCCCGCTCAACCGCGAGCGGTCGCTGGTGGCCCGCGCCGCCCGCGACCGAAAAGGCGTCACCGTCAACGACGTGACCGCCGCGCCGGACTTCCTCCCCAACCCCCTGCTGCCAAATACCCGCTCCGAACTGGCCGCGCCGATGATCGTCGGCGAACAGGCGATCGGCGTCTTCGACGTGCAATCCGACCAGGTCGGCCGCTTCACTGAGGCGGACGTTGACGTGCAAACCACGCTGGCGGCGCAGATCGCCATCGCCATACAAAACGCGCGCCAACACGACCAGACCCAGTCCGCCCTGGCCCAGACCGAGAAACTGTTCGAGGCCAGCCGCGAGTTGGCGCAATCGGCGGACATGCAGGAATTGACGCGCGCCGCCGTCGAAGCGATGGACATCCCAGCCATAGACCGGGCCATCCTGGGCCTCCTGGATTACGATCCCAACGGCGCCCTGAAAGGCATGACCATCGCCGCCAACTGGTCGAACAACGCCGAATTGCCAGCCACGCCCATTGGAACGCATTATTCCGAAGAGGCGCTCAAATCCGTCTCCCTGTTCACAAGCAAAGAACCGCTCTTCTTCGACGACATGTTGAACGACGAGCGGATTGACGAGACCACCAAGGGAATTTCCCGAAAACTGCGCTACCGCAGCGTGGTCGCGCTGCCGCTGTTCGTCCGGTCGCGCCAGGATGCGCTCCTGCTGCTGGAAGGCGAACATCCGCACAACTT
This sequence comes from Candidatus Denitrolinea symbiosum, assembly GCA_017312345.1. Taxonomy (NCBI): domain Bacteria; kingdom Bacillati; phylum Chloroflexota; class Anaerolineae; order Anaerolineales; family Anaerolineaceae; genus Candidatus Denitrolinea; species Candidatus Denitrolinea symbiosum. The sequence continues at coordinate 1,631,776 of BLAA01000001.1, read as the reverse complement.
CACTTCGGACGAAATCCGCCTGTTCGCCTCGCTGGCGCCGCAGATCGCCACCGTGCTGGAAAACCGCCGCCAGTTCGAACGCGCCCAAAGGCAGGCTGAGCGCGAAAGTATGCTGAACGCGATCAGCCAGAAGATTCAGGGCGCGGCCACCATTGAATCTGCCATGCAAATTGCAGTGCGGGAATTGGGACACGCGTTGGGCATGAAGCCTACTTCGGCGACATTGACGCCTACAATGGGAACCGCCCGCCAGAAAAATGCCAGGGAAGCCGCATCGTGAGCAATCCATTTATCTCCACATCCAAATTCTGGCCGATGCGACAGTAACAGTCATGCCATGAAACGATCTCAAAAACTTTCCCACCTGTTGCGCTTAATGTGGAACAATCCGATTTTCGGAGATTCCTATCCGCTTGAAATTAAGGCGGACCAGATGCTTGCGCAGGTAGATCGCATCTACAGCGGTTTTCAAGAGTCGTTTCGCGCGGCTCTGAAGGAAGGATTGCCCGACGCTTCGCCAAACGATTTGGACGAAATTGTGAATCAAGTCGGCCCAAAGTCCGTCGCATTTTGCGCGTCGATTTCGGCAGGCGAACTGAAGGATACGGAACGGCTTCAAAACGCGGCAGTAGCAATCGCTGTCCTCTATTGGGCCGATCAAAGCATGGATCGCGGCGATGACGCCATGGTCGCGGCGGTGCAACGCGTGGCGGCTGAAACGCGCGGGATGGCCGCCGCTTCGGATCATATCCCAGGCGCGGCAGCGTTTCGCCAAGCGGGATTAAGACACATCGAGCGCATGGTCCGCAAACTAAACGAACACCCGGAAGACACGCCCCATATCCTGCGCGCGATCTACCTGGATATACTGGACAATGAGGCGCGCGTCCGCAATTTGAGCCGCGAATACTTCATCGCTGGACTCTCGCCGTCGTTTTGGGATGAACATGCCGACGAAGTCGCCCGCAAAACGATCGTCGATTCCGGTTTGATGAGCGCGTTGACGCTGATCTATTCCATTTATCGGAATCACGATAAAAGCCTGCCCTCGTTACAGGAAGTCTACCAGGATGACATCCTGATGAAACTGGTTCGGGAAAGATTCAACAGCGCGATCCGCGTCTTCGACGACTGGGGCGACCGTCATATTGACAACGCGCAGTATCCACAATGGGGAGTCTTCAACATTAATGTATTCAACCAACCCGATCGCCGCTTTCTCGAACGATTTACTTTTTATTCTGGAATAACCGATACGGCCTTACAGGGCAGCCTCATGTCCGCCTTTTCGCATGCGACAGAGGAGGACTGGCTGTACATCGCCCGCACATATGCATTTTTATTACGGGACAGCCTGGCATCCCTGCCTCAACCTGTCAAAGTAAAGTACGAGGTTTTCTTAACCCTGTGCAAGCGGACCCTGGAGGCTGGATTCGTCAACGCGGTGGGGGATATTTTCCTCACCGAAGGACAGGAAGACAAAAACGTCACCCCCGACTCGCTGAACGCCATGCTTGACGCCCTTCAAGACACGAGCAGCGGATACCTGGAGGCGGCAAGGAGTAACCCATGAGACCCAGATCTTTTTTTGCTTTTGAAGGAACCCCACAGGCGCGCAATGCCTATTACGCCAGTCTGATCTTTTTGCTGGTGAGTCTCCTTTCGATGCCTGTGTACGCTTTTATCGCTTATCAATCGCAAGTGTGGCAGGGTTGGTTCCTGGTGGCGCTTACCCTCATGCTTGCCCTGGCAAGCGGCGGAGGGATGCTATTAAGTCAGCGCGGTAAGACCGTCGAGGCAATGGGCGTGATGATTGCGACCATCATAGCCGGCGGCTGGATCGGCTCCCTGTTGATCGCTGGATTGGGAACGCTGATGGCGATTCTTATCCCGGTGGTCTCGATCATTTTTGCCACACAGTCGTTTCCAAGCCGCTGGCTGAATCGCGCCCTGTTACTCGTCGGCCTCGCGGGGGTAATCGCCGCCTTCATCGGATTGATGGGAGGCGATTTACAAGCCCAGATTCCGGCGTTACAAGGCACAGCGGTTCCAATCCTTGCAGCCGCCGCAATTGTCGGCTTTGGCGTCATTGTCGTTCGTCAATTTTCCCGATATCCCTTTTCCACAAAGTTGCTGATGCTCTTTTTGGTCATCGTTTTGGCGGCTGTCTCGGCCGTCGCCGCAACTGCAACCTGGCTGCTGCAGAATTTCACGACGCCCCAGGCGGCGGAAAGGACGATCGTGCTTGTCAGTTTGGCGGTTATCCTGGCCGTAGGCTTTCTCTCCTCCATCGCGGCTCGGGCGCTGACAAGTCCCGTCGAAAACCTGACGAACGCTTCCAGCCGGGTCGCATCAGGCGATTTAGGAGCGCGCGCGTTCGTCGAAACCGATGATGAGATCGGCATTCTGGCAAAAACTTTCAATGAAATGGCGGCTCAACTGCAGGAAGTTTTCTCCACCCTGGAACAACGCGTGGCCGACCGTACTAAAGCCCTGCAAACCTCCGCCGAAGTGACCCGACGCCTGATGGCGGTGACGAGTCTGCGTCAACTGGCGACGGAGGTGGTGGAACAAGTCAAAACCGCCTTTAATTACTACCACGCGCACATCTACTTCATGGATGAGGAAAGCGGACATCTGATCATGGCGGGCGGAACCGGCGAGGCGGGCGCCGCCCTGCTGGCGCGCGGCCACAAGATCCAGATGGGACTCGGCCTGGTGGGGCGCGCCGCGCAGACCAATATCCCGGTCCTCGTCCCGGATGTCTCTCAGGCAGAAGGCTGGCTGCCCAACCCCCTGCTCCCAGAAACCAGGTCGGAGGCGGCCGTCCCGATCTCGTTGGGCGACCAAATGCTGGGCGTGTTGGACGTACAGCAGAATGCGGTCAACGGGCTCGGCGAGGAAGACGTGGAGCTGTTGCAATCCATCGCTGGACAGGTAGCCATCTCCCTTAAAAACATCCGCTCATTTGAAGAATCGCGCGCCCAGGCAGAACTGGAAACCATGGTCAACCTGATCGGCCAGAAGATCCAGCGCGCCGCCAGCGTGGAAGAGACCCTGCAAACCGCCATCCGCGAGCTGGGACAGGCGCTCGGAGCCTCGCGCGTCCGGGCAAATATTCAGGCCAGCCAGGAATCATTGACTTAATCGGCTAGCAAATATTTCGCTTCAATCAACCAATAAGGAAATTGCAACATGTCAAAAACGCTGTTCGCACTGTTTATCATCCTGTCTCTCGCGGCTATGGTATTGTCAGGCTGCGCCCCCCAACCGGTTATTCTTGAAGTCTATGCGGGCGATTCAATGAAAAAACCCGTGCTGGAGATCAAAGGCCTCTACGAAGAACAACATCCGAACGTCACCGTCAATTGTAGTTTTGCGGCCTCCAAAACGCTGGAAGAAACCATGCGCGCCATCCAACAGGGCGACATTTACATCGCCACCCTGCAAGACGTGGAGCGAATGAAACAGAATGGCCTGATCCTCGAAAGTCAACCGTTGGCGACCCTAACCCCCGCAATCATTGTGCGGAAGGGCGACAAAACAGTGAAATCCTGGGACGACCTGGCTAGGGATGGGGTACGCATTTCCATCCTCACCCCCGAATTGGGAGCGGCGGGCAGCCTGGCGAAAAAGATCATCGGGAAATCGCCCCTGAAAGACTCCATCGAAGCCAACATCATTGCTCTGGCCGCCACGCCAAGCGAAATGACGGAGCTGCTGTTAAAAAATGAAGTGGATGCTCTCATCATTTGGGATTCCGTCGCGAAATCCAACCCGAAACTGGAAGCCGTCCAAATCCCCGCCGACATTACCGAAATTCTGGAGATGTGGATTGCAATTCCATCCTACACCGCGTCGGAAAAGGACGCGTCGGCCTTTGTGGAATTCGTTGCCGGCGCGGAAGGAAAACAGGCGTTCAAAAACGCCGGTTTCTCCATCCTTGAAAAATAACTCCGGCCCAGTATCGCAAGGTTGATCCTGCCGCCATGATCGTTTCCGCCAGATGAAAGCGAGGCATGCATGTCTCTTAAATTAAAACTCGGCTTATTAATGTTGACCCTCATCGCCCTCTTGTCCGGCGCCTTTTGGGTTTTCACCCGCAACGCGCGGCAACTGGAAGATATCGCCGCCCGCCGGCGGTTGGGACAGGTCATGCTGTTCACAAGCGAAAAGCTGGCGTTGGGCAAATTAATCGCGCAATCGAACCTGCCCGACAAAAACAACGCCATCGCCCGGGTGGTTGACGACGTGTTCCTGATGCAAGCTGCAGTCAATACCAACTTGCGAATCGAGAAACGGACCGAGATCGCAACCTCCCTGCGCGATATTCAAACCTCCCTGTCCACAATCAGTCTGTTACTTCAGGATCTGCGAGCGCGCGCCGCGACAGGGCAGGCGCTGACCCAGGAGGACGTTCTCCGCCTGGATCAATTGGATGCCATCGTAAGCAAAGTCGAGACGACGGTGACAGAATACGATCAATACCTTAACGCAGAGGAGAAACAGATCAAGAAAACAGCCAATCTGTTTACAAACATCATCGTCGCCGCCATAGTAGCCACGCTCATTGCGCTTTTCCTCATCGTATTCTTCAACATTCTCAGCCCAATCAACGCGCTGACGCGCTCCGCGCAGGAAATCACGCAGGGAAACTACGCCCACGCGACCAATCTCAAAAGTAAAGATGAATTGGGGAAACTGGGAAACGCCTTCGATACCATGACTTCCCGCCTGCGAGAGTTCATCGGTACGCTCGAAACACGCGTGGCCGAACGCACGCGCAACCTGGAACTGGCCGCCGAGGTCGGACGCTCCGTCTCGCAAGTGCGCGACCTCGACGTCATGCTGCGAGAAGCCGTGGAGATCATCCGCTCTCGCTTCAACCTGTACTATGCGCAGGTCTACCTCGCCAACCCGACGCAGACGACGCTGACGCTTCGCTCCGGGACGGGGACGGTCGGCGCGGAACTGACCGCGCGCGGCCACAGCCTCCCGATCAACTCCGCGTCCATCAACGGGCGCGCGGCCGTGGAAAAACGCCCCGTGGTCATTTCGGACACCGCCGCCAGCCCATCCTTCCATCCCAACGCGCTCCTGCCAGACACACGCTCGGAAATGGCCGTCCCGCTCATCATCAACGACCGGGTAGTGGGCGTGTTGGACATGCAAAGCGACCGGGCCGGCGCGCTCAACCAGGAAATCCTGCCCGCTTTTGAAGCGCTGGCAGGACAACTGGCCGTCGCCGTCCAGAACGCGAACCTTCTGGAAGAGGCCGAACAGGCCCGCGCAGAAGTGGAAAAGCAGGCCGCCCGCCTCGTCCACGCCCAATGGCAGGATTACCTGGACGCCATCCACAAACCCGAACAGATCGGGTTCGCCTACGAACAGAACCGGATCACGCCTCTCTCCGAGACCGAGGCCGCGCAGCCGCTTCCGAGCGACAGTTCCCTGTCCGCGCCCATCGCGGTCGGCGGAGAGACGCTCGGTTCGCTGGCGGCCGAGCTGAACGAGCAGTCCCTGAATCCGCAGGCGAGAGAACTCATCAACGCCGTCGCGCGCCAGGTGGCGCGGCAAGTCGAAAACCTGCGCCTGCTGGAAAACGCCGAGCGTTATCGCGCCGAAGCGGAGCAGGCCTCCCGCCGGCTGACCCGGGAAGGATGGCAGGAATATGCCGCAGGCAGAAAAGCGGACGACCTCGGCTTCCTTTACGATCTGAAAGAGGTCCGGCCGCATGAAAGCGCCGCCGACCTTTCCTCCGAACCGGCGGCGGTCGCCCTGCCGATCAAAGTCCGCGAGGAGGCCATTGGCAGCCTCGCCGTGCAAGGATTAAATCCCGCGGACGCCGCCTCGCTGGAGCTCGTCGCCACCGTCGCGGAACGGTTGGGCGCCCACATTGAAAACCTGCGCCAATACGACCGCGCCCAGTCCGCGCTGACACAGACGGAAAAACTGTTCGAAGCCAGCCGCGACCTATCGCAGGCCGGCGATCTACAGGAACTGACCGCTGCCGTCGTCGCCGCGCTGGACATCCCCGAAATCAACCGGGCAGTACTGGCAATCTTCAATTACGACGCCGACAACCAGATCAACAGCCTCGACATCATCGCGAACTGGTGGAACGGGACGGGGACCGAGATCACCCCCGTCGGGACGCATTACCCGCGCGAGGTCATCCGCGCCATGTCGCTGTTCGTCAGTCCCACGCCGGTCTTCTTCGACGATACGCACGCCGACGAACGCGTGGACGCGGTCACCATGCAGCTGGTTCAACGACAGAACCTGCGGGCGGTGGCAATCCTTCCCCTGCACAGCGGCGCCCGGCAGATCGGCGCGGTGATCCTGGAAGCCGAAGAACCGCACAAATTCACCTCGGAAGAGACCCGCCTCTTCACCTCGCTCGCGCCGCAGATCGCCACCGTGCTGGAAAACCGCCGCCAGTTCGAGCGCGCCCAAAAGCAGGCCGAACGCGAAAGCGCGCTGAACCTCATCAGCCAGAAGATCCAAAGCGCGACCAGCGTGGAATCCGTCTTGCAGATCGCGGCCCGCGAACTGGGTCACGCGCTCGGCGCGCCGCTCACCATCGCCCAATTGGGCGTGAAAGAACGCGGCGACGGCGGCCAGGATTGAATTCCGCTTTGCAAGGAGCCAGCGCCGCCCCGTCCAACGCGTTGACCGCGCCTGGAGCCAAACCGTGCAATTTTTCTACCGGACATCCTGCCTGAGCCAGCCAATGTTGGAGAACGTCTCTTACGCCAAGCGCTCACTTTTACGAGAGATCCGCTACAAGGAGAAATATATGTCGCGCAAGTTAATCGTCCTTTTCGCCGCTTTTACCCTCATCCTTGCGGGATGCGGCGGCGCGCCAACCGCCTCGCCCGCGCCCGCCGTCCCTTCCCCCACTCCCGAGGCCAAACCCTTCCGCGTCGCGTTCATCACGCCAAGCGCGGTGAACGACATGGCCTTCAGCCAGGGCATTTACGAAGCGCTGATGCAAATCCAGGAAGAAATGGGCGGCGCGGCAAAAATGACCTTCGTCTATTCACAAGGCATGTATGTGCTGACCGACGCGACCGCCGCGCTCCGCACCTACGCGACGCAAGGCTACGACCTGGTCATCGCGCACGGCTCGCAGTATGGAGACACCGTCAAAGAGGTGGCGCCCGAGTTCCCGCAAACAAGTTTCGCCTGGGGCACCGACTCCAAGACCTTTGGCCTCCCCAATGTGTTCGCGTACGAGGCCGCATCTGAACAGGGCGGATATGTCAACGGCGTCCTGGCCGCCAGCCTGACCGCCAGCAAAAAGATCGGGGTGATCGGCCCGGTGGAGGTGGGCGACGCCAAGTTATACGTGGACGGATTCAAAGCCGGCGTCGCGGCGACCGATCCCGAAATTCAGGTGAACGTGAACTATATCGGTTCATTCTCCGACGTTGTGCTGGCTTCTGAAACCGCGGCCGGATACATCTCGGACGGCGCGGACGCGCTGACCGGCACCGCCCAGATGGTAGTTGGGCCGATCGGCAACGCCAGCGAAAACAACGTCCTCTGGTTCGGCACACAGTCCAACCAGACCTCCCTGGCCCCCAGGATCGTTGTGGCAAACCAGGTTTACCACTGGGAAGTCGTGCTGAGGGAGATCGTCGCCAAGATCCAGGCCGGCAGGCTCGGCGGAGATTCCTTCACCATCACGCTCGCCAACGGCGGCCTCGTCATGGAGTACAACCCGGATTACGCCCTGCCCGCCGACATCAAGACATTGGGCGAGAAGACCGTGCGAGGCATCGTCAACGGCACGATCGCCATTGACCTGCCCTGAAAAAACGGCCGCTTATCCTTCGATGAAAGCAAAGTTCCGCATTTACCTGGAGTTCCTGAGATGACGACTCAACCTGCTCGATCAGATCCCGGCCCTGTGGACAAAGCCAATCCCGGCAAACGCTCGTCCATTCGGACAAAAATCACCTTCTGGGCAGGGCTTTGGCTGGCTTTGGTCTCTTTTATTCTGATCGGCTATTCCGTTTTTACGTTTCGGAACGCGGCCATTGACAATGCCACCAAAGAAGCGTTGGCTTTCTCGGAAGTGCAAGCCAGCCAGGTCATGGACGTTCTGAGCCCGCCTCTCGTGAAGGCGCGCACATTGGCGGAATCCCTGGAGGCGGTCAAGGACCCCAGCATCCCCATCGCCTTGTCGCGGGACGAAGCCAACGCCATTCTCCGAAAAGTTTTGCTGGAGAATCCCTCCTTTTTGGGCACATACACCCTGTGGGAGCCAAACGAATTCGACGGATCGGACAGGCAGTATGCGAGAGCGGTGGCGCATGACGAAACCGGCCGTTTCATTCCCTACTGGGTGAGAGACCTCGACGGAATCATCCACACGGAGGCTTTAACCCAATATGAAATACCGGGCGTCGGAGACTGGTACATCATCCCCCGCAGTACCCTGAAAGAGGTCGCCATCGCGCCCATCGTCCGCCGCATCCAGGGACAAGACCTGACCATCGCGTCGTTCATCGTCCCCATCGTCTCGGACGGGAAGTTCTACGGCATCGCCGGGGTGGACGCGCCCATCGGCGTCATGCAGGAACTGGTGGATAGGATCGATCTATACGAAGGCAGCGCTGAAGTCGCGCTATTCACCGAAAGCGGGACGCTGGTCGCGGTTCGGAATCGCCCCGAGATAGCCAATCAATCGGTTGATCTTATTTACAACGATTACAATCAGATCCGATCCCAATTAGGCGATACATTTTCAAGGCTGAGCCAGGACGGCAAATACCTCCAAATCTTTTCGCCGATCAAAGTGGACGACGCGGGGACGCGCTGGGTGTTGGGCTTCAGCATCCCCTTCGACAAGATCACGGCTCCCGCCACAAGCGCCGCCGTTCGCCAGGTGGTCATCAGCCTCGCCTTCATCGCGCTGGCCCTGATCTTCCTCTGGTTCGTCGCGGGACAGATCGTCCGCCCCATGCAGGCGTTGACCCAGGCCGCGCAGACCGTGTCGGCGGGAAATTTGAATGTGACCGCGGATGTGCGCAGCAACGACGAGACCGGCGTGCTGGCAGGCGCGTTCAACTCGATGACGCTCCAACTCAGAACCCTGTTCGCCACCCTCGAACAACGCGTGGCCGAACGCACAAAGGCGCTCGCCACAGTGGCGGAGGTCGGCGCTTCGGCCTCCACGATCCTGGAAACGGACAGGCTGCTGCAGGAAGTGGTGGACCTCACCAAAGAGCGCTTCGACTTCTACCACGCCCACATCTACCTGCTCGACGAAACCGGCGAAAATCTCACGCTGGCCGCGGGCGCAGGCGAGCCGGGACGGCGCATGGTCGCCGAGGGACACTCGATCCCGCTTAACCGCGAGCGGTCGCTGGTGGCCCGCGCCGCCCGCGACCGAAAAGGCGTCACCGTCAACGACGTGACCGCCGCGCCGGACTTCCTCCCCAACCCCCTGCTGCCGGACACCCGTTCCGAACTGGCCGCGCCGATGATCGTCGGCGAACAGGCGATCGGCGTCTTCGACGTGCAATCCGACCAGGTCGGACGCTTCACCGAGGCGGACGTTGACGTGCAAACCGCGCTGGCGGCGCAGATCGCGGTCGCCGTGCAGAACGCGCGTCAATATGACCGGATGCAAGCCGCGCTCGCGCAGACCGAAAAACTGTTCGAAGGCAGCCGTTTCGTCACACAGGCGGAAAATTTGCAGGAGATGGTCGCTTCCATCGTGAACCTGATCCACATTCCGGCGCTGAACGGCGCGCTTTTGATGACACACAATCGCGACGGGCAGAACAATATCGAAAGCATAGACATTGCAGCCAATTGGTGGAGCGGTGTGGGCGAACCTGTTTTCCCGGTAGGCACGCGCTTTTCCGTTGCGGACACTCCGGGGCTGGAAGCCTTTGTCAGCCCGGTTAATCTTTTCTTCAACGATATTTATACCGATGAACGCACAAAAGACAGTATGCGAGAGTCGGGCATTCGTTCCATTGCAGTTTTGCCTTTGTTTGTCGGCTCCAGGCAAATTGGCGCGTTCGGTCTTTTGGGCAAAGACCCGTATGATTTTACGCAAGATGATATTCGTCTGTTGTCCTCGCTGGCGCCGCAGATCGCCACCGTGCTGGAAAACCGCCGTCAGTTCGAACGCGCCCAAAGCCTGGCCGAACACGAAGCCCTGGCAAACGTCATCAGCCGGAAGATCCAGGGCGCGGACAGCGTGGAGGCTGTGCTGCAGATCGCGGCAAGCGAACTCGGTCACGTGCTCGGCGCGCCGCTCATCGTCGCCCAGGTGGGCGCGCAGGAATACGGCGGCTGAACCCGTCGGTCCAGGAGAAGGCATCCATGCCCAAGAATCCCATACAAAAACGGGTGAAATCCCTCTTCGCGAAAATGGAACGCCTGGCGTCCAACCCGATCGGCGAGGAACGCGAGTTCCGCGCGGAGTTGGACGCGCTGCGCGTCCGCCTGCAGGAACTCGAGGCGGAGATCGCCCAAAGCGAAGCCGCGCCCGCCGTCCCGTCCGCGCGAAGCGAGGGGCAGGTCGAAGCGCGGAGACCGGCGCGCGATCCCGAAATCCGATATGAGACGGAACGCCTCGGCGTCGTCCTCTCCAACGGCGCCGTCCAGCCTTTGCGGGGCGCGCGTCCCCCGGCGCTGCCCGCGAATGAAGTCGTCTCGGCGCCCTTCACCGCCGGCGGACGGGTGATCGGCAAAATGGACTTGCAGACCGCGCCCAACCGGACGTGGTCTGCCGACGAGACCAAACTGATCGAGACGGTGGCGCGGCAGGCCTCGCAGCAGATCGAAAACCTGCGCCTGCTCGCGGCGGCCGAGCGCGCCCGCGTCGAGGCCGAAGCGGCCACCCGCGAGTTCATCCACGAAAACTGGGACGCGTATCTCGACGCCATCCATCAGGGCCGGCGCGTGGGTTTCGCGTATGACCACTCCGCCGTCGCGCCGTTCACCACGCCCCCGCAGGCAGACGGCGTGCAGGAGAGCATCCATGTGATGGAGGAGCAGGTCGGCTCGCTCTTCCTGCAACCCGATCCCTCCCGCCCGTTGACGGACGAAGACAGGGAGATCGTCGCGGCCATCGCGCAGCGGGTTTCGCAGCAGGTGGAAAACCTGCGCCTGCTGGCCGACGCCTCCCGCGCCCGCGCCGAGGCAGAGGCGGCCACGCGTCGACTCACCCGCGAGGCGTGGGAGGCCTACTCCAAACGCGGGTCGGACGAAATGGGATTCGTCTATGACTCAAACCAGGTCAAGCCGTTGAAAGACGCCGAACTGCCGCAGACGCCGGCCCTGGACCTGCCGTTGAACGTGCGCGGCGAGACCGTCGGCAGCCTGGCTGTGGTGGACAAAAAGGAAATTTCTCCCGAGGCGGCGCAACTGGCCTCGGCCATCGCGGAACGCGTCAGCACGCAATTGGAGACGCTCCGCCTCGCGGACGAACTTCAGAAGCGCGCCGCCGAGCTGCAGACTGTGGCGCGCCTCTCCACCACCGCGTCCGCCGCGCTGAACCCGGACGAGCTCCTGCAATCGGTGGTAGACATGACGAAGGAACGCTTCGGCCTGTACCACGCCCACATCTACCTGGCGAACGACGCGTGGAATACCCTGCTTTTGGCGGCGGGCGCGGGCGAACTCGGCAGGAAACTGGTCGAAAAACAGGACGCCATTCCCTACGACGCGGAAAAGTCGCTGGTGGCGCGCGCCGCCCGCGAGCGGAAGACCGTCATCGTGAACGACGCGCGCGCCGAACCCGGCTTCCTGCCCAACCCCCTGCTTCCCGACACGCGCTCCGAGATGGCCGTCCCGATGATCGTGGGCGAACAGATGATCGGCGTGTTCGACGTGCAATCAGAACGCGCGCACCGTTTCAGCGAAGAAGACGCCAACATCTACTCCACGTTGACGGCGCAGGTAAGCGTGGCGCTCCAGAACGCGCGGCTCTACGCAGAGCAGGCGGCCACCGTGGCCCAACTGCGCGAACTCGACCGCCTGAAGTCGTCCTTCCTCGCCAACATGTCGCACGAACTACGCACGCCGCTCAACTCCATCCTCGGCTTCGCGGACGTGATCCTGGAAGGTCTGGACGGCCCGTTGACCGACACCATGGACAACGACCTGCGGCTCATCCAAAAGAACGGACAGCACCTGCTCAACCTCATCAACGACGTGCTGGACATGGCGAAGATCGAAGCCGGGCGCATGAACCTGAACCCCGAACGCTTCCTCGTCCACGAACTGATCGCGGACGTCATCAGCATCGCCTCCCCGCTCGCCAGCGAACGCGACACCGCGCTCTTCATCGCCCCCGAAGCCGACCTCTCGGTGGAAGTCAACGCCGACCGCACGCGCCTGCGCCAGGTGATGATCAACATCGTCAACAACGCCATCAAATTCACCGAACACGGCCGAATCAGCGTCAACCTTACGCGCATCCCCGAACACGCGCTGATCGCCGTCCACGACAACGGGCTCGGCATCCCGCCCGAAAAACTGGAGGAGATCTTCAGCGAATTTACGCAGGTGGACACCTCCACCACGCGCAAAGTGGGCGGCACCGGCCTCGGCCTGCCCATCAGCCGCCGCCTGGTCGAAATGCACGGCGGACGCCTATGGGCCGAAAGCTCCGGCGTCCCCGGCGAAGGCTCCACCTTCTACGTCGAACTGCCGCTCGAAGCCCGCATCGCCGAACCCATAATCGAAAAACAGGTCCGCTAATGTCGTTTCCGAAATTCCTCGAGTGCAACCTCTGCGGGGCGCGCCAGCCCTATGAACCGCTCGTCCCAGCCGTCTGCGCCCAATGCGGCGCGCAGTGGCTCGACGCTCGCTACGACTACGACTCCTTCAAACGCGAACTGCTGCGCGGACTCCCCAACCGTCCCGCCAACCTGTGGCGTTACCAGGACATCCTCCCGCTCAAAGACGCCTCCCGCCTCGACCTCTACCCCGCCGGTGGGACTCCCCTCTGGCTATCGGGACGCTTCGCCCCCCAACTCGGAGCGGACTCTGTTTTCATCAAGGACGAACGCTACGGCCCGACCTCCTCTTTCAAAGACAGGCAGGCGGCGGTGGCGGTGGCCGCCATGAGCGAGAAAGGCATCCGCGAGGCGGTCATCGCCTCCACGGGGAACGCGGCGGTGGCCTACGCGGCCGCCTGCGCGCGGGCGGGCATCAAACTCTGGGTCTTTATGACCAGCCTCGTCCCGCAGGAAAAACTGCGCGAGGCCGCGCTCTTCGGCGCGGAGGTCATCCGCGTCAGCGGCAACTACGACCAGACCAAGCAGATCGCCGCGCAGTTCGCCCAGCGGCGCAACCTGCTGCTCGACCGCGGCGCGAGTTCCATCCCCGCCAAAGAAGCGATGAAGACCATCGCCTACGAGATCGTCGAACAACTCGGCTGGCAAGCCCCCGATTGGTACGTCCAGGCCGTGAGCGGCGGACTCGGCCCGCTGGGCGTCTATCAGGGATTCAAAGAAATGCTCCAGATGGGACTGATCGACCGCGTCCCCAAACTGGCGATCATCCAGGCCGAGGGCTGCGCGCCGATGGCGCGCGCCTTCAAAGAGGGCAGGGACGCCGCCGAGCCGGTCATCCCCGACACGCGCATCATCATCCTGTCCACCGGCGACCCGGGCAAAGCCTATACCTATTTGTGGACGCTCACCCGTCAATACGGCGGCGTGATGGAATCGGTGACGGACCACGAGGCCTACTCCGCCATGCAGTCGCTCGCCAAAAGCGAGGGAATGGCCGTGGAGCCTGCGACGGCGGTCGCGTTCGCGGGTCTGGAAAAACTGCTGAAGAACGGGACCATCCGCCCGGACGAGCGCGTCGTCGTCAATTGCAGCGGTCACACCTTCCCCGTCGAAAAGCACGTGCTGGGCGAACAGTTCGCGGTGGACGTCCACCTGAGCGAAGACCAGTCTCCCGCGCCGCGCGAGGGACTGCAAGCCGCGCTCGAAAACCTGAACGAAAAGACCACCACTGTGTTATTGATTGACGACAACCCCGACGACGCGCTGCTCATCCGCCGCCTGCTGGAGGCGCGCAAGACCTACCGCGTCTTCCACGCGCAGGACGGCTGGGAGGGACTGGCGCTGGCGCGGCAAAAACTCCCCGACCTGATCGTCAGCGACCTGATGATGCCCGGCGTGGACGGCTTCGGGCTGGTGGAGGAACTCAAACTCGACCCGCGTACGCGGGACATCCCCGTGGTCGTCGTCAGCGCGAAGGACATCACCGCCGACGAGCGCGAACGGCTGAGCGGTCACATCGAAGCGGTCTATCAAAAAGGCTCGCTGCCCACGCGTAAGTTCGTGGACCAGGTCATCCAGGTCATCGCGGAAAAGGGCGCGGAGCAGGGAGAGTAGATCCATGGGAAATCATATTCTATACATCGAAGACAACCCCGACAATATGCTGCTCGTCCAGCGCGCGCTGGAAGCGCGCGGCTATAAATTATTGAAGGCCATAAACGGATTGACGGGCGTCGCCCTGGCTGAAAGCGAGGATGTGGACCTGGTCCTGCTCGACATCAACCTGCCCGACATAGACGGCTACGAGGTGGCGCGCCGCCTCCGCGCCAGCGCCAAGCACGCGCTGACGTACGTGCCGATCATCGCCATCACCGCCAACGCCCTGAAAGGCGACGCGGAAAAGGCGCTCGAGGCCGGCTGCGACGTGTACATGTCCAAGCCCATCAACATCCGCGAGTTGTGGGCGCGGGTGGAAGCCTTCGTCCCCGCGCCGGAATAAAGTTAACAACGATTACACAAGAAACCCGACTCCATCGAAAAGTCGGGTTTCTGCGTTTAGCGCCTCGAGCCAGGCATTCTGCGGCGACCGTCTGGGAAACGTAAAAAGGAAGCCGCCGCGCATATTTTTGGATGTATACTATATGCAACAGGCCATCGTGAAAGGAGCAACCATGGACTGTCCTTCCCCCATCCTTTGCGTCATTCCCCCATATATGCTGCACGAGATCGCGCGAAACGGCTCGGCATCCCAACGCAACATAGCCGTCCAAACCCTGATCGTGTCGGAACGCGTCCGCGGCCAGCGGCGGGCTTTTCGGGAACTGAAAGCATACCTGGCGGCAACCCTGTCCGCGGCGGGCGGCAAACACCGCACCGTGTACGACGCCCGGAACGGCTCGCAACTGCCCGGGGTCAAAGTGCGCGGCGAGGACGATCCGCCCTCCGCCGACCCGGCGGTGAACGAAGCCTACGACGGTTCAGGTTTAACCTACGACCTGTACTTCAACGCCTATGGGCGGGATTCCATTGACAACAACGGCCTGCCGCTCAACTCCACCGTCCACTACCAAAAGGGCTACGACAACGCCTTTTGGGACGGCCAGCAAATGGTCTACGGCGACGGCGACGAGGATCTGCCCGCCAACGAGCGGCTGTTCAACCGCTTCACCGCCTGCCTCGACGTGATCGGTCACGAGTTGACGCACGGCGTCACCCAACACGAGGCCAACCTGGCCTACTTCACCCAATCGGGCGCGCTGAACGAATCCTTCTCCGACGTGTTCGGGTCGCTGGTCAAACAGCGGCAGCGCGGCCAGACCGCCGCCCAAGCCGACTGGATCATCGGCGAGGGGCTGTTCACTCCCAACGTCAACGGGGCCGGCATCCGCTCGATGAAAGCGCCGGGGACGGCCTACGACGATCCCGTGCTGGGCAAAGACCCGCAGCCCGCGCACATGAAAGACTACGTCAACACCCTCGAGGACAACGGCGGCGTCCACATCAACTCCGGCATCCCCAACCGCGCCTTCTACATCGCCGCCATGGAGATCGGCGGCTTCGCCTGGGAAAAAACGGGACGCATCTGGTACAAGACGCTGACCGACAAACTGCGCTCTACTTCAGACTTCCAAAACGCGGCCGACCTGACCTTCGAGGCGGCGGGCGAACTATTCGGCGTCAACGGTCTCGAACAGGCCGCGGTGAAAAAAGGCTGGGCGGAAGTCGGGATCGCCGTCGGCGGGTCGGGAGGCGGCGGATGCCTGAACGCCGTCCTGGGATTCTTCGGATTGCAACTCCGCGCCGGGTGAGGTCGTATGCGCATCCACTTTGAACGAACGGGCGGCTTCATGGGCCGCAAAGTCACCTTCGACCTCGACACCGCCGACCTGCCCGAACAGGAACTGGAGTCCCTGCGCCAGATCCTGGCCGAGGCGAATTTCTTCGACCTGCCCGACAACCTCGTGACCCGGCCCGTCCCCGACGAGTTTCAATACAACATCACCGTCACGACCGAGACCATCATCCACACCGTCCGCACCAGCGACGCGGCCTCGCCCCCGTCCCTGAGCGCGCTGGTTCAGTATCTGAATCAAGAGAGCAGGAAGAGGCGCGAGGGGTGACTTTAAAGAAAACCTCCCGCCTTTACCTGGCGGGAGGCTGCTTTCAAACGACGATCTTTTGGACTACTTCGGGGTCATCCTGGTATTTTAGCAAGCGCAACCCTTCCAAACGCAGCAACTTATCCATTGGTAGAGCAATAGTCCATAACATTTTTCTGGCGAGGTACGGATACTTGTAAATTCGTAAACGGATTGATACAATGCGGGCAGGCGATCCAAAATCAACATGTTGCGCAAATGAGGAAACCATGGGCAATACCAACCCAAGCAGCTATGTTCATCCTGTTAGCAAAGATCAGAGCGAAGAAATCGAAAAGCAGGATTGGCAAGCTATCCGTGTAAAAGCGGAAAAGGTTTTTTCTGCATTTCTTCTGATTTTCTCAGGAACCATGTTCATCGCGACCATCGCCTGGATAATATGCGCAGCAATAATTTGGCCTACTGAAAATTCGAGATATTTTCGAAATTCAGTTGAAATAGACAGTAATCGCTATTTGGAAATATGGGGACCCAAGGTCGTTCCAGGAGATAAAGAATTCATTGAGGTTCAATTCACTCTGCGCCAGAGCAGCGTTGCGCCTGAGGTGATCTCATTAGAAATGACGATCCCGCCCCAATTAGTAGTCATCTCTCCGATCAATTTAGAAAATTCTCAAAAAATAGAGCTCCAGTTCGGCGCAGCGACACAAGAGACTCGCGTCATCCAAATCGCCAGCGCGCATGTGGTCAAAGGTATTGGCGCCCACGAGACTCAGATAATTATTTATCAGAAAAGTCCGGTTGAAAAAGAAGTCGGTTCCTTCTCGCTTGCACCTGAGGGGATGCTCCGTGCAGTCATATTACGTTACGGAGGCGGTGGGAGTCAGATCCCTTTATTTCCACTTACGACACTATTTCTTTCAGTAGCGGCTTTCTTCTATCAAGAGCGCGGGCGCCAAAAGTTGGAAGAAGAAACCAAACAAGAGGCAGCGAAATCAACTATCCAGGAAATCCGCAACCGTATAAAACGAGGGCAACCCATTGCCGCTCGAAATTTCTTGAAAAGTTTAGAACAAGGCAATATGCAAAACTATGTTAAAGAAGATCTATCAACTATTCAAACCCTCCTGAAAATTACAGACGGAGACTTGGATAATATTCCTAACCAATCCGCCTTCGAAGGCTGGCTGGATGAGTATGCTGGCACTTTACGCTATTTAGCAGAAAACGCCCCTAAAGACCGTCGGGCTTTGGAGATCCAACTTCGAGAGTTTCCTCTAGATAAGATAAAGGATACAACTACTCGCGACGCATTAGAATCTGTCAAGCAAGTAATAAAAGAGACCCGAATTCCAACCCAAACTAGAGAGCCAAATTTTCCGCCCGAAAGCAATTTCCCACAGTTCGCATTCCTAGTTGATGATAGCCTAGTTGATGATGAGGATTCTAAAGAAAAACGTTTTCCAAAAGAAAATCCTTTTCCATTTGAAAAAGCAGAAGACGACGAAAGCCTGCTATTCGCAGAAAATGACGCACTGTTTTGGTCAGAACATCCACTAATAAACACATTAAAAACTGCGCGCGGAGCGATTCTGGTGAGCGGCGAAACAGGGAGCGGAAAAACAGCGCTTGCTAAAGCCCTGGGAAATTATTACCCTCGTCTTCTTGGCACGCCCCAGACCTTTGCCTGCTATCTTTCTGGAACGCCTACGATGGAAGAAATTCATAGCGTTCTGGCGCGGCAACTGCTGAATTTTGTGGAACGATTGCCATCCTTCCTCATTCTCTTGAACGGCGAACAACGTAAGTTACTTGGGCAAACTCTGGTTGTAAAACTGGGCAAGGATCTTGTTAGCGGCCGTCTTGGATACGCGTTAAATACAAGTCTGTGGAAATGGCTGGATAAAGCAAAGAGCGCTGATATACGGAGAATCTGGGAAGCTGAAGCAAAAACCCACCTTCACATGCTACTGGATTCTGTCAACGAAGCAATGCCCTACGCCTGGAGCGATCGGCAGTGGATGTTCGCGCTCGCGACCTGTATTCAATCGCTCGATTTCGACAAATCGGCTTACATTATCTTTGACGCTGAAAACAAATTTAGCTGGAATTGGTATGCCGAAACTATCCTTTCAAGCGAGCCTTCTTGGTCGGATATTGGATTCTATACTGTGACATTCCGCGCAGCCCAAAAATATCCTCAAGAGAAAAAACATGACAGAGCGAGAATTTTTGAACTAAAATGGGATAAGCAACAACTAAAAGATTGGGCTCATTGGCGCTGGGAAAAGGTGTATAACAAAAGAAAAGAAGGTATTCTCTTCGACGACCCCGAACTATTGGATGCTTTGTTAAACGCCTCCCAAAAGAACCCGCGCTGTTTCATCCGCCTATGGAACACGCTTGTAGAGACAAAACAAACATTACATGTGACAAAAAAAGATATCGAGAATGTAAAGGAGACAACAGATTGCATTTGACAGTATCACGCTGGCCCTTTGATCCGCCTAACTTGCGCCTGCCTGAAGACAATGAGCGTTGGTGGGACGAATGTTATCTGCCTCATGCCGTTCAAAATCTTCTCGAGACCCGCGCGAGATGGTGCATCTTGCTTGGCGCCTATCAAAGCGGAAAATCCACCGCGCTGGATGCCCTGCGAAGAAAAATGGAAGGGATCGCGCTAGTAATTGAGGACGACAGCCTCGTTAAGCAAGACGCCCCCGAAGGGAATATATTACATCGAATTCTGAGTCGGGCATCCTTGACTCTGCGGCAGAATTTAATCGAAGCGCCTGCCAAAATCTCCCTGCTTTCGCAAACCCAACTGGAATTTCTACGTTGGTCAGTGGAGAAGTTCCACGGTCATCGGGCATTCATGCGTTGGCTGGACGGCCTTCCCCAGGAATTTTCCCAATCGCTATACGCTATTCCGTTTGAAGATCTTTATCCATCTCCCACTAGTGATGTTCAGGGACAAATTGAAGAACTGACTAATTTGAGCGCCAGGTTGGGCTACCAACAAACGCTGGCGCTTATAGATTGTCCTCCATTTCCAACCACTGAGCAAGAACAGGAGATTCAACATATTCTTGGCTGGCTGGAACCAATGCAGCACAAACTCAAAGGAATCATGGCGTTGCCTCCTCATTACACGCCACAAAAAATAAAAGAACTTTGTAGGGGGCGAGCTGATGTGTTTGAGTTAGAACCAGATTTTAACTACAACAGAGAGGTTATCTCACGTCATCTTACAGCAGCAACAGACGGAGCGATTCAAAAACTCGAACAGATTGGATCCCCAAAATTAATCTCGCAATTAAGAAATTTCATACAGGATGAATTCTACGCGCCTGCAATTGGGGCTTGGATAAAAGTCATTGATATTATATTGCATGAAATGCGCGCTGAGGCTTCCTTCCCCTTGACGATTGATTCTCTACCGAAAATTATCTCATCTTACTATTCTCGCTTCGCTTCCTTACGACTTGGTCCAGCACATGCAAACCTAGGAGTCTGGCGCGGGTATAAATGGATTCCATTAGATCGCGCTCTTTATGAATTTCTCGTTCTCCTTATCCGCTACAAAGGTAAACACATCACTCACGAAATCGCTCAAACCAGCAAGGGAAATCTACATACCCTGGCTCGAAGATTGAGAGTCGCTATTGAGCCTGATCCAACTTATCCTATATTCCTCCACAATAGTAAGGGAGAAGGATACTGGATCGAAAAAAATGTTCTATAAGTTTTATTCTTCAGAATACATTTTTGACAGTTACTTGTCAGGCTATTGACAGAAACCGATATTCTCGCTGACAGCATCTTGATAGTAAAGTTGATGTCAAGAAGACGGCGCAATGGATTTGCGCGAATACATCTGACTTACATTTCGAAAACCGCGCGCCGTTTTTGCGCTATCACGCGGATGTGGCAATGTATCTTCTCTGGCAAGCAATATCAGGGAAGATTTCTCTAGAAACGCTTTCACAATCATGTTTATAGCCGTGGAAATCAGGCAACTCGCAATCAAAAGCCTGTCGTGTAAGGTGTCGCATGGACGAACAGAATATACGCGCTAACTTCATTAAGAATATCGGGCTAAGTCACGATCCTTTTGAAACTCCAGTAGCCGAACAAGAATTAATGCGCGTACAGGACATTTTCTACTCCTATTTCTCTACGCCTTTCTCATTGCCGTCTCAGGGAGACTTGATAAAAAAACTGCGATCCCCACAACCATCTTTTATTTATGGATCTCCGGGCAGCGGAAAAAGTTCTCTACGGTTGAATCTGGAGGCTGACTGCCGCACGATTCTTGATGAAACGCTTGCGATCACATACATCCTTGGAGAAGATATCAAGCAGCCGCTTTCTCATGAAGAGCATGGAGCGCGCCTGGCGCGAGCGTTATCAATAGACTTAACTCTTACAATCATAGAACGGTTTAATCCTTACAGCCCTCCTACATCAAGCCAAATCTCTGCATTAAAACGGCAAGCTGTTATTGGCGGTAGGCAGTTACAACGATTGCTCCGAACCCTAATAGAAAAAATGACACACCCAGAAACAGCTCTTATAGATCCAATATGGGGCATCAGTCAGGATTGGAGACTCATCGGGAAAGCGCCTGCAAAATATGTGGGTTCATCGGAAGAACTAAAAAATCTCCTGGAAGAATTAATCCCTTCTGTCTCAAGAAAGGAAATATCATGGGACGATTTTTGGCAGGGACTAGACACAGCACAGGAATGGGGCTTTGACCGTTTCTTCATCCTTATAGACGGCGTGGATACCAGACAACGTTCCCTCAGATTCATGCTGGATTTGATTAGCCCTCTATTCGATTTGATTCCACGTATGGGAAAACAAAATGTTTTTCCAAAAATGTTCCTGCCGTTGGAACTAGAAAATACGATAAAAATCTATCTACAAACTTGTCTGAAAGGCTTGCAATTTGATAGTTTTTTCTCTATAATTGAGTGGGATGACGCAACCATGCAGCGGCTATTAGCACAGAGATTCCGCGCCGCCACACCAGGGTCGGGGCCTCATCGCGTTGGGCTCGACAGCCTGGCAACGCCCAATCTGAATCTGGACAAAAAACTGATCAACGCCGCAGAAGGGTCACCCCGAAGACTGTTGGGAATTGTTAGCGACTTGATTGACGCGCACCTATCCCGAGATCCAGATTCAACTCAATTCAACCAAGATGATTGGGAGTCCTGTAAAAAAAAGTTGGAGGCTAATGTTTCTACGTAACCCTCCATTCGGGAACGGCGATAGGAATATTCTGTGAACCCACAAGGATGGGGAGGGTTCCATGTTCTCTTGTGATGAGTACGATCAGGATGTCTTCGTAGATCGTCCCGCTGCGTTGGCAAAAATTCGGAATTGGGCGGATGATGATACCGCGCAAAAACGCGTCATGCAAGTCATCGCGCCGCCTGGTGGAGGGAAAACCTGGTTATTAAAAAAACTGGAAAAAGAGTGGGAAAGCCGTTTTGTAATCTTCATAAATATTCCAAGTTTGGTCCATCTAGATGAGCGAGAAGACCTCAACCGCCTAATCAATTCGGAGGCCTGCGAAGCCTGGTTTCAAAATATCCAAGAAGCGGCAACGAGTCGTTATTCAATTACGCCGATTAGCGAAATACCGAATATCTCCGCAATCCTTAGTGCCTTTGTCAAGCAGATTTGCTATAAACGCCCGAACAAGGCGGTTATTGTTCTCGCGGATGGTTACGATGAACTTACGGAGTCACAAGCCGATGTTTTCAGCGCCCGTATTCTGCAACCGTTATACGAAAGAGATTGCATTCGCCTGATTATTGCTCATCGTCCCGAACGCCTAGTAAAAGGAGACGCTATTCGCCGCGACCTGCCAAATCCACCGCTGTATCTTCACCAGTTCGATCCTCCATCGCGTGATTTTGCGTTTGAACAATTCGAGAATCTTATTCGTAAAAGCGGATCAAGATCAACCACGGACCCATCGAAGTGGATGAACGAACTGCAACATTATCAATGGAATCACCCACTTGCTAACTGCTTCTTTTTCAAGAGAGGGCTGGAAACCAATTGGAAACAATTGACGGATGCAGATTTTCAAGAATGCTGCAAAGTAATCATCGAGCGAAGCAATGGCAATGGAAGATCTCGATTCTCTTTGCGCCCAGATGGATTTAAAACATTACATTACATTGCAAAGGAACTTCCAGATCAATGGTCGCAAACTGATGTTGAAGCGCTCTTGAAGATCAACAATTTCTATTTGGATGAAATCGTCCAAAATCTGTTCGACGTTGGCTCAATTATCAACGTATCGCCTGTTCCCCCATTTTATCAAATCTGCGATGGATTACGTGAGCTATTACGAGAAATCAAATAGATTTTATAACGTCCGCCCATCAACCCAGGAGATCCGCTCATGAGTGACATATCCTTCCTCGCAACCCGACGCGCACCCATGTTGGTTAATCGCGCGCCCCAACTGAAAACTATCCACAATGCAATCTATCGCCCCAACGCATCTTGTAACATCCTGTTCATTCGCGGTCAGGGTGGTATGGGAAAATCCCGATTATCAGAGGAAATTTTATGGCGCGGCGGAAATGTACACAGCCGGGAAGTCCGCGGACCCATTCCCGCTTCTCATCCCGAGTGGGATTGGACTAATCACGGCCAGGCCGTTATCGGCGATCTGATTGACGTCAGCGCTCCCCGCCTACACGCGCGCGCTCCGTTTATGCGCGCCATTCGAGATGCCCTGGTCTGGCCCGGAAGCAATATGAATTTTACCCGATACGATAGCGCTTACGATAGATTCCAAGGCAAACGTTTTTACATGGGCGACTTTCAACGTATTCAGGAAATCGGACAAGAAATTGAAAACGAGTTTCTAAACGATTACCATGAAAACTCTAAACTAAGTCGTATCGTGTTGGTCTTTGACACTGTGGAAAAACTCTATCCAATTGGCGGAACAGAACTACTACTTGAAGAAGGATTACTGCGGCCAGAAGACATGCAATTTTACACATATCAATGGCTGTTGAAGCAAATTCGAGAGGGGGGATTCCGTAACACAACCTTGATATTAGTAGGGCGAAACGATGAAGGCAAATCCTTTTTCAACGCCATTGCCCGCGCTGCCTCGAGCCAACCTGATTGTAAACTGACTCCCATGGCTGACATCGATTCCTTCCAACTGGAAGATACGCGCACCTATTTCCAAGCCATTATCGAAGCAGAAAAGGACCACCCCGAACAAGGGCAAATCGTTGCTACAATGAAAAATATTGTTAAAGATGATGAACGATTGGAAACCCTCTGGATCTATACTGGCGGCCAACCAGTGCGGCTAGCGCTTTACACAGATTTGATCATCGAAGACAGCGCCATACCTGATCGCTTGCAAGAATCGCCAGAACAAGCGCGAAAAAGTCAACAAATTGAGGGAGACATCAAACGGGCGCAAAAGGAAATCGAGTCTGGCTTTATCCGCCTGCTTTTTGCACGCCCCAATCTACGCGCCGAGATACTCAAGGCGTTAGTGCGAGCGCCTCGCGGATTAAATACAGAACAACTACACTATTGTTTCCACAGCGATCCTAACGAGCCGCCCAAAGCTTGGCTGGAACGCAAGGCAAAAGATTCTGAACTTTTGCGGAAGAATGAGCAAATAGAAAAAGAGTTGGACACTCTGCGGAATTTAACTATTGTAAAAATACGCCCAGATGGGCGTCTCGGATTGCAAGATGAAATTTATCGCATCTATACTAATGCCCTGGCCGGAGACGAACGCGGAAGAAAAATGGAGCAAGATGCCCGCCAAAAATTATATGCAAAATTGGAATCTTGGGCGCAACATCAATACCAAGAAAAACTGGAAGAATTAACCGAGATTCAAGCAAACGCCGAACGTCAACTACACTTTGAACGGCCCTCTCTGGCCTTGGAGGTTCGCCTCCCTATTCAGCCAAAACGACAGTTACTCGAACATATTACATTACGGATTGAGATTCAGCAATGGGAATTGGAAGATTTGCATTATTCTTTACTACAAGATTTTACTACTAATTTCAATAACGAATTATTTGAACTCGCCGATCAAAAATGGACCGCGAACGACGAGGATGCTGATGCCGTGATCCGCGCGGAATTGTGGCAACTATTGGAAGATCCCGCGTATGCGCTAAAAGAATTTGGAAAAATAGAAGAATGGGAATCGCTCAAGAAACGAAACGAGGAACCCCTACACGCTTTCAAACGTTTCGCGCTACAAAACGACGCAAGCGACTGGATCAAGCGATTTGACTTACGTAAGGATTTTTCTCGAGCAATTGAATTTGCTGAAAAACTAGAAGATGCTATCAAACAGTGGAGTAGAGAAAAGGTGGACGATGCAAATTTCTTTATCCCGTCTTGGCAGAACACTTTAACGCGTAGCGAAAGGGCATTGTGGCGCGATTACGCGCGCATCCTTGCCGGTATTGATGTGGATTCAACGCTTGAAAAGATGGGAAAACAAGTGCAGGAGTTGGAGAAATTATTGCAAGCCCCTCAAAGCGAAATGGTCTTTCCAGACCGCAATGAGACTGGCTTTAAAGATCATCCGGCTGAAACAAAACTTAGAAGAATAGCTTCTATTTATTACAATTATTTGGGATATGGTTATGCAAATCAAGGAAATTCATCTCAAGCTCGGGATGCTTATGGAAGGGCGTTGCTTCACATGCGAGAAGAAAAATCGCCTGACAGAGAAGCAACCACGCGCAACAATCTGGCACGAGTACTGTCAGATCGGGGACACACCCGTGGCCGCCGTTTATGCCTTGACGCTCTTGAACTAAGAAAAAAACAAGGCGCTGAAGTTCCCATCGCGTATTCGTATAACACACTTGCTTTAATTGATAACGACCACTCCCGCCCTGACTTAGCGTGGATTGAAGCGGCCATCGCCACTGCCTACTTCGACCTTGCAGAAGATCAACGCGGCTTGGGATTGTCTCTATTACAACTGAGCGAAGCGTTACGCCGCTTAGCAAAACGAAAAAGTGAACCTTATCATCTACGCGGCGATACCCCCGAAATCGTTCTGGAAACCGCCAAACGCGCAATAGATCAAGCGATTGATATATTCACACGGGGAGATGCCTCTCACGAAAAAATTCGCCGTGTAGAAGCTTGGATCGAAAAAGCATGCTTGGAACGCGATCTAATTCAATTTATCCAAAATAATCCAAAGCAAAAACAACGCCATAACGACGATGCCCTCTATTATCTGGACCAAGCCGTTAATCTTGCAAAAGAACTTAATAACTTTCGCTTGGAATTGGATGCTCGTGTAGATATCGCGTGGACACACTATCATTTTGGAAAATATGAACAGGCAGAGAGCATACTAACAGAAATCGAAAAAAAATTGCCAGCAGACTGCCAGATTAAAAAGGGAAATTCCCTGCCATCCGCAGAGCGAGACGATCTTTATGTGTATTATCAACTCAGCAAAATGCATGGTTTGAGAGGACGTATGGCGTTGGATCAGTTTAATGAATTCACAAACTCTCTTAAAAACACCGAATCCGATAAAGAAAAACGTCACGCCATAATTCGCCAGGATTCGAAAGCAAAACAACTCTTTCAGAAAGTTGCCGATGCATTTGTGTTAGCGTTAGCCTATGCACAGTTGCTTTCACCTCGCTCCAGCGCTCTGACGATCATCTATGATTCTTGCTACGAGCATATCAAAAGCTTCAACCCATCTGAACTGGAAGGCTTACATAAATTCGTGGTAGAAGCACGCGAGAAATTCGGCGTTTCAAAGATTAAAATCGCCGACTTCGGCGATCTAAGCGAATTTTTAATACATACCTTTGGTCTTTCAAACAAAGGATGATGTGATGAAACACTCCCAATCTAATACACAACCGATCATCCTCACGGATACACAGATTTTCTACGAGGATGATTGCGCTTGTCCCTCAACTGAAAGCGTTAAAGCGCCGGTACAATCATTTACAAACCGTCTCTATAGGCAGGCGGAGAACATATATGAAGACGCGTTGCCGCAAAATTTTCGCCTTGCATTCAGCCCATATGCTCCGCAGGGACCAAGCGCGCTCAACATTCCGGCCTGGGAACGTTGGCAAAACTTCTGTCAGCCGCAACCGCTTACTCAACCTACAGACCATATTTTGGCCCAACAAAATTTGATTCTGCCGCAGGATGTTCCTATTCAAACACCGCGGCCAATTCCCGAAACACTGACCGTTTGGATGCACGTTACAAACGCCTGCAATCTAGATTGTCCATATTGTTATGTGCGGAAATCATCAGAATCCATGAATGAAACTATAGGTCTGAATTCCGTCGAAAAAATATTTTCCACCGCGTTGAAGCAGAAATTCAAAGGCGTCAAGCTAAAATATGCGGGAGGAGAGGCAATCTTATATTTTCGCCTCATCAAGCGGCTATCAGAACGCGCTCACGAACTATCAAAAGAAAGTAATCTGGAATTACAACAAGTTATCCTTAGTAACGGGACACGTATCCGTGGGGAAGAAGTTGCATGGATGCTTGAAAACGGCGTGAAGTTGATGATCTCTCTTGATGGCATAGAACAAACACATGACAGAATGCGTCCCTATCGCAATGGAAAAGGTTCTTTTCAAACCGTTAGCCAGACTATTGACAAAATCCTGTTACCAGCCGGCCTTGTTCCTATGATAACAATCACCGTGACGCGCGAGAACGCGGGTGGAATTGCCGACGCGACACGCTGGGCGCTAGACCGCGACCTTCCCGTCAGCCTGAATTTTTACCGTCATAAGCCCGGTTCACGGGAAGACCTCGCCGCCGAAGAAACCGCCTTGATCGAAGGAATGCTGGCTGCCTATCAGGTTTTTGAGGAAATATTGCCCACTCGCCCATTTCTGAACGGGCTACTGGATCGCGCTCAGGTGGGAAGTCACGTTCACGCCTGTGGCGTAGGCTCATCCTATCTGGTAATCAATCATCGGGGCGCGCTTTCACAATGCCAGATGCTTCTTGAAGATCCAATTTCCCACATACCGACAAGCGATCTTCTCTTACAAGTGCAAAATGGCCCGATACAAAATTTGTCGGTAGAACAAAAGGAAATCTGCAATCAGTGCATTTATCGCTACCGATGCGCCGGGGGATGCCCATTGGAAACATATCGAGCTAGCGGGAGATGGGATGCGCCCAGCCCCAATTGCCGTATCTATCAAACCTTGTTCCCGTACGCCTTGCGTCTAGAAGGCTTGCGCCTCCTCAAAAAACATAACTGTTTGCAATAAACAGCATCGTGACAGCCTCACGACAGAAAACGGGAAGGTCAAGACGCCTTCTCGTTTTCGATTCGATCTTACCTGCCAGGACATTTTTTGATTCCTGTCAGGTTTTCAGGTTTACCTAGACAGGCCCTATATAGTAAATTCAGAGCAGAACAAAAGAAATCACTCTGTATTCGACACAGAAGAAAGGAAATCCCTTATGTCAGTCTTCAATTCACTCAAAACTTCAGTACTGATTGTCTTGCTCGTTACAGGATTGATCACAGGAATTGCGCTTGCAGGAACTGATCTTCTAAATCCCATAACCTCTAGGGCTACGGCAAATCGTATCGAAGTTGACACCGCTCACCAAAAGGCCATGAACGAGTTGGATGAACGCCTTGCCACCGCCCAAACCGATGCTGAGGTTCGACAAATTCAGCGCGAGCAACAACTGCTGGACGCCCAATATCAGCATGATATCCAAGCCCTCAGCCAGGATTTAGCCCACCGCGACCTCGCCTACAAAACCTGGATGAACGCACTCACAATCCTCACAAGCGCTCTCGCTCTCATACTCTTTGCAGGCGCGATGATCTGGCTTGGCGCAAGAGCTTGGATATATATTCAAACCAATTCTCGAAAGGAGCAAACTATGGCTGCCACTCCTCTAGTAACAAAGTGGATCCCCAACCTGCCTGAACGGGAGGCCTATGATCCCTGGTCAAATCCAGAATATCGGCGCCAGAAAATCACCGCCGCGCGGAATCGGGAACAGGATGAAAGGACCCTTGCCGCTCGCATGAGCAGACTCCCAAAAGCGGACCAGGTAAGCAAAGCCGAATACAATAACCTGCCGCTTGCTGGTGATTGAGCCCAACGAGTCAGGGACACGGTATCCAACACAGACCCTCCTGTCTCGAAAGCATAAACAAAAAGGCAAAAACTTTATTCAAATTCGAAGGAGACGACGCTCATCAGGCCCGGCGAGCCATAAACAGCCCAAAACCATGTCACGCAGGAGGTTTCCATGAACAACAAACAAGGACGGTCCATTACGGGCCGTCCTTGTCTTCACATCCTCGCCACCCCCGGCCTCAGCCCCACCTCCTCGATCAGCCCGTTCAACTCCTCATCCGTCAGCCTCCTCCCCTTCCCGGCGTAGGCCGTCAGGGCGGCTTCCATCATATTCGTTCCAAACGACCTTCCCTCGTAGCGCGGCGTCGTGGTGACGACCGTCTTCACGCCGCGCGACTTCAGCAATTCGATATTCTCCTCCGTCGTCGTGTTCGTGACCACCGTCTTCCCATCCAGGCGCGCGGGCATGTACTTGCGCATGAACAGGAAATCCCCCGCGATCAGGTCGGAGCCTTCGAAGTATTTGACGTACTTCGGCTCATGCTCGGAGCCGTCGCTCCCGTAAAAAATCATGGACATGGGGAAGTAACTGACAAAGGGAAGCATGACCCGCGCCACGCGCTTGAAGGCGGGGATTCCGCGGATGGGAATCGGGACGCCCAGCGCGACCATCAAATCGCCGAAGACGATTCTCTCCGAGACGTCGGCCGCGGCCTGCGCGAGGCCGAGACGGTCCGCCGCCACGGGGACAAAGCCCTGCTCGAAGCGGACGTCTCCCAGTTCGGGACGCGCGAGGTCGAACACGCGTCGCTCGAGGGTGTGCTTGAGGCCGCGCCCGTCGCAAAGCGGAGTCATCGTCACGCCAGAGACCATTTTGAGGGCGGCGCGCAACGGGTACTCGCGGTCGTCGAGGCGCAGGTAGAGGTCCACGCCGCCGACGCCGAAGGCGTCCACTTTGCCGTCCAGCTCGAGGTACATTTGACGCGCTTTGGCGACGTCCCCGTCCGTGCCGATGCGTTCGACGAGGATCTCCTCGTCCTTGAATTTGATCGTCGCTTTCTTGTTGCGTTTGGAACTTCCCAGGCTGATGCTGACGGCTCGTTTCATGGTATCCTCCAAAGGTCGGCAATATTGTAGCGCCGCCCTCCCATTTTTCCAATTTACGAATTTTGCATCTCATGGTATGTTCAGAGGCACGCTTATGTTGACCAACCTCCCCACTCTCCAAATCCTGCCCCTCGACAAACTGATCCTGCACGAAGATCACGACATCCAACGGACTCTCCCCCTGGTGGCGAAACTGCGCGCCCAGGGAATTTTACGCAACCCGCCCATCGTCATGCCGCTCGATGACGGAAGCGGACGCCACATGGTGCTGGACGGGGCCAACCGCGTCACGTCATTAAAAAAGATGGAATTCCCGCATATTGTGACGCAGGTAATGAGACCGAACGATTCGCACGTGAAATTGCAGACCTGGAACCATGTGGTCTGGGGCATGAATTACAAAACCCTGACGGCCGAAATCCGCAAGATCAAAGAACTGACCGTGGTAAAAGTGGACACCCGCAAGTCGCTGGACGCGCCCAAGTATAAGCCGGTGCAGGTCCGCCTGCCCGATGGAACCCTGCTCATCCTGCAAGAGACGCCCAGCCCGCTGCCGCAGCATATTGAGACTCTCCACAAGATCGTGGATGTTTACAAGACCCGCGCCTCCCTGGACCGCACCAGCCAGACTTTGGTGGATTCGTTCAGGAACATTTATCCAGACCTGACGGCGCTGGTCGTATTCCCCAGTTTCAAGATCAAGACCGTCCTCAAACTCGCGGGACAGAACATCGTCCTGCCCACCGGCATCACGCGCTTCACCGCCTCGCCGCGCGCCCTGCACCTCAACTATCCGCTTCACGAACTCTCCAGCGGAAAACCCATCGAATACAAGGAGGCCTACCTCCAGCAGTGGATCCAGGACCGCGTCAAAAACAAGGGCATCCGCCATTACGCGGAGGCCACCTTCCTTTTCGACGAGTGAGGACGCGCAATGGACTTGTTCTTTCCCGAAGACCTCGCCCCCCGCGCCGCGCCCGAAGAGACGCGCGTCATAGACCTGCGCGCCGAACCCTATCCCGACCGGACGCGCGTCCGCGTGAACATGGAGATCGTCCCCTTTCAGACGCGCCCCTACGTTGACGTGACCCTCCTCGACGCGGACGGCAGCGAGGTCGCCGCGACCAGCTTCGTGGAGCCGATGACCTGGAAACTGGAATTCACCCTCCACATCCGCGGCAAAGCCGACCCGGCAGGCGGATACCGTCTCGAGGCGCGTTTGTACTACCCCGACGGCCCCGCGGCCGAACCGGTCAGTTTCGAGTTTGAGATCCCCAAAGCGGAATGAACTTACCCTCCCAGATCAGGAAAATTTGGACGCGTACGAACGCGGATGAACGCGGCCTATTCTCCTTCCGCCTCCTGCCTCCCGCCTCCCGCCTTCTGCCTCCCGCCTCCCGCCTTCTGCCTCCCGCCTTCTGCCTTCTGCCTCCCGCCTCCCGCCTTCTGCTTTCTGCTTTCTGCCTTCTGACCCTCTTCCTCGCTTCCTGCGCGCCTGCCTCCCCCGCGCCGCAAGCCGCTCCCATCCATCCAACCGAAGCGCCGCCTGTCGTCTTCGAGAATCACGAAGCCTTCCTCCTCTCGATGGAAGAGAACGGCTACGCCCACTTCTTCCTTTACTCTCTCGACGGACGCCTCCTCCTCCGCCTCACCGACGGAAACTGGAGCGACGTCGCCCCCTCCCTCAGCCCCGACGGACAGCGAATCGCCTTCGCCTCCAACCGTTCGGGGTATTGGGACATCTACACCCTCGTCCTCGCCAGCGGCGAAGTGACCCAGGTCACCAACACATCCGAATACGACTCCTCGCCCACCTGGTCGCCCGACGGGCAATGGCTGGCCTACGAAACCTACAACGGCGGTAACCTCGAGATCGCCGCCAGCCAATTGACCGCCCCCGAAAACCCGCCCGTCTTCCTCACTGGCGAACCCTCCGCCGACGTCTCTCCCGCCTGGGCGCCGCAGGGACGGCAGATCGCCTTCGTCTCTGACCGCAGCGGCAGCCCCGAAATCTGGCTCGCCGACCTCGACCGTCCCGACGAGGGCCGCTACGCCGATGTCAGCAACACGCCCGCCTCCGTCGAACGCAGACCGTCCTGGGCGGGCAGCCGCCTCCTCTGGGTGACGGAAGCCGAAGGCATGGACATGAGCGGCGCGTACGTCTGGGATGCCGGCCAGCCCGACCGCGCCGCGCGCTGGATCGCCGACGCCGACTGGGCCGCGTGGAGTCCCGCCGCCGATAAAATCGTGACCGTCGTCCGCGGCCCCAACGAAGACTACCTCTCCGCCTCCTCCCTCGACGGCGGCCTGATCCTGCCTCCCGTGCGTTTACCCGGCCTCGTGCGCGGCCTCCTCTGGCTGACGGTGGACCTCTCCAACCCGCCCGCCGCGTACCGCGCCGCGTCGGAGGTCACGCCCGCCGCGCTCTGGTCGCCCACGCTGTTCCCGCTCACCGAAGGTCCCAGCGGACGCGGGCGCGTCGTCACGCTCCCCGAAGTGCAGGCGCCTTATCCGCAACTCCAGGACGCCGTGGACGAATCCTTCGCTGCGCTGCGCGAACGGGTCGTGGACGAAGCCGGCTGGGACGCGCTCGCCAGTTTACAAAACGCCTACGTGCCGCTCACCAGTCCGCTCGACCCGGGCCTGGGCAACGACTGGCTCTACACCGGCCGCGCCTTCGCGCTAAATTCGCTCCTCGTCAACGCCGGCTGGATGGTCGCGGCGCGCGAGGAAGTTGGGCGGCAGACCTTCTGGCGGATCTATCTCCGCGCCCAAAACCAGGATGGATCGCAGGGCGCGCCGTTGAACGAATCTCCCTGGGACTTGAACGCCCGCTACAGCCTCGACCCGCAAGCCTACGACCGCGGCGGCGCGTACACGCCCATCCCGCCCGGCTATTGGGTGGACTTCACCGCCCTCGCCCGCGCCTACGGCTGGGAACGCCAGCCCTCCCTGCCCAACTGGCGCGTCTACATCGGCGGGACGCGCTTCACCGAATTCGTCCTCACCGATGGCCTGGATTGGTCAACAGCCATGCTCGAACTGTATCCGCCGGAGATCCTGATCACGCCCACGCTGCGACTGCCTCCCACGCTCACGCCCACGCGCACGCCCGTCCCCACATTTACGCGCGGACCGTCGCCCACGCCGACCAACACGCTCACGCCCACTTCCACGCCGCAACCCACATTCACTTTCACGCCCACGGTCACCGCCACGCCGGAGCCGTCGAACACGCCGTTGCCGTAGGTAGTCGGGTAGCCGCGTGGTCGGATAGTTGCTGACATAAACAAAAAGGATTCCGCAAGTTCTACTTGCGGCTTTCCCGAAGTAGAACTTCGGGATTCCAAATTTTCATCATTCGGAGGCGCTCCCCCGTTCATGGATACTTTGTTGCAATCATCGCTTTTCACTGTTATTGCGAGACGCCAAAGGTGTCGAAGCGCTCTCCTCACAGACTGGGGATTGCTTCATTGCGACAGAACATCTCGTCGTCTCGTGGTCTTGTAGTCGCATTGTCAGAGAATGACATGTTTCAGGCACAGTATCCGTCTCTTCATTCACAAAAACGCTCGGTCGCTGGCCGCTGGCCGCTGATTGTCGTATCCTGCTCGCTGATCGCCCTCCTCCTCGCCTCCTGCGCGGCGTCCGCAGCGAAAGCGGAACCGACTCCGCTGGCCGCGCCGGCCTTCGAGACCGCGCCCCCGCCCGAGGTCCAGGCCGCGACCGCCGCCCCGCTCCGATTCGTCCTCCCCTCGCCCGACGCGGATCCCATCTCAGGTTGGCGTCCGCCCCTGTATCCCGTCCCCTGGGCGGTTTCCTCCTACGATCATTTTTATTTCACCCGTCCCAACCCCGCCAGCGAGGTCAACTGGCCTTTGCCCGATTACCGCTATGGCGGCGTGTTCTTCGCCAACGTCGTCCACACGGGAATTGACATCGAAGCCAAGGCTGGCTCGCCTGTAGTGGCGGCCGGCCCGGGGACGGTGGTTTGGGCGGGCGGCGGATTTTACACCGGCAACGTCAACGACGCGACCGACCCCTACGGGCTGGCGGTTTCCATCCGCCACGACTTCGGCTTTCAGGGCAGGCCGCTCTTCACCGTCTACGCGCATATGTCGCGCGTGGACGTGACTGTGGGACAGCACGTGGAGGCCGGCGAACAATTGGGACGCGTAGGCGACACCGGCAAGACGACCGGGCCGCATCTCCACTTTGAAGTGCGGCTGGAACACAACACGTACCACCACACGCTCAACCCCGAACTCTGGCTCGTCCCGCCGCAGGGATGGGGCGTGCTGGCGGGAAATATCATCCAGTTAAACGACCAGCCGCTCCAGGGCTTCACGGTGCGGGTGATCTCGGAGGATACCGGCCGCGTGCGCGAAGTGCGGACGTACATCAATGAGGCCATCCATCCCGACCCCTATTACCAGGAGAATATGGCGCTCAGCGACCTGCCGGCCGGGCTGTACCGCGTCAGTTTCATCTACGACGGCCGCGACCACCGATTCTGGGTGGAGATCCTGCCCGGGCAGGTGACGTACTTCACCTACAAAATGTACGGCTACCTCGAGACCGTCCCGCCGCCCACGCCCGCGCTGAACTTCGTCCCGATGACGCCGACGCCGACCGCGACCAGGAGACCTTGACTACCCGAACATCTGTGCTATACTCCCAATCACTCGACACAAACGTTGCTGGAATTTTAACCCTGGAGAAGGACCATGGCAAAACGATCCACCCCAAAAGAAAAAGTCCCCGCTGGCCCAGTAATGGACGAAGGCAAGAAGGCCGTGCTGGACAAAGCCGTCGGCGACATCATCAAACGCTACGGCGACGGTTCGATCATGCGCCTCGGCGAGGCCCACACCATGCAGACTGAAACCGTCCCGACCGGCTCGCTCTCGCTCGACATCGCCCTCGGCGTCGGCGGCGTGCCGCGCGGACGCATCACCGAAATCTACGGACCCGAGGCCTCGGGCAAGACCACCCTCTGTCAACACATCGTGGCCGAGGCCCAAAAGATGGGCGGAACCGCCGCGTACATAGACATGGAACACGCCCTCGACCCCACCTACGCGGCCAAATGCGGCGTGGACATCAACGACCTGCTCGTCTCCCAACCCGACACCGGCGAACAGGCCCTCGAAATCGTGGAAACCCTCGTCCGCTCCGGCGGCGTGGACCTGGTGGTGGTGGACTCCGTCGCCGCGC
Source organism: Candidatus Denitrolinea symbiosum (assembly GCA_017312345.1). Taxonomy (NCBI): domain Bacteria; kingdom Bacillati; phylum Chloroflexota; class Anaerolineae; order Anaerolineales; family Anaerolineaceae; genus Candidatus Denitrolinea; species Candidatus Denitrolinea symbiosum. Next base: position 1,596,928 of record BLAA01000001.1, on the reverse strand, counting down.
TCGTCCCCCGTTCCGAGATCGAAGGCGACATGGGCGACGCCACCATGGGCGTGCAAGCCAGACTCATGTCGCAGGCGCTGCGCAAACTCAGCGGCGCCATCAACCAGACCAAGACCACCGTCATCTTCACCAACCAACTGCGCCAGAAGATCGGCGTAATGTTCGGCAACCCCGAAACCACCACCGGCGGAAACGCCCTCAAATTCTACGCCTCCGTGCGCCTCGACGTGCGCCGCATCCAATCCATCAAAGTGGGCGACGAAGTCATCGGCAACCGCACCCGCGTGCGCGTCGTCAAAAACAAAGTCGCGCCGCCCTTCCGCACCGCCGAGTTCGACATCATGTTCAACGAAGGCATCTCCAAAGTCGGCGACCTGCTCGACCTCGCCACCCAGCTCGAGATCGTCCAAAAACGCGGCGCCTTCTTCTCCTACGGCGACGTCCGCATCGGGCAGGGACGCGAAAACGCCAAAGACTACCTGCGCGCCAACCCCGACCTCGCCGCAGAAATCGAAAACGTCATCCGCGCCAAAGCCCTCGGCGGCGAACTCTCCCTGCCCATCGACATGGGCGGCGACGATTCCGACGGCGGCCTGGGCGACGAAGAAGCATAAACTCGGAAACAGGAATCCTGAAGTTCTACTTCAGGACGCAAAACTTCCGAATTCTCAAGCAAAAATGAACGCGGACCGACTCCTCCCCCGAATCGCCTCCGCGTTCGTTTTGATTCTCTTGTGGACTTCCTCCTCCTGCGCGCCGACCGTCTCCCCGACCCTCTTCCGCCCTCCCGGCGGACTCGCCTCCCCGACCCCGCCTCCTCCCACCCTCCAGGCGGACACGGCCACCCCGGTCCCTCTCCCCACCCTCTCCCCCACGCCGACGCTTGAACCATCCCCCATCCCTCCCTGCGCGGACGGGTTGACCTGGCTCTCCGATCCAACCTACGAAGATGACACGGCCGTCTCGCCCGGTCAATCCATAGACAAGCAATGGCTGGTGAAAAACAGCGGCGGCTGCGATTGGGACGCGCGCTACAAACTCCGCAACATCAACGGCGAGACGCTCGGCGCGCCCGCGGAGATTCCGCTTTACCCCGCGCGGGCGGGCGCGCAGGTCACGTTGAGAATCGTCTTCGTCGCGCCCTCTGCCGAGGGGACGTACAAAAGCGAGTGGCAGGCGGTGAATCCAGAGGGAGAATTATTCGGCGACACAGTCTATATCCAAATCGTCGTCAGTCCGTAAAAAAGCGAGAGAACATGGACGCTGCAACCGTCAGAAAAATCCTGGCAGAGGATAATCCTGCAAATTTGTACGATGCCATCTCGCCCGCGCTCGAAGACGCCCAACTACGCGACGCGCTGGTAGAGGGATGTTTCGACAAGAGGGAAATGTACCGCTACAATTGCGTGCGCGTCCTGCTGCGCGCAATGCAGCTGCAACCGGGTCTGTTCTATTCCTATTGGGAGCGCTTCGCCAAAGGCATTGACAGTCTCAACGGATACCACCGCGCGTCGAGCGCGCAGGCGCTTGCCCGCCTCGCGTCCGTGGACAAAGACGACAGGCTCGGTTCGATCTTCAATCGTTACTTGAAATTGCTCGACGATCCCAAAGTGATGGTCAGCCGTTATTTTCTCGAAACCCTGCCGCTGATCCACCGCGCCAGGCCAGAACTTCGACCCAGAATCGTCGCCTGTCTTCTGAGCGTGGACAAAACGAAACATCCTCCCAGCCGCAAGGAACTGCTCAAAGCGGACGTTGTCGGGGCTCTCGATCAAATCTTCGACGCGCTTTCGCCAAAGGATCAAAGGAAAGCCTCGTCCTTTGCAAAAGGTCAACTGCAATCCGAAAGCCCCAAGACTCGAAAAGCGGCGGCGGCATTCCTCAACAAACGCGGATAAAAAAGACTTCCAAAGTCTCGCGGCTTTGGAAGTCTTCGCGTTAACTGCGGGCGCGATCCAGCGCGCGCAGCCTGTGGAGAAAAAATATCGCCAGCCAGAATAACGTCACCGCGCCCGCCTGATGGATGGAGGCGATGGGGACGTTGACGTTGGTCAGCACGATGAGGACGCCAAGCGTGATCTGCGTCGTGACCGCGACAGTCAGCCAGACCAGTCCGCGCTGAATTTCGGGGGGATAGTTTCGCTTCTTCGCCTGCCAGTACGCCAGCGGCACGAGGATCAGTCCCAGGAAGGCGAACCAGCGGTGGATGTAGACCACCGTCTGCGGGACTTCGAAGAGATTCGGCCAGTTGAATCCGTCCGCGCCGAAGATGCCCTTGGGAATCCACTGTCCCAGCATGAGCGGCCAGGTGTTCGAGACGTGTCCCGCCTTCAGTCCCGCGACGAGACCGCCGTAGGAGATTTGAATCAGCAGAACGACGAAGGAGGCCAGGGCCAGTTTCGAGAGCGGAGACCACTTCGCCGGCGCGGCGGAAGCGGGGAATCCGTAGCGGTGGCCGAAGGCCGTCCACAACGCGAGTCCGAGCAGGGTCAAGGCAAAGAGCAGGTGAATCGTCAGGCGGAAATGGTCCACGGCGGGACGGTCCACCAGTCCGCTGGCGACCATGTACCATCCCATGAAAGCCTGTCCGATGAAGAGCGCCCCCATCAGGAAGTAGACGCCAAACTCCCGCCACGGGATGGCTTTGCTGAAGAGGAAATAAAAGACGGGGATGGCGTAGGTCAGCCCGGCCAGCCGGGCGACGAAGCGGTGAATCCATTCGAGCCAGAAAATGAAGCGGTAATCGTCGAGAGTCATCCACGAGTTGATGTGCTGGTATTCGGGCGTCTGCTGATATTTGGCGAACTCCTCGGCCCAGGCCTTCTCGCCGATGGGAGGGACGACCCCGCTGACGGGATTCCATTCCACGATGGAGAGACCTGAGCGGGTGAGGCGGACGATCCCTCCGAAGACGACCAGGAAGGCGACGACGAATGCAAAGAAGAATAACCAGTTCATCACAGCGCGGTTTTGAGTGTGGGGCATGTTTTCTCCAGGACAGATACTTTCCCTCGTCCCAACCCTTCCCCCCTTTGGGGAAGAGAGTCCCCTCTCCCTTCGGGAGGGGGTTAGGATGAGGGCGCGTGGGCAATTATATTGCGATTCGCTGCTGGCTTTGAGGAGTGACTTCCGCGCCGAGAGACCGTCCGCGAATATTTCACGAATGCACGAATTGCGCGCCGTCCATTCGCGAATTCGCGGCTTCATTCGCGGACGGCCTCCTCCAGCCCAAAAACAAGACTTCCGAAGTCTCAGCAACCTCGGAAGTCTTTTCCCATTTCGTATTGAAATTTATGCGGCGACCGTTTCAAATGCGACATTCAACCGCGTGGATGCAGGCAGGATGTAATTTAGTTTTTCGAAGCCAATTACATTCCCATTCTTGTCTTTCATCAGGATGACCTCGTCTCCAGTCTCTTCGGCGACAAATTCATCCTGGGGGTTGCCAAACCAGACGGTAAGCGTATTGCCTTGCTGATCGTAGTAAACCTTTACCTGCGCCATATTCGCTCTCCTTCTTTCACTGCGTCGGTTGGATACGCGGTGATCAAAAATCCTTCGCCGTCGAGCCGTTTTGTCACCGCGCAAACCCACCTGCCGATGCGTTCGGATTTATAGAAAAGATAAACGCCTGGGTCCCGTTTGCTCAAACGAATTTCGTCAGGATTTCGCAAAACATCTTGAACGTCTGCTTCGCGTCCGCGTATGACGGGATGCTTGATGGCGACAATCACATTCCAATATTCAACCGTCACGCGGACGCGAAACCCAAGCGGCGTTTCAACTTCAAAAAGGATTTCGTTATTGTCTGCCATTGGTTGCTTTATATCACAAAATTCTGCCACGCGGACGATCTCCCCGTCTTGAAGAGACTTTTGCGCCGAGAGATCGTCTACGAACATTTCACGGAAGCACGATCGCACGGATTTTCTCTTTGGGTTTTTCCGTGAATTCCGCGCCATCCGTGTCCGAAATGGGATTTTAAAACGCTCTCCGAGGGCGAACTTCGGGAGAGAGTCGGGATGAGGGCGCGTGGGCAATTATATTGCGATTCTCTGCTGGCTTTGAGCAAAGGGCGGACGATTCTCCCGGCGGCTGGCTCGCGAAACGGAAGGGGAAAATTCGCGGCTGGACTTTGCAACTACTCCTCGCCAGAATCCCATTTCCGCGATTATCCCTGACATTTGCGTAATTTTAATATGACATTTGACACATTATTTTTTGCATTGCAATTATTACAATAATAGTAATCGTTAACTTTTAAAGTAATGGTAAAGGCATCTCGCCAGCGCGATCCGCAAGAGAGCGAAAGACAACCATGCTCCAGATCAACCGTCAAACCGATTATGCCGCACGAGTTATTTTGGCGCTCGCCAAACGTCCGCCCGGTACGCGTCTGGCTTCGGGACACATCCAGCGCGAGATGTTGATCCCCAAAGCGTTGATGCCGCGCATCGTGGCGCAGTTGGCCGCCAACGGCCTGGCGCGGACTTTCGCCGGGCGCGGCGGCGGACTCGAGCTCCCCCGCCCCGCGGCGGAAATCACCTTGAAGGACGTTGTCGAGGCGTTCGAAGGGCCGATCCTGCTCTCGGAGTGTTTGCAGCCGAAGGGAGAGACCGACTGCCCGTTCCGAGCCGAGTGCCCGGTGCGGTCGAAGTGGGGACGCGTCCAGGCGGCGATGCTGCGCGAGATGGAGGCCGTCACGTTCGAAAGTCTCGCTCAGGAGGCGGCCGGCGCGCCGCCGACAATTTCCGTTCCGTCATAAATCCACGCGTCTCCGGCGCGTTATTTTTTCAACAAGGAGAATCCATGGATCCGACAATCCTTTCCCGATGGCAGTTTGCGCTGACCACCATCTACCACTGGCTCTTCGTCCCGCTCACGCTGGGACTGGGCTGGTTCGTGGCATATTTCCAAACCCGCTACTATCAGACGCGGGACGAGTCCTGGCGAAAGATGACGAAGTTTTGGGGCAAACTATTCCTGATCAATTTCGCCATCGGCGTTGTGACCGGCATCGTGCAGGAATTCCAGTTCGGCATGAACTGGTCGGAGTATTCCCGCTTCGTAGGCGACATCTTCGGCGCGCCGCTGGCGATCGAAGCCCTGCTGGCCTTCTTCATGGAATCCACCTTCCTGGGAATCTGGATCTTCGGCGAGGGACGCGTCCCCGAAAAAGTGCATCTCGCCTCGATCTGGCTGGTCGCCATCGGTTCGAACCTGTCCGCCATCTGGATCCTGCTTGCGAACGGATTCATGCAGGCCCCGCCAGCGGAGGCCTTCGTCTACAACAGCGCCAACGGGCGCCTTGAGATGGTGAACTTCCTGGCTTTGGTCGTCAACCCCAAGGCGTGGATCTTCATCTGGCACACCCTCGCGGACGGTCTCGCGATGGCCGCCTTCCTGATCCTGGCAGTGAGCGCCTGGCGTCTCGTCCGCAAGCAGAACGTCGAGTTCTTCAAACGCTCCTTCCATATCGGCGCGCTGGTCGGCTTGATCGCCAGCACAATGGTTTTCCTCGGCGGTCACACCATGGGACAGTACATGAAGGAAGTCCAGCCGATGAAACTGGCCGCGCTCGAAGCCATTTGGGAGACCGAGCAGCCCGCCTCCTTCTCCCTGCTCACCATCGGCGACTTGAGCGGCAAACAGGAAGTCTGGTCGCTCCGCATCCCGTACCTGATGAGTTTCCTGGCCTGCAACGACTTCTCCTGCGAAGTCAAGGGCGTGGACGAATTGCAGGCGCAATACGAACAGCAATACGGCCCCGGCGACTACATCCCGCTGATGGTCGTCACCTACTGGACGTTCCGCATCATGATGACCTTCGGCCTCATTATGATGGGCGCTTCGGCCTGGTTCCTCTGGGCGACCCGCAAAAAGGATTATGAAAACGCCAAATGGCTGAAACTCGTCCCGTTCGGCGCGCTGGCCCTTCCGTATCTCGCCAACGCCAGCGGCTGGATCCTGACCGAGATGGGACGCCAACCCTGGATCGTCTACGGCCTGCTCAAAGTGGAAGACGCCGTCTCCCCGAACCTGACCGTCCTCGACCTGTGGATTTCGCTCATCGGCTACACCGCCGTCTACAGCGCGCTGGCCGTCGCCATGGTCAAACTCATGTTCAAATACGCCGCGGCAGACCCCGACGCCGCCATGCACGAATCTGTTGACGTTGCCCCCGCCCTCGTCGGCGCGGACGACTAACCGGAGGCCCAACATGTCCTACGAATTTCTCCAAACCCTGTGGTTCATCCTGATCGCCATCCTGTGGATCGGCTTCTTCTTCCTCGAAGGCTTCGACTTCGGCGTGGGCATGCTCCTGCCCTTCCTCGGCAAAAAGGACGAGGAACGCCGCGCCGTCATCAACGCCATCGGCCCCACCTGGGACGGCAACGAGGTCTGGCTGCTCACCGCCGGCGGCGCGACCTTCGCCGCGTTCCCGCACTGGTACGCCACCATGTTCAGCGGCTTCTACCTGGCGCTGTTCCTCCTGCTGGTCGGGCTGATCCTGCGCGGCATCTCCTTCGAATACCGCTCCAAAGACTCCAACCCCGCCTGGCGCAGCCGCTTCGACTGGATGATCGCGGTCGGTTCGTTCATCGCCTCGCTGCTGCTCGGCGCGGCGTTCGCGAACCTGGCGCGCGGCGTCCCGATTGACGAAAACATGATGTACACGGGCAACCTCTTCACCCTGCTGAATCCCTACGGCTTGCTCGGCGGACTGACCACCGTCGTCGTCTTCCTCCTGCACGGCGCCAACTTCCTCGGCTTGAAACTGGAAGGCGAACTGCGCGAACGCGCCATCGCGTTTTCCAAAAAACTGTATATCGCCGCCGTGGTCGTCGCCACGCTCCTGCTGATCGCCACCTACTTCTACACCGACATCCGCTCCAAACTCGGCATAGACCCGGGCATCACGCCCATCGCCTCGTTCGTCGCGCTGCTGGTCGCCATCTACTTCATCAACCGCAAAATGGAAGGCTGGGCCTTCGTGATGACCGCGCTCCACATCGTGTTGACGCAGGTCACGTTCTTCACGCTCATGTTCCCGCGCGTCATGGTCTCCAGTCTCAACCCCGACTGGTCGCTGACCATCTACAACGCCTCCTCCTCGCAATACACGCTGACGGTCATGTCCGTCGTCGCCCTGATCTTCGTCCCCATCGTGCTGGCCTACCAGGGCTGGACCTACTACATGTTCCGCAAGCGCGTCAGCGCCGACAAGAAGACGCTGGTTTATTAACCGTGAATCGCTCGAAAACTGGAAGGTTGCACGTCGCGCAGCCTTCCAGTTTTTAATCCCATCCCCCTACCCCCTGCTCCTCCCCATCATCTCCTCCGTGATCTCGTCCAACTTCAAACTGATCACCTGACTGGCCGAATCGCGTCCCATCGTCACGCCGTAAATAACATCCGCGGCTTGCACCGTATTACGGTTATGCGTGATGACCACGAACTGCGTATCGCGGCTCAACTCGCGCAGCAGGTCGCGGAAGCGCCCCACGTTGGCCTCGTCGAGCATGGCGTCCACCTCGTCCATTACGCAGACCGGCGTCGGCGAGACCTTCAACAGCGCGAACACCAGCGCGATCGCCGTCAGGCTTCGCTCGCCGCCGGATAAAAGCCCCAGTCCCTGCTCGCGGCGGCCGGGCAATTTCGCCTCGATCTCAATGCCCGTCTCGACCAGGTTATCCGGATCGGTCAGCGTCAACCGCGCCGAACCGCCGCCGAACAACTTGACAAAAATATTGCGGAACTCGCTCGCCACTTCCTCGAACGTCTTGTGGAACGCCCTCTGGGTCAGGTCGTCCAGCTCGGCGATCACCTGGCGGATGTCCGCCTCCGCGTTGCGCAAATCCTCCACCTGCGCCTTCATAAACCCGTAACGCTGCGACTCCGCCTCGTACTCCTGCGCGGCCTCGGGATTCACCGCGCCCATCCGCCGCAACTGCTGGCGCGCCCGCGTCATCTGCTCCTCCAACTCCAGCGGCAGCGACGTGACCACGGGCAGCTGCTCCACCATCCCCTCCAGCGGAAGCGGCACCGGCCCCGACACATTCTCGCGGTAATCGAACTGCACCAGCCCAAAGTCGTCCTCGACGCGCTGCCTCAGCGAAACCAGCGCCTCCTGCCGCCGCGTCAATTCCAACTGCACCTGCCCCAGCGACCGCTCGGCGTTCGTCATCGCCCGCTGCGCCTCGCCCTCCTGCAATTGATATGCCTTCTCCTGCTGCTCGGCGCTTTCCAAATCCTTCTCCGCGGGATCGACCTGCGCGTTCAACGCCTCGATCTGGACCGCCAACTCGGATTCCCGCGCCCGCAGCGACTCCTTCTCCGCATCCAACCCGACGACGGCGCGCGCGGCCTCCTCCAGCCGATTCGCCACCTCCGACTTCTGCCCGCCCAGGCGCTCCGCCGCGCCCGTCCGTTCATTGCGACGGTTCAACGCCTCCGCCAGCGCGCCCTTCGAAACGGCGACCCGCGCCGTCCAATACGTGACCTGCTCCTGGACTTCATCCAGCGACAGCGCGGCCAACTCGGACGCGAACTCGCGAACCGACTCCTGCGCCGCGGCCGCGTTCGCCTCCATCTCCGACCTCGAACCGGCCGCGCGTTCCCGATCCGATTCCGCCGCCGCGATCTCTTCCGTCAACCCCGCCACCTGACCCTGCGCGAACTCGAACTGCCTCCGCGCCGACTCCGCCTCGAGCGCGGACTTTTGCTCGGCCGCGCGCGCCGCCTCCAGCCGCGTCCGCGCCGCGCGGACCTCCGCCTCGGCCTGCGCCTGCTCCCCGCGCGCCGACTCGACCTGCGCGCTCAGCCGCGTCAACGCGGCCTCCAGCGCGGACAACGTCTCCGCGACAGAGGCCAGGGAGGTCTGAGTCTCGCGGCGTTGGCGCGGCCGGCTGAGGGTCCCGGAGCGAGGCGTCTTGCCGGCCAGGATGAGTCCGTCGGCGCGGAAGACCTCGCCCGAGAGCGTCACCGCGCGCGCGTGCGCGGGGAGTCCCGCGGCCAGTCGCCGCGCGGCGGAACGGTTTTTCACCACGAGCGTGTTCCCCAACAGTAACTGCGCGGCGATCCGCAGGTCGTCGGGGACGCGCAGCAGCGACGCGGCCACGCCGAGGCAATCGGGGTCGTTCGTTGTCGAGAGCGCGGGATTCTCGGCGAGACCCGGTCTCCCGTCGTCGAGCGGGAAGAGCGCCGCGCGGCCCTCGCCCCGCTCCAGCAGCTCGAGCGCGTCTTCGACGGACGCGCCGGAGACGAGGATGGCGTCGAGCGAATCGCCGAGCGCGGCGGCGATGGCGGTTTCGAGTTCCGCGGGGACGTCCAGCGCCGCGCTCAACGTGCCGCGCGTCGAGAGGCGGGATTGGCGCGCCGCGTCGAGGAGCAGGCGCGTCCCTTCGGCGTAACCGGTGAGCGAGGCTTCGGCCTGCTCGAGGACTTCGAGCTGCGCCTGTAGTTTGGCGTGTTCAGCGGCGCGGGCATCGCGCTTCTGTGTCTGCTCGCGCAATTCAGCAGCGGCGTTCTCCGCCTTTCGTTTTCCGCTTTCCGCCTTCTGCTCCGCCTCGGTCAACTCCGCTTCGGCGCGCTCGCGCGCCAGACGCGACTCGCGCAGCTGCGCTTCCGCGTTTTTGAGCGCGGACTCTGTGGATTGGATCGCGGCGCGCGCCGCGTCCAATTTTTGATTCTGCGCTTCGATGCGCGTCTTCAATTCGTCGAGGCGCGCCTGGGTTTCGGCGCGCTGGGATTGCAGCGCCGCGATCTGCGCCCGCGCTTCGTTCAGTCTCCGCTCGGCGGCGGCGCGTTCCTCCTGGCGGGCTTGCAGCGCGGACTGGGCCGCGCTCAATTGCAGTTTGGCTTCCTCGTGTTCGCCCTGCTGGCGGACGACTTCCTGCTCGATCTCGAAGATGCGCTCCTGCGCGAGGGTCTCCTCGCCCGCGGCGCGTTCCTGCTCGCTCAGCAGGGACTGCTGACTCGCCGCCAGCGCGCGCCGGCGTTCCTCCAACACAGCCAGTTCGCGGCTGACGGTTTCTTTTTTGCTGTGCAGGTCCGCAGCCTCGCGATGCCAGGCGTTGAGTTGGGCGCGCAGTCCCGACAGGCGCTCGCGGAACCCGCCGAACTCCGCCTGGACGCGGGCGTGCGCTTCCCGCGACTCGCGGGCGCGGACTTCCTCCACGCGCAGGGTGTCGTGGACGGCGTTCAACTCGTCCTGCGCGTGATGCCAGTGGTAGCCGTACCAGTCGAGCAGGAGGACTTTCAAGTCGGCCTGGGCGCGCGTGAACTCGTTGGCGCGCTTGGCCTGGCGCTCCAGCGAGCGGAGACGCGGCTCCAATTCGGCGAGGATGTCCAGCACGCGTTCCAGGTTGCGCTGGGTCGTCTCGAGGCGTTTCAATGCCTCGTCGCGGCGCGTGCGATAGAGACCGATGCCCGCGGCCTCCTCGAAGAGGCGGCGGCGTTCGTCCGCTTTGAGCGCGAGGGAGGCGTCCACGAGTCCCTGGCCGAGGATGGTATACGTCCGCTCGCTCAGTCCCGAAGCCGCCAGCAGTTCGTTGATGTCGCGCAGGCGCACCTGTTGTCCGTTGAGCAGGTATTCGTTGTGACCGTCGCGGTAGGCGCGGCGCGTCAGGGCGACTTCGGAGAAGTCCACCGGCAGCCAGCCGTCGGAATTGTCGAACGTGATGGTGGCGGAGGCCATCCCCGCTTTGGGACGGCTCTCCGACCCGGCGAAGATCATGTCTTCGGTCTTCTTGCCGCGCAAGAGACCGTAGGATTGTTCGCCGAGAGTCCAGCGGAGCGCGTCGGCGATGTTCGACTTGCCCGAGCCGTTCGGCCCGACAATGGCGGTGATCCCCTCGCCGAATTGGAATTCCATGCGCGAGGCGAAGGTCTTGTATCCGTGCAGTTCGAGAGATTTAAGACGAAGAGGCATGTGGGGTTTTCGATCTACGTTTTACGATTTTGGATTGACGTTTCGCGGGCGGCTTTCGACGACCGCTATTTGATTCCCAGTTTTTCCAGCGCGGCTTTCGCGGCTTCCTGCTCGGCGCTGGCTTTGCTGGAACCGCGTCCGCGGCCGAGCGACTCGCCGTTCAAGCGGACTTCGATCTCGAAGGTGCGCGCGTGTTCGGGACCGGCCTTGTCCACCAGCGCGTAGGCGGGCGCGCCGAGTTTCTGTCCCTGCGTCCATTCCTGCAGGCGGGACTTCGCGTCGGCGAGGTCGGGCTGGGACAGGATCCGCTCCTGCGTGGATTCCAGCAGCGGCTCGACGAACCGCGTCACAGACTGGATATCGGCGTCGAGGTACAGCGCGCCGACGAAGGCTTCGAACGCGCCGCACAGCAGGTTGTCGCGGTCGCGGCCGCCCGAAGCCAGTTCGCCGCGTCCGAGACGGAGAGCCGGCCCAAAGTTCAGGCGGCGGGCGAACGCGGCGAGGGAATCCGTCCGCACCAACGCGGAGCGGAGTTTGGTCAGCTCGCCCTCCGCCATCTCCGGGAAATGATGATAGACCCACGCGCCGACTACGAAGTCCAGCACGGCGTCGCCGAGAAATTCGAGACGCTCGTTGTCTTCCACGGCGGCGTATTCGTTGACGAAGGAACGGTGCGTGAGCGCGCGGGCGTACAGCGCTAGATTTTTAACCGGCAGGCCGAGCCGCTCGACCAGCGCCTTTACCGAGTCAAATTCCGACCCGCGATTGGATTGACGAGTCAAGGGAACCTCCCGGGAACTCAGGGAGCGCCAGACTCCTCCCCGATCCTCTCCATCTTCGCAGAAAATGGGGAGGAGCGCAGGGATGGGGTTTCGCGGTCCATCAGTTCCAAATCAAATGTGCGCCGATTGTAAACGCAAATGGGAAAAATGGGAGGCAGGCCGCGCGTCCGCAGATTCGCGCACGCGCAGCCGACATGAGCCTTTCGACGCCGATATGAGTAAAAAGGGTTTCGCAAGGTCTACTTGCGGCTTTCCCGAGGTAGAACTTCGGGATTCCAAATTCTCATCATTCGGAGCGCCTCCATCTTTTTCATGGTATCCTTGCGTCGTCCGGGCAGGCCCGGCGCGGCGAAGCCCTTCGAACCCCGCCAGGGCCGAGAGGCAGCAGCGGTAAGGAGGCGTCTTCGGGCGCCGCCGGTCGCCTGTCCGGGCATTTTCATTTCCCCCCACCTGTGGCAAAATACAAGCATGAAACGATGGCTTTGGGCTTTGCTCGCGCTCGCCGCGGGCGCGGGACTCGGACTGTTCTACGGCTGGGTCATCAGCCCGGTGGAGGTAGTGGATCTGCCCCCCGAAACCCTGCGCGCCGACTTCCGCGCCGACTACATCCTGATGGTCGCCGAGGCCTACCAATCGGAACGCGACCTCGACCTGACGGCGCGTCGACTGGCGATCTTCGGAAGCGACCCGCCCGCCGGGATCGCCTCGCAGGCGCTTCAATTCGGACCTTCGGCCGGCTACTCGCCATCGGAGATGTCCGCGCTCCGGGCGCTCGTCGAGGACCTGCGCGGCTGGCAGCCCTCCGGCGGAGCGTCTTCGCCATGAGACGTTTCCCGTGGGAAACCGTCCTCGCCCTCCTCGCCGGCCTCGCGCTGGGGCTGGCCTACGCGTGGATCTTCGCCCCCGTCAAAGTCGCGGACGCGTCCCCCGCCGCCCTGCGCGCCGACTTCAAGGACCGCTACCGCGCCGTCATCGCCGCGGCCTACGTCGCGAACAACGACCTGCCGCGCGCGGAAGCGCGTCTCGCGCTGCTGGGCGACCCGGATTCCTATCAGGCGCTTTCGGGGCAGGCCCAGCGCGCGCTATCCAGCGGCGACGCCCTGCAATCCTACCAGCTCGCGCAACTCGCCTCCGCCCTGCAGGGAATCGGCGCCGTCGTCCCTTCGTCCACGCCGACGGAGGCTGTCGCGCCGCCCGTCCCGCCGCGCGACGAGACGCCCGTCCCGCTGCCGGCCACCTCAACTCCCTCCGACGAGTCCGCGCCCTTCCCCGAATACACCCCCACCGCGCGTCCCACGCGGACTCCCACGCCGCGCCCCGGCTCGCCGTTCGAACTCGCCTCGCAGGAAATCGTCTGCGACGAGACGCTGCCCGAAGGACTCCTCCAGGTCTTCGCCATGCTGACGACCGGGCGGCGGCAGATCCCCGGCGTGGAATTTATCCTTTCGTGGGCAGGAGGCGAAGAGCGCTTCTTCACCGGCTTCAAACCTGAACTGGGCAACGGCTATGCCGACGCGCTCCTGTCCGCGGGCGTGATGTACAGCCTGCGCGCCGCGGACGGAGGCGTTCTCCTCTCCGACCTGACGCCGCCCACCTGCACAAAGACCAGCGGGGAAAATTACTACGGCGGATTGAAGATCATCCTGCAAAGACAATAATGAAAAGCGGCGGTCACCAAAAAGTGACTGCCGCTTACCCGTTATGGAATCCGAAAGTTCTACTTTCGGAAGGCTCATCCCAAAGTGAAATTTCGGGGATCTAAAAAGCGCGGCTTTTCGATCACTTCACCACGCGGAACGTCTGTACGATGCGGTCAAAATCGGGCAACCGTGTATACAATTCATTGAACGGCGTCGTAAAGCCCAGATAGAACACATCGGTCCCGACCTGGATCGCATAGATTGCCAGCCCGGCTTCCGAGCCGTTGAAACTGACCTCGAAGGTCAACCGCCGGGCGGGATAATCTTCCGTCTGAAAAGCGAAAGTTCGGCGTTCGAGCAAAATCCCGTTCTTCATCAAGTCCGCGAACTGCGCGTCGATCATCTTATCGAGGCCCGAAGCGAAGACCGGGCGCGTGTAAAGCTGGAAGGTGGTGAAAATGAAATACGCGCTGGGGGCGGTATCCCTGAGAAACACGACCGACTGCGCGCTCTCGTCGGCCGGGTCAACGATCTTGTAAGACGCGTCCCTTTCCGATTCGAGCGGCACAACAAAACTATTCGGCAGCCAGACCTCCATCCCGGGCGCGGCGTCGCTTTCGGCCTGCAGCCACCCAGCAGGGATGAGCGACTCATACGCGATCGGCGTGGGAGAAGCGGTCGCGGTCGGCGCCGCGGTGGGCGTAAGCGTCGCGGTCGGCAGCGGGGTGACGGCGGCGATCTGCGCGTTCAGCCCAGCGTAGGTCGAGGCCACGATCGAGTTCAGCCACCACAGTCCGCCGGCCAGCACACACACTATGCTTAGAAAAAGAACCCCCAACACCGCCCACTGTCGGACGGTCATCCCAAAAATACGTTTTGCGCGCGCTCTGCTCATGGCGGCCTCCTTTGGCAATTCTACATTGATTCGGCGCGAAACCGCAAAGGTCTTTTGTCCCGGCGGCTTTCCGCCGACCGAAAGACCGAAAAAGAAAAATTGAATTAAAATAGCGCCCGCCCATGAAAACGACCTCCCGCCTCCTGACTTTGACCGTCATCCTGAGACTGGCCTTCTCGACCTTTGCCTGCGCTCCCAGCCCGACGCCCGTCCCGACTCCCAGCCCCAGCCCGGCGACGCCTGCCGCGTCCCCCTCCCCGACGGCGGCCCCCACCCAAACGGCCGTCCCCACCCGCACGCCCACCCCGCGTCCCGATCACACCCGGGCCTTCCTCGACGCGCTGCTCCCCGGCGCGAACAGCTGCCATCCCGACCGTACCGCCGAAGACATCGGCGTCTACATTTACGATTTGACCGACGACCGCGAGCTGGTCTCCGTCAACGCCGACGTCCCCTTCCAATTCGCGTCGGCGTTCAAGGGCCCGGTATTGACCTACTTTCTCTCCTCCTGCCGCGCGTACTGGGACAGTTCCAGCGCGGAGTGGCAGGAACATTTCCAGGATCTGGAGGCCGCGCGCAACATCGAATACTACACCAGCGCGGACTATGAGCAGGCTCTCGCGGAATTCCTCTCCGACCCGAAAAATTGGAAAGACGTGGGCGATTTTTCCGCCGAGCGCCGTTACGTCAGCAACGGCCTGGCCGGGGACATTGACACGCGTTATTTCATCCTCGCAAAAATCTACGGGATGATCGCCCAAAGCCGAAACCTCGCGACCGCCGACGCGCTGAAATTCGTCTACGAAAACTGCCTGCCCGCCGAGCATCCCCAAATGGAGGCGGACTGCGGCGGCCCCAACGCGCTGACCTCCTTCAACGCCTGGTTCGACCAATTTACCGGGCTGGCCTATGAAAGCGGCGCGCCGCGCCGCGGACTCTACGAGTGGAATAACGTCGTCGAGAACGCCGCGGACGGCCCGCGGGAGGAGGCGCTTTCCACCAGCGGCCTGACGGACTCCTGCGCCAACCAGTCCGCCGTCCTGAAATGCGACCCGTCGGCCCGCGCCGTCAACACGTACACGGCCCGCGACCTCTTCCAGTTCTACTCCGCCCTGTACCGCCTCGACGATAAGAGGCTGCGCGGCGCGGCCTTCAGCCTGCTGGAATTGGACGAACCCGGCCCGGCGCGCGGCCCGCTCAAAAATCTGACGCGCAGTCTCGGCGCCGTATCGCTCAGCAAGAACGGGCACGCGTTCTATCACAACGGCTCGATCAACGCCGACGCGGGAATCGTGCTTTACAAAGGCAGGGCGTACGTCATCGTCACCCTCTCGTTCAACGCGCTGGAATCCATGAGCCGCTTATATGGGCAATATGACAAAGACGGGAAACCCGCCGGCAAACCGGGGCTGATTCAAAACCTGCTGCAAACCGAAACGCGATAGGGGATCAACGCGGCGCGATGACGATCTCCGCGAGGGTGAAGGCGCGCAGCGCGGACTGGTCCACGCTCACGCCGAGGCCGGGCGCGGCAGGGACGTCTATCGTGCTGTCGGCGTTCAGCGTAAAACGCTCGCGGGTGATGTCGCGCAGGTAGTAGCGTTCCGAGGCAGAGATGTCGCCGGGCAGGGTAAAGCCGGGAAGCGAGGCCAGCGCCAGGTTCGAGGCGCGGCCGACGCCCGTCTCCAGCATCCCGCCGCACCAGACCGGCATCCCGCGCGAGCGGCACAGGTCGTGGACGGCGACCGCCTGGCTCAGTCCGCCGAGACGCCCGGGCTTGATATTGATGATGCGGCAGGCCTCTATTTCGATGGCGTAACGCGCGTGGCGGGGCGTGACGATGCTCTCGTCGAGGCAGATGGCGGTTTTAAAGCCG
This sequence comes from Candidatus Denitrolinea symbiosum, assembly GCA_017312345.1. Taxonomy (NCBI): domain Bacteria; kingdom Bacillati; phylum Chloroflexota; class Anaerolineae; order Anaerolineales; family Anaerolineaceae; genus Candidatus Denitrolinea; species Candidatus Denitrolinea symbiosum. Next base: position 1,580,802 of record BLAA01000001.1, on the reverse strand, counting down.
GCCTGTAATTTGCGGTGATCCCAGATGTCGTCTTCGTAAAGCGGCTGTTCGATGAGGAGCAGGTCGAGGTCGTCGAGCGGCTTGAGCGCCGCGCTGGTCTTCAGGGTATAGGCGGAGTTGGCGTCCACCTGGAGGAGCAGGTTGGGAAACGCGGCGCGGACGGCAAGCGCGTCTGCTGTGTCGCGGCCGGGCTTGATCTTGATCTTGACGCGGCGGTAACCCTGCGCCACGTACTCCGCCGCCTGTCGGACGAGTTTTTCGGGCGTGGCTTGCAAGCCAATCGAGACGCCCACGTCCACCCGCGTCCTTTCGCCGCCGAGCAATTCCCGCAGCGACTTGCCCTCGCGCCTGCCGAGCAGGTCCCAGACTGCCATCTCCACGCCCGCTTTCGCGAAATGGTGACCGCGGATTCCGTCCACGCGGCGCTGGAAGTCCCCCGCGTCGGCGATCTCCTGCCCGACGACGAGCGGCGCGATAAAGTCTTTGATGATGTGCCAGGCTGTCCCGGTCGTCTCGTAACTGTAACCGGGGTCGCGGTCCGCCACACATTCGCCGTAGCCGGTCAACCCCTCGGCGCGGGCGGCGACGAGGATGCACTCGCGGTGCGTGACGCGTCCGAAGGAGGTCTCGAACGCCGAGACGAGCGGCATGCGTAAATGTGTGAGCGTGAGGGACTCGATCTTCATTACAAGGATTTCCCCAGGTCCTCATCCTTCAAATACAGGTCGCGCAGGGCGTCGTCCATGCTGACGCTTTCCTTGCGCGCGCCGGGCGCGGCCGTGCCGCAATAGGGACAGATGTTCCACGGCAATTCCATGAGACGTCCGCAATGCAGGCAGGGTTTGCGGAGACGCGTCTGACAGTTGGGACACACCTGCCAGTCCTCGCGGACGCGGCGCTCGCAGCCCGGACAGATGGGCTGGTCTTCCAGCGCCTGGAGCAGGGTCTCCTCTTCGAGCGTCCGCTGGTACTCCTCCTCCAGCGTGCGCGGCGGACGGAGGATGAGGTATACCAACACGCCGGGGATGTTCAGGAAGGCCACCAGCAGCGCGGAAAGGATTTGCGCCAGCGGGTCGCGGACGCGCGTGCGGATGTCGCGATAGGTCCAGACCACGAGGCTGATCCACAGCGCGGCGAGGAACGCGCCGCCGAAGCCGGTCAACACAAGGGCAAAACTGCTCATGAAACTGGGGTCAATGGGCATGGGTTCGCTCCTTTTGAGATTGTACCGCGACACGCGGATAATTCTGTAGATTAAATCCAACTTGTACACGGATTACACGGAAACGACGGAATTTCACGGATTTATTAAATTTTTCGTGCGAATCCGCAAAATCCGTGTCATCCGTGTACCGAATCACGGCGTGTGGAATTGGAAGCGCCATTCATCGCCATCCTCTGTGAGGGTGGACCTCATCCCGATGACTTCGTAGAATGTCCGCCCGGGGCGCAGATAGATGGGAGCGCCTTCGAGCGTGGCAAGCAGGAGCGGCTGGTCGTACGCCTGGCGTATCCAGCGCGCCGGAATGACGACGCCGTCGCGGAACACGTACGCGCGTCCCGAGTTGACCAGGTTGATGTGATAGACCTCGTCTTCGGCGTTGAACTCGTTGGAAAAGGTATGCGAGACGAACAGCGTCACCAGATTCTGGGCGCTGACCTGCCGGCCGGTGGCCGCGTCGATGAGGGCCTCGTAGGATTCGGGGACGCCGGCGTCGAGGTCCACCGCCGCGACCTCCTCCGAGCGGAAGTATTGCCGCGTGGCTTCATCATACTCCCAGAAATTATAAGAGTCGGTGGAATAGAACGTATAGACGCGCTTCACCCGCGTTCGAGCCTCGGGGACCTGCTCGCTGAAGAATCCGTTCCTGATCTGCTGGCGCGAATTGTTGACGCCGCGCTGCGCGATGTAATCGGCGAAGCGAGTGGTGTCGAAATAATTGGTCAGGTGACGCTCGTCTGGCAGTTGCTTGGCGTTCGAGATGAAAAACGGCGGGCAGAGATTCCCGTAGCAGCTGGGAATCACGAGATAGGGATATAGGTCGCTCTCTTTCAGATAGTTCCACTCGCGCGGGTCGGCGTAATTGAAAACGAGGAAGGCCTGGTACATGCGCGCCACATGCTCGTCGAAGAAACGCCCCGAGCGGACGGGCCCAACCTGCTTCGAGTCGTTGCCGTAGAAGACGCCGATGAAACGCGTGGCCCCCCACTCGATGTAGTACTCGAATGCCTGGTCGGCGAGGGTGAGACCATATTGCGGGCGAATGGCGCGCGGATAATTGGAAATTTTGATCGCCAGCGGACGTCGCTCCAGCAATTTCGGGTCGGAGGGCGGCAGGCCGGTGAGCGGATTGATGTCCACGATGAGGTCGAGGGAGTTGGAGACGGCGGACGTGGGCGTCGGCGCGGGCGCGGTCCGCGTGAAGTTCGGCGTGACCGGCGGCAGCCGCGTCGCGGCGGCCTCGGCGGGAGCGGGCGCGTCGCCTCCGGGCTGGAAGGGGGTCGAGGTGGCGAGTCCATCGGGGGTGACGAAGGGAATCGGCGAGGCGGTCGGTTCGGGGGAGGCAGAGGCACAGGCCGCCAGCAAAAACAGGAAGAGGCCGGGGAGTCCGAAACGTCGAAGGGAGGAAAGGGATCGGGAGGCGGCGCGGCCTGAAATCCGCATGAGAGACATGGCGGTGATTGTACAACATTCGAGCGTCGTACGGGGCAAACCTGATAAAATACCCGCACCCTGCAATGTTCCTCATTATCACAGTCCTGATCCTTTTTGCCGCCGCCCTGGCGCTTTCCGTCCTGCAAGCGCTGCGGCCCAACCACCGCTTCGCCTGGCTCGTCGCGGTCGGCGGCGCGTTCCTCGTGTGGATCGGCGCGCTGCTCTGGCAGTTGCGGATGCCGATGCTGATGGAACTGCCCGCCTGGGGCTCGTCGGCGCTGTTCGCCCAATCTCCGGCCTTTTTCGCGGACCGGGCCAACTGGCCTTACGCGCTGGCTCTCGCCACGCTGGGACTGGCGGTCATCCTGACCGAGGTGGCGCGCGAGAACTTTCCCGCGCCTTTCTCCTGGGCCGGGACGTTGACGCTGATCGGCCTCGGCCTGCTGGCGGTGACGTCGAACAACCCGTTGACGCTCGTGCTGGTGTGGACCGCCATTGACCTGACCGAACTGGTCATGCAGCTGGTCTCCACCGACGAGCCGGGCGCGAGCGAGCGCGTGGTCGCGGGACTGGCGGCGCGCCTGCTCGGCACGGGACTGCTCCTCTGGGCGGGGATATCCAGCCTGCAACACGGCTCCGAACTTGACCTGAACGCGCCCCTGCCCGAAACGGGCGTATACCTCGTTCTCGCCGCCTCGCTGCGACTGGGCGTCCTGCCCCTGCACCTGGCCTACTCCGCCGAATCCGCCCTGCGACGCGGCTTCGGCGCGGCGCTGCGATTCGTCTCCGCGGCCTCCAGCCTCGTGATCCTCGCCCGCCTCCCCGCGCAGGGGATCGTCTCGCCGTTCGCGCACGTCCTCCTCCTGCTCGTGGCGGCCGCATCCCTGTACGGCGGCTGGATGTGGATGCGCTCTCCCGACGAGCTCAGCGGGCGTCCCTACTGGATCATCGCGCTCGCCTCCCTGTCCATCGCGGCCGCGCTGCGCGGCAGCGCCGTCGGCTCGGTGGGCTGGGGGATCGCGATGATGCTGGCGGGCGGCGCGCTGTTCCTCTCGTCCGTCCAGCATAGAGTCCTCCAACGCGTCGTCCTGTTCGCGGGACTGTGGGGCATCTCCGCCCTGCCGTTCTCGCCCACCGCGAGCGGATGGGACAGCGGCGCGCCGCTCACGTTGATCGGATGGATCGCGTTCCCGCTGCTCGTCGCCGCGCAAGCCATGCTCGCGACGGGCTTCATCCGCCACGCGACGCGCTCCGCCGCGTTGGAGCCGCTCGACGCGCAGATGATCTGGGCGCGCAACATCTACCCGGCGGGGATCGTCCTCCCGCTCGCGACTCTCCTCCTGCTGGGACTCCTCGGCTGGGACGGGGCGCGTCTCCTCGGAACGCTTCCCGCAGGACTTTCAGCCGCCGCGCTGACCCTCCTCCTCCTCTGGCTGACGCCGCGCCTGCGCTGGCTCAACCCGACGCGCGCCCACTGGGTGCGTCCGCAGGGAGAGGCTTCGCGCCTCGACTCGGTCTATGCTTTCCTGTGGAATCTCTACCGCTCCACCGGCCGCCTGATCGAGTCCGTCAACCGCACGCTCGAAGGCGAGGGCGGGATTTTGTGGGCGCTGCTCTTCCTCGTCCTCTTCCTGTCCCTGCTGGCGCCGAGGGTACCCTGATGCTGACCGTCCTGCTCGCGTGGACGCCGGTGGCGCTCCTCCTGGCCGCCTCGGTTGGCCTGTTTCTCAGCCGCGACTGGCGCTGGGGCCTCATCTTTTTGGCCGCGCAATATCTCGGCATGTTCTGGCTGATGACGCTGCACTGGCCCTTCGGCCTGGCCTCCATCAAACTGGTGACGGGCTGGATGGCCGCCGCCACCCTCGGCGTGACGCGTCCCGGCCTCTCCGAGTCGGAGCCGTCGGAGGCGAGTCCCTGGCCGCAAGGACGCCTCTTCCGCCTGTTTATCGCGGCGATAGCCATCGTCCTCGTCGTCGCGGCCACCCCGCAGGCAGAGACCATGATCCCCGGCGTCGGTCGTCCCGTGCTGGCGGGCGGCCTCCTGTTAGCCGGGATGGGACTGATCCAACTGGGCGTCACCGCCGACATCCTGAAAATCACATTCGGCCTGCTGACCTTCATGGCGGGTTTCGAGATCCTGTACGCCACCGTGGAAACCTCCATCCTGCTCGCGGGGCTGCTTTCCATCGTCAACCTCGGGCTGGCGCTCTCCGGCGCGTACCTGCTGACGGCCGCGCCGGCCGAAGAGGCGGAAGAGGAGTTCCCCAAATGAGCGCCCCGCTTCTATGGATCGTCCTGCCGATCGCGCTGGGCGGGTTCCTGCTCTTCTTCCGCGACGAACGCTTCCTCGCGCGGATGAGCGCGGCCAGCGCGCTGGCGCTGGGACTGCTCGCGCTGGTCGTCCCCATTGACGCCGCGCTCCTGCTCGGTCCCTTCTCGTTCAAACTGGCGGGGACGCTCAACGTGCTTGGGCGCAGTTTCATTCTGCAAAGCGAGCATGGCTCATTGCTGGCGATCCTCTACGGACTGGCGGCCATGTGGTTCTTCGGCGCGGAGGCCCTGGGTCTGGCGCGTCGGCTGGCGCCGCTCGGCTTGATCATCCTCGGGCTGACGGTGGCCGCGCTGGCGGTGCGCCCCTTCCTGTTCGCGGCGGTGTTCATCGAGATCGCCGTCCTGCTGTCCGTGCCGATGCTCCTGCCCCTCTCCCAAAAACCGGGACGCGGCATCCTCCGTTACGTCATCTTCCAGACGCTGGCGCTTCCCTTCATCCTGATGGCGGGCTGGCTGCTGGCGGGCGTGGAGGCCAGTCCCGGCGACGTGACCCTGACGGCGCAATCCACCGCCATGCTCGCCATGGGATTCGCCTTCCTGCTGTCCATTTTTCCGCTCTACACTTGGATCGTCATGCTCCTCGAAGAATCCTCGCCGTACATCGTCGGCTTCCTGCTTTGGCTGCTGCCGCAGGCGACGGTTTTGTTCGGCATGGGATTCCTGGACCGCTACCCCTTCCTGCGCCTCTCCTCTGAACTGATGACCGCCCTGCGCGTCGCGGGATTGCTGATGGCGGTCAGCGCGGGACTTTCGGCCGCCTTCCAGCGTCACCTCGGGCGGTTGATGGGCTACGCCGCCATCGCCGAGACGGGTTTCCTGCTCGTCGCGCTCAGCCTCGGAACGACGGACGGAGTCCAACTCGTGTTCATGCAAATCATCCCGCGCGGGCTGGGACTGGTCGTGTGGGCGCTGTCGCTGGCGGTGATCCAATCGCATGCAGACCCGCCGACCTTTGCCAACGCGCAGGGAATCGCGCGGCGGTTGCCGTTCGCGGCTGCGGGCGTGATCCTGGCGAACTTTTCCGCCGCGGGGCTGCCCCTGCTGGCGGGATTCCCCCTCCGCCTAATTCTGCTCGAGGACCTCGCGACTCTCTCGTCCGCGCAGACAATCTGGCTGGCGCTCGGTCTCCTCGGCCTGATGACCGGCGCGGCGCGGACGCTGGGGGTGGCCGTCCTCCCGGGCGCGGAGGCCGGTTGGAGGTCCCGCGAGACGCGCACGCAGGCCGCGCTGATCACGTTGGGCGTCGCCGCGCTCGTCGCGCTGGGACTCGTCCCGCAGGTTTCCCAGTTCCTGTTGAAGGACCTGCCCGCCCTGTTCGAACGCCTCGGACAGGGGGCGCTATAATTCGTCCGCAAACCAACCTTAAAGGAAATTCCCGGAGTCTCTCATGGAATTCGAGCAGATCATCAAGCGCATAGACTGGCTGGAAAAACAGCAGCGCAAGACGAGCGAGACCGCCGACGCGGTGAAGGAGCAACTGCCCGCCCTCGAGCGCGAGGCGGCCGCGTTGAATAAAAAAATCAAGTCGCTGGAGAAGGAGCTGGCCGAGGTGACCGCGACCGCGGCGCGCCTGAACCAGTTCGACGCGATCTTCGCCAAGCAGCGCGCCGACATGGCCGCGGCCATCGAGCGGATCGAGAAAAAGGCGCAGAAGCGCGAACTCGAGCTCTCGAAGCGGAGTCAGACCGAGTTCGAGAAGTTGAGCCGCGGCATCGTGGAGGCCCGCAACTCGTTCGACCTGACCGACATCCACAAACAACTCCAACTCAGCGCCGCGGAGGACATCCGCATCTCGCAGGCGCTGACCGACATCCGAACGCGCGCCGAGGAGATCGCCGCCACGCACGAGCAGATGATCCGCGCGCAAAAAGCCTTCGACGAATCGCGCCGCACCGACGCCAAGCGCGTCGCCGACCTGCAGGGCGACCTGGCCGCGCAGGTCAAAAGGCTCAACGAGACGCGCGACAAAATGCAATTGAACCTGGACAGCCTGAACATCGTCGAGAACCGCATGAACGAGCTGCTGGCGTCCGAATCCGAGCGCAAGCAGGCCCAGGCCGTGTTCATGGAACAGCAGTCCCTCGCGCAGGTGGAACGCGAACGCGCCTGGAAGGAATGGATCGGCCGGGCGGAGGGCGTCGTCAAACAGGTCAGCTCGCTCGACGCGCAGGTGCTGGCCGCCGAAGAAGCCTCGCGCGCCGCCAAGCGCGCCCAGGACGCCTTCCTCGAACTCAACCAGAAAATGGAACGGCGCATCAACGAGATCACCGAAATCCAGCGCCTCGGCGACGAACGCGCCCGCCAGGAATGGACGGCCTTCAAATCCGAAGACCAGAAACGCTGGGCCAGTTACACGCTCTCGCAGGACGAGGCCGTCCGCGAATTGCGTCAGGCCATGGCCGCCGCAGAGGAACGCATCGCCGCGTTCGAAGACCCCATCCAGACCGCGCAGGACCAACTCCACCAGACCACCGAGGCCCTCGAGCGTCAAATGCAGGAACTGATGAATTGGGCGCACGAATGGCTCACTTCCAGCGAACGCATCATGGGACACGGAAAGAAAACCGCCAGGAAAACGAAATGAAACCGGCCGCGCAGTCCGCAAAGCAAACCAGGCCTCCGCGCCCGCTGCGTGACCGGGGATAGATCGAACAGCTATGCGCGTCATCGGCACAGCAGGCCACGTAGACCACGGCAAGTCCACGCTCATCGCCGCGCTCACAGGCGCTCACCCCGACCGCCTTAAAGAGGAGCGCGAGCGCGAGATGACCATAGACCTCGGCTTCGGCTGGCTCGTCCTGCCCAACGGCGAGGAAATCGGCATCGTGGACGTGCCGGGTCACCGCGACTTCATCGAGAACATGCTGGCCGGCATCGGGGGGATAGACGCCGCGCTCCTGGTCATCGCGGCGGACGAGGGCGTGATGCCGCAGACCCGCGAGCATCTCGCCATCCTCGACCTGCTCCAGATCCCCGCCGGACTCATCGCCCTGACCAAGACCGACCTCGCTCCCGACCCCGACTGGCTGGAGCTTCTCGAAGCGGACGTCCGCGCCGCCGTGCGCGGGACCGTCCTGGCGGACGCGCCGATCCTGCGCGTCTCCGCTAAAACCAAAACGGGACTCGACGCGCTCATCGCCAGCCTCCAATCCCTCCTATCGGAAAAACCCTCCCGCCCCGACCTGAACCGTCCGCGCCTGCCGATAGACCGCGTTTTCTCCATGCCGGGATTCGGCGCGGTCGTCACCGGCACGTTGACGGACGGCGCGCTCGCGCTGGGCGACGAGGTGGAGATCCTGCCGTCGGAACAAAAAGGCCGCGTGCGCGGACTCCAGACCCACAAGAAAAAAGAAGACCGCGCCGCCCCCGGCTCGCGGACGGCGGTCAACATTTCGGGGATCGCGGCCGAGAAAATCCAACGCGGGGAGGTCGTCGTCCGCCCGAATCAATACCAGCCCACCCGCCGCGTGGACGCGCGCCTGCGTCTGCTCAAAGACGCCTCCGCCCCGCTGAAGCACGGCGCGGAAGTCAAAGTCTTCCTCGGCGCGGCCGAGACGATCGCCGCCGTGCGCGTGTTGGGCGCGGACGAACTCGCGCCCGCCTCCGAGGGCTGGGCCCAGCTCGAACTGCGCGACCCGCTCGTAGCCGTCCGCGGCGACCGGTTGATCCTGCGCCGTCCCTCCCCCACCGAGACCATCGGCGGCGGCGTGATCGCGGATCCGCATCCGAAGGGACGCCACAAACGCTTCGACGAGGCGACGCTAAGTTCGCTGGAGTCGCTCGCCCGCGGCTCCCCTGCGGACGTGCTGCTCGAAGCCGCGCTGGCGCTCTCTCCCGCTTCGGCGAAGGAGGTCATGGCGCGCTCGGGGCTGGAATCCGAGGCGGCGGTCTCGGCGATGAACGAATTGCTCGCAAACGGGACGCTGGTCAACCTGGACGGCGGCGAATGGCGGACGGACAGCCTGCTGATGCCCGCGTCTCGCTGGGACGCGTTGCAGGACAAAACCCTGCAAATCGTGGGCGAGTATCACAAGGCCTTTCCGCTCCGCAAGGGGATCCCGCGCGAGGAACTTAAATCGAAACTCAAACTCGCCCCGCGCGTCTTCAACGCAGGGCTCGCGCTGATCGCGAATCGTAAAGTGGTAGACGAAAATGGGGCGTTCGTCGCGCTGCCCGCGCACGCAGTCCGCCTGGACGCCGCGCAGCAAGTCAAAGTGAAGGCGTTGATGCGGAGGTTCGAGGCGGACCCGTCCGCGCCGCCCAGCGTCAAAGAGAGTCAGGCCGAGGTGGGAGAGGAAGTCTACAACGCGTTGATCGAAATGGGCGAGTTGACCGCCGTCTCGCAGGAGGTGGTCTTCCGCTCGAAGGATTACGCGGCGATGACGGAAAAGGTCAAGTCGTTCATCGCGCAAAACGGCCAGACGACGCTGGCCGAGGTCCGCGACCTGCTCAGCACGACGCGGAAATACGCGCAGGCATTGCTGGAGCATCTGGACGCGGTCGGGGTGACGGTCCGCGATGGCGACGCGCGGCGGTTGAAAAGATAATCGTTCTGCGGGGAGCGCTATAATTATTGCCGGAAAGTCAGGTTGACATGGCAACTGTAGAATTGACCGAAATAATCCCACTGAGAACCGACAGAGACGGAGTGATCCGCGTCGGGAAAACGCGAGTCACATTGGATACAATCGTGGGCGCGTTCAAGGATGGCGCGGCGGCGGAGGAGATTGCATACCAGTATCCGACTGTTCCGCTTGCGGACATTTATTCGGTCATTGGGCATTACCTGCGTCAGAAAAAGGAAGTGGAAGCGTATCTCAAACGCCGCGAGAAATTTGCCACGGAAGTACGTACACAGAACGAGACGCGCTTCGACGCGACCGGGATCCGCGAGCGGTTATTGGCAAGGCGAAAAAGCGGGAAATAACCTCATGCTCTTGTTGGCGGCGGATGAAAATTTCAACAGCGCGATCGTCCGAGGCTTGATGCGAGTCAAGCCAGACATCAACCTTGTCCGCGTTCAAGACGTGGGACTTTCGGCCGCCGAAGATCCGGTCATTCTCGAATGGGCGGCGGGAGAAGATCGCGTCCTTCTCACCCACGACGCGGCAACCATGACCAAATATGCGCTCGAACGCATCCGCGCTGGAAAATACATGCCGGGAATCATCGAGGTCAATCGTAAAGTCCCTTTGGGAATTGCCATCGAAGATATCCTGCTCATCGCGGAAACATGCCAGCGCGCCGAATTAGAAAATCAAATCCTCTACTTGCCGCTTTCAAAGTAGAAGCGATGACAAATAAAAGCGACCGACAGATAAGCGGATAAAACGTTTTTCATCCGTTTATCCGTTTAAACATCCGCTGGTCGGAGAAGTACGCGCGAAAACGGGGGATCGTCAATGTCTCTTCCACACCTTGAATTCCTTCAAACTCGAACCGCCCAAAAACTCGCGGACGATGGAATTGGCAGGGATGAGGTTCGCGTCCACGGGGATGAACCACTCCAGGAAGGCCAGCAGGCGTTTGGCTTCGATGTATTCCGGCACGCCGTAGGGGACTTGTCGCAGCAGCGGCTCGGCCAGCGGTTTGAGCGCGGAGAGTTCGTACACCAGCGCGGAGTTGAACATCACGTCGCAGTTTTCCTGGTACGGGAAGATGTAACGCTTCTCGCCGCGGCGGACGGATTCCCAGCGCGAGATCGTCTGCGCGGCGGAGTAGCCGCGTTCGCGCGCGTCGCGGACGATGCGTCGGATCAGGCGCGTGTCGGTGGTGGAGACGCGATTGTGGCGGTCGAGGTTGACCTGCGTCAGGGCTGAGACGTAGACCTTGAAAGCGCGGCCCGCGAGGGATTCGGGGAGGAGGCGGGGGTTGAGTCCGTGGATGCCCTCGAGGATGAGAGCCTGTCCCTTGTGGAGTTGGATCACGTCCCCGGCTTCGCGCCGTCCCGTCTTGAAGTTGTAGCGCGGCAGGTGCGTCTTCTCCCCCGCGACGAGGCGGGCAAGGTCCTTTGCGAGGAGCGGCAGATCGAGCGCTTCGAGGGCTTCATAATCGGGGTTGCCGTCCTTGTCCAGCGGGGTTTTCTCGCGCGGCACAAAGTAATTGTCCAATTCGAGCGGATAGGGCGAGAGGCCGTTGGCGAGCAGTTGGATGCTGAGGCGGCGCGAGAAGGTGGTCTTGCCCGAGGAGGACGGCCCCGCGATCAACACGATGCTGGCGGCGCGTTCGACGATCTGCGCGGCGATCTGCGCGAGGTGACGCTCGTGCATGGCCTCGGAGACCAGCACGATCTCCTCGGCGCGGCCGGCTTCGATGGCGTCGTCGAGCGCGCCCACGTTGTCAATGCCGAGGCGGGCGAGCCAGTCGCCATATTGACGGAAGGCGGCGAGCAGTTTGGGATAGTCGCCCATCGGCTGGAGGTCGGCGGGCGCGTGGCGGCGCGGGAAGGGGGGCGTGACCCCGCCGTTGACGAGAGTCAGGTCGAACCACTTCAGGTATCCCGTCGAGGTCGCCATGTAGCCGTGCATATAGTCGCGCCGTCCGCTGAGGCTGTAGAGAGTGAGGTAGGGTTTCTGGCGATGGGCCAACAGGCGCGCTTTGTCGTTGAGTTTCAGTTTTTTGAAATAGGCGACGGCTTCCTCAATGGGGATTTCGGAGCGCTCGAACGGCAGGTCGGCTTCGACGAGTTCGCGCATGTGGGCGGCGAGCGCGTCGAGCTCCGACTGCGACAGCGGGCCGCGTCCCGACACCTGGCAAAAGTAGCCGCCCGAAGAGACGGAATGGTCAATCGTCAACTTGCCTTTGGGATACAAGTCGGCGAAGGCCATCTCCAGCAGGAAGATGAGCGAGCGGCGATAGATGAGCGCGCCGTCGGCGGTGTCCATCGCGACGGGTTGGATCAACGACTCGAAGTTGACCCGATAGGTCAGTTCGTGCAGCTCGCTGTTCACAATGGCCGCGATCACGGGAGCGGAGAAGGTGTCCGCGATCGGCTTCAGAAATTCCTCGACGCTCGTGCCGCGCGGCGCGGTCAACCGCCGCCCGTCGGAAAGATACACAACAACGTCGGGCGAGGGCGTGACCGAGATCTCCTTGCCGAGAAGCCGGGCGCGGAGTTTGAGCGTATAGATCATCTTCTCGTAACTCGCGGGGTTGAACAAGTCCACCCGCTGGTATCGGAGCAGGCGTTCGGGCGTCGAACATTCCTCCAGCCGGGCGGGGATGACGGAAATGGCGCCTTCGGGTTTCTCGTCCGCCACGTCCAGCGCGAAGCGGATCTCTTTGCGCGCGGCGCCCTCCCTGGTGATGGAGTTCTTCGAGAGAAACACGATCACTGCGTCGGCTTGCCGCACGGCATGACGGATTTCCGAGTCCCGATCCTGTCCCGCCGCCCGCTTCGCTTCGTCGAAACGGACGTCAAAGCCGCTCGAGGCCAGCCGCGCGCGAAATTCCCGAACTTTTTTCGCGTCCGCTGGGGAGTGACATAAAAAGATTCTGAGCTTCTGGTTATTGCTGGTCATGTTTCTTCGCTTTCGCCAGCAATTTCCCTGGCTTGCCCGCGAACTCGTCCAACGGGATTTCCCCGTTCGTCAGCGCGAGCAGCGTCTCGGTGAACAATTGGTTGACGGGCGTCGGGACTCCCGTCTTCGCGCCCGCGCGGACGACCGCGCCATGCAGGTAGTCCACTTCGGATTTGCCGCGCCCCGAGTGGAGGTCAATATGGAACGAGGGCATCTTGCCGCCGCGTCCGCTTCCCGCCGCGCGTCCGAGGAGCGGTTTCGACAGCCATAGCGGGAGACGCGTCGCGAACGCCAGCGCGCGGACGGGCGTCTTCGGCAGGTCTACTACTTCGATTCCCTGCGCCTTCATCACCGCGAGACACTCACGCAGCATTTCGATCTCCAGTTTGTAGAGACGCCTATCGGCAAAGACTTGCGCGGCGGTCACGTCCAAAATAGCCGAGGAGGGATTGGCGACGAGGTTGGTCAGCATCTTGGACCATTTCATGGCGGCCGCGTCGTGGAAGAGTTGGGCGTTGAGGTACGCGGCGTTGAACGCGGCGACGAGTTTGGCGGAAAGCGGATTCCCGTTGGCGATGCCGATGCCGCGCAGTTTTTCCAGCACGATGTCGCCCGCGGCGCGGCGTCCAATGGCGGAGGTGACCGTCCCGTAGACGACCTTGTCCGCGCCCAGCGCGTCCGCGATGGCGGGCTCGTTGTCCACGCCGTTGGAGAGGCACAGGATGGGCGGGAGTTTTTCGGCGAAGGGCTTCATCCCCTCCAGCGCGGCGGGCGTGTCGAAGGATTTCAACGCGAAGATGGCGACGTCGAAGGGCCAGTATTTGAGCGCGTCTTCGAGCGAGGCAGCCGCGACGAACGATTGTGGCGAGAGCAAATTTGCTTCTTTCGTCTTTCGTCTTTCATCGAGAGTCAGGTCAAGGCGCATCCCGCGCTGACGCAGATCGTCCGCCACAGAGGGCTGCTCCACAAAGACGACACGCTGACCCGCGAGCGCGAGCGAGCCGCCGATATACGTCCCGATGGCGCCCGCGCCGAATGCGAGGATGTTGAGAGGGGAAGGAGTCATAGGATTTACGATTGGTGATTGGTAATTGGTAATTGGAGATTGACTCTGATGACTGATCACTGATCACTGATTACTGATCCCTGCTCACTGCTCACTGGATGCCCAATGAGAACGGTCAAAACGCAGGAGCCGCCAGTTGTGCCACTCGGGGTTGTAGACGAAATCGGCGAAGGTGGTGTTGCGGAACCAGAAGCGCGGTCCGTGATGATGCGCTTGCGGCGTGATGTTCAGGATGGAATACAGCGCCATGTTCAAAATACCGCCGTGCGAGACGACGAGGTAACGTCCCGGCTTGCGGTCGAGGATGGACTGGATGCCGCGGCCCGCGCGCAGGTAGACTTCGAGGCGGCTTTCGCCCGTCTCGCCGATGCGGGTGTAGGGCGTGAGGAACTTCGGCTCGTCCTGGTCAATCTCGTCTTCGCGCAAGCCCGCCAGCCGCCCGTTGTCCATCTCCATCCAAAGCGGGTCAATTTCGAGCGGGACATTCAACGCGCGGACGACGATCTCCGCCGTCTCTTTGGCGCGCAAGAGCGGGCTGGCGATGCAGAGGTCGAAGACGGCGCCCTCCGAGGTCCAGCGCGAAGCGAGAGCGCGCGCCTGCTCGCGTCCCTTGTCTGTCAGCGGGAAATCGGCCTGTCCCTGGAAGCGGTTCTCCTGGTTGCCGAGCGATTCGCCGTGGCGTACAAACGTCACATAAAAATTTTTGTCGAGGTTCATTCGGTTTCCATCGGGCAGTAATGAAGGTCGGTTTGGATTTGCGCGGCCGCGGCGCGGTCGGGCAACGACAGCGCGCCGTCCGCGGCGACTCTCTGCCAGAGCGCGCACAGCGCGGGCCGCAGGATCGGCATCTGCCCCGCGGCGTCCATCGTCAACTTGCGGGCCTCGTCCACGCGCGAGAGACGGGCGTAGGCCTCGATGAACGGCAGGTACTCGGCAGGGTTATTCGGGAGGAACGGGACGGCAAACGCCCCGTCGCCGAGGCGGGCGACCGCCTCCCAATTTCTCTGCGAGCGGGCGAGGTCGGCCTGCTCGAAATAATAACACCATTGGCGCGGCGGCTCGTTCCCGAAGATCGCCTCGGGCGGACGGGCAGGCGGATCGGCGGAAGCGATCCGCGCCATGTTCGAAAGCGGGAGCGCGGCCGCCTCCTCCCGACGGAGGAACGGGAGTCCAAAACCGAGCAGCGACTCAGTCGCCTCGCGCGAACGCGGCGCGACGGGCAGGTCCGCGTCGTAGACGGGATGGAGGACGCGCAGGCACGACGGCGGCGCGAACTGCGTCACGATCAGCGCGTCGGAGGAGACGACGAAATCGCTGGTAAAGAGCCGTCCCTGAATCGGCTGGGTGAACTTCATCGTATCGCTCTGAAAGTTCAGGCGCGTGGACATCGAGACCTGGTGGATCGCGCTGAGCTCGTCGGAGTTCGGCGCGTACATCCAATTGGTCGCGAACCCCAGCGCGTCGTCGTCCGTGAAGCGAAAGGGGGCGCGCTCCGAAAGGATGGACGTGCCGCTTTCGAGCGCGGGCACGCGCCAGGATAACTGCCAGAAGTAGGCTTTCTGCGCCTTCCAATCTTCGCGGAAGAAGAATGCGTTTTGGACCTGCAATCCCACCGCCAGCGCGACGAGCGCGGACGCGGCCGCCGTCCGCCAGGCGGGACGCGGGAGGAGCTCCAGCCCCGCGGCGAGGAGCAGGGAGACGCCGAACGCGAACGGCTGCGTGAATCGGTCGTCGGGGAATTTCAACTGGACGGGCAGGCGCGCCGCGTAGAACGGAATCCCCGCCGTCAGCGCGGCGAGAGCGCCGACGCCCATCCATTGCAGGATCGGCGTGCGGACGGTTTTCTCACCGGCGGAATCCGATTGCAAGCGATTGGGATAAACCATGAAAAGCGCGAAGACCGCGAGCAGGATGAGCCAGTAAACGAGCGTGAGCCGCGTCCCCATTTCGGCGGAGGGAGGCAGGCGGAACACGCCGAGCCACGCCGCGGCCGAGGCATTCCAGACGCCGTCCCAGATTTGCCGCGGCAGGGACGCGAGCGCCGAGGCCTGCGAGGTGACCTGGTAGAGCTGCGACTCGAAGAAGAATCCGCGCCAGACGACGAACGCGGCGAGCGTCAAACCGTACGGGAGGTACGTCAGCGCGGCGCGTTTCCAGCGGCGACGCGGCTCGTTTTCCACGCCGCCGAGCGCCAGCCAGAACAGGATCGGGCGCAGCAGTTCGAGGCCGAAAAAATATTCGGTGGAAAAAAGTTGCAGCGCGGAGAGAGTCAACGCGGCGAGGGTCGCGGCCGCGCGCCCGCGTCCGCCGCGCAGCGCCAGCAGGGAAAGTCCCAGCGAGGCGTAGAACATCGCCAGCGCCATCGAGTAGTGACTGTACGCGACGGCGATGGAGTGCTGGCTGAAACCTGGATATACCAGCGCGAAGACCGCCGCCCAGAACGCGAAGCCGTCCCGACGCGGCCACGTCAGGCGGAGCGACCACCATAAAGTCACGGCGGCGAGCCAGCGCATGAGGAGCGCGAAGACCTGCCAGGCGAACAGGTTCGTCCCGAACAGGGAAATGGTGGCGACGTAAAAATATCCCCACAGCGGGCGCGCTTTGGCGAAATAGTCGAGCAGGGCGCGCGGCCCCCGCAAAGACATGAGGCCGATCAAACCCCAGTCGTCCCAATGAAAACCCTGCTGCGCGGCGAAGAGTCCATACGCCGCGAGGGTGACGGCGAGCAGAACGATGGGGACGGTCCACGGACGAAACAGGCGCGCCGTCATTCGTCCGTTTTCTCCTCGCGTTTGACGATATAGATGGGACGGCGTTTCACTTCCTGAAAAATGTAACCCACGTAAACGCCGATGAAACCGAGAAGTACCATCAGCATCCCGCCGACGATGAGGATGACGAACATCAGCGAACTCCAGCCAGGCGCGAGGTTGGACGTGCGCCCCGTCACCCAGAAGGAAAGCACATAGATCATCTCGGTCAGCGCCAGCAGGAGCAGGATCCCGCCGAGGCTGAGTCCCACGTACAAGGGCGCGAGCGAGAACGAGAAGATGGCGTCCATCGCGAGGCGGAACATTTTTCCGAGGGAATATTTCGACGAGCCCGCGACGCGCTCCTCCTGGTGATACGGCAGGATGGCGGACTTGAACCCGATCCACGAGACCATGCCGCGCAGGAAGCGATGATACTCAGGCATGGCCTTCAACGCATCCACAGCGCGGCGCGACAGGGCGCGGAAATCCGCCGCGCCTGGCAGGACGCGCGTCCCTGAGATGAAGTTCAGGAGGCGGTAGAACCAATCCGAAGTCCACTTCTTGAAGCGTCCCGCCTGAGCATCGGAGGCGCGCTGCGCCTGTACGACGTCGTATCCCTGCGCCGTCAGTTCGAGCATCTGCGCGATCATTTCGGGCGGATGCTGCCCGTCGGCGTCGAGCGAGACGACCGCGTCGCCGCGCGAGGCGTCGAGTCCCGCGGTCAGCGCGGCCTGGTGGCCGAAGTTGCGGCTGAGCGAGATCACGCGTACGCGCCCGTCGGACTTTGCCAGCGCGGCCAGTTCCGCGTCGGAGCCGTCCGAGGAGCCGTCGTCCACATAGATGAACGTGAAGTCGTACGGGAGCGCGTCCACAGCCGCGCGCAGACGCGCGTGCGTCCGCGCCAGCACGCCCGCCTCGTTGTAGACGGGGATGACGAGGTCAACGGAATGTTGTTTGCGCGGGGACATTCGGGGATTCTACCATCCTTCGATTCACAACCTGACCTCGTGGCGGCTCGCCAGTAATTCGAGCGCGCGCGCCGCTTCGGCTTTTTTCCGCCCCTCGTCCCAGCCCAGCGCCTCGCCCGCCGCGTCGGACATCTCCTCCACCGCGGCGCGCGTGAGCCGTCCGAGCATCGCCAACAGCGTGCGGCGCAGGAGAATGTCGTCGAGATGGACGACCTGTTCCTGCTGGCAGAGGAAGATGACTTCACGCCGCGTGAAATCGGGCAGGGACTTCAACGGCTGATCGGGTTGCCTGGCGATGGACAACGCCGCGGCTTCGGCGCGCGTCCCGTAGCGTTCGAACAGGACGCGCACGCGCTCGGCGGGGAATCCCGTCCACGCGGCGAGGCCGTCGAGGTAACGTTTCTGCTCCTCGGCGGTCCGCGGGTAATTGCGTCCGCCGCCGACGGGCAGTTCGCGCGTGGACTTCTGCCGCGTCCTGCCGAGAAAGGCCAGCGCCTTGTCCGCCGCCTGTTCCGCGAAGGCGCGGAACGAGGTCCACTTGCCGCCGACGAGCGAATAGACGGGATAGCCGAGCCCAGTCCACTCGCCCTCCGTCACCTGGATGTGATGGTCGCGGGTGATCTGTCCCGTAGTTTTGGCTGAACCTGTATGCGCCAGCGGACGGACTCCCGAAAACCGAAAGACGATGTTCTCGCGCGTCACTTTGACATCGGGGAAGACGCGGGCGATCATTTCGAGGAAGTAGTCCACCTCGGCGTCGGTGCAAAGCGCGTCGTCGGGATTTTCGATGGGGATGTCGGACGTGCCGACGATGACGCGGTCGTACAGCGGGAAGATGAGGACGATGCGCCCGTCCTTGTTTTCGAAGAAAAATTCATGATTGCCAATGGTCTCCCGCAGTTCGGGATGGTCGAGGACGAGGTGCGAGCCTTTGGTCCCGCCGATGAAACGGGTGGACAGGCCGAGGCTGCCGTTGGCGGCGTCTATCCACGGGCCAGCCGCGTTGACAACCAGTTTCGGCTGGACGTCGAAGACCGCGTCCGTCAGTTCGTCGCGGAGCGTGACCGCGTTCCCCTGCCCGCCGACGAGGGAGACGTAGTTGAGCGCGCGTCCGCCGTCGGCTTCGCCGTCCAGCATCACTTCCAGCGCGAGACGCTCGGGGTTGAGAATCGAGCCGTCGTAGTAAGTGGCCGTGGCGTGTACGTCGGAATTGAGCCGCGGCCAGAGTTTGAGCGATTCGGCGCATCCGCGAAACGCGTGGCGCGGCACGACGCGGGTTTTTCCCGTGAAGGCGTCGTAGAACATCAAACCGATCTTGATGACAAGCGAGCCGCGTTCGGAGGGTTTGTCCAGCAGGCCGAGGAATTTGAGCGGCGCGTTGAGCAGTCCCGAAAAATGCTTGAACATCGGGACGGTGGTCGGGAGCGGCTCGACGAGGTGCGGCGCGTTTTGGATCATGCGGTTGCGTTCGGCCACCGCTTCGCGCACGAGTCGGAACTCGCCGTTCTCCAGGTAGCGGATGCCGCCGTGCGCCATGTGCGAGGAGGCCGCGCTCGCGCCCGAACAGAAATCGCCGCGCTCCACGAGCAGCGCGTCCACGCCGTTGAGCGCCAGGTCGCGGAAGACGCCGATGCCGTTGATCCCCGCGCCGACGATCAGGACGGAGATTTTCGGGTTGGACTTGATTTGGGAGAGGGTTTCCTGTCGGTTCATGTTTCAGGTTCCAGGTTTCAAGTTCCAGGTTTCAAGTTTCAAGTTTCAGGTGTCAGGTATCGGGCGGGAGGCGGCGGTTAGAGCCAGTCGAACGTACGGGTGACGGCTTTCTTCCACTCGGAATACAACTTGTCGCGTTTCGCGGAGTCCATCTGCGGTTTCCATTCGCGGTCGCGGCCCCAGTTGGCGCGCAACTCGTCGAAGTCCTTCCAGAAGCCGACGGCGAGTCCCGCGGCGTAGGCCGCGCCGAGGGCGGTCGTCTCCGCCACTTTGGGGCGGACGACTGGCACGCCCAAAATGTCGGACTGGAACTGCATCAGCAGGTCGTTGAAGACCATCCCGCCGTCCACTTTGAGCGCGGTGAGTTTCACGCCCGAATCCGTTTCCATCGCGTCGAGGACTTCGCGCGTCTGGAAGGCGGTCGCTTCGAGCGCGGCGCGGGCGATGTGTCCCTTGTTGACGTAGCGCGTCATCCCGACGATGACGCCGCGCGCGTCGGACCTCCAATAGGGCGCGAACAGTCCGCTGAACGCGGGGACGAAATAGACGCCGCCGTTGTCGTCCACGCTTTTCGCCAGGGCTTCCACGTCGGACGATTTTTGGATCAGGCCGAGGTTGTCGCGCAGCCACTGGACGAGCGCGCCCGTGACGGCAATCGAGCCTTCCAGCGCGTAGACGGCGTCCTGATTCCCGATCTTGTAGCCGAGCGTCGTTAACAATCCCGATTTCGACGGGACGGGCTTCCCGCCCGTGTTCATCAACATGAAACAGCCCGTGCCATAGGTGTTCTTGGCTTCGCCCGCCGAGTAGCAGGTCTGACCGAAGAGCGCGGCCTGCTGGTCGCCGAGGTCGCCCGCGACGGGGACGCCGCGCAGGGGCAGGTCTCCGCTCCCCGCGATGCGCCCGTAAATTTCCGAAGATGACTTGGTGCGCGGCAGCATGACGCGCGGGATGCCGAGCAGTTTCAGGATCTCGTCGTCCCAATCGAGCGTTTCGAGATTCATCAAGAGCGTGCGCGAGGCGTTGGTCACGTCAGTGACATGCTCCCCCGTCAAATTCCAGATCAGCCAGGAGTCGATGGTACCGAACAGCAGATCGCCGTTATCGGCCTTTTTCCGCGCCCCCGACACATTCTCCAGAATCCATTTGATCTTCGGCCCCGAGAAATACGTGGCGAGCGGAAGTCCCGTCTTCGCGCGCAGACGGTCCTGCCCGCCCTGCTTCGCCAGCGCGCCGCAGATTTCATCCGTGCGCGTGTCCTGCCAGACGATGGCGTTGTGGATCGGCTTCCCCGTCCGCCTGTCCCAGACGACGGTCGTCTCGCGCTGGTTGGTCACGCCGACCGCGACGATCTGCTCCGGGACGATGCGCCCGCGTTCGAGCGCGGTCGTCATCACGGCGAGCATCCGCTCCCAAATTTGAAGCGGGTCATGCTCCACCCAGCCCGGCTTCGGGTAGATCTGTTGATGCTCCTTCTGGCTGGCAACGACCGCGTTCCCGTCGTGATCGAAGACGATGAAACGCGTGCTGGTCGTTCCCTGGTCAATGGCGGCGACATATTTGGACATAAAGGTTCTCCCGGCAGAATCTGGCCTTATTGTATAACAAAAAAGGGCTGGCAGGCGCCAACCCTTTTCGTTACAGCCGCGGTCTTACTTTTCCGCGGAAGGTTTCCAGACCTTCCAGACGTTGCCCACCAGGCCGGGACCCGGCTTGAGCGTCGAATCGCCCGGCATCCAGCCTGCGGGCATGGCCTCGGAGCCTTTGCTGGCGCGCACATGCTGGAACGCCTGCACCTGCCGCACCGTCTCGGCGAGACGGCGGCCCACGGGCGGAGTCATCACCTCCATGGCCTGGATCACGCCGTCGGGGTCAATGATGAAGCGGCCGCGCAGTTCGATGCCCTGGTTTTCGTCCCAGACGCCGAAGGCGCGTCCGACGTTCCCGGCCTGGTCGGAGGCCATGTGGAAGGGAACGCCGCCGTCCACCATTTTGCTCAACTCGTGATCGTTCCACATCTTGTGGACGAAGTGACTGTCCACGCTCACCGAGATGACCTCCACCCCCAGTTTCTGCAATTCGGGATATTTGTCGGCGACCGCCGACACTTCGGTCGCTCAGACAAAGGTGAAATCGCCCGGGTAGAAGCAGACGAGTACCCACTTTCCCAGATAGTCGGATAGTTTAACGCTCGTGAATTCGCCTCGATAATAGGCGGGCGCTTCGAAATCGGGGGCCTTCTGCCCAACGCGTGCGGTCATAATCGTCTCCTTTTTTTCGGGGGATTCGGCGGCTGGCTGGGCAGACGGATTCCCGCCCAACACCGCGCCGGTGATGCGTGCGCATCCTTTGGGTTGTTCGGCCATGAAGCCTCCTTTCAGCGCGTCAAACGCGCGCTTGAATTATAACCCCGTCACAAATATGTGACGGGGTTATTTCCCGGCCGCCCGGCAAGCGCGCAAAACACAGGCGCGGATGACAAACAGCGGCTTTACTTTCCAGCGCGGATCTTCTTTCCGCTGAGCGGATTGCCGAAAAGCGGGGCGAACAGACAGAAGTCGAACACGCCCGCCGCGATCATCACCAGGCCGATCAGCGCCACAATCGTGCCGCCCGCGCCGCTCATCGTCCCCCAGCCGACGTACGCAAGGACAAGTCCCACAACGGCGCGCAGGACGCGGCCGGCGGTGGAAGCCATAAACGAGATGAAAGGATTCATTGGTTATCTCCTGTGTGAATTTGTAAATTGCCCGTACTTCACAGAAGCGCGCAAGCCGCGTTCTCTTACGCCAGATTTCGCGCCGCAGCCGCTACCGCGATTCCCATCCCCGCGCCCCGGCCAGGAATGCCCGCCCCGACATGGGTCTCTTCCCCGCGGGCTGGACTTCCTCCAGGACGAGCGCGCCGTCCGCGCAGGTCACTGCGGGTCTCCCCTCGACGACGAGGCGGATTCCGCTCGCCCGGCCTTTTTCCCCGCCGAGGGTTTTCGCGCGCGCCACTTTGAGCAGGTTCGCGTCCCACTCGAACCACGCGCCCGGCCAGGGATTCATCGCCCGCACGCGCCGCTCCAACTCGTCCGCGGGACGCGCGAAGTCGAGACGTCCATCCTCCTTTTTGAGCATCGGCGCGTAAGTGACGCCGTCTTCGGGCTGCGGAACGGGAGTCAGCTTGCCAGCGAGGTAATCGGGCAGGGACTCGAGGAGCAGGTCCGCGCCGAGGGCGGATAACGCGTCGAAGGCCGCGCCCGCCGTCACGTCGGGAGAGAGGCGGAAGGCGCGCTGGGCCAGGATGCCGCCGGTGTCGAGGCCCGCGTCCATTTTCATGATGGTCACGCCCGTCTCTTCGTCGCCCGCGAGGATGGCGGCGTTGATCGGCGCGGCTCCCCTCCAGCGCGGCAGCAGCGAGGCGTGGACGTTGAGACAGCCAAAGCGCGGCAGGTCGAGGACTTCGGGTTTGAGAATTTGCCCGAACGCGGCCACGACGATAAGGTCGGGATTCCAGGCGCGCAGTTGCTGGACGGCTTCGGGCTGGCGCAGTTTTTCGGGTTGGACGAGGGGCAGGCCAAGTTCGAGCGCGAGCGTCTTGACGGGCGGAGGTTTGAGGGCGCGGCCGCGTCCCGAGGCGCGGTCGGGCTGGGTGACCACGCCGACGATTTGATATCGCGACGCCAGCGCGCGCAGACCGGGCAGCGCAAAATCGGGCGAACCCATGAAAACAACTCGATGAGACATGAGTCCTATTCTAGCATTGTTTGTTGCAGGAAATTGATTTTAGAGTACAATACGGGACATTAGCCAAACAAAAAAGGAGAAGAAAAATGTCAGAGCAACCAGTTAGTCCCGAACTCACGAGCGACGATAAACTGTGGGCCGCCCTCAGTTACGTTTTCGCCCCGCTGATCGGCATCATTGCGCTGTTGATGGAAGATAAAAAAGCGCGCCCCTATATCAAGTTCCACGCCGTGCAATCCATCGCGGCGAGCATCGTTTTTGTCGTCGTGGCCGTCATCATCTCCGTCGTCACGCTTGGTTTCGGCGGGCTGTGCGTTCCCCTGCTGTGGCTGGTTTTCCTCTACTGGGCTTACAAAGCCTATCAGGGACAGGATGTAAAGATCCCTGTGCTGACCGACTTCATCAAGAATCAGGGCTGGGCTTAACATAAAGACGGGCTGTATAAGTGAACAGCCCGTTTTGATTTTGCCAAAGGAGACCCGCCTCCGCTTCGAAGAATTCATCCCATCATTTCCAACGAGGCAAAACATGGATATCAACAAGGCATTTACCTACCCGTTCGAAGACAAACAATGGATCAGCAAACTGGGGATGGGAGCCATCATCGGCCTGATCCCCATCCTAAACTTCGCGTGGACCGGCTATATGGTCGGCCTTCTGCGCAACGTCTCCAACGGCGAGGCGGAACCGCTCCCCAACTGGGACAACATCGAGAAAAAATTCATGGACGGGCTGATCCTGGCCGCGGCCGGGCTGGTCTATGGCCTGCCCATCCTGGTCCTCATCTGCCTGCCCATGAGCATGCTGATCGCTTCAGGGATGCTCTCCGGCGACAGCAACCTCCAGGACTTCAGCCAGATCACAGGCGTGATTGGCGGAGCTCTGTCCTTTCTTCTGGTATGCGGTTTCCTCATTTACGGCCTGTTCCTCACGATCGCGTATCCCGCCATCCTGGTCATCTTCGCCCGCGAGGGGACCTTCGCCTCGTGCTTCAAATTCCGCGAGGCGATCAACCTGATCAGCAGGAACAGCGGCCCGTTCTTCACCGCCTGGGGAATCAGCATCCTGGCCGGACTGGTGGTCGGATTTGTAGCAAGCGGCGTCACCGCCATGCTGGGATGGATCCCCTGTTTAGGCTGGATCGTCGCGCTGATCGTCAGCGTCGGCACAACCGTCTATACAATGGTCGTGTACGCCCATCTATTCGGGCAATTTAGCGCCCTGGCCGCCCGAAACTGACAATTCCACCGGCTTCGAGAGCCTGCCGCGCGCAGGCTCTTTTGATTCCGCGACCAAACTTCCGACGAAGCGTATACAGTCTCAGAACAGGAGACCGCATGGAAAACAACATCCACACCAAACCCTCGCTCGTTATGGCGATCGCGCTGATGACGCTGGTCAACGGCATCTTTAACATCGTCTGGGGAATTGGCATCATCACCGGGACGGGATTTCTCAGCCTGATCTGCGCCGCGCCCGTTCCGCTCTTCCCCATCGTCCTCGGCGGCTTCGAGATCGCCTACGCCTTGAAACTGCTGGCGAACCCGCCGCAGCCCGTCCAGCCTTCGCAGGCCATCGCCGTTTGGGAGATCGCCGTCATCTTCGTGGGCAACGTCTTCTCGCTGGTCGTCGGCATCCTCGTCCTCGTCTTCTACAACGACGTGATCGTGCGCGACTACTTCGCCCGCCTGAACGGGACTCCCGTCCCCGCGCCGATTCCCGCGCCCGCGTCCGCGCTTCCCGCGGACCCCGCGCCGGCTGCCGCGCTCCCGGCGGAATCCGCGCCCGAAGCGCCAGAAAAGCCCAAACGCGCCCCGCGCAAAATCGCAAAATAGACAAGAAGATTCCCAAGATCTTGAAGATCTTGGGAATCCTTGCAGAAGACTCTGAGACAGCCGTTTCTTTTGATGAAGCGCGCCAGGGCGGAACTAACGAGTACGTTTCCGCGCAAACCAAACCGCCGCCGCCAGAACTGGCGCCAACGCTGCAGACCCGCACATGGGCGAAGACGAACTGGGCTTTGGAGTAGGAGTCGGCAAACTTGAGACCGATGTCGCTTGCGGCTCAGGCGTGGCAGCAGGAGCGATGCGCTTCATGTTGACTCCGTTATCGCCAAAGAAAGAAGCATACGTGTCAGAGATAAGATTGTCTTCCTCGTCTGGTTTGTATATCAGCACAGGCTCATTCCCGTCTTGGTCGCGCACCAGAATTTGAATCCTGCCGTCGCCGAGGTCTGCCCATGTGCCAGTGTAAAGAAGGGTTTGATTATCCTCTCCTTTGATTTCGAGCAAGGCGGAATAGTCCGCGCCGAGCGTCAAAGTCAATTGCGCGCGCTTGCCGTTGCCAAGCGTGAGAAGTTCGCTCTGATAGGTCGCGGCGAAGTAGGCTGGATCGTAAACGGGAACAATCGTCGGCGTGGGAGGAAGCGGGGTCGGGGTGGCTGTCAGCCACGGAAAATCATATCCAAATTCGTTTTTGGTTATCCCATCGGGAAACATGTAAGTGATAGTATCCGCAACTTCCCGTACGACGGGATCGTTCGGCGCAAGTTCCAGCGCGACGCGAATCTCCTCCAATGCGCGATAGACTTCGGGCGTAGGAGCGCTCATGAATGAGTCCCAATAGGCGCGTTCCGCAAGCAAATGGGCAAAGCCCGCATGCCATTGCGCGTCGTTCGGCAGGAGATCGAGGCATTTTTCGTAGGCTTCCACGCTCAAGCGGTAAAGTTCTTCGCCGCCAGCGTCTGAGCGGTATCCTTTATTCATCAAAAAAATTTCTTTATACGTCTTTCCGAGTTGTCCCCAAACTTCGCCGTCATTCGGATATTTCTCGGCGTTCTTTTGCGCGGTGAGAACAGCCTGCCATGCCGAAGGCGCGACCAAAGGAAACTCCATAGTTCCAACGGCTTCATAGGGACCGGGCTCAAAGTTTTCAAAATGCCAGCGGACTTCGTTCCCTTGAATGACGCCGCCAGGCGTGGATTGTCCCCAACCAATTTGCGTATTGAGAACGACATTTTGCGGAGTCGCCGCGTATGGAAGCCGCAGCGTGACATCCGCGCTGCCAATGGTGTCTTTCCAACCCGCGCCAGTGGTAAGGGTGTAATAAAAAGCGGTATAGGGAAAGTATCCCGAACCTTGCAGGGTATAAGTCACTTCGATTGTGACATCCTGGTTTACGGGGAACGTAACGTCAAATTCCGCCCAGGGCAGGTCTTCGCTCTGATAGATGACATCGGGATAATTTGCGCGTCTATAGGAAACCTGATTGCCGTTCACCTTGATTTTAAGATCGGTGATCTCGGGATAGTTAAAGAAACCATCATTGACCGATATCGGAAAACGGGCAGCCATACTTTCATCGGACGCGCCCAGATTCCGCATGATGAAGCTGGCAGTGACGCGAGCCTCTCCCAGCGACTTTGGCTCCGTGCCGCCGCTTACTTCGATCAGCACGTTCTCCGACACCATCCGCACTTGCGTAATTTCCGATCCTGGCTGCGGGTTCGAGCCTGGCGGATTAGTCGGCGGCGCAACATCCGCCAAAACCGAAACGGGAAAAACAAACAATATCAAAAGCAAAAGGAAGGCAGTGATACGTTTCATTTCAATTCTCCTTAGTTTGTCGAGAAGTTGGCGGTTGATCTTCGTTTTATTGCAAACGTCCCTTTTTACCGACATGGCGCCGAACGCAGCGCAGCGTAAACGACGCTCGTGACGGCAGGCTATTGAGCCGTTTGCAACAAAAAAATTTGTCCTTAATTATATACTCGCTCGCCAATTTATTTTGAGAAAACGCCATCTATATTTTCCGAACGATTCAAGACATTCAGCGCTGACGCGGCGCGTCCGTCAACGTTCGATTCCGTCTCGCTTTCAGCAAACCAGCCTGCTTCCGCGTCCGCCGCGCAAAGTGGCGTGAAGGGGATTTCCCGAATCGTGACGTTTGTCCCTTGACTTCATCCTCTCTGCAACTTAAAATCATCGCACAATCGAACGGGTTGCAGGGAAGAGACTCGAACGTAAAATGCGTCGAGCGCCGAAGGTGCAAATCTGGAACAGGCGAACCCAGATGAAACTCTCAGGCAAAAGGACCCTGCATCCGAACCGACTCTGGAAAGTCCCGCACGGGACACCGACGGTGTAAAGTTAGTCGAATGGCCTGATGGTCAGACGGTCGCGTGGTCAAATGGTCGAGACCAGGCGGCCAAGTGACTAAACGACCAGACGACTAAACTAATCTCTCAGGTCAAACTACAGAGGACGCGCGGCGTTAAAACCGCGTGTCCTTTTTTGATTCGCCAAACATTTCACGCAAGGAGACAAAAAATGAACGCCCCTGCCAACTTGAAATACACCCAGAACGACGAATGGTTCGATCCTGCCAGCGGCAAAATGGGACTGAGCGACTACGCCCAGAGCCAACTCTCCGACATCGTCTTCGTCGAGATTCTCGTCGAGGCTGGCGACACGGTCGAGGCCGGGAAAGCCATCGCCTCGGTCGAGTCGGTCAAAGCCTCGGCGGAGATCTACGCGGCCGCTTCGGGGAAGGTCGTCGCGGTCAACGCCGGCCTGGCCGAAAAACCCGAGACGCTCAACAGCGATCCCTACGGCGAAGGCTGGATGGTCCAGGTCGAGGGCGGCGCGCCCGGCGAGGTCATGGACGCGGCCGCGTACGAAGAATATTGCACGGGACGCGCGCATTAGGCAGCGTTCAGTAATCAGTGATCAGTGGTTCCGCTGAAAATTGATTGCTGGCCCATGGAGTTCCCATGACCTATATCCCGATAAGTCCCAAAGAACGGGACGCGATGCTGGAGACCATCGGCGTGAAAACGCTGGACGATCTCTTCAAGGACATCCCCGCCTGGCGCCGCTTCCCGACTCTCGACCTGCCTCCCGCGTTGACCGAAATGGAGGCCGCGGCCGAACTATCCGACATCGCCGACAGCAACGAGACCGTGCGCGGCGATTTGATCTCCTTCCTCGGCGCAGGCATGTACAACCACTACATCCCCTCGGTCATTGACCACATGCTGCGCCGCGGCGAATTCTACACCGCCTACACGCCCTACCAGCCCGAAATCTCGCAAGGGACCCTGCAATCCATTTTCGAGTACCAGTCCCTGATGAGCGCGTTGACGGGCATGGAGGTCTCGAACGCCTCGCACTACGACGGCGCCACCGCGGCGGCGGAGGCCGTCAACCTGGCGTTCGCGCAGTTTCGCGGCAAACGCCCGAAGGCGGTCGTCTCGCCGTCCCTGCACCCGCAATACCGGGCCGTGATCCGCACGTACACGCAGGGCATGGGCGTGGAGCTGGCCGGGGACGCGGCCGTCCGCCTCGAGGACGGTCCCGAAGCGTTGACCGGTCAAATTGACGACCAGACCTGCCTCGTCCTCGTCCAATATCCCGACTTCTTCGGGCGCATCTACGACTATTCCAAACTCATCGAGGACGCGCACGCCAAAGGCGCGCTCGTCTGCGTCGTCGCCAACCCGACCGCGCTGGCCCTGCTCAAGACGCCCGCTTCGATGGGCGCGGACATCGTCGTCGGCGAAGCCCAGCCGCTCGGCCTGCCGATGTGGTACGGCGGCCCGTCGCTCGGCTTCTTCACCACGCGCAAATCCTACGTCCACAAAATGGCGGGACGCCTCGTCGGCGAGACGGTGGACAACCGCGGCCAACGCGCCTACGTGCTGACGCTCACCGCCCGCGAGCAGCACATCAAACGCGAGCGCGCCACCTCCAACATCTGCTCGAACCAGGGCCTGCTGGCGCTCGGCGCGGCGATCTACATGTCGGCGCTCGGCAAGACCGGCATGAAGCAGGTGGCGAACCTGTGCTACCAAAAGGCGCATTACGCCGCCGAGACCCTCGGCAAGATCCCCGGCTACAGCCTGCGCTTCAGCGACCCGTTCTTCCACGAATTCACGCTGCGCTGCCCGAAGCCCGTCGCCGAGATCAACGCGCGCCTGCTCGACCACGGCATCCTCGGCGGCTACGACCTGGGCCAGGACTATCCCGAACTGTCCGACCATATGCTCGTCGCCGTCACCGAAATGAATTCCAAAGAAGAAATTGACCTGCTGGCCGAGGTCCTCGCGGAGGCGAACCATGACTGACGCAATCAAGATCGTCGAACCGACCGTCTTCGACCTGTCCTCGCCCGGGCGCACCGGCGTGACCTTCCCCGCTTCCGACGTCCCCGCGGCGGCTCTGCCTCCCGAGCATTTACTCCGCCCCAGCCTGCCCCTGCCCGAACTCGCCGAAGTGGACGTCGTCCGCCACTACATGCGCCTCAGTAAATTCAACTACTCGGTGGACAGCGGCTTCTATCCGCTCGGCTCCTGCACGATGAAATACAACCCGAAGATAGACGAAGACACCTGCCGCCTGCCCGGGTTCGTGCACACGCATCCGCTCCAGCCCATCGAGACCGTGCAGGGCAACCTGGCGTTGATGTACCAGCTGCAGGAATGGCTGAAAGAGATCAGCGGGTTCGCGGCCATCACCCTCCAGCCCGCCGCGGGCGCGCACGGAGAGTTCACCGGCGTGCTGATGATGCGCGCCTATCACGCCTCGCGCGGCGATACGAAGCGCGTCAAGATGCTGATCCCCGATTCCGCGCACGGGACGAACCCCGCCTCGTCGGGGATGATCGGGCTGCAGGTCGTCCAAATCCCCAGCGACGCGCGCGGCAACGTGGACCTCGAGGCCCTGAAAGCCCAATGCGACGACACCGTGGTCGGCATCATGGTCACCAACCCGAACACGCTCGGCATGTTCGACGAGAACATCGAGCAGGTGGTCAAGATGGTCCACGACTGCGGAGGTCTCGTCTACGGCGACGGCGCGAACTTGAACGCGCTGCTCGGCATCGTCCGCCCCGGCGACCTGGGTATTGACGTGATGCACTTCAACCTGCACAAGACCTTCGCCGTCCCGCACGGAGGCGGCGGACCGGGTTCGGGTCCCGTCGGCGTCGCGGCGCATCTCGCGGACTTCCTGCCCGAACCGCTGGTCGGCATCGTCGAGGACGAAAGCGACGACCAGCCTCCACTCTTCGGCTTCGTCAAACCCGCCAAATCCATCGGGCGGATGAAGGCCTTCCACGGTCACTTTGGCGGCGGCCTGGTGCGCACCTATACCTACATCGCCATGCAAGGGCCGGACGGGCTCAAGGACATCGCCCAATACGCGGTGTTGAACGCGAATTACCTGCTGGCGCGCCTGCGCGACACGTATCATGTCCCGTACGACCGCATCTGCATGCACGAGTTCGTCGCCGAGGGACAGTTCGAAGGCAGCGACGTGCGCGCCCTCGACATCGCCAAACGCCTGATGGATTACAACTTCCATCCGCCGACGAACTACTTCCCGCTCATCGTCCGCGAAGCGCTGATGATCGAGCCGACCGAGACCGAGAACAAGGACACGCTCGACGCCTTCGCCAACGCCATGATCAAGATCGCGGAGGAGGCGAAGACCAGTCCCGAATTGCTGCACAACGCGCCGCACATCACGCCGTTTGGACGCATGGACGAAGTCAAAGCGGCGCGCGAACTGGCGCTGTGCTGCTGGCTGCCGGAGGATTACGAGAGCCAGTAATCAGTGAACAGTGATCAGTAAGCAGCGATCAGTAAGCGCTGAAAAAGCCTCGGAGGTGAAAATCTCCGAGGCTTTCTTATTGTCGCTTTTCGCGGACGCTTTTACTTCTTCATCAGCCTCACCGACGAGCTGCCGTCCGCCGAGACGATGGTCAGCGTGTCGCCGGTCAAGGTGAACGCGGCGGTGTCTGCAAGCACTGCCAGGACCGCGCTCTCCTGTTGGTCAATGGGCGGCTGGCACGCCATCAGCGTGGTCATGCCGGCGCCGAACTCGATCTTCGCGCCCGAAACCTTGTAACTGCCGCCGAAGGTATTGCATCCGAGGTTGCCGTTGAAGCGGCCGTCCGCGCTGAAGGTGATGGAGGTATCCTGCTCGACTGGTTTCTGGTTGGACACAGGGCCGTACGAAACCAGCCGCCACTCGCCAGCGACATCCGCCGGCGCGCCGCCTGAGCAAGCCGAGAGTAAAATTCCCATGAGGGCAAACGCGACGATCAAACTCAGTAAAGACTTTTTCATTTTTTTCTCCGTTGAAGGTTATTTTATTCATTGACGCAAATCGAAGCCAAAAGTTCCCGGCGGAAAACCGTCCGTCTTTCATGGTTCACGCGGCCCGGAACGCGCGCAATCCGCATGTAAGAAACGTCCTCTGGCGTTGTCTGACTCACTGAAGCCGCGCGGCGGCTCTTCCAGTCCGCCCTTCTCTCAAAGGGAGGAAGCGCGCACAATAAACGACTCGCGCGGGAGTTCGAATCTTACCTTTGGAAGCGCGGGCATTTAAACGCCGCAGAAATGAATTAGAATCAGGAAAAAGGAGCCAAAATCCATCATGCCAGTCAGCGAAGAAATCCGCCGCAAGATCTTGTCGTTTCAACGTTCGGAAATCACGGAATATCACATCTACAGCAAACTCGCGAAAAAAGTCAACTCGCCCGGAAACGCGAAAATCCTGCAAGAGATCGCGGACGATGAACTGCGTCACTATCAGGGATGGAAAAAATACAGCGGGCAGGACGTCCAGCCTGACCGCTTCAAAGTCTGGTTCTATTATCTCGTGAGCCGCGTCCTGGGCTTCACCTTCGGCGTAAAGTTGATGGAGATGGGCGAGGAAAAAGCGCAGGCCAATTACGACGCCGTCGCCCAGGCGGTCCCCGAAGCGAGGCAATATCACGATGAAGAGAGCAAACACGAACACCAACTGCTGGGAATGCTGGACGAGGAGCGGCTCCGCTACGCCGGCTCGGTCGTGCTTGGACTGAACGACGCGCTGGTGGAATTGACCGGCGCGCTCGCGGGACTGACGCTGGCCCTCCAGAACGGAAAGTTGATCGCCCTTTCGGGCCTCATCACGGGCATCGCCGCCTCGCTTTCGATGGCCGCGAGCGAGTATCTGTCCACCCGCTCCGAAAAGACGGACAAGCATCCCGTGCGCGCCGCGGTCTACACGGGCATCGCTTACATCATCACCGTAAGCCTGCTCGTCCTGCCGTATCTCATCAGCCCGTCCACTTACATCCTCGACCTTGTCATCGCGTTGACGACCGCGGTGATCATCATCGCGGTCTTCAACTATTACATCTCGGTCGCCAAGGAAGAATCCTTCCGCGAGCGATTCCTGGAGATGGCGGTCTTGAGCCTGAGCGTGGCCGCGTTCAGCTTCGGACTCGGATACCTGATCCGCTTGTGGCTGGGGATCGAAGTTTGACCTGCGCGGCGCGTCCCTTCTCGTCATCGGCGCGGTGTGGATATTTCCGCTACGCGGATGTGCCGCGCTGACCACCACAGGGAGGGTCGAAGCGAAGCGATAAACTTTGAGTTAAATCGCCTGTTTCAAATCGGCTATGACGGGCAAAGAGAACAACTCGCTCCGAAGCAAGCGGCCGGTAAAGAACAGCGCTTCAAAATTTTCCACCTTGCCCGTTTTCGGATTTAGCCGCACGATGATTTCATCTTCCAGTTCCTCCGATTCCTGTTCGGCATAAGGCGGAACGGTATTGATGTACAAAATATCGGCCTCGCGGTCATATTGAAACGTTAACTTTTCTGCCATTCCATCTCTCCACTCATTACGCGGCGGGTAAAGGGAAATGATTTCATGTCGGCTGCCTCAACTTATACAGCGTCTGGACGGGACAAAAAGCCGATGGGCTGAACCAGCCATCGGCAAAGAACGCGCCGCGCCAACCGCTCCAAACCCGATTTTCCGAGAACCCGTCCAAAACGCCGACAATGGGGGACAGTGGGTTATAATTTTTCCGTTGTCCCGTAATCAAACGAAAGAACCGTTTTCTCGAACAAAACTCATGCTTGAAAAGCGAGCCCGAATCCATGGACACAATCATCCGCCGCGTGAACCGCTCGAAAGAAGACGCACGCGCCAGTTATAACCGTCTCAGCCGCTGGTACGATGCGATCGCGGGAAGTACCGAAAAGAAGTATCGCGATTGGGGATTGCAGAAATTATCCGCCCAGCCCCGCGAAAAGATTTTAGAGATAGGTTTCGGAACGGGACATTGCCTCGTCGCGCTGGCAAAAGCCGTCGGGTCGGAAGGACGCGTCCTCGGCGTGGACATCTCAGATGGGATGCTGGCGATCGCACGCGCGCGCCTGCAAAGGGAAGCGCTGAGCGAACGCGTCGAACTGCATTTGGGCGACGCGGCAAACCTCAACTTTATCGAAGCGGAGAGCCTCGACGGAATCTTTATGAGCTTCACGCTCGAACTCTTCGACACCCCCGAAATTCCTCGCGTGCTACAGGAGTGTCATCGCATGTTGCGGAACGGCGGCAGGCTGGCGGTCGTTTCGATGACCAAGACAAATCCGCCCGGTCTGGCGGTGCGCCTGTACGAATGGTTCCATGAAATTATGCCGAATTACGCCGATTGCCGTCCCATCTTTGCACGGCAAGTCATCGAACAAAGCGGGTTTACGATTCAAGATGTAACTGGCTCATCCATGTGGGGTCTGCCGGTTGAGATCGTATTGGGAAAGAAAGCATGAAGATCATCTACATTGCCACAGGCGCCGCGAACATGTTCTGCGGAAGTTGCATGCACGACAACGCGCTCGCCGCAGGGATGAAAACCGCCGGCGAAGACGTCACCATGTTCCCGCTGTATACGCCCATGCGCTTGGATGAAGAGAACGTCGGCGAACGGAAAATTTTCTTCGGCGGCATCAAAGCCTATTTACTTCAAAAATACCCGCATCCTTTTTTGGGGCGCGACCTCCTCTTGCGGATCGCCGGCGCGCAAGCCTTCCTGCGTTTGATGCCGCGCTTCGATATCGGCAGCGCGGTAGATCCCGTCGCAAACGCCGAGATGACCGTCTCCATGTTAAAAGGCGAGAGCGGCAACCAGCGCGAACTTTTGGATGAGTTCGTCGGCTGGGTCAAAACGCATTATCAGCCCGACATAATCCACATCACCAACGCGCTGATGATCGGCGTCGCGCGCCAATTCAAACGTTCGCTTCAAGTTCCGATCACCTGCGGGCTACACGGTGAAGATATTTTCCTCGAAGGGCTCCCCCAGCCGTATCAAAACGAGGCGCTGAAATTGATCCGCGAACGCGCGCAGGATGTGGATCGCTTCCTCGCAATCAGCGGCTACTACGGCGACATGTTTTCAAAGTGGGTGGGGCTAGACGCTTCAAAAATTGACGTAGTCTGGCCCGGCATCGCGCTGGACGATTACCGCAATCTGACTCCCGACTCCTCCCCGCGCCCGCTGACGATCGGATTCTTCGCCCGCTTCGTTCCGGAAAAGGGGCTGCATCTGCTCGTGGACGCGTTCCTACGCCTCGCCCGCTCCGGCGAATTCCCGAACCTGCAATTGCTCGCAGGCGGATACGTCAGCCGCGCCTACAAAACCTACCTCGACGGCATCCGCAAAACTATCAGGGATAACCGCCTCGAAGACCGGGTCAAATTGTTAGGCACATTGGAACGCGACGAAAAATTGAACTTCTTCAGACAGATAGACGTTTTCTCCGTCCCTGCGCCGTATCGTGAGCCAAAGGGCATCTCCATTCTCGAAGCGCTCGCCGCTGGCGTACCAGTCGTCCAACCCGAGCATGGAGCGTATCCCGAATGGGTAAACGCCACCCAAGGCGGAATCCTGCATCGTCCGCACGATAGCGCCGACCTCGCCGAGAAACTGGCGATCCTTTTACGCGATGCAGAATTGCGCAGGCAGTTGGGTCAGCAGGGACGGCAGGGTATCTTCGAAAATTTCTCCTCCGAAAAAATGACGTCCGCCGCGCTGGAGGTGATGCGGCGGTTGGGGAAAACCAGCCCGGTCGCTCTGTAATAGACCTCTTGCAAAAGCGCGCTAGAGCGCGCGCAATACGCCTTGCGTAAAAGACCTTCTCGTCGCTTCCCGCCGTCTTTTTTTCTTAACTTCCTGTAAACTTCCCTGCCTTGACAGCGCAATCTTTTACGGGTATAAAAATACCGACTAGTCGGTTTGTTTTCATTTCCCGCTACCCTCCCGTTCATACGGAGGGAAAAAGGTGAACTATGCAGCAACGCAGCGAAGAGACACGGACGCGCATTCTCGAAGCCGCCGTCAAACAATTTTCGATCAACGGCTACAACGCCGCCAGCGTGGACAATATCTGCGAACAGGCAGGGGTCAGCAAAGGCGCTTTCTATCATCATTTCAAAACGAAACAGGACGTATTTCTGGCCCTGCTCGACGGCTGGCTCCAAACTTTCGACCAGGCCATCGAAGCCTCGAGGGGACGTCCCATGCCCGAAACGTTCCAAATGATGACGGAATATTTCCCGTACATTTTTGAATCCGCCAGCGAAAACCTGCCCATGTTCCTCGAATTTTTACAGCAGGCCAGCCGCGACGAAAAAGTGTGGCAGGCCAGCGTCGCTCCCTACCGCCGCTATCACAAGCAGTTCGCTTCGCTCATCAAAAAGGGGATCGCGGAAGGCTCGTTCGTGGACGTGAACCCCGACCTGGCCGCGCGGCTGATCGTCTCCACGGCGATGGGACTCCTGCTGCAAAGCCTGCTCGATCCCGAAGGCGCGAAATGGGACAAGGTGGCGCGCGACACAGTTCAATTGATGATGACCAGTTTGGTAAAAGCATAACAGCGTTCTCAAACCTCGCTGGCGTTTGAGGCGCCGAGGATGCGAGAACCCATTGGAGGCAATATGTGGTTGGTAACAGGCGCGACAGGACATATCGGAAACGTCCTCGTGCGAAAACTTCTGGAACGCGGCGAAAAGGTCCGGGCGTTGATCCTGCCGGGCGAAAGCCGCGAACCGCTCAAAGGTCTGGACGTGGAGGCGGTGGAAGGCGACGTGCTGAATCTGGATTCGCTGTTCGAGCCTCTGCGCGGCGTCAAGGGCATCTTCCACCTGGCGGGCGTCATCTCGATCATGCCGGGACCCGACCCGTTCGTCCGCAAAGTCAACGTGGAGGGGACGAAGAACGTCCTGAAGGCCGCGCGGGAAACGGGCGTGAAGAAGATGGTGTACACGAGTTCGATCCACGCCATCAAGCGGGTGGAGAACGGCGTCATTGACGAGAACATCCCCTACGACATGGACAATCCCTACGGCGCGTATGACCGCTCGAAAGCGGAGGCGACTCTCGAAGTGCTGGATGCGGCTCAGGCTGGACTGGAGGCGGTCGTCGTCTGCCCGACGGGCGTCATCGGCCCCCACGACTACCGCGGCTCGATGATGGGTTCCCTCATCCACGACGCGGCCGAGGCCAAACCCTCGCTCTACGTGGACGGCGCCTACAACTTCGTGGACGTGCGCGACGTGGCCGACGGTCTCATCGCCGCGGCGGAGAAGGGCAA
Source organism: Candidatus Denitrolinea symbiosum (assembly GCA_017312345.1). NCBI lineage: Bacteria > Bacillati > Chloroflexota > Anaerolineae > Anaerolineales > Anaerolineaceae > Candidatus Denitrolinea > Candidatus Denitrolinea symbiosum. The sequence continues at coordinate 1,544,632 of BLAA01000001.1, read as the reverse complement.
GCGCGGCGAGAGTTACATTTTATCTGGAAACAATATTTCGGTGCGCTACCTGCTCGAAACGATCCGCGAGATCACGGGACGCGGCTTCTTCCAAATGAAGGTCCCGTTCGACCTGGCGAAATTCTTCGCCCTGTTCACGCCGATGTACTACCGTCTCGCGCACGCCACGCCGAAGTTCACGCCATATTCGCTGGAGGTGCTGCGGAGCAATTCGAACATCAGCCACGCCAAGGCGACGCGCGAACTCAGCTACAAGCCGCGCTCGATCTTTGAGACCCTGTCGGATACGGTGAAATGGTTTCGGGAGAAGCGAGAACAGAGATTAGAGAACAGAGAGTAGTTCCCTGCCCTCCCGAAGGGCAGCGAATAAAAATTAGATGTTACCAAAAATCTGTCCATTGACTGTGGGTCACGAACCGACCCTGCACTCAGGGCAATGACTTCACCAAATAGGAGACACACAATGAAAATCGTTACCGATTGCGCGGCGGACATGCCCGCCGAAGAATTGGAAGAACTCGGCATCATTCAGGCGCCGCTGTTCATCCAGTTCCCCGAAGGCGAGATCAACTCCGCCGACATCAGCGCCGACGCGTTCTACGACCGGCTCGAAGCCATGCGTCCGCAGATCCCGACGACGGCCATGCCGTCCACCGGGCTGTTCGCGGAGTTGTATCGCAAGGCGGCGCAGGCGGGAGAGAAGATCCTGTCCATCCACATCTCTTCGGGGCTGAGCGGGACGATCAATTCCGCGCGGGAAGGCGGCGAGCAAGCCAAGCCCGAAGCGGACGTTTCCTTTTGGGACACGCTCACCCTCTCCGGCGGCGAGCGCTTCCAGGTGATGGCCGCCGCCCTGGCCGACAAGGCCGGTTGGGCGTTGCACGCCATTCAAGAAAGGCTGGAGAAGCTCCGCGAGCAGACCGAAGTGATCTACACGCTCGACACGCTGGAATATCTCGCCCGCGGCGGGCGCATCGGACGCGTGAAAGCCATCGCGGGCGCGCTGTTGAACCTGAAACCCGTCATCCGCGTGGACACGGACGGAAAATATTCCACCGTGAAAACCGAACGCACGCTCGGCAAATCCATGGCCGCCATCACGGACCATCTCCTCGAAAAATACGCGCGCACGCCCGTCTGGGTCACTGTGCTGCACGGACGTTTCGCGGAAAAAGCGGACGTTCTGGCCGACGAATTGAAGTCCAAACTCAACATCGCCAAACTGGAAGTGATGCGCATCTCGCCGGTGCTGGGCGTCCACACCGGTCCCGGCATCGTCGGCGCGGCGGTGGCCCCGATGGAGTTGATGGAAGACCTGATCGCATAAGCGCGCAAACCTGGCAATGATGGACTGGAAGAATCAGACTGCAATCGTGACCGGCGCGTCGTCGGGGATTGGGGAGGCGACGGCGCGTCGACTCGCGGCGGCGGGGATGCGCGTGGTGTTGGTGGCGCGTCGGATGGAACGCCTGCTCGGGCTGCGCGCGGAGATCGCGTCGGCGGGGGGAAAGGCCGAGGCGCTCGCGGCCGATTTGGGGTCGGAGGCGGAGCGCAGGCGCGTCTTCGAGCAGGTCGGCGCGGCGGACGTCCTCGTCAACAACGCGGGGTTCGGCTGGTACGGTTACTTCAACGAGATGCGCTGGGAGACGGCGCGCGATATGCTTCAGGTCAACGTGGAGGCGGCCGCGCACCTCACGACGTTGTTCCTGCCGGGGATGCGGGAGCGGAACCGGGGACACATCGTCAACGTGGGTTCGATCTCGGGGAACATCCCCAGCCAGGGCATCGCGCTGTACGGCGCGACGAAGGCGTTTTTGGATAATTTCACCACGGCGCTGGCGCGCGAACTGCGCGGGACGCGCGTCCATGCCAGCGTGGTGCGGGCGGGACCGGTGCGGACCGAGTTCGGCGAGGCCGCGCTCAGTCGGGAAAACGGCGGACACGTCCCCACCGAAAAAGTGGGCGTGACTTCGGAAGTGGTGGCGCGGGAGATCTGGAGGCTGTTGCAGCGGCCGCGCCGCGTGGTCTATGTGCCGCGCTGGATGGGAATCGTCCCGTGGGTGGAGTTGAGTTTCGGCTGGATCATTGACCGCGTCGGGCCGCTGCTGTTGAGACGACAGACGCATACGAAGACTCAAACGACCTGACGTAAAGTCAGGTCGTTTGCGAGGAGGGGAAATTCATGTCACGCTGGAGTTGTTGCTTTTTGCAGTTGATCGTGGTCGGGCAGAAGCGTTTCGGCGCGATAAATGGCTGGAATGAAGTATCCCGTCACGCCGACGAGCGCCACGCCGAGGTTGGCAAAGACCATCAGCAGGCCCATGCCCGCGCCGGGTCCCGAACCGACCAGCCAGGAGAAGGCGTGCGAAAGACCGCTCGAGGTCCGCATGGCGGGTTCCATCACGAAGTCGGCCAGCGTCCCGCCGATGACGGGCGTCAGCGGGTTGGCGAACCAGGCGATGAGTCGCCGCGCCGAGAAGACGCGTCCCTGCAAGTCGGGCGCGACTTTGGCCTGCCAGATGGACTGGTTGGACGCGTTGATCCACGGAACGAACAGGTTCACCGCGACGATGGCGGGAATCCAGACCGGCAGGCCCAGGCCGATTCCCAAAAACATACCGGCAATTCCAATCAGAATGTGACCCAGCAACACGCCGTGGACGCGTTTTTTCGCGCCGCCCCAGGCGCTCATCACGAGGCCGCCGATCACGCCGCCCACCGCGCCCGCCGTTTGCACCGAGCCGAAGACGATGCTGTTCTGGTCTGTACGCGCCAGGATCATGGGCGCGAACAAGGTCCATTGGATGCCGGCGAACAGGTTGCCCACAAAAAAGACCAGTTGCAAACCAAGCAGGCTGGGGCGTTGAAAAATATATTTGAAACCGTAGGCGGCTTCCTTCCAGATATTGCCGCTTTCCCTCTGTCCCTCTTCGGTCTTCACGGGCTGCGGAATGTGGACAATGAGCAGCGCGCCGATGGCGACGAAGAAAGTCGTCACGTCCAGCGCCAAAATCCACGTCATGCCGTCCACGTTTGGGAGGGCCAGGATGACGCCCGCCAGCATGGGCGCGAGGATGCCCGGCCCCGCGTCGATAAGAGACATCAAACCGTTGGCGCGTCCGTATTGTTCCTTCGGGATCATCGTGCTGATGGCCGCCGAATACGCCGGCCACTGGAAGGTATTTCCCAAACCGTTCAAGACCGCCGCGATATAAAGATGCCAGAATTGCAGATGGCCTGTGGCGTACATGACCATCACGAAAGTTGTGCCGACCACGGCCGCCAGGTCGCTGACCATCATCATCAGTTTGCGGTTGTAACGGTCCACCATCACGCCCGCGAAGGGCGAAAGGATCAGGAAGGGCGTGATGAACGCCACCTGCATCAGCCCCATGGCGGTGGCGCTCTCGGTCTGTTTATACATCCATAATGCCAGGCCGAAGCCGGTCATATTGGAGGCCAAAACCGAAACGATCTGGCCGAGCCAGACGATGATGAATCCGAACATGCCCGTTGGACGGGTCCTGGCGGCAATTTCCACGACGGCTGTCCTACGTCAACTTATTCCACGTAAATTTCCACGTGTTCGCCGTCTTCCCCATCCACGACGTCAATGATCTTGCCGGTCATGCCGGTGCGGATGGCCTGCATCACGTTGTCCATGTCCACGCCCTCCACTTCGGGAGCGAAATGCGCGCCGATCTTCATGCCCGCGTCCACCAGGTCAAAGGGAATTTGGACCGAGGCCTTCGAGCGTCCCGATTTGAGGTCGGTGACGCGGATGCGCAGCCAGCGCGGACCTCCGGGCGGGCGCGGCGGAACGGGCATCCCCGACCCGCGGCGTCCCTCCGAGAGCGCCGCGAGCAGCTTGGCCCCCTCCTCCGCGCTGATCTTGCCGTCCTCGATCATCTTCAAGATCTTCAATCTCTCTTCTACAGTCGTCATACCAACCTCCTTTATGAAGCGCTTTCTTCAATTTGTTCGCTGGTTTCAGTGGGCTTCGGGATTTTGAATTTAAACCAGACCGGGATGACGCTCAGCACACACACCACGATCGTCACCACAAACGGGAATTGCGGGTTGACCGTCTGCCAGAGCCAGCCGCCGATCATCGGGGCGGGTAATGATACCAGGCCGACGCTGGCGCTGAACAGCCCAAACGCCGTCCCGCGCACCTTCTGCGGCACCGCCTTGCTGATGAGCGACATGTAGGCCGGCTGCAAAACGCCCACGCCCGTCCCGGCCACGCCCCAGCCCGCCGCGTATTGCCAGAGCGGACCGACCGGCAGGAAAATCAGCATTGCCAGCGACGCCGCCACCAGCAGGAAGCCGAGCGCGATCCCCACGCGTTCGCCGGCTTTGTCGGCCAGCCACCCGCCGGGGATGGTGGACATCATCGCCATCAGGCCGAAGACGCTGTTGGTGAGACCGATCTGCGTCAGGTTCAAATGGGCGAAGTCCTGCATGTAGACCGTCAAAAAATTCATGGACAGCGCGAAGGAAATATCGCGCACGCCGTCCGTGATGAGGATCCAGGTGACGACCCCGCCCGCCGCCAGCAGTCCGAACATCGTGCCGAGGTTGTCCTTCAAACTGCTGAAGGACAATTTGGCGGGATGCGCCTCTTTGGAATTCCTGGCCGCGACGCGCGCCATCCCGACGCGGATGATCGTCGCCAGGATATACAGGAAGCCCGCCACCAACAGCATGGACTTGAATCCGTAATTGTTCGCCAGAAAGCCGCCCGCCAGCGGTCCGGCCACGCCCACGATCCCAAAGAGCGCCTGCGAAACGCCGAAGGTACGGGCGCGGTTCTCCTCGCTGGAATTTTCGGCGATGAAGGCGTCGAAACTCGGACCGACCAGCGAGCCGGTGACCGCGGCGAAGGCCATCGCCAGCAGCAGCCACTGCCAGGTGGGCGCAAGGAGCAGGGCCACGTACGTGAAGATTCCCACCACGCTGCCAATGGCGATGGCGCGCAGCCGCCCCAGCACGTCCGAGATGTAGCCGCCCAGAATCTGGAGCGCCAGCGGGATGATGGACGAGAGCGTAAAGAACAAACCGATCTGCTCCACCGAAGCGCCCAGGTCTCTTACATAGAGCGACATGAGCGGACCGTACATATTGCCGCCCAGATTCGCCAGGATCATGGCAAACAGAAACAGCAACACCACCCCGCTCAACAGCGGGGGCTTTTTTGTTCGACTCGATTCCACAACGGCAGATTCCATTCAAATTTATCCTATATACACACGGACTTTCTCGCCGCCGTCATCCACATTCACGATCAGCGGCGCGCCCGAAGACATCACGGCGCTCAACATATCCGCCGTGTCACGCGCTTTGGCGCGGTCGAACTCAGGGATGCGATGGCCGAAATTCCGCAGCCCCCACGCTGCCAGTCCCAGCGGCACGGGAAAGCCAAACGTAATCCGCGCCGGCGTCTCGCCGGGCTTCTGCTCAATATCAATGAACAGCCAGCGGGCGTACTTGCCTCCCGCCGCGAGCGCGATCAACAGCACGCTGAGAATGAACGGGAACGTCAGGCAATAGAACCAGAAACCGTAGCCCGAATTCTGAACGGCAAGCAGCATCAACCCCGCAAACAGGACGGTGAACCCGACGCCGATCCACAACGGGATCATCGCGAACCTGCGCGCGCGGCGTTTGACTTCCTCGAACTCGGGCGCGTCGCTCGCGGACCCCAAAGCGGGCGCGGCCTCGACGACCTCCGCCTCCGCCGAATCCTGCTCCAGCGCGCGGATCAAGGTCATCGCTTCTTCAGCCGAGATCTTCCCGTCCTCGACCATCTTCAAAATGCGGCGGCGTTCTTCGTCGGACATTATCGGTCTCCTTCCAGCGCGGAGAGCAACTTCTCCGCGTCCTCGGCGCTGATCTTCTTCTCCTGCAACATGCGCAGGATCGTCATGCGCTCCTCATCCGAGATCGGATCGGCCGGCGGCGCGGGCGGCATGCCGCGTCCCGAAGACCAGTTGAAAGAGAAGCGTCGTCCGCGCATTTTCTCCTCGGCGCGGCGCATGCCCTCTTCGGCGCGGCGCATGCCCGCCTCCATGCGGCGGGAGGCCGCCTCGGCCTTCTGCGCGGCGCGGCGCGCGGCGTCCTGCACGCGGCGGTCGACGCGCTCGGAGAAATCGTCGGGCAGGGGCCAGTTGCCGCCGAAATCGAACTCCGCCGCGGATTCCCAATCGGATTCGCGGCTGGTCACCATCACATCGCCTTCGGCTTTCAGGTTGATGGACGCGCCGCCGCTCCCAAGTATGAGCGTCCGCGGATTCGTCCCGTCGCGCTTCGGCAGGCCGGGCATCTCTACGCGGACGTCGTCCGCGCTGCCTGCGGAGAGCGTAAGCGCCGCGTTGGCCCGCGCCGACAGGTGCAGGAGGATGTCGCCCTCCGCCGTCACATTGACGGCTTGACCGTCGGAAGGTTCGAGGTAGATTACGGCGTCCTCTTCCACGCGGGCGTTCAGGCTGCCCGTCACGCCGCGCACGTACAGGTCGTCCGACACCGAGGCCAGGTTGACGTTCCCCTGCACGTCGTGCAGCGATACGTCGCCCAGCGCCGAGCGAACGGACAGATCGCCTTTGCCGCCGCGCACGCTCAAATCGGCGTGGACGATGTCCACCGTCAGCGGGCCGCTCTCGCGCGCGTCCAGGTCCCCGTGCGCCGCGCCGACCGCCGCCGGGCCAACCATGCGCAGGGAAAGGTCGCCCGAGACTTCGCCCAGCGAGAGTCCGCTGGGGAGGTCGCGCAGATCGGCGTCGCCGGAGACCGCCTCGAGTTCCAGGGCGAGGCGGCGCGGGATGGTGAGGATCAGGTCGCCGTCGCAAGAGACGGTCGCTTCGTCCGCGCCCGAAGCGAGGTCGAGCGCGTCGCCATCGGTGCGGGCCGAGATTTCGTCGCGTTCCCAGCCGGTCACGCGCAAGTCGCCGGGCGCGGCCGCCAGTCGAATCTTTTTGGCAGAGCCGATTGCAAGCGTTTTCTTGAGCATGGTTAATTCTCCTCTCCGCGCAGGAGCCTCATCGCGTCCTCGGCGCTGATCTTGCCGGCGTCCAACTCCTCCAGAACCGAGCGGCGTTTTTCGTCGGACATTTCGGGCGCGGGTTCGTCTTTGCCAGGCTCGTAGCCGAGGGCGCGGATGATCTCATGCAGGCGGTTGCGAATGGTGGGATAGGACAGGCCGAGTTCGGTTTCCATGCGGTTGAGTCGCCCCTCCACCCGCACGAAAGTGAGGATAAAATCAAGTTGCTCGGCTGTGAGATTGGCAAAATGCCCGGCGGTGAAACGTCCCTCCACGACCGTGTCGCACGAGGAACAGTGCAGGCGCGTGACGGTTAATTCATTGCGGCAGACTGGGCATCGAGTAAGCGCTGGGTGCATGTTTCCTCCGAATTCAATATTATCGAATATTGTTTTTGAAATCTTTAACAATTATAGATAGTTCTTCAAAATTGTCAAGGTTTTAATTAGATTTTTTGAAAACTCCCGCAAAAATTGTCGTAATCGGCGAATAACGGGCGAGACGACTCGCCCTCTTGCGGACTGTCATCATCAACCTGGAGTATCCATGCTTCGAACCGTCTATTTTCGACCCAACAAACCGCTTCAAACCGACCTTCAGCCGGACTCCGTCCCGAAGGCGTTTCGCGACCGCCGCGGCGTCTTCTGGATCGATTTTTCCGGCGAGCCGCCCGAAACCAGCCAGCCGATCCTCGAATCGTTCGGCTTTCACCCTCTCGCCATCGAGGACGCCCTGCAACAGAGTCACAGCCCCAAAGTGGACGATTGGGGCGGTTACATTTACCTCGCGCTGAACTACATGCATTTGAACGGCGCGGGACAAGGCCATTGGGAAACCGAGGTGGACGAACTGGACATCTTCCTCGGCCCAAACTACGTGGTCACGCATCACGACCTGCCCATCCCCGCCATAGACGCCATATTTGCCTCCGTCCAGCGCGACCAGCGTCCCCTGCGCGAGGGAGCCGACCACCTGCTCTACAAGATCATCGACGCGGTGGTGGCCGATTACATGCCCATCGTGGAACGCGTGGACGACGAGATAGACGCGATCGAAGACCAGGTCTTCGACCATCCCACCCCGCGCACGCTGGAGCGGCTCTTCACGCTCAAGCGCGTCCTGCTGTCCATGCGGCGCATCCTGCTGCCGCAGCGCGAGGTCCTCAACAAACTGGCGCGCGACGATTACGCCGTGATAGACCGCGCCGACCGCGTCTTCTTCCGCGACATCTACGACCACCTCGTCCGCCTCCACGACCTGAACGAGTCCATGCGCGACCTCGTCAGCGGCGCGCTGGACACCTATCTCTCCGTCATCAACAACCGGCTCAACGCGGTGATGAAAACGCTGACGATCATCACCACCCTCTTCATGCCGCTGACTTTCGTGACGGGATTCCTGGGGATGAACTTCTTCGAGCCGCTGGGCGTGTTGAAGGGCTGGACCACCATGCAGGCCTTCATCATCATGCTGGCGATCACAATCCTGCTGCCCATCGGCATGTATGTCTGGATGCGGCGCAGGACATGGGTGTAAAAAATGTCAAATCTTAAGTTGCTGTGTGTTTTCGCCCACCCCGACGACGAGTCCATGGGGATGGGCGCGACCCTCGCCAAATACTCCGCCGAGGGAGTGGATACCCACCTCGTCTGCGCCACGCGCGGGGAACGCGGCTGGTTCGGCCCCGAGGAGCAGAATCCCGGTCCCGACGCGCTCGGCCAACTGCGCGAGGCGGAACTGCGCCGCGCCGCGGACGCCCTCGGCATGAAGTCCGTCCGCTTCCTCGATTACGTTGACGGCGACCTCGACCGCGCCGATCCCGCAGAAGTCATCGCGAAGATCGCGGCGCACATCCGCGCTATCCAGCCGCAAGTGGTCGTCACCTTCCCTCCCGACGGCAACTATGGTCACCCCGACCACATCGCCATCGGACAGTTCACCCACGCGGCCGTCGTCTGTGCGGCGGACGCGTCCTACGCCGACGCGTCCAACCCGTCTCCGCACCGCGTCTCGAAACTGTATTACATGGTGGACTCGGAGGACTTCGTCAACTTCGTCACATCCGCGATGGGCGAGATCACCTTCCAGGTGGACGACCAGACGCGCGGCGAAGTCGCGTGGAAAAATTGGATGGTGACGACGCGGATTGACATGTCCGCGCATTGCGTCACGGCCCTGCGCGCCATCAAATGCCACGAAAGCCAGCTGCCGTCCATCGCGCCGCTGGCGGAACTGCCCGAAGAGATGGCCGCGCAAGTGTTGACGCTGCAAGGCGCGTTCTATCGCGTATTTAGTTTGGTAAATGGAGGGAGGAAAGTGGAGACGGATCTATTCGAGGGGATACGATAGATTGACGGTATAATCCTGAAAGACAAAGGAGTTCGAATGATCCAACAGTTCAAAATTATTGTCGAAAAACACCCCGATGGTTACGTCGCTTATCCGCTCGGGTTGAAAGGCGTTGTGGTTGGCGAAGGCGATACGTATGAAGATGCGTTGACCGACGTCAAATCAGCCATTCAATTTCACGTCGAGACATTTGGGAAAGATGTGCTGATGACGGACATTCCCGTTCTTGAAGCGTTTGTAGCCGAAGCGGGAGTGGCGGTTTAATGCCCAAGTTCCCTGTTGATGCGCCGAAAGCGAAAGTCATCAAAGCCTTTGAGAAACTTGGCTTTCGTCTTATGCGCGAAGGGAATCATATTGCCATGCTGCGGGAAAACGCTGATGGGACGCGAACCCCGCTGACCATGCCGAATCACCGCACGATCAAAAGCTCGACCTTGCGAACCATCCTGTTACAGTCGGGGATTTCGAGAGACGATTTTTTGGACGCGTACGAGAATTAAACAGTAGAGCGAGATTTTATCTCGCTCTACATCTCTATCCCAACTTCTTCTTCATCGAAAACTTCAGCGCCACTTTGTAAACCTGGCTCAATTTCTCGCCCAGAGCCTGCGCTTCGGGGTTACTCGCGCCCTGCTGTTCGACCTGCGCGACCAGGCCGTTCAACGCTTCGAGGAATTGATCGTTGACCATGTCCGCGTTGTCGGCGAGCATCTTCTCCGCCGCGGCCGCGTCGGGAGCCTCGAGCAGTTGTTCGATAAATCCCACTTCGGGCGAGGCGCTGGCCTGCTGCAATACCTCGATCATCTTTTGCAGTTTGCCCATCATGGCATAGTCGTTCTTCTCGGAAGCCTGCCGCAGCATTTGCTGGACGATGTCCACCGCGTCCTGCGAAAAGTTTTGCAGGTTGGCCTGCGTCGCGGCGGCGATGTCGTCCTGTTGGAGCAGGGATTCGATGAACTGCTGCGCCTGCTTATAACGCGCTTCCAACTGGCGGTCCATCTCGTTGGTGTAGTCCATCATTTTTTCGCGCACGGCTTCGAGTTTGGTCTTCTCCTCGCCCGAGGCCTTCTCGATTCGCTCGGTCAACGTCTGGAAGAAGGCATAGTCCATGCCGCCGCGCGCCAGGCTGACGTAGGCGCGGACGCGGGCGTCGTTGGGCGAGGCGATGACCAGGTCGAGCAGTTTCTCGCGGGTCAGGCCCTTCCCCGCCTCTTGCAGGGACTTCGCGGCCGCTTCCATCTCCCCGACGGATTCCGCCAGCCCGCGGCCGAACTCGGTCTCTTTCAGGAGTTGCTCCTGCACCGCCGACAGCGCCTCGGCCAGCTGGGGCTGCGCGGACGCGGCGGATTGGGCGAGGCGGCTGAACAGCGCGAAGAACTGATCGTCGAAGAGCGTTTCATTCTGCCTGATGATCTCCGAGCGGACCTCCGCGCTGGAGGCCTGAAGCAGGCGGTCAACGAGGTGGACGCGTTCCTGCTGGGCCTTGATCATCTCCGGCGTGATGCCGTCCTTGCCGAGGATGAGTTCGATCATCGACTCGAAAGTCAGGTTGGGCTTGGGCGAGAGCAGGTACGCCTTCCGCTTTTCCGCGGGGAGGCGGTCGGTGACCTGTTTGATCAGCGGGCCGACGACCCTCTCCTGCTCGTTGAGGGGAAGTCCCAGCTCGGGCGGGAAGAAGGTGAGCAAAAGTTCTTTTTCGTTGTCGTGATAGACGATGGGCGTAGGGAGACGGCCTTCGTATCCGCAGTAGGGACAGCGGACAAAGTTGGAGACGCCGCCCAGCAGGCGTTGTTTCGCGCCGGGGTCGGAGGTCGCGTCGAAGAGTTGTTCCACATTGACGGGGACGGGCTGGCGGCAGCGCGGGCAGGAGACTTGTTGAGTTTGGGGCATGAGAATTTCCGATTTCCGATTTTGGATTTGCGATTTATCTGACGCTTTGGTGTCGGGCTATTGTACCATTGGGGTGGGGGAAACTTTTTTGTCGCGGACCTCGCCGATTTTCCCATTTAAGATCGCGCAGGCAATTTCCATCGCCGCCTTTGCGGGTTTTGGGATTCGATTCTTCACCTCGGCAGCGAGAAACAAATCCTCGCGCCGGTGTGCGCGGACGAGTCCGCCCAGATGCGTCCGCCGTGAGCCTCGACGATGATGCGGGCGAGGTAGAGTCCCAGCCCCGCGCCCTTGGTCTTTTTCACGGCATTGGTTGAGCGATAGAAGCGGTCGAAGATGTGCGGCAGATCTTTGGCTTCGATGCCGGGCCCCTCGTCGCTGACGCACACGATCACCTGCTCGGGCAGCGCCTTGCCGCTGATCCTGATCTCGCCCTGCGGCGCGTACTTGAGCGCGTTCGAGACCAGGTTCGCGAGGACCTGCTCGAGGCGCGTCTCGTCCGCGAGGACGATGGGAAACTTCTCGGGGAAGTCGGCGACGAAGCGATGTTTGGGATTCGGCGCCGTGAAGCGCTCGATCACGCGCGACGCCAGCGCGGGGAGGCCGACGTCGGCTCGGTTCAGGCTGAGGCCGCCCGCCTGCAAGCGGGACGCGTCCAGCAGGTCGTCGATCATCTTCGACAGGCGATCCGCCTCCTCTTCGATGACTTCGAGCGAGTCGCTGATCGTACGCTTGTCCCAGCGGGCGTCGTCGCGGCGTAAAGTGGAGGCGTAGCCTTTGATCAACGCGACGGGCGTCCGCAGTTCGTGGCTGACCACGGAGATGAACGTGCTTTTGATCTCGTCGGCGGCGCGGAAGTGGGTGATGTCGCGCACGGTCGCGATGATGTTGCGAAGTTTTCCCTCGGGAGTCAAAAGCGGCGCGTAGGTGACGCCCACCGGGATGGGCGGCGGTTCGGGGCGTTTGAGATCGCCCTCCACGTAGAGGGTCGCGTTGGGCGTCAGCGGCCAGCCGTTGGCGATGGAATCCTCGAGGGTGGGGCCGTCGGGGTCGCGCGTCCAGCGGACGATGTCCGCGTGGGGCGAGCCGGCCAGCTGGGCGTGAGTCCGACCGAAGATGCGCTCGAAGGCGTCGTTGACGCGTTCGATGGTCAGGTCGGCGTTGAGGATCAAGATCCCGTCCGCGGCCGAGTCCAACAGCGCGTCGAGACGCTGCTTCTCAATGTTGACCTGTCCGTAGAGCCGCGCGTTGTGGACGGCGACGGCGGCCTGTCCCGCGAACGAACCGAGCAGGACTTTGTCGTTGGCGGAAAAAAGATCGGGATAATTGCGGAAGATGAAGATCACGCCGATGACCTGGCCGTGCGCCGCGAGCGCGATGCCCGTGCCGTTGAGCAGTCCCATGCTGGCGGTGTAGGTCAGCTCTTTCAACATGCGGTTGAGTTCGGCCACGTCCAGGTCCGCCACTTTTTCTTCGGCGAGCAGGGGCGTGAGGTAACTGAGGAAGGCGGGCGGGATTCCGTGCGCGGTGGCGACGCGCCAGCCCTCCGCCTCTTTGAGGGCGATCAGGCCGGCCTGTCCCGCCAGCATTTCGATGGCGATCTTGAGGATGCGCGCCAGCAGTTTGTCGAGATCGAGTTCCTCGGTCAGCAGGCGGGCAATCTCGAGCAGGTAGTCTCGTTGACGGACGCGGAAATCGGGGAGCATGTTGGTTGCCAGTTTCCAGTGATCAGTTTTCAGTGGTCAGTGATCAGTAATCGGTAATCGGTCGCGCAGAGGGCGTGCCGAGACCCATTTTATCACCCGCAGGGGCGCGGTTTATAGGAGAAGGGTTGGAGGTACGTTAACGAATCCCGTCCAAACCTCCCCTTGCAAAGCGTCCATTCAGGCAAATGGGGGGAACCAATTTTCCGATCCTCTCGTTTATACTCATTGGTCTTCATCGGAAGTAAAATTCCCAGCCGTGAATGGACGCGAATTCTCCAATTTTCCTGGCGAAATTCACGGTAGCATTGACGCCAAAACCATGAGAACGGCCAAACTGATGGGCCAACACAAAAACGCGAAGCCGCAAGGAATTTTTGAGTCCTGGAGACTTTGCGCGTTATAAAGCCCGGACAATGCCTGCTCCCAAACAAGCGCCGATGAAGTCCGCTCAGAACCGTCGAGGAGAATTCAACATGTTCAAAATGCAAATGTTCTTTCCCGTCCTGATTCTGTTACTCTCCGCCTGCGCGCCGACATCCCAGGCCGCGCCCACCCCAACCCTTCCGCCGCCCGCGACCGAGGCCCCGACGCAGGCGCGGACTGTGGACGAGCCTCCAGCCTTGCCAGCCGCGCCTGGCGATGGATGTCCCGCCGCGACCATGGACACGAAATTGATGGTAAGCGCTGAAAACGGGATCTGCCTGCTCTATCCCGCCGAGTTTGCCTGGGACGGCGCGACGTTGATCGTGTTGAATCCCACTGGCATGGCGGGAGACGCCCCCGGCGACGCGTGGCTGCTGACGTCCATCAGCGAGGCGGAGGGACAGACCGCCGCGCAGATCGCGGACGCGCAGATCGCCGAGATGGGCGCCGGCCCTGAAATCGTCCGCACAGAGCTGACGATTGGCGGCAAGCCGGCCGTCCTCGTGGACGGAATGCCCGCGCAAGACTCGGCGCGTTACCTGTACGTCGTCAACAACGACCGCCTGTATCGCTTCGAGTTCATGCCGTGGTACCCGGAGAACGGCGCAACCCCGTTGGAAAAACTGTACCAGACGCTTGTTGACACGCTCCATTTCCTGCCGTAGAGCCGTCTCGCTCGTCAAAGAAGGCCTCCGAGTTCAACGCTCAGAGGCCTTTTCATTCCGCCTTCTACTGCTCCCCCGCCAGCAGCGCGATGACCTGCTCCGCGCTCGTCACCCGTCCGTACGATTGAAACGCGGCCAGAAACGCCTTGTGGACGTACTCCGCGGGGATGACCGTCTCGCCGTATTTCAGGTCGCGGGTGGCGCAGGCGTCTTCGGCGACGACGACCTGAAAGCCGAAGTCCGCCGCGGCGCGGACGGTGGCGTCCACGCACATGTGAGTCATCATCCCCGTGACGACGACGCGCTCGATGCCCCAGCCTTTCAACAGTTCCAGCAGGTTCGTCTCGCGGAACGAGTTGGGGAAATGCTTGTAGACGATCGGCTCGCCCTCGAAGTGCGCGACCGAATCGTGGATGTCCGTCCCCTCCGTGCCTTCGACGAAAAACGCAGCGTCGGGTTTCAGCGCGATGTGCTGGATGTGGACGTGATACCCGCCATGCTCGCGAAAACATTGAAGAAGCCCATAGGCCTTCTTCGCGGCCTCGAGCGGCCTCGCCAATTCCATCTTCCCGCCGGGGAAGTAATCCTTCTGGATGTCAATCAAAAGCAGGGCAGTTTTCATCGGGCCATCCTCTTCAAAAAAATACGTTGCAGGGTTTTTTACAGTTATTCGCCAAGTATAACGCCGAGCACGGTCTCGGCGACAAACGGGAATGTTATACTTCGCCGAATGGACTTCCCCTTGAAGACGAAACGCCTCTTGACTTTCCTCCTGCTCCTCGCCTTGACCTCCGCCTGCGGACCCGCTCCAACGCTGGACGCGGCCGCGACTCTCCCGACTCCCTCGCCCGCCCAGACCGCGTCCGCCCCGACGCCCAGCCGGACCGCGCCTCCGCCGACGGTTACCGCCTCCCCGCTCCCTCCGCCGACCGGGACGCCCGTCCCGTGCGACCCGCTCGCCGCGGACTACTGCATCACAGACGGACACTTCATCTTCCAGCGGCCGATCCATCCGCCCGCGAACGATTCGGCGGACGCGACGTATCCGTTCGCCTCCACCGCCGAGGGGACGCGCGAACCGCATCACGGCGTGGAATTCCCCAACGCCACCGGGACTCCCGTCTTCGCCGCGGCAGACGGGACGGTCGTCTTCGCGGGCCCCGATGCGGAGGCGGCGTACAGTCCGTGGACGAATTTCTACGGAAATGTGATCGTCATCCGCCACGCGGACGGGATGTTCACGCTCTACGCGCACCTGTCCGCGCTCGAAACGCAGGCGGGCCAGCAAGTCGCGGCGGGACAAGAGATCGGCAAAGTCGGCAAAACGGGCGGCGCCATCGGGAGTCACCTGCACTTCGAAGTCCGCCGCGGCGACGCGGAGGATTACTTCTCCGCGCTCAACCCCCAGTTGTGGATGATCCCCCGCGCAGACGAGGGCGCGCTGGCGATCTCCATCGTGAACCGGCGCGGCGACTTCCCGCGCGCCGACCTGACGATCCAAACCGAGGGCGCGTCGTACTACATCCGAACGTACGAAGAAAATTTCGTGTCCGTGGATGAGAACGCCGCGCTGGGCGAGTTGAAGCCGGGCCGTTATCGCATCACGTTCTATTACGGCGGTTTGTTTTACGAACGCCGGGTTGAAGTACAATCGGGCAAATTAACGCTGACAACGATCACATTAAAATAGGCGTTTGTATGGATGAGTCGTAAAAGACGCTCTCCAGCGTCGGGACGTGTAATCTGTGAAATCTGCGCTAATCTGTGGCAAAGAAAATTCAACCACAGTCAAACAAACAAAATCGCAAATCGTAAAATGGAGCAACCATGGGACTTAAACCCGACCACTGGATTCGCAAGATGGCGCTGGAACAGAAAATGATCGAACCGTTCATGGAGGGTCAGGCGCGCGGCCGCGTGATCTCTTACGGCGTCTCGTCCTACGGCTACGACATCCGCGTGGCCGACGAGTTCAAGATCTTCACCAACGTCTTCGGCGCCACCGTGGACCCGAAGAACTTCGACCCTAAAAGCATGGTGGATTTCAAGGGCGAGGTCTGCGTGATCCCGCCCAACTCCTTCGCGCTGGCGCGCACGGTGGAATATTTCCGCATCCCGCGCAAAGTTCTCACGGTCTGCCTCGGCAAATCCACGTACGCGCGCTGCGGCATCATCGTCAACGTGACGCCGTTCGAGCCGGAGTGGGAGGGCTTCGTCACGCTTGAAATTTCCAACACCACGCCCCTGCCCGCGAAGATCTACGCCAACGAGGGCATCGCCCAGGTTCTGTTCTTCGAGGCGGACGAAGAGTGCGAGGTCTCGTACGCGGATAAAAAGGGCAAGTACCAGAAACAGCAATCTATTGTGCTTCCGAAGTTATAGTTCAAAGCGGCGATTTGAGTTTCAAAGAGCAGGTTATGAAAACCCGCTTCTCCCTCGCTGAGGAAAACCTCGTCCGTCTCGTCGCGCTTCTTACCGCCGCGATGGGCGTGATCAACGTTCTCTCCGCGGTTACGCCGTCCCTGCACAACCGCCTGCAACTGCTCGAGGAATACTCGCCGCTCGTCATTTCCACGGGCGGACATCTCACCTCCGCGCTCTCGGGGTTTGCCCTGCTGCTGCTCTCCGTCAGTCTCTGGCGCAAAAAACAACTCGGCTGGTGGCTGACCCTCGTTATCCTCTGCGCCTCCATCCCCATTCACCTGCTCAAAGGACTGGACTACGAGGAAGCGACTCTCGCCGCGCTCCTGGTCTACCTCCGTCCGCGCTTCCACGCCCGCTCCGACATCCCCTCGGTCCGCGCGGGACTTTGGACCGTCCTCGCCGCCCTCGGCTTCACCCTCGCTTACGGCGTCGTCGGCTTCTACGTGCTGGCCCGCCGCGAACACATCAACTTTGGATTCTGGGCGGCGCTCCGCCAAACTGTGGTGATGTTCACCCAGTTCTACGATCCCGGCCTGCAGCCCTTCACGGGCAAATTTGGACGCTACTTCGCGGACTCCATCTACATAGTCGGCGCGGCGACGATGGGCTACGCCCTGCTCATGCTCCTCCGTCCCGTGCTGAATCGCCGCGTCGCCACCGACGAGGAGCGGGCGCGCGCCTGGACGGTCGTCCGCGGCTTCGGCTGCTCCTCCCTCGCCCGCTACGCCCTGCTAGACGACAAACATTTTTTCTTCAGCCCGGGCGGATCGCTCGTCTCCTACGTCGTGGAGAACCGCATCGCCCTGGCGCTTGGCGACCCCATCGGCCCGCCCGAAGACGTCCCCGCGGCGATAAGCGCGTTCAAAGAATTCTGCGCGCCGAACGACTGGCTGACCGCGTTCTATCAGGTCCAGCCGACTTATCTTGACGCCTATAAAACCGCGGGCTACTCCGCCCTCACGCTCGGGCAGGAAGCCACCGTGGACCTGTCCGCGTTCACGCTGGAGGGCAGCGAGAATAAAAACCTGCGCGGCGGCTTCAACAAAATGACCCGCCTCGGCTACCGCGCCGACGTGATCCAGCCGCCGTTCTCGCCGCGCATGTTGCGCGAACTCGACTCCATCAGCGATGAGTGGTTGTCGAACCGCGGCGCTTCCGAGATGCGGTTCTCGCTCGGCTGGTTCGACGAAGCCTACCTGCAAACCTGTCCCATCCTCCTCGTCCGCGACCGCGAGGGGTTTATCGAAGCCTTCACCAACATCGTCGCCGAATTCCAAGCCAGCGAAGTGACCGTTGACCTGATGCGCCATCGCAATCACACCGAAGGCGGTTTGATGGATTTCCTTTTCGTCTCGCTGCTCCAATGGGCGAAGTCGCAAAACTACGCCGCGTTCAACCTCGGCTTGAGCGCGCTCTCGGGCGTCGGCGAGCGCTCCGACGATCCCACCATCGAGCGCGCCCTCAACTATATTTATCGCAACGTCAACCGCTTCTACAACTTCCGCGGCCTGCACGCCTTCAAGGAAAAATTCCATCCCGAATGGTCGCCGCGCTACCTGATCTATCCCTCCGCGGCAAACCTGCCCGCGGTGAGCGTGTCGCTTCTGCGCGCCAACCTGGGCGGGAGTCTGCTCGGCAATCTGCTCCCAGTTTCAAAATGAATTCTCGGGAACAGTTGATCGACCGCCAAATCCATCTTGACGCTTTCCCCTCTGGCATGGTATAAACCGCCAACTTCGCCGCCTGCGGCCATGAAGTTCGACAACTGAATACAGCATTCGCTCTTATCCAGAGAGGCTGAGGGACCGGCCCTGTGAAGCCTCGGCAACCTGACCGCAAGTCAAGGTGCCAATTCCGGCAGTAAGCGCAACCGCCCGGTTGCATATTCTGGAAGATGAGAGGCGTTTTTTGTTTTGCGTACCTGCCTGCCAGCGCCCCATCTTGCCAGATGGGGCGTTTCCTGTTTTCACCCGCCGGCAGCGCAGACATCACACCTCAAGGAGTAGACCATGACCGCCAGTACTTCCCGCCAGTTCGGCTTCGCCACCCGACAGTTGCGCGCCGGTTACGATATTGACCCGACCACCGGTTCGTGCGTCGTGCCGCTGTACCAAACCGCTAGTTACCAGTTCAAGAGCGTCGAGCACGCGGCCAACTTGTTCGCGCTCAAAGAATTGGGCAATATCTACACCCGCCTGATGAATCCCACCACCGACGTGCTGGAGCAGCGCGTCGCCGCGCTCGAAGGAGGCGCGGGAGCCCTGGCCGCCAGTAGCGGTCACGCCGCGCAAGCGCAGGCCATCTTCACCCTGTGCAACGCCGGCGACCACATCGTCTCGTCCAGCCGCTTATACGGCGGCACATACAACCAGTTCAATTACACCCTCCGCAAACTGGGCATCGAAGTTACCTTCGTGGACCCATCCGAGCCGGAGAATTTCGAGCGCGCCATCCGTCCGAACACAAAGATCATCTACGGCGAAACGCTCGGCAACCCCGATATATCCGTCTTCCCGTTCGAGGAGGCCGCCGCCATCGCCAGCCAGAACCGCATCGCGCTGATGATCGACAACACCTTCGCCACGCCGTATCTCTTCCGTCCGTTCGAGTGGGGCGCGAACATCGTCACTCACAGCGCCACCAAATTCCTGTGCGGACATGGCTCCAGCATCGGCGGCCTCATCGTGGACGGCGGCAACTTCGACTGGCGCAGCGGACGCTTCGACAATTTCACCACGCCCGACCCCTCGTATCACGGCCTCGTTTACGCCGACCTCTCCGAAGCGGGACTGCCTCCGTTCATCGTCAAGGCCCGCGTCCAGGCGCTGCGCGACATCGGCGCGTGCCAATCGCCTTTCAACAGCTGGCAGATCCTCCAGGGGATCGAGACGCTCTCGCTGCGCATGGAGCGTCACGTGCAGAACGCCAAAGCGGTGGCGGACTTCCTCAGCCGGCATCCGCTGGTGAGTTGGGTCAAATATCCGGGCCTCGCCAGCCATCCCGATCACGAGCGGGCGAAAAAATACCTGCCCAAAGGGGCGAGCGCCATCCTCGGATTTGGCATCAAAGGAGGGATCGAGGCCGGCCGGCGTTTCATCGAAAGCCTGCGGCTCTTCATCCACCTCGCCAACGTGGGCGACGCCCGCTCGCTGGTCATTCATCCTGCCAGTTCCACGCACAGCCAGCTTTCCGCCGAGGAACAGGCCGCCGCGGGCGTCTCGCCGGACTTCGTCCGCCTGAGCGTCGGACTCGAAGACATTGACGACCTCCTCTGGGATTTGGACTCGGCCCTCTCCGCATCCCAGGCGGATCGCTAGAAACGAGCGGACCCATGCCCGTCAAAATTCCCGCCACGCTCCCGGCGCGTAGTATTCTGGAAGGCGAAAATATCTTTGTGATGAGCGACGCCCGCGCCCGGCGCCAGGACATCCGTCCGCTGCGCATCGCCATCCTCAACCTCATGCCCGCCAAGATCGAGACGGAAACGCAGTTCCTGCGCCTGCTCGGAAACACGCCCCTGCAGGTGGACATCACCCTGCTGCATACCGTCTCGCACAACCACAAAAACGCTTCGGCCGAACACCTGCTGGCCCACTACAAATCGTTCGCCCAGGTACGCCGGAGCAAGTTCGACGGCCTCATCATCACCGGCGCGCCTGTGGAACAAATGCCCTTCGAAGAGGTGGACTACTGGCCGGAGTTAAAGGAGATCATGGCCTGGGCAGAGACCAATGTCTTCTCCACGCTCTACGTTTGCTGGGGCGCGCAGGCCGGACTGTATCATCGGTATGGCGTGCCGAAATACCCGCTCGCGCAAAAAATGTTCGGCGTTTTTCCGCACCGCGTCCTCGAACGCAAGGCGCGGCTTCTGCGCGGCTTCGACGACGTTTTCCTCGCGCCGCATTCGCGTCACACCGAGATCCGCCGCGCCGATATCGAGAAGACGCCCGACCTCGTCATCCTGGCCGAATCGGAGCAGGCGGGCCTCTACATCGTCGGCACGCGCGACGGGCGGCACGTCTTCGTCACCGGGCATGCCGAATACGACCCGCTCACCCTCAAGTCCGAGTATGATCGGGACAAAAGCAAAGGACTGTCAATCCGCGTACCGGCCAATTACTACCCCGCCAACGACCCGTCCCAGCCTCCGCTCGTCCGCTGGCGCGGCCACGCCAACCTGCTGTTCAGCAACTGGCTCAACTATCATGTGTACCAGGTCACCCCATACCGCGTCCGCGACATTCCCGAACGCGGCGTCTATGACGACTTCTAACCGAGGAGGATCCATGTTCGCCAACCGCATCGCCCATCTCGAAGCCGAGGGCGCGTACGCCGTCCTGGCGCGCGCCTCAGACATAGAACGCGCCGGCCGCGAGGTCTTGCACCTCGAACTCGGCCAGCCCGACTTCCGCACGCCCGAAACCATCGCCCAGGCGGGCGTCGCCGCCATCGAGGAGGGACTCACGCGCTACACCTCCCCCGCGGGACTGACGCGCTTTCGCGAGCTGATCGCGGCCGACGCGGGCGCGCGGCGCGGCGTGACGGTCCATCCCGACATGGTCGTGGCGGGACCCGGCTCCAAGCCCGGTCTCTTCTTCCCGACCCTCGCGCTGGTCGCGCCGGGCGACGAGGTTATCTACCCCGATCCCGGCTTCCCGACCTACCGCGCCATGATCGGCGTCGCGGGCGGGACGCCTGTGCCGGTGACGCTGCGCGAGGAGAATCAATTCTCGTTCGACCTGGATGTCTTCGATTCGAAGATTTCGGACAAAACGAAACTCATCATCCTCAATTCGCCCGCCAACCCGACCGGCGGCGTCATCCCGCTCGAAGATTTAAAGCACATCGCGAAACAGGCGCAGAAATACGACGCCTGGATCCTGGCGGACGAAATCTACTCGCGCCTGGTCTACGACGGGATGGAGTCCGCGCCGAGCGTCGCCTCAATTGACGGGATGCTGGAGCGCACCGTCATCGCCGACGGATTCTCGAAAGCCTACGCGATGACGGGCTGGCGGCTCGGCTATATGATCGCGCCGCCCGCGCTGGCGGAACGGCTGGAACTGCTGATCACCCACTCGGTGGGATGCACGGCCATGTTCACGCAATACGCGGGGATGGAGGCGCTGACGGGTCCGCAGGATTTCGTCCGCGAGATGGTTGCCGAATACCAGAAGCGCCGCGACCGCATGGTGGAACTGGCGAACGCCATCCCTGGCGTCCACGCGCAGAAGCCGCAGGGCGCGTTTTACGTCTTCCCGAATGTAAAGTCGTTTGGGATTTCGTCGAAGGAGATCCAGGCGCGGCTGCTGGAGGAGGAGGGAGTCGCCGTTTTGGCAGGGACGGATTTCGGTCCCGCGGGAGACGGATATATCCGCCTGTGCTACGCCACTTCGATGGAGGTCATCGAGCGGGCGATGGAAAAAATCCACAGGTTCTTCGAGAGATTATAGAAACGTAAAGCCCGTTTCCATGAAGAAAACGGGCTTCAAACTTGTTTTACTGCGCGCAGGCGACGCCAGAGGGCGTCGCCTGAGCTTTTTCAAACGTTATTTTTCGCTTCGTCGTATTTCTTCACGTCTTCCATCGCCTTTTTCACGTTCACCATCGGCAGGACGATCAACCCCGCGATGAAGTAAAAGATGAGCGAAAGGATGCCCCAGCGCAGGCTCCCGAAAAGCTGGTTGGCGAGGCCGAAGATCAGCGGCCCCGTCCACGAAGTGCCGCGCTCGGAGATCTCGTAGAAGGAATAGAATTCGGCCTCCCGTCCCGCGGGGATCATCTGCGCGAAGAGACTGCGGCTGATGGCCTGCGAGCCGCCCATCACGAGGGCGATGAACGCGCCGAGAACGAAGAACTGGATCGTCACGGACGAGGCGGAGCCTTTGAGTCCGCCGAAGGCAAACACCACCACGCCCAGCCAGATGACGAGGCTGACGATGATGGATTGTTTGGCGCCGATGCGGCCGGCAAGTTTTCCCCAGAGCAGCGCGCCGCCAAAGGCCACAAATTGGATCATGAGGATGACCACGGTCAGGGTGGTTTGGTCCTGTTCGAGTCCGCCCTGGATGAGGGGCGCGGCCGCGAAGGTCGAGGCGACCGCGATGACAGTCTGGATGCCGTCGTTGTAGAGGAAGTATGCCAGCAGGTATTTGAGCGTCTCGGGGAAGCGCTTGACCTCGCGCAGGGTCTGACCGAGCTGTTTGAAGCCGACGCTGACGTACGTCTCGCCTTTCGGCAGCACGTGGGCGGCATGACGCGGTCGGAGACGCGCCCAGGTGAAGAACGAAAATCCCAGCCACCACACGCCCGCCGAGGCGAGGTTGATGCGCACTGCCAGTTCGCCGGGGATCCCGAACTTATCGCTGAACATGTAAAGGATGAGGTTGAGGACGAGCAGGAGTCCGCCGCCGAGGTAGCCCATCGCCCAGCCGTACGAGGAGACGCTGTCGCGTTTGTCCTCGCTGGCGATGTCGGGCAGGTAGGCATTGTAGAACACGATCGCCGCGCCGAAGGCCAGGTTGGCAAGGATGAACAGGACGCCGCCCAGCCACCACAGGTCGCCCGTCACCATGAAGAGCAGGATGGTGCAGATGGCGCCGATGGTGGCGAACAACTGCATCATTTGTTTGCGGCGGTGGGAATAGTCCGCGATAGCGCCGAGGATGGGGAGGAAGAGCACCTGCATACCGACCGAGAACGATATGCAGTAGGGCAGGAAGGAATCGGGGGCGACGGGAATCCCGAAGAAAGGAACCGTTTCGGTCCCCGCCGCCTCGGCCGCGGAGCGCGCCAGCGCCGCGACGTACGGAGCGAGGAACACCGTCCCGACGGTGGTGCTGAAGGCCGAGTTGGCCCAGTCGTACATGGCCCAGCCGAAGATTTCCTTCTTATCGTTTACCATGGGTCTGGCGCTTGCGGTTGTCATCGAGGCCTCCAAAGATGGTGTGGAATGTTATTGAAAACCCTGCCGCGCTTCAAGAGTTCCGAGCGCGCCAGGTTGAGTCTATGACGCGGCAGATTTGCCCGCATAGGATTTAAATCCGAATAATTCTCAAGATTTACCATGATACTGTATGATAAAGCCGGCCGTGTTTTCAGCCTAAGTCGTTTTCGCCGCGGAGTTCAGGCTGGTTAAAGTTTTTCCAGCAATTCCTCCAGGTCTTCATAATCATATGGAGGCCTGAACCAGAGGTTGCTCATCAACAACGGCATAGATGATTCGCCAATGTCCGAGTCTGTAACGCCTGATCTCTGTTGTTTCGTTGGGAATAGTCAATCGTTTACTGGCAGACAGGCGCGGAGATTTTTCAATGGCGTCCACTGCATAGATCATTTCCCGCCGCGCCGCCCCCGTTAGGCGGTTCAAATCATCCCAGGCTGACGGATATAGAAACGCCTGAGGCTTACTTTTTGGCATCGGATTTCGTCAGTTTTGAACGCGCTGCGGACCAGGGAACGAATCCTGCTTTGATTGGATCCCCCCCAGCCGACTTTAGCGCCGACAACGCCTGTTTAATAACAGGCAGGTCTTCGGCCAGTTCCAACGCCTCCAAAATGGAATTCCAGGTGTCCATATCAATCAGCACACCCGCTGGTTTGCCTTTGGCGTTGGGAATCACGGTAATGCTTTCAGGAGCAATGGTTAACATTGGTTCCTCCACATTCCATTTTAACCGAAGTTTCCCCGCCCGTTGACTTTTCCTCCCTTCGAGAGCGGCTAAACTGGCAGGCTAAGCGCAAAGTCACGAAGCCACAACGCCCCTTTTCTCCCCTCCATCGCGGCCCGTCCAAAGAAATTCCGCGCTGAGACGCGCTTCACCCTGCGCGCCCTCCAATCAAGCGCGCAGGGTGAATATCAAATTGAACGCGCGGGTCACAGATTGGCGATCTGGCCGGCGTACTTGGCGCTGATGTCAATGACCCAATTTTCGATGTCGGTATCAGGCAGGATCGAATCCGCGCTATACAAGACCTTCTCCTGGTTGTTTTCCACCTGCGCGATCCCGCGGCCGATGATGGTCTTCTGGAACATTTCGTCGTACGCGACCAGGACCGGGATGACGATGGCGGCGTCCTTCTTCTCCAGTACGGCGTTGATCGCCCTGGTCGTCTCGGTGTGATCGTAATGGACGATGTGTCCGCACCACCCGTAGCTATGTTCGCTGATGCCGATGGCCTGTTTGACGTGGTCCGCCACTTTGTCGAACAATTCTCCCCATTCCTTGTCGTAGGCAGAATCGCCATAACCGATCAGGACCAGCCCTTCTTTTTCGGGGTTCCTGGAAAGTTCCCGGCTCCGTCTCAAAACATTCTGCGGCAGGGTGTTGGAAAAATCGAGCAGCGGAGCGATGTGGATTCTGGCCTTCGGGGTGTAGCGTTCGATCTTCTCCGATTCGAGTTCCTCGATCACCTGGGCGTCGTTCTTCTGCCCGAGGATGGTGGGAATATCCTCGAAGGAGTGCGAACTGATCGTCAGGAAGATCGGCACGATGACGACGTCCGTGAAGCCTTCGGCGTCGAATTCCTTCATCCGCGTCGCGATGGACGGTTCGGTGTATTCCATGAAAGCGGTTTTCGTCTCTTCGATGATCCCGCCCGCGAGGATGGCGCCGCGCACTCTCGCTTCGAGATCGGTCAAGGCGTTTCGCCACGTCTCCGAGCGTGAACCGTGATTGATCAACAGTAAACCGATTTTTCGTTTGGACATTGAGCGTTTCCTCATTCTTTGGTTGATTTTTCCCCGCCGCGCGAACCGCGCAAAAGAGACGGCAGCAATCCCTAACGGCGGGTATTGAGATCGCAGTCTAGCATAAATGGAAAGAAAAGGGCAATAAAAAATTCCGTCTAATGTTGATTCAAAAAGCCCTGAGAGAATTAATACCCATTGACATCTTCCCTCTTTCCTACTAAACTATACGCATTACCTACACGCTATCTCGAAAGGAGGCGTCATGTCCCCCTCTTCCACAACCGCCCGCGTCACCGCGCAGGCCTCGCTCGCCACGGCCATCAAAGCCTGGGAACTTTATCTCTATGACCAGGGCCGCTCGCCCAACACCGTCAAAGCCTTTCTCTCCGACGTCAACCTGCTGGCTGGCTTCCTCCCGCCCGATCGCCAGATCGGCGCGGTCACCACCACCGACCTCAACCGCTTCTTCAAATGGATGGAGAAGGAGCGCGACGTCCCGTGCAGCCCGAAGACGCTGGCGCGGCGCATCACCTCGGTCAAGTCGCTGTTTCGCTGGCTGCATCAATACGGCGTGCTGACTCTCGATCCCGCCGAAAAGGTCGCGCAGCGATCCGCCATCAGTCCGCTCCCGCAGGTGTTGACGGACGACGAGGCCGCCGCCGCGCTGGAGGCCGCCGACCGCCACCGCCGCGGACCCAAGCCGGACGCGCGTCCCTACGCGTTGCTCTCCCTCCTGCTGATCACGGGCATCAAAAAGAGCGAGTGCCTCGGCATCCACCTCAATCACATTGACCTCGACTCGTCGGGCGGACCGCTGGTCTTCATCCGCTACGCCAGCCCGTCCAACCGCTACAAGGAACGCAAACTTCTCCTGACCGAGGAGTGGGTGGAGGCGTACAAGGAATATCTCGCCCAATACGCCCCCACCGACCAGCTATTCCCCTGGTCGCCGCGGCGGCTGGAGTACCTGCTCGAAGACATCGGCGAGGAGGCCGCGCTCGACAAGCATCTCTCCTTCGACATGTGCCGCTGGACAAGCGCCTTGCGCGATTACGGCAGCGGGATGGAACTCGACCGCATCCGCCAGAAACTGGGCGTCTCGAAGATCCAGTGGCGCGAACTAAATATGAAGCTGCGTCAGTTGAGCGAACAGAAGTAGAAAGTCGGTACACGGATTACGCGGACGAAAACGGATTTTTAAAATAAATCCGTGCAACTCCCTCAAATCTGCGTAATCCGTGTACAGAAAATTTATTCCGCTTTTTTCTTCGCGGGGGAGACGAGCGTGAAATACAAAATCCGCCGGGATGATTTCGTCAACCGAAACGGATGCGCGGGCTGGTAGCCGGGAATCCACGCGATCTGGTCGCCCGCGCACAGCAGGGGCCAGCGTTCGCGCGCCCGTTGGGGGAGTTTCTCGTTGGTGAAGAAATCCGATAATTTCTGCGAATGACCGTCCATGCCGAGCGGCTCGAAGCGGTCTCCCTCGCGGCGGACGCGCAAATGCAGTTCGCCCTGGAAGGTCTCCGCGTCCAGCCAGGCCTGGAAGGGATTCTCGTTCTCGCGCGCCTGCTCCAGCGCCAGCGCGGGGATGTTCCACGCCTCGGCGCCGAACTTCCAGCCGCCAGGCAACTCAACCTGCGACGGGACCGTAAGTGGAAGCAGGTCCGCTCCGGCGGGCAATTGGGGCCAGCGTTCGAACGGAAGCGTGGCCTCGCTCCCGGCAATGTAGACCTGTCCGGCCTCGCGCAAGAGGCGGAGTCCGCCGCTGAGGTGCAGGAATCCGTTTTGCCTGGAATCGGACAGGAAGGCGGTCATCCTGTCCAGCGCGGCGTAGGTGACGTCGGCCGCAGGGTGGATCCGCTCGACGGCGCGGCGAAACAGGTGACGTTGGAGTCCGACCGAGAGTCCCGTCAGCGCGGAAAAGTCGAAGACGACGAGTCCGCTCGATTCGTTGACGACCGCGCGCGCCCACGCCGCGTCCACAGCCTGGAGCAAGATCTCGTGGTCGGTCTGAAGCAGTTGCGCCGTGCGCCAGACGGCTTCGCGGAATCTCGGGTTGTAGGTTTCGAGGTTGGGAATGAGCAGGTGCCGGATGCGATTGCGCAGGAAATTGAGCGAGTCGTTGCTGGGGTCGTAATGCGGGCGCAGCCCCTGACCCGCGCAGTAGACGACTGTCTCTTCGCGCCAGACGTCGAGCAGCGGACGCACGAGCGGGATCTCCACGTCGAAGACGGAGAGGACGGTGCGATAGGTCATGCCTTTGAGACCGGTCAACCCCGCGCCGCGCAGGAAGTGCATTAAGACCGTCTCCACCTGATCGTCCGCGGTGTGACCGACCGCCACAGCCTGGGCGCGGTGTTGGCGCGCCAGCGTGAATAGAAAGCGATAGCGCAGGGTGCGGGCCGCGTCTTCGATGGAGAGTTTTTTCTCGTCGGCGAAGGCGCGCACGTTGGCGCTCTCGATGATGGAGGGGAGTCCCAGGCGCGCGGCCGTGGTTTCGACGGCGGTGGCTTCAGCGTCGGAGTTCTCGCGCAGTTTATGGTTGAAGTGAGCGACAATGATGGGATAACCCGCGCCGCGCAGCAGGTCCATCAGGCACAGGCTGTCAGGTCCGCCTGAGACGGCGACGACGATCTGCCGCTTTGGGTCGAGGCGGCATTGGGCGCGGAAGATGGAGTCCATGCTGGGGAGCATGGGTCAATTAAACCACAAGATGTTCCGAGTCAGAAACCGGGTTTAAATTTGATACAGCTCGACCAGGACCCCGCCCGTGGATTCGGGATGGATGAAGGCGTATTTCTTCCCGTCCGCGCCGACGCGCGGCTCCTCGTTGATCAGGCGGACGTCCTTCGCTTTGAGCAGCGCCAGCATTCCGACGATGTCGTCCACTTCGAGGCAGAGATGGTGCATCCCCGGCCCGCGTTTGGCGAGATATTTGGCGATGCCCGAGTCGTCGGTGGTGGGCATGACGAGTTCCACCTCCGCGCCCGCGAGGGGGAGGAACGCGACCTGCGACTTTTCCGCGGGGACGTCGCGCAGTTCGTGAAGTTCGATCCCCAGCGCGTCGCGCCAGAACGCGAGCGACTTCTCCATATCGTCCACGACGACGGCAACGTGATTGACGGCTTTGACGGTTGGCATTAATTGACTCCCATAAACCCGAACAGGCGCCACATTCCCCGCATCATTGCGTGAGCGAAGTCCGGTTTCAGAAATTGGTTGGGGCACGACCCCGGGATGACCGCGATCCCGTTCCGACGCGCTTTCTCCACCGCCGGTTGCGAGACGCTGGTCATGCTCGCCGCGTGACCAGGCTTCGTCCCCATCATGCAGTGCATCCAGACACGCCGAATGCCGAGTTCGATACACTGGTCCACGATGAGATCGGTCACCTTTGGGCTGGCGAGGATGAAGACCGCGTCCACTTTTTCGGGGATGGATTTCAGGTCGGGGTAACACGGCGCGTCTTTAAAAGCGGCGATACGAGGGTTCACTGCGAAGACCCGGTAACCGTTCTCCTTGAATTTATCGTAGGCCAGATTACAGCCTGTGTCCCGCTTATCTGATACGCCGACGACGGCGATGTTCTTCTGGGCGAGGAAATCCCGCGCCAGGTCGTCCAATCCTGCCATGCGATTCTCCTTGAACGAGGCGGATTATACGCCGCCGGCCTTCACGCGCAAGATGATGAAAATCACCCGTCCATTCGATGAACATTACCGGCGCCGCGGGGAAGTCTCAAGCGCGGCGGCTCTTCGCCAGAAAGCGTCTGCAAACCAGGGCTCAGCCGACGTTCTCTAACGCCGCCCGGCAGCGGCTTGCCAGAAACCCATTTTAAGGAAAAGCCTTAAAATCCCTCCGCCACATATTCGCCCCACACCCCGCGCAGGCAATTACAGATTTCGCCGAGCGTGATATCGCGTTCCACGCACTCGATGAAGAGCGGCATCAGGTTTTGCGTCCCCTTCGCGGCCTCGGCCAGTTTGCCGAGCAGCGCGTCCGCCGCTCCCTGATCTCTATTCGCTCTCAACTCCTTCAACCTCTCGCGCTGACCGACCTCGATCGCCGGGTCCACCTTCAACCGTTCCAGCGCGATTTCCTCCTTCACCTGGAATTGGTTGACGCCCACGATGATCTGTTCCTTCTTCTCGACGGCTTGCTGGGCCGCGTACGCCGCGTCCTGGATCTCGCCCTGGACGAAGCCGCGCTCGATGGCTTTGAGCGCGCCGCCCATCCCGTCGATCCGGCGGATGTACTCGTCGGCGCGTTTCTCGATCTCGTCGGTGAGACTTTCGATCAGATACGAGCCCGCCAGCGGATCGATCGAATCCGCCACGCCCGACTCGTAGGCGATGACCTGCTGGGTGCGGAGCGCCACGCGCACGGACTTCTCAGTGGGCAGCCAGAGCGCCTCGTCCATGCTGTTGGTGTGCAGGGACTGGGTCCCGCCGAGGACAGCGGACAGGGCCTGCAATGTAACCCGCACGATATTGTTTTCAGGCTGCTGCGCGGTGAGGGTCGAACCGGCCGTCTGCGTGTGGAAGCGCAACTGCCACGAGGAGGGTTTCTTCGCGCCGAAGCGTTCGCGCATGATCTTTGCCCACATGCGCCGCGCCGCGCGGAACTTGGCGACCTCCTCCAATAGGTTGTTGTGCGCGTTGAAGAAGAACGAAAGCTGACCCGCGAACGCGTCCACGTCCAGACCGGCTTTGAGCGCGGCCTCCACGTAAGCGATCCCGTTCGCGAGCGTAAAAGCGACCTCCTGCACGGCCGTCGAACCCGCCTCGCGGATGTGATAACCGCTGATGGAAATCGTATTCCAGTTCGGGGTCTCCTGCGCGCAGAACGAGAAAATATCCGTGATGAGGCGCATCGAAGGCGCGGGCGGAAAGATATACGTCCCGCGCGCCGCGTATTCCTTCAGGATGTCGTTCTGGATGGTGCCGCGCAGTTCGCGCATGTCCGCGCCCTGGCGTTTCGCCACGGCGACGTACATGGCGAGCAGAACGCCCGCCGGCGCGTTGATGGTCATCGAGGTGGAGACTTTGTCGAGGGGAATCTGGTAGAATAGCCGCTCCATGTCCCGGATGGAGGAGATGGAGACGCCCACTTTGCCCACCTCGCCCCGCGCGATGGGATCGTCCGCGTCGTAGCCGATCTGCGTCGGGAGGTCGAACGCGACGGAGAGGCCGGTCTGCCCCTGGTCGAGCAGGAAGCGGTAGCGTTTGTTGGATTCCTCGGCGGTCGAGAATCCCGCGTATTGGCGCATCGTCCAGAAGCGCGAACGGTACATCGTCGGCTGGACGCCGCGCGTGAAGGGATATTCGCCGGGGAAGCCGATCCGCTCCTCGTAGGCCGCGCCCGCCTCAACGTCGGGAAGGGCGAGGCGGGGAAGTTCGACGCCGGAGGAGGTCTCGAAGCGGGGTTTCCGTTCGGAGAATTTGTCCAGCGATTTTTTCAGAATCGAATCCTGCCATTTTTGAAAAGCGTCTTTGAGGGTCATGGTTTCACTCGCTTGTCCTGTTTTCTTCCAAGTATACAACCTTTACGCTTACAAATTTGATAGAGAGGACTTTTCACCCTTGCCCGCTTGCGGCAATAAGTTTATTAAAGACGGCATGAAGAAAATTATTTTTAACTCGGTGTTAATTGCGCTGGCGCTTTCGCTGCTCCTGCCCGCGCGGACGGCGCGCGCTGCCGGCAAGACCTACTATGTGGCGACAAACGGAAAAGATTCCAACGCCGGAACGCAGGCCGCGCCCTGGCGCACCATCCAAAAGGCGGCCAATGTAGCCGCGGCCGGAGACACGGTCTACGTGCGCGGCGGGACGTACCACGAAAAGGTCATCGTCAAAAACAGCGGCGCGGCGGGAAACTACATCACGTTCTCGTCCTATCCCGGCGAGACGGCGGTCGTTGACGTGCGCGATATCAAAATGGAGAACTATCACGAAGGCGGGTTCACCGTCAACCAGAAGAGTTACGTCCAGATCGTCGGATTCCGCGTCGTCAATTCCAACTCCACCGACAACGGCGGGTTCGGGATCGTCTGCGTCCAGTCCGATCACTGCAACGTCAAAAACAACCAGACTTACAACACGTATCGTTCGGGCATCATGATCCGCTCCAGTTCCAACGTGATCGTCGAGGGCAACGACGTGGAACTCGCCAACCACGACGGCAACCAGGAAATGCTCGCCATTTCGGGCAGCGAGTTCGTCACCGTGCTGAACAACCGCGTCCACGACGGCGGATCCGGCGCGCAAGGCGGCGAGGGCATCAGCGTCTACTACGGCTCGCGCGACGTCCTGGTGAAAGGCAACGAAGTCTTTCGCGGCCCGCGCGTCGGCATCTATGTGGACGCCTACAAGGGCAACGGCTATAACATCACCATTGACGGAAACTTCGTCCACGAAAACCAGCGCTCGGGGATCTCCATCGAAGCCGAAAAGAGAGGCTATGGGCTGAACAACATCGTCGTCGTCAACAACATCGTCTACAAGAACGCCACCAGCGGCATCCTGCTCGGCAACTGGGGCTACGGCGCGTTGAACAACATCTTCATCGTCAACAACACGGTCGTCCAAAACGGCAGCGAGGGCGGCGGCGGGATCGGCCTCTGGAACGACCGCGCCAAAAACGTCGTCGTCCGCAACAACCTGCTCAGCCAGAACACGCAATTCACCATCCAGATAAACGGGACGCCTCCTTCCGAGACGACCATCACCAACAACCTGCTGGACGGATTCCGCAACCTCTCCGGCGAGACGCGCGGGACGAACTACGTGACCGGCGTCCCCCGCTTCGTCAACGTCTCCGCCTCCGACTTTCGGCTGGACGCGGCCTCCCCGGCCATCAACGCCGGGACGGACGCCAACGCGCCCAAGCGCGACTTCGCCGACGCGCCCCGCCCGAACGATTCAAAATGGGACATCGGCGCGTACGAATTCAGCGGAACGGCCGTCACCCCGGCCGTCGTCTTCAGCGATAACTTCAACGCCGCCTTCAAAGGCTGGACCAAAACGGGCAAAGTCGTTTGGAGCGCGGCCGCGCCGCGTATCGGCCCGCGCAGCGTCCGCCTGGCCGGGAACGCGTCCATCAGCCGCGTCGTCTCCACGCAGGGATATGAGAATCTCAAATTGACCGTCTACCTGGGCGCGGCTTCGTACGAAAATAAGGAAACGCTCCAACTTTCCTGGTGGGACGGCTCGGCCTGGAAACCGCTCACGACCATCAAGAACGGCTCGCCGCGCGAGAACGGCAAACTCAACCGGCTGACGTTCATCCTGCCCGCGGCCGCGGCCAACCGCGCCGACTTCAAAATCCGCATCCGCCAGTCCGGCGCCGACGCGGCAGACTATGGCTACGTCGACTCCATCCAGTTGACCGGGACGCCCATACCGTAGAAACCGTCTTTGCCGCCAAACGAAAGTGGAATGAGCGCCGTCTCATTCCACTTTTTGCTTCCGCCGTTTTTATGTGAAAATAAAAAGGATTCCGCAAGTTCTACTTGCGGCTTTCCTGAAGCAGGACTTCGGGATTCCAAATTTTCATCACAAAGCAGGAAAAATTGGGGACACAAATCATTTGCCCAAATGCAACGAAAATGCTACACTTCCCGTATATTCCGTCAGGAGGTTCGCATGAAACCTGTTACATGGATGTACGTAGGCGCGGTCGTTCTCCTGCTCCTCGCGGCCGCCGGCATTTGCCTGGGAAGTTTCCTTCTCCTCGGCGCGTCGGGCGGAGCGCAAGGCGTGACCGGGCTTGGAAACGCCGGCGTCTGCATCGGCGCCTTCGCGCTGTTGAGCGGCGTCGTCCTGATCGTCCTGGCCGTCCGCAAGACCAAACAGGAAACCGCGCAGAACGTCACCTACAAAGTGGACCTGCCCGGCGAGACCAAGATCTCCGAAATGAAGTGCCGCTCCTGCGGCGGGACGCTCACAGCCGACAACATTAAAATTGTCAACGGCGCGCCCATGGTTAACTGTCCCTACTGCAACACCGTCTATCAACTTACCGAAGAACCAAAGTGGTAACACAGTCTACGATCTGGAGGTCGGCATGAAAAAACGGCTGGCATTAATCGCCCTGGTTTTACTCCTCTCCTTCGCGGCCGCGACCCCCGCGCTGGCGCAGGACTATTCGTTCACCCTCGACAAGGAAACCGTCAACGTCTACTGGAACTCGGACGGCAGCGTGGCGCTGGATTACGTGTTCGTCTTCACGAACAACGCCGGCGGACACGCGATCGATTTCGTGGACGTAGGCATGCCCAACGGCCGCTACAACATCAACAACGCCCGCGCCGACGTGGACGGAAAGACCGTCAACATCTCCTCCGATTACCAGGGCGACGGCTCCTACGGCTTCGCGGTGGACCTGGGCGCGTACGCCATCCAGCCGGGACGTACCGGCGCCGTACACGTCTACATCAGCGGCATCACGGACGTGATGTATCCCGATTCCAAAGACAGCAACTACGCCAGCGCCGTCTTCGCTCCCACCTGGTTCGGCTCGCAATACGTGACCGGCGTCACCGAGCTGAGCGTCATCTTCCACCTGCCGCCCGGCGTCAAGCCCGAGGAACCGCGCTGGCACTCCGCCCCGAGCGGATTCCCGTCCGAACCGCAGACCGCGCTGGACAACGAAGGCCGCGTCGCCTACACCTGGACGGCGACCGTCCGCGCCACGAAAGAATACGACTTCGGCGCCTCCTTCCCGAATACCTATATCCCCGCCACCGCCGTCGTCCAGAGTAATCCGCTTGAAGACCTGTTTGGCGTCATCGGCGCGTTCTTCACCTTCATCGCCTCGTCGCTCCCGTGCCTGGTCTTCGCGGCCTTTTTCTTCGGCATTCCCGTTTTCAGCGTCGTCAACGCCCAGCGGCGGAAATTAAAATACCTGCCCCCGAAGATCTCCATCGAGGGACACGGCATCAAGCGCGGACTGACCGCGGTCGAAGCCGCCATCCTGATGGAACAGCCGCTCGACAAAGTGATGACGATGATCCTGTTCGGCGTGATCAAAAAGGGCGCGGCCGAAGTGGTCACGCGCGACCCGCTCGAACTGGCCTTCGCGACGGCCATGCCCGAAGGCCTCCACGAATACGAAAAAGACTTCCTCAAAGCCTTTGGCGAGAAAAAAACAGCCGCGCGGCGCAGGCTGCTGCAAGATATGTCCATCGCGCTCGTCCGCTCCGTCTCGGACAAAATGAAGGGTTTCAGCCGCAAGGAAACAGTGGACTACTACAAAGGCATCATGGAACGCGCCTGGGCGCAAGTGGAACTCGCCGACACGCCCGAAGTGAAAAGCCAGAAATTCGACGAAAACCTCGAATGGACCATGCTCGACAAGGACTACGACGACCGCTCCCGCCGCGCCTTCACCGGCCCGGTCTTCATCCCGAGCTGGTGGGGACGCTACGACCCGGCCTATCGCCCCGTCGTCGGGACATCCTCCTCCCGCCCGGTCTCCATCCCGACCTCCAGCGGGTCCGCCCGACCCCTGCCCGGCGCGCAGTTCGCGGCCTCCGTCATCGGCGGCGCGCAGAACTTCTCCAGCAAAGTGATCGGCGACGTGCAGGCCTTCACGAGCAAAGTCACCGGCGTCACCAACCCGCCGCCTCCGCCCAGCGTCAGTTCTACGCGCAGTGGCGGCGGCGGCGGACATTCCTGCGCCTGCGCTTGTGCCTGCGCGGGATGCGCCTGCGCCTGCGCGGGCGGCGGAAGATGAGTTGACAGTCTATTTAAAGGTGAACCATGTTATTCGACTCTCTCTTTAATCGTAAACCGGAAATCGAAAATCCAAAATCGGGACTGTATCACTACGCCCGCGAAGACGGCGACGAGAAGACGCGCGTCCACCTGCGCGTCGACCCGGGCGGCAGCGGCACGCTCATCGTTAACGCCAACCGCGTCATGCACCTGAACCCGACCGCCGCGTTGATGGCATGGCTGGCTTTGGAAGAGATCGAAGAACGCGACGCGGTCAAAGCCGTCCAGCGGACATATCGGGTCAGCGCGCCGCAAGCGCGGGCAGACCTCTCCGAATTCAAAATTCAGATTTCGGAATTGCTCCGCCCCGACGGCGCCTGTCCCGTCCACGAACTCGAACTCGACTCCGCCATGCCGTTCAGCGCGCGTCCAACCGCGCCCTACCGCATGGACCTGGCGCTCACCTACCGCTGCAACAACGACTGCTCCCACTGCTACAACGCCCGCGAGCGCACCTTTCCTGAACTGGACACGGAAACCTGGAAGCGCGTCATTGACCAGCTCTGGGCGCTCGGCGTCCCTCACATCGTCTTCACCGGCGGCGAGGCGACCCTGCGCGACGACCTGCCCGAACTGATCGCGCACGCCGAATCGAACGGACAGATCACCGGGCTCAACACCAACGCCCGCCGCCTCTCCGACGCGCGCTTCGTCCAACAACTCGTGGAGGCCGGACTCGACCATGTGCAGATCACCGTCGAATCGTGCGACGCGGAGATCCACGACCAGATGATGCGCGCCAAAGGCGCCTTCAAACAGACCATCGCGGGACTCCGAAACGCGCTGGCGACCAGGCTCTACGTGATGACCAACACCACCATGCTGCGCGTCAACGTCCACAAGATTCCCGACACGCTGGACTTCCTCGCCGACCTCGGCGTGCCGACCATCGGGCTGAACGCCCTCATCTATTCCGGTCACGGCCTGACGGTTGGGACGGGACTGCGCGAGAGCGAACTTCAGCCCCTCCTCGACGTCGCCACGCGGAAAACCGCCGAGCGCGGACAGCGGCTGATCTGGTACACGCCCACGCAGTATTGCGAATTCGACCCCACCGCCAGCAACCTCGGCGTCAAAGGCTGCACCGCCGCGCTCTACAGCATGTGCATCGAATCGAACGGCAACGTCCTGCCCTGCCAGTCCTACTACCACCCGCTCGGCAACTTCCTGACCGACTCGTGGGATTCCATCTGGAATCACAAACTCTCCACGCAATTACGCGAGCGGCAGAACCTGCCCGCCAAATGCGACGGCTGTCCCGTCGTAGCGGAATGCGGCGGCGGATGCCCGCTCACCTTCGAAGGCTACCGCGCGGCCTACGGAGTCAACCTCCCCGTCGTCGCGGCCTGACGGGAGCGCGCGGGCCCACGCCTCAAAATGGAACTCTGCTACCTCCTCGCCTTCCCCGACGCGGACGAGACCTCGTCCACGCCCGAACCGCTCCACGGTCTGAGAGACGCGCCCTACTTCCAGCCCGTGGACATCGAACTGCACACCCTCGGCGAGGAGACCTTCGAGATCAACGGGCGACGCGTCGCGGTGACGCGTCAGCGCTACGACGGGCGCGTCCAGATGGTCGAATGCCGGATCGAAGCGAAGGAACCGCTGGCCGAGTCCGCTTTGCAGCGTCGGATGCAGTTGATGCAAACCTTGCAGGAACGCCTCATCCCCGAGCAGCATCGCGCCAGCGGACTGTTCGAGGAATACACCATCCTGCTCGTCCGCGAGACCGGCGCGCCGCCCGACGACTGGGTGGACGCCCACGCCGCCGAGATCGCGCGCTTCATCCGCTCGCAAAGCGAAATCTTCGACAAGACCGAGATCGCCGAGATCATCGGCTCGCGCGTCCGCTACTCGCAAAACGACCTCACCCTCCTGGACTGGGAAGGCGCCGTCATCATCGCGCCGGATGGCGACTTCCAATCCGACGTGACCCTGCTCAAAATCGGCAACTATCAACTGCTCCGCTACCGCATGTTGAACGAATCGGTCGAAACCCTGCTCGACCATATCAACGCGTCCTTCTTCATCAACCGCAAACGCCCGCGCCCCACGCGCGGCGCCATCCGCCGGATCGCGGAACACCGCCTCGAAGTCATGCTCGACTTCGAGCGCGCCGAACAAAACCTCCTGCTCATCGGCGACTGGTACACCGCCAAACTCTACGCCGCCGTCCGCGACGAGTTCTACCTCGAAGAATGGAAGAACGCCATCCGCGGCAAACTCGACGACCTCGAAAGCATCGCCCAAACCGTCAAGGAAAATTTCACCCTGTCTGTGGAAAGCCTGTGGAGCCGGATCGAAATGGCAGGCTGGGCCATCCTGCTCATCGGCTACATCTACCTGTTTTTTGCAGACCTGGGTCTCTTTGGCAAATAGGAGTCCCCATGAAAATCTTCAACCGCCTCGCCGACCAGTTCAAAAAAGTCCAGCCCCTGCCCGAGGGCCTCTACCACATGCAGGCCGACGACAAACCCCTGCGCGTCCACCTCCGCCTCCGCCGCGACGGCACGGGACTGCTCATCCTCAACGCCTCCACCGTGCTGCAACTCAACCCCACCGCGGCGGAATACGCCTGGCGCTACATCAAAGGGACTCCGCCCGCCGACGCCGCCAGAGAGATCGCCTCGCGCTACCGCATCGGGACGGCGCAGGCGCTGGAGGACTACAACGACTTCGCCGGCCGTATGCGAACCCTGATCGAGACCCCCGACCTCGACCCCGTCTCTTACCTCGACTTCGAGCGGGCCGCGCCCCATTCAGCCGACCTGACCGCCCCCCTCCGCATAGACTGCGCCCTCACCTACCGCGTCGCCGCCCGGACTCAGCCCGACTCCGCCCCCGTCAAACGCGCCGCCCGCGAACTGACGACCGACGAGTGGCGCGCCATCCTGGACAAAGCCTGGAGCGCGGGCGTCCCGCACGTCACATTCACCGGAGGCGAACCCACCCTGCGCGCAGACCTGCCCGAACTGATCGCGCACGCCGAAAAACTCGGCATGGTCTGCGGACTGCTCACCGACGGCGCGGCCCTCGCCGACAAAAAATATCTCGACCAACTGCTCCAGACTGGCCTCGACCACATCCTGCTCATCCTCCATCCCGAAGACGACGCCGTCTGGAAAGCCCTCGTCTTCATCGTGGATGCGGACATCTTCCTCACCGTCCACCTGACCGTGAACGAATCCACCGCCCCGGAAGGCGTGAAGATCGTCGAAAGACTCGCCAAAATCGGCGTCCAAAACCTGTCGCTCAGCGCCCCCGACAAATCATTCCTCGGCGATATGCTCGCCCTCCAGGACAAGGCGCGCGCCCTCAACATCTCCCTGCGCTGGGACCTGCCCGTCCCCTACTCCGACATGAATCCCGTCGCGCTCGAAATCGAAGACGAGGAACTCCCCTCCGGCGCGGGCCGCGCCTGGCTCTACATCGAACCCGACGGCGACGTCCTCCCCGCGCAGGGCGAAGCCGACAAGGTGATGGGCAACCTGCTGACCGACCCCTGGGACAAAATTTACACGTAGGGGCGAACCTACGTGTTCGCCCCGTATTCGCCCCGCGTGTTCGCCCCGCGTGTTCGCCCCGCGTATTCGCCCCGCGTGTTCGCCCCGTGTTCGCCCCGCGTGTTCGCCCCGCGTGTTCATGCGGTTTTGCAATCCATAAAATTCATGGATGTGCGATTCCCGTAGTAAAATCCAGCCCATGTCCGAAACCAATCAACGATTCACGCGCGGCAAGGGCCTGCTCGAACCCTGGCTGGCGCGGCTGCGCGCCCAGCGCGCCAACAATCTCATCCCCGCCGAGCTCCGCGCCGGGCGCATCCTCGACATCGGCTGCGGCTCTTATCCCTACTTCCTCTCGCACACGGTCTTCCAGCAAAAATTCGCGGTGGACCAGCTCCCGCCCAGCGAGCAGGGAAAGCGCCTCAACATCCAATGGCACACGCTCGACCTGAACTCCGCGCCCAAACTGCCCTTCGAAGCCGACTTCTTCAGCGTCGTCACCCTGCTGGCGGTGGTGGAACACCTCAACCCCAACAGCATGGCCGCGCTCTTCCAGGAGACCTACCGCGTCCTCCAGCCGGGCGGGGTCGTCATTATGACCACCCCCGCGGCCTGGTCCGACGGGCTGCTCAAACTCATGGCGCGCGTCCGCCTCGTCAGCGCGGAGGAGATCCACGAACACGTCTTCGCGTACACGCTCCCGCTCCTCGGCTGGTACTTTGGAAAAGCCGGCTTCGAAATGACCAAAGTAGACTTCGGCTATTTCGAACTCATGCTCAACATGTGGGCCGTGGCGAAAAAATAACGCGGACGCGCGCCGTCTTTCGCGCGTGCGCCGCGCTCTGCAATCTTGAACCGAACATGACAACCCTCGACCTTCCCATCTCCAACTCCTATTGGGTCATCCCCAACCGCTTCCTGGCGGGCGAATACCCCGGCGCGTTCGGCGAGGAACGCGTCCGCAAACGCCTCGACGCCCTCCTCGAAGCCGGGCTGGACACCTTCATTGACCTCACCCGCGAAAACGAACTGCCCGATTACGCCCCCCTCCTGCGCGAACGCGCGGCCTACTACCAAAAAGAGGCGCGCGTCCACCGCCTCCCCATCCGCGACTTCGGCCTGCCCACCCGCGCCGGGATGATCGCCACCCTCAACGCCATTGACGAGGCCCTCGCCCGCGGGCGCAACGTCTACCTCCACTGCTGGGCGGGCATCGGGCGCACCGGCTCCACCGTCGGCTGTTACCTCGTCCGCCACGGCATGACGGGCGAGCAGGCGCTGGCGCAACTGGCTCAATGGTGGGAGACCGACCCACGCCGCGCCCATCATCCCCGCACCCCCGAAACGGACGAACAGGTCGAATTTATTCGCGGTTGGAATGAACCGGCATGACCGTTATCTTCAGCAGGCGCGCTGGACGCGCGACCTGCGCGCTTATCTCCTCGACAAGGCGGGACTGGCCGGCGCGCGCCGCGTCCTCGAAGCGGGATGCGGGACGGGCGCCGTCCTCTCCTCGATAACCGCCTCCGCCGCGCTTCACGGCCTGGACCTCGACCCGGGCGCGCTGACCGAGGCGCGCATCCACGCCCCAGGCGCGGCCCTCGTCCGCGCCGACGCGCGCTCGCTCCCCTACCCCGACTCCGCCTTCGACATCGTCTTCTGTCATTTCCTCCTCCTCTGGGTGGACGAGCCGCTGCGCGCGGCGCGCGAAATGGCGCGCGTGACGCGTCCCGGCGGGAGCGTGCTGGCGCTGGCCGAACCCGATTACAGTCAACGCGTGGACGAGCCCGCCTCCCTCGCGCCGCTGGGCCGTCTGCAGACCGAGTCTCTGCGCGCGCAGGGCGCGGATCCATCTTTCGGCGCGCGCCTCGCGGAGACGTTCGCCCGGGCGGGAATCGAAATCGTCGAAACGGGGACCATCCGAAGGTTAGAGGAGGAAGCGTCGCCCGAAGAGCAGGAAAAGGAATGGGCGGCGCTGGAGGCCGACCTGGCCGCGTCCGTCCCGGTCGAAGACATCCACAAAATGAAATTACTGGACGAAGAGGCCCGCGCGCGCGGCGAGCGAACGCTGTATGTGCCGACGCATTTTGCATGGGGGCGGGTATAATTTGGGAAACCAGGTTTCGCGAAGAGACCTGGTTTCTGCATGAAGCTTTGGAGATCAATGGATATTCAACCGACCAACGAACCGACGACCGCCGACGCGCCGATACCCGAGGCGTCTACGGAGGCCGCGCCGATCACGGAAACGTCCGCCGTCCCCGTCGAGGCGGCCAAGTCGCAGACGAGCTGGCGGCAATTCTTCCTTGACCTGCTCGAAACGATCCTCCTGGCGGCGGCGCTTTACCTGGGGATCAACGCCATTTCAGCGCGCGTGCGCGTGGACGGGTTCAGCATGGAGCCAACGTTGCAGAACGGCGAGTATGTGCTGGTGAGCCGGCTGGCTTACCGCCTGGGCGAACCGCAGCGCGGCGACATCATCGTGTTGAAATATCCGGGCGAGCCAAAGCAGGACCTGATCAAACGCATCATCGGCTTGCCGGGCGACAAGGTGGAGGTGCGGGATTTGCATGTGGTCGTGAACGATCAGCAGTTAGTGGAGCCATACATTGCCGCCGCGCCGACCTATTCGGGGACGTGGGAGGTGCCGCCGGGGTATCTCTTCGTGCTGGGCGATAACCGCAACGACTCATCCGACTCGCGTTCGTGGGGGATGCTGCCGCTTGAAAACGTGATCGGAAAGGCGCTGGTCATTTACTGGCCGCCGCCCCAATGGAAGTTGATCTATCACTTCGACATCGCGGTGACCGCGCCGCAGTAGCCCGTAATTTTCGGGAATGAAAAACCCTCCG
This sequence comes from Candidatus Denitrolinea symbiosum, assembly GCA_017312345.1. Taxonomy (NCBI): domain Bacteria; kingdom Bacillati; phylum Chloroflexota; class Anaerolineae; order Anaerolineales; family Anaerolineaceae; genus Candidatus Denitrolinea; species Candidatus Denitrolinea symbiosum. The sequence goes on along the minus strand of BLAA01000001.1, from coordinate 1,503,310 downwards.
TCTTGGAGGGTTTTGGTTTGCGCGCTTTAACGGAGAAGAATATCAGCACAAAGGCTCTCAAAACGTAGAGCGAGATAGTATCCCGTTCTACGCCATTTATGAATTCATACCCCAGTTTTTCAATCGCCATCCGAGGTCAAGGCGGAAAGCGATTTCAGATTCCGAATCTCAGGCCAGACGCGGGCGACGATCAGCACGACGACGATCGTCCCGACGCCTCCCCCAGCGACCGCGAGGATCGGTCCAACCAGCGAGGCGAGGAAGCCCGATTCGAACGCGCCCAGTTCATTCGACATGCTGATGAAGACGCTGTTCACCGAGGAGACGCGTCCGCGCATTTCGTCGGGGACGCGAACGAGCATGAGCGTGGAGCGGATGACCACGCTGATATTGTCCAACGCGCCGAGCAGGAACAGCATGACCACCGAGAGCCAGAAGTTCTTCGAGAGGCCGAAGACAATGGTGGCGAGTCCGAATCCCGTCACCGCCCAGAGGAGAGTCTTGCCGGCCTGTTTGAGCGGAGGCAGGTGCGCGAGAGTGAAGGCCATCAGCAGCGCCCCAATCGAGGGCGCGGCGCGCATGACGCCCAGTCCCCGCGCGCCGACGTTGAGGACGTCGGTGGCGTAGATGGGGAGCAGCGCCACCGCCCCGCCGAAGAGAACCGCGAACATGTCGAGCGTGATGGCGGCGAGGATGACCTTCGTCTCGCGCATGAAGCGCAGTCCCTCCTTGAGCGAATCCAACGTCGCGGCTTTGCGCGCCAGCGGGAGATGGCGTCCACGGATCAGGCCGATCAAAATTACGAAGATGAAGGCGGCCAGCGCGTCGAAGACGAAGATGCCGGTCACGCTGCCCGCGGCCGCGGCCCACACTCCCGCCGCCATTGGGCCGGTCACCGCGGCGGTTTGCCAGGCGCTGCTGCTCCACATGGCGGCATTGGAAAACAGTTCGGGCGCCACCGTCTCTGGGATGAGCGTGGCGGCGGCCGGGTCGTTGAAGGCGCGCGCTATGCCGATGACCAGCAGCGCGAGGTAGATCAACGGGAGCGGACCCTGCGTCCACGACAGGAAGGCCAGCGCCAGCGAGCAAAACGCGAAGACGGTCTGTGTGACCATAATGATGCGGCGGCGGTTGTGATGGTCTGCGAAGTGGCCGCCGGGCAGGGCAAGCAGGACGACCGGCGCCACCTGCACCAGTCCCACCAGGCCGAGGGCGAAGGCGCTTTTTGTGCGAAGCCAGAGTTCCCACGCGATGGCGAAAGTGAGCATTTCGTGACCGAAAGAGGCGGTGAAGCGGCCAATCAATAACAGGCGGAAGTCGCGAGCGCGCAGGACGGCGTACGGATCATGCCGCGGGAATGAAGATGGGGTAGTCATGGGAGCGAATTATACTGGCGGGAACAAATTCCGTTTGGCTGTATAATCTCCCCAGATGAAAAAACTGGAGCGTCCATGACTTCGAACCATAATCGCAACCCCGGCGCGCCCCTCGACCTGGACTGGGTAATGGGCGCGCGCGTCAACAAGAGCGCGGCAGAGCGGCGCATTGCCACCCTCGCCGGCCGCCGCACCGTGAAAAAAGAATGGCAGGCCGCCTGGCTGCTGCGCGCCGTCACCTGCATTGACCTGACCACCCTCGGCGGAGACGACACGCCCGGGCGCGTCCAGCGCCTGTGCGCCAAGGCCAAACAGCCGATTCGCCCCGACATGCTCGAACGCCTCGGCCTGGACGGAGAGCGGATGACTGTCGCCGCGGTCTGCGTCTACCCGAATCGCGTCGCGGACGCCGTCCACGCGTTGCAGGGATCGGGCATCCCCGTGGCGTCCGTCGCGACAGGTTTTCCCGCGGGGCAGACCCCGCTCCCGCAGCGAATCCAGGAAATCGAACAAGCCGTGGAGGCGGGCGCAAAAGAAATTGACGTGGTCATCGCCCGCAACCATGTGCTGACAGGCGACTGGAAATCCCTTTACGATGAACTCAAACAATTCCGCGAAGCCTGCGGTGACGCGCACATGAAGACCATCCTTGCCACAGGCGACCTCGGCACGCTCAAGCAGGTTTATCAAGCCAGCCTCGTCGCCATGATGGCAGGTTCGGACTTCATCAAGACTTCGACGGGCAAAGAATCAGTCAACGCCACGTTGGAAGTGAGTCTCGTCATGACGCGCGCCATCCGCGAGTATCTGGAACGCTTCGGCTACAAGATCGGATTCAAGCCCGCGGGCGGGATCAGCTCTGCCAAGCAGGCCATGGCGTGGCAGTCGTTGATGAAAGAGGAACTCGGCGACGAGTGGCTGAAGAATGACCTGTTCCGCTTTGGCGCGTCCAGTTTGCTGACCGATTTGGAACGGCAGTTGTATCACTACCTCACGGGCCACTACGCCGCGAAACATCACATGCCGATGGGATAGAATTGTTACCGTAAAGAAAGCGAGAATATTATGGCTCTTGATACCGTTGAACGATTGCTCAAACAAGCAGACCTTTTGACGCCCAACCAACAATTGCTTCTTGCCACTCGCCTGATTGACAAGGTGAGGCAAGTGAACAAGCCCATGACAGGCAAGGACTTGCTCAAATCGGGTTTGATCGGTATGTGGTCAGAGCGAACTGACATTAACGACAGTGTGACCTATGCGCGGAAACTTCGAACACAGGCGCAAACCAGAAGGAAGTCATCTTGATCCTGCTTGACACCGATGTTATGGTGGATATTCTGCGCGGCTATGAGCCTGCAAAAGAATGGTTGAAAACCGCGCAGGAGATCGGCATCCCTGGGCTTGTGGCAATGGAGTTGATTCAGGGATGTCAAAACGCGAGAGAACAAAAGCAATTGGAGAAATCGCTGTCAGCCTATCCGCTCTTCTGGCCTGACGAAGATGATTGCAATCGAGCGCTGACGAGTTTTGCCTTCCATCATCTCAGCGACAAAATCGGTCTGCTCGATGCCTTGATTGCTGAAACTGCGATTGGCGTGGATGCAGAACTCGCGACCTTCAACGTCAAACATTACCGAGTATTGAAGGGCTTGCGAAGTGTGCAACCGTATGCAAAATAGCGCAGATCACTTTGCCGCGAAACATCACATGCCGATGGGTTAAGAGCTTTAACCGCTAAGAGCGCTAAGAACGCGAAGAAGATCAAAAAGAATCTTTGCGCACTTAGCGGGCTTCGCGGTTCAAAATTGGAGTTTAGCATGTCAACCTTACTCGACCTCTTCAAAACCATGGAATACGGACCCGCCCCCGAATCTCCCGCCGCGGTCAACGCGTGGCTGGACGATCACGGACGCAAGTTCGGGCAGTTCATCAACAACGAATGGGTGACGCCCAAGGCGGCGAAGTACTATTCGTCTTACAACCCGTCTACGGGCGAGCTGCTCGCCGAGACGGCGCAGGCGGAGAAGAAGGACGTGGATGCCGCCATCGCCGCGGCCCGCGCCGCCTTCGAGACGTGGAGCGAGACTCCAGGCGTTGTCCGCGCGCGGTATATGTACGCCATCGCGCGCAATATCCAGAAGCACCATCGTCTGCTGGCGGTGCTCGAGAGCATGGACAACGGCAAGCCGATCCGTGAGTCGCGCGATGTGGATGTGCCGCTGTTGGCGCGTCACTTTTACTATTACGCGGGCTGGGCGCAGCTCATGGAAACCGAACTGCGCGACTACCAACCCGTCGGTGTGATCGGGCAGATCATCCCGTGGAACTTCCCGTTGATGATGCTGGCGTGGAAGATCGCGCCCGCCATCGCGATGGGAAATACCGTTGTGCTGAAACCCGCCTCGTACACGCGGCTGAGCGCGCTGTTGTTCGCGGAGGTTGTGGCCGAGGCGGGACTTCCGCCAGGCGTGGTCAACATCATCACGGGCAGCGGCAAGGCGGGCGAGATGATCGTCACGCACCCCGACGTGGACAAGATCGCCTTCACAGGCTCCACCGAGATCGGGCGCGCACTGCGTCAACTCACGGCGGGGACGGGGAAAAAGATTTCGCTGGAGTTGGGGGGCAAGGGTCCCGTTGTGGTGTTCGAAGATGCCGATTTGGACGCGGCCGTTGAGGGCGTGGTTGATGCGATTTGGTTCAATCAGGGTCAGGTCTGTTGCGCGGGCTCCCGCCTCATCGTCCAGGAAAATGTCGCGCCGCGCTTCATCCAAAAACTTAAAACGCGCATGGGTCACCTGCGCGTCGGCGACTCGCTCGACAAGTCCATTGACATGGGCGCCATCGTGGACAAGAGTCAATGGGACACGGTGGATCATTGGGTGAAGATGGGCGAGAAGGAAGGCGGAAAAGTGTTCCAGCCCGACATCCCGCTGCCCACGAAGGGACTCTTCTACAAGCCCACGCTCATCACGGACCTCGATCCTGCCGCGTCGACGGTGCAGGAGGAGATCTTTGGTCCCGTGCTGGTTTCGCTCACGTTCCGCACACCCGAGGAAGCGATCGCGCTGGCGAACAACACGCGCTACGGCCTCGGCGGCAGCGTGTGGAGCGACAACATCAATCTCGCGCTCGACGCGGCCAGCAAGATCAAGGCGGGCGCGATGTGGGTCAACTGTCATAACGTGTTCGACGCGGCGGGCGGATTCGGCGGCTATCGCGAATCAGGCTTCGGGCGCGAGGGCGGACGCGAAGGTCTGTTCGAGTATGTCCGACCGAAATGGATGGAGAGGCCGCGACCCGATTTGTCCGCGGTTGGTCTCGATACGGCGACGAACACGCCTACTCGACCAACGAAATGGGGCGAGCACACCCCCTCGCGTCCCGCGCGACCCGAGGCGGGTCGGGCAAATGGACATCCGCTTCCCCCTGTCGACCGCACCCCGAAGATGTACGTCGGCGGCAAGCAGGTTCGTCCCGACGGCGCCTACACGTTGACGGTGCTCGGTCTCGGTACGCCCCGCACAGAACGCGGGGCTACTCGACCAACAGGCGCGAAGGGAAAGATTGTCGGGCAGGTCGGCGACGGCAACCGCAAGGACATCCGCAACGCGGTGGAAGCCGCGCATGCGGTGATCGAAGCCAAGCAGGGCTGGGCGATGCGGCACGGATACAACCGTTCGCAGATCCTGTATTTCATCGCCGAGAATTTGGACGCGCGCAACGCCGAGTTCGTCAAGCGCATTGTGGAGATGACGGGGCGCACGCAGAAATCGGCGCAAGCCGAAGTGGACGCGGCGGTGGAGCGTCTGTTCACGTACGCGGCGTGGGCGGATAAATACGGCGGCAACATCCAGGAGACCACCCTGCGCGGAATCACGGTAGCGGTGAACGAGCCTGTGGGCGTGATCGGAATCGCCTGCCCCGACGAGTACCCGCTGTTGGGATTCGTCTCGTTAATGGCGCCTGCCATTGCGCGCGGCAACACGGTTGTGATGATCCCCAGCCAGCGCTTCCCGCTGAGCGCGACCGATTTTTATCAGGTGTTGGATACGTCCGATGTGCCTGGCGGCGTGGTCAACATCGTCACAGGCGACCGCGACCACCTGACCAAGACTCTCGTTCAGCACGAAGACGTGGACGCGGTCTGGTACTTCGGCTCGGCGGAAGGCAGTTATTGGGTGGAGTACGAGTCCGCCGCCAACATGAAGCGGACGTGGGTCGGCTACGGCTTGCCGCGCGATTGGATGGATCGCGAGCAGGGCGAAGGTCATGAGTTCCTGCACGAGGCGACGCAGGTGAAGAATATCTGGGTGCCGACGGGGGAGTAGGGGGAGGCAGTGAGCAGTGATCAGTAATCAGTTATCAGTAATCAGTGAACAGTGAGCAGTAATTGGTGATTGGTAAATGGTAAGTGGAGAGAGGCTTTTGAGGAGGATGGACTTTGGGCTGAGGAATCGCTTCGCGGTTGTCAGAAATTTTGTGCTATACTGTCGTTCATCGTGGGGAAACCCACTGCAAGAAAACTTTCCCCGAAAACGTGAACCCATTTTCTAAAGCCAAAGGAGGCAAAAATGACCGTGAAATACAATGTCGTCGAGCGCGGGAATCCGTCGAACCCCGCCGCGCCCAAGAAGTTCTACCCGTCCATTGAATCGAGCGGGCGCAAGACCCTGCGGCAAATGGCGGCGCGAATTTCGGAAATTTCCACCGTTTCCAGCGCGGACACAATGGCTGTGCTGGAAGCCCTGCTGACCACCATCCCGCAGGAATTGGCGGCGGGAAACATCGTGGAATTGGGCGATTTCGGCAATTTCTGGCTGAAAAGCAATTCGGAAGGCGTGGATACCGCCGAAGCCGTACGCGCTACGCAAATTAACACCGTCCTGCCGCGATTTATCCCTGGCAAGGAATTCAAGAAGGTGCTGGATACGATTGAGTTCGAGAAGTCATAAACACTTCTAAATGTTTTCCCCAAGACTTCTAAATGTTTTGCCAAAGACATTTAGAAGTCTTTATTTTCCTATTAGGGAAGGTTTGGCGGAAAAGCCGAATTTGAATGCTATAATTTCGGCGCGGAGATTCATTCATGGCAAAGAAAAATTACAAAGACTGGTCTAAAGAAGACCTTATCGCCCATGTTCAAAAACTGGAAAAGCGCAAGAAATACGGGCTTGTGTGGGATGAAGAGCGCACGAGGGAGGTTTTTGAATTGCAGGCACAAAATAGTTTGCCTGTCTTGGAAGAAGTGCCCGACTATGCCATTTCTACTAACCCAGAACAACCTACACACATTTTAATTGAAGGCGATAATTATCATGCACTTTCAGTATTGAACTACACTCACGAAAAGGCAGTGGATGTAATTTATATTGACCCGCCTTACAATACGGGCGCAAAGGATTGGAAATACAATAACGACTATGTTGACGACGAGGATGCTTGGAGACACAGTAAATGGCTTTCCTTCATGGATAATCGCCTCCAATTGGCAAAACGATTATTGAAACCAAGTGGGGTGTTGATTTGTGCAATTGACGAAAACGAACATGCGACTTTAGGTCTGCTACTTGCAGAAATATTTCCCGATTATGAAATAACAATTGTTACGATTGTTCATAATCCCAGAGGAATTCAAGGAAACAATTTTGCTCACTGCAACGAATTCGCCTATTTTGTTTATCCAAAAGGCGGTGTTTATATCGGGCGTAAATTGCGATTGGAAGAAGAACAGGAATTTGAAAATCTGCGAAATTGGGGCGGCGAATCAACGCGGGAATATGGGAAAAGCCTTTTTTATCCGATTTACTTTAAAGATGGCAAAGTCATAAAGGTTGGCGATGTTCCTTCCTATGATTTTCACCCCAAGAAAGCATACAGACATACAAAAGACGGCGTTTTAGAAATTTGGCCTATTGATAATAATGGTGTAGAAAGAAAATGGCGTTATTCGCGTGAATCATTATCACAAATAACCGATAGAGTACGAATCGAACAAATCGGTGATTATTTGCAAGTCCAATTGTTGAAATCTGAAGATAGATATAAAACTGTTTGGACTGACACAAAATACGATGCAAATATATATGGCACACAATTGCTGAAAGAAATTCTTGGGCGTGAGTTTCCCTTCCCAAAATCACTTTATAACGTCAAGGAGTGTCTTTATGCTACTGTAGGCCAAAACAAGACGGCTATTGTTCTTGATTTTTTTGCAGGATCGGGTACAACGGCTCACGCGGTTATGGAACTAAATCGAGACGACAACGGCAATAGACAATGTATCTTGGTTACAAATAACGAGAACAATATAATGACCGAAGTTTGTTACCCGCGAGTGCAACGCGTTGTGGAAGGTTACAAATTCACAGGAAAAGACAAAAAACTTCTTTTTGAAGAAAAACTAACGCTTTCTCGTCTTAAGAAAATAGATAGTATTCTTTTAGACTACGAAGGGGCACGAAAAACGAATGAAGAAAATTTTGATGAACTCAAAGGCGAATTCAAAGATAACACTTTGCGCCTTTGGGGAATTAATAATGTTGATGAATTCAAGGAAGGTCTTGGTGGCAATATAAAATATTTCCGCACATCTTTTGTGCCTGCCGAGCCTAGCGATGAAAACAAGGAATTGCTTACCCGCCAGTCGGTTGAAATGTTATGTTTGAGAGAAGGTACGTTTGATTTTGTGACTGAAACCGACATTTGGAAAATCTTCAAGAGCAAGAAGCATTACACGGCGATTCTTTTCGATCAACTTTCAATTCCCGATTTGAAGGCAGAACTCGAAACACTTGATAAGCCTGTGAGTGTTTATGTCTTTTCGCTTGAAGATGACAATTTCGCCAATGAATTTGCCGACATGAAAGATAAGGTCAAAGTCTGCTCCATTCCAGAAGCCATCTTGCGCGTATATCGGAGAATCTACCAATGATTCGAGACTCCATCTATCAAACCAAAGCCGTCCGCGAATTGTGCGCCAGAACCAACCGCCTGATCGAACTCGATGGGAATAAAACCATCGTGTTCAAAGCCCCCACTGGCTCAGGCAAAACCGTGATGATGGCGGAATATCTCAAACAACTGGTGGAACATCGTGAAGACACGCGTAGTTTTGCTTTTCTCTGGACTGCTCCCCGAAACCTACATACACAATCGAAAGAAAAACTCGAAACATACTTTGCTGATTCCAAAGCCTTGCGTTGTGTTTCGTTTGAAGATTTGATTGACCGTCAGATAGGCGATAAAGAAATCCTGTTCCTGAATTGGGAAAGTATCAACAAGAAAGACAATATCTATATTCGAGAGAACGAGCAGGATGTGAATCTCTCGGTCGTTTTGCAAAACACCCGCGATGCGGGAAAAGTTATTATCCTTGTCATTGACGAAAGCCATTTCGCTTCCAAGACAGAAACATCACGCGAATTAATCGGCATGTTTCAGCCGAAAGTGACTATCGAAGTCTCTGCCACGCCGAATATGCAGGGCGACGAATCAGTTACGGTTTATCGTGAAGAAGTAATCAAGGAAGAAATGATAAAGAAGCATGTGGTTATCAACCCAGGCTTCAAGAACGAAATTATCAAGGAAACTACGGAAACCCTGTTTGTCAAAAGCAAAGGGGAAGAAGGCACAGACGAATTTGTTCTGAGAATGGCAATCGAAAAACGGGAAGAACTCGCAAAGGCATTTGAAACGCTTGACGTAAATATCAACCCGTTGCTGATTATTCAACTGCCCGATAAACAACAAGGCGAAGCCGATTTCAAAGACGATGTCGTGAAGATGCTGGAAAAGAATCACAAGATCACCGTCAAGAACGGCAAACTTGCCATTTATCTTTCCGAAGATAAAACCAACCTTGAAAACATCACGCGCAATGACAGCGAGGTGGAAGTGATGATTTTCAAACAAGCGATTGCGCTCGGTTGGGATTGCCCACGCGCTTCGATTCTTGCCCTATTCCGTGATTGGAAAAGTCTGCAATTCTCCATTCAAACCGTTGGGCGTATTTTGAGAATGCCAGAGTTGAAGTATTACGATAACGACGAACTGAATACAGGCTTTGTCTTTACCAGTCTCGAAGATTTATCCATCATCGAAGATATGGCTGGAAGTTATCTCACCATTCAATACGCCAGCCGAAGGAAAGAATATAAGCCGATTCAATTGCGCTCGGTACATCCAAAAAGATTCCGAGAAGAAACCCGTTTATCTCCGCAGTTTATCCGTGACCTTCTAACCGCCGCAGACGAATTGAAGTTAAAAAGCAAGATAAATATAAAGGTAAAAGACACGAAAATTGAATTGTTGTCCGATGGTCTTGTCGCTGACTTGGATAAACACCCTGAACATATCGCTGAAATGGGCGACCATGTTCAGCGAAGGCAAAATGTGGTCGAAATTCAAAAACTCTTTGATATCTTCGCCCGTGAAAGTTTGAAGCCAGAATTCTTCCCTGAAATGCGTTCCATCGGGCGCGTGAAGGATGCAATTCATTATTTCTTCAAGATGAAATTTCCGAATGAATTTACAAGCGCAACGACACGGGCGCAGATTATCACATTGCACAAGGAAAACAGGCAATATTTTATTGACGCAATCAATCGAGCAAAAGAGATTTACAGTGCAAATGTTGGAAAACAAAAGAAAGAACTGGTCACGCTTGAAGAATGGGAAATACCTTCATCGCGCAATTACAATAATCGCTTTGCGGAAGTGAAATACAAGAAATCCATTCTGCACCCCTTCCTTGAAGCCAAAGACGCCCGAAAGCCTGAAAAGGATTTTGCCGAGTTTCTGAATAATACATTGGCGGATGTCGAATGGTTCTGCAAGAATGGAGAATCCGACGCGACTTCTTTCGCTGTTCCCTACACAGATAAAGACGGCGAACTAAAGCCTTTCTTTGTGGATTGGATTGTGAAATTCAAGGATGGAAGGATTGGCTTGTTCGATACCAAAGAAGGCATTACCGCCGAAGTTGCGAAATACAGGGCAGAAGGATTAGCCGCGTATATCAAGGCTGAAAACAAAAAAGGTAAAAAACTCTTTGGCGGAATCGTTGTGCCGAAAGATGGCAGTTGGCGATACAACGATTCGGAAAAATACGATTACTCTTCCGATTTGAAGGGATGGAAGTTTTTGCAATAAGAAGGGACAGAGCCATGCAATTCATATACATTGATGAAAGTGGAATGGGACAAGAGCCATTTGCAGTTATGGCTGGTGTAGTTGCCGATTCTCATCGCATGAGAAAAACCAAATCAGAATGGAACGAATTGCTTTCAAACCTTAGCGACATTATTGGAAAGGAAATTAAAGAGATTCACACGAGCGACTTTTATTCAGGAAATAGCCCCTGGAGAGATTTGAAGAGACATCAGAGATCAGCAATAACTACCGCGATCTTTAACTGGTTGCAACAGAGAAAACATTTTGTCGTTTTTACCGCTGTGGATAAAACCTTATTTCAAGCCAATTTTCCGAACGAGCCTTATTACAAGGACGTAAAAACATATTGGAGATTCATGGCGCTGCATTTATCTCTGGCTATTCAAAAATGCTATCAAGGCTCTTCAAAAGGAAAAGACAGAAAGATTAAGCCATCTGGACACTGCGTGCTAATTTTCGATAACAAAAAGAACGAGGAAAAGAAATTTACGGATTTGCTATTGTCTGCTCCAGATTGGACTGACAGTTATTACGACAAAAAGCCAACCCAAGAAAAATTCAGCCAAATAGTTGACGTGCCCCATTTTGTAGATTCAAAAGAAGTTGGGCTTATTCAATTGGCAGATTTTATCTGCTTCTTTTTGCGGAAATATTTAGAACTGAAATCAGGTTGCAGAAAACCTGAATATGATGATGAAATGGAAAAACTTACAGATTGGGTTAATTTGATTATGGATCGTTCCATTTCAACAAGCAATATTTTTCCGAAGAAGGGGAGAAATGATTGCACTGATTTGTTTTACCGCTACGCACCAGAAGTAATACGGTAACAACCTGTCTCAGCGCGTGGAAGGTCGCTTCGGGGTGGGGGAGGGTGTCCGTGCGGCGGGGCGGTGGTCAACGGACTCTGTCACGGACTCGCGGATGTCAACGGATGGAGGTTCGTTTCGACAGGGTTTACCCTGCGGGTACGATGTCGACACAGCTTCGCTAGTCAACCACCTGCTCAACCCAAGACTTCGGGGCGGGGAGGGTGTCCGTGCGGCGGCGAAGGACCTCACCATGATTGGGTTGAGCAATCGGCATGTCCGCTGGGACCTCACCCTGATTGGGTTGAGTAATCGGCGTGTCCGTTTGGCCCTCTCCCGAGGGGAGAGGGTATGAGGTCGGTTTCTTTTCTGGCTGATGGCATGTTTGGTTTCCAAAGCAGATAACGAATGGACGGCGCGCGGGTGGAAGGTCACTTCGGGGCGGGGGATGGTGTCCGTGCGGCGGGGAAGGACCTCACCCTGATTGGGTTGAGCAATCGGTATGTCCGCTGGGACCTCACCCTGATTGGCTTGTGCAATCGGCATGTCCGCTTAGCCCTTCGCGCAGCACCCCGTGGGGCTCCCGAGGGGAGATGGTATGAGGTTGATTTCTTTTCTGCCTGATGGCGAGTTTGGTTTCCAAAGCAGATAACGGATGGACGGTGCGCGGGGGGAAGGTCGCTTCGGGGCGGGGGAGGGTGTCCGTGCGGCGGGGAAGGACCTCACCCTGATTGACTTGAGCAATCGACATGTCCGCTTGGCCCTCTCCCAAGGGGAGAGGGTACGAGGTTGGTTTCTTTTCTGCCTGATGGCATGTTCAGTTTCCAAAGCGGATCAGGGATGGACGGGGCGCGGGTGGAAGGTCACTTCGGGGTGGGGGAGGGTGTCCGTGCGGCGGAGTGTGGGTTTTGGCGGATTCAGTTCCCCCACTGGCAATTACTTTACGACAGCCTTCATCTTTTTCTCTGGCATGGCGGAAATTAATGCGCGCAAGGCTTTGTTCACCTCTTCGGATGTCGTGAAAACCTTTGCAACGTCGGGATCAACCATGACGATCAATGGTTCATTCTTCATCCGTGATGCAAAGCGGTTTGGCTTCGCCTTTTTATAGTCAAAGCGATATTCCCCAGCCATTTCCTGAACTTTATTGGTTTTGGTTTCGGGCATTTTCTTCATAGTCGTTTATCTCTATTCGAGTTGCGGGTCTCGCACTAATCAAGCGGACAACATCTTCCTGTCTCTCCACAAAACACACCAAGAGCATTCTCCGCAAAGTCGACATGCCGATGATGATTTCGCGATGTTCATCCTGGGAATGCTCCATGTCGTCAAAGATGTAAGCAAGTGGGTCTTTGAAAACTGTTACCGCCTCATCAAAACTAACGCCGTGTTTACGAAGATTGCTGGAGGCTTTTTGCGGATCCCAAGAGAATTTCATGGCTGGAGTATATCATTTTGTCGGGTGGCGCGTAAATGGAAATTGTTTCGGGATGGGGGAGGGTTGTCCATGCGGCGGGGTGTGGGTTGGTCAACGGACTCTGTCACCCCGCCAAAGAACAGTGGGGCAGGCGGACTCGCGAACGGGAACGGATGGAGGTCGTTTCGGGAAGGGGGAGGCTGTTCGTGCGGTAAGGTGGTGATGGGTCAACGAACTCTGTCACCCCGCCCAAAAACAGCGGGGCAGGCGGACTCGCGGACAGGGCGCGATTGAGACGTTCATGCGAGAGTACGAAGCTGAAGTCTGGGTCAGTGACTGCTGGAAAGCGCAATTGAACGCGCCAGCCAAGACGCCCCAGATTTGCCTGGCGCATCAAATCCGCAACCTGCAAGGGCTGATCGAAAAGCGGCCACGTTTACAATGGGCGCAAGACATGCAGGCGCTCTCCCGAAAGGCAATTCATTTGGGCAAGCGGCGAACGCAATTGACAAAAGAAGGATTTGCAAAGCAAGCGGTAATTCTGGAAAAACGCTTGAAACAACTCTTGCAACGAACCTTCCGCGGGTTGGGGGCCAATCTGCTCAAACGCTATCGCAAGCATCGGGATGCCTTATTGGTCTTCCTGCATCATGTAGATGTGCCTGCCCACAATAATGCCTGCGAACGCGCCTTGCGTCCGTCTGTCATTCATCGTAAAGTCATGGGGAGTTTCCGCTCCGATTGGGTAGCACAAGGCTATGCGGCTTTAGCAACCATCCTGAATACTGCCAAGCGACATGGACAAAGCACATTTCAAAAACTGGTCGCCTTGATGGGTCAGCCCGTCTTGCCGTTCATCGAAGCGTCAGCGTGACCTGTTACGATTTTTTAAGAAACAGCCTCTTGAAAAATTGAAATTTCATGCTATGATTGATTATGATTGATTTTTGAGCGAGCATGAGCGATTTCACGCCCACCCCTGAACGCCAAAAACAGATCCATTCCCTGCTGGAGCGGCAGGGACGCCTCAGCGTGGCTGAGATCGTCGAGCAGTTTGAGATCAGCGAGGCGACGGCGCGGCGCGATTTGGAATCGCTCGCTTCGCAGGGCAAAGCCCAGCGCGTGCATGGCGGCGTCATCGCGGTGGAACAGGCGCCGCCCGAACTGCCCATCCTTCAGCGCGAGGTCGAACAGACTGATGAAAAATCAAGCATTGGGCGCGCGGCGGCGGATTTGATCGCGGACGGCGAGACCGTTTTCCTCGGCTCAGGCACGACCGTACTTGAAGCGGCGAAACATTTACGCGAGCGCAAAAATCTCACCGTCGTCACCAATTCCCTGCCCGTGTTAAACGCGCTGGCGGGCGTCAAAGACATTACGGTCGTTTCATTGGGCGGACAACTACGCGAGAGCGAACTTTCCTTCATCGGTCACATCACAGAACAAGCGCTGGCAGAACTGCGCGTGGATAAGGTCCTCATGGGCACGCGCGGCATCAGCCTGAAACACGGGCTGACCAACGATTACCTGCCAGAGACTCAAACCGACCGCGCCATCCTGAAGATCGGACGCCAACTCATCATCATCGCCGACCACTCGAAAGTGAACCGCGTTTCGACTGCGCTTCTTGCCCCATTGAAGGCTGTTCACACCTTCGTGACAGATTCGCGTGCCGACAAGAAATTCCTGCAAGCGCTGAAGAAACTCGGAATCGAAGTCATCATTGCATAACTGGAAAACCATGCTCCTCGAAAATTTTCGTCCGCAATCGAAACTGGTTACAAAGACCACGCTGGTTGACAAACCGAAATTCCCCGTCATTGACGCGCACAACCATCTCGGCGAACCGTTTGGCGGCGGCTGGGATGACAAACCGTTGACCGAACTGCTCGACCTGCTCGACGAAGCGGGCGTAACTCATTACGTTGACCTCGACGGCGGTTGGGGCGAGGATATTTTGCATCGGCATCTCGATCATTTCAAAGCGAAAGCACCCGAGCGGTTTCAGATCTTCGGCGGCGTGGATTGGTCGAAGTGGGAAAGCATGGGCGATGGATTCGCTGAATGGGCGGCGAACAGGTTGAGGGTCCAGAAGGAAGCGGGCGCGCAGGGACTCAAAATCTGGAAGCCGTTCGGGTTGCACGTCAAAGATGAAAAGGGGCGAGTGGTTGACGTGGACGATGCGCGCCTTATCCCGATTTGGGAAACGGCTGGCGAGTTGGGTTTGCCCGTGTTGATCCACGTCGCCGACCCTGTCGCGTTTTTCGACCCGATTGACGAAACGAACGAACGTTGGGAGGAGTTGGGGAATCACCCCGATTGGGCGTTTACCAGCCCGCCGTTCCCGTCGTTCATGCATATCATGAACAGTTTCAAAAATTTAGTAGCGCGTCATCGCAATACGACTTTCATCGGCGCGCATGTTGGGTGTTACGGCGAAAATCTCGGCTGGGTGGGGCAGATGCTCGACGATTGCCCGAACTATTACATTGATATTTCGGCGCGGCTGGGCGAGTTGGGAAGACAGCCCTACACCGCGCGGAAATTTTTCATCCAATATCAAGACCGCATCTTGTACGGCTCGGATATGAGTCCCAACCTTGACGCGTATCGTTTGAGTTATCGCCTGCTCGAAACGGATGATGAATATTTCAATTACAACGTCAGCGAAACGCCGAGGCAGGGACGATTCTATGCCTACGGTTTGTATCTGCCCGATGATGTGTTGAAGAAGATCTATCGTGACAATGCGGTGAGGGTGTTGAAGATTGAGTGAGCAGTGATTAGTGATCAGTAATCAGTGAGCAGTGAACGGCGCAACTAACGAACTACACAACTATTGAACTATCAAACTACACAACTACCAAACTATGCAACCATCAAACTACCACACTTACAACGAAATCAAATCGCAGACTGAAGCGTGGGCGCAGGCGCTGGAGGTTGTTCGCGCTTCGAACACGCCCAGGGCTGGCGGATATGACCGCGTCATCTTTACTGGCTGTAGCTCCACGTACTACCTTTCGCTCGCGGCGGCGGCGTTGTACACCGAGTTGACGGGGCGCGCGGCGCAAGCCGTCTCTGGCGGGGAGTTGTTGTTGAATCCGCAGACGGTTGTAGGGCGAGATAGTATCTCGCCTTACTTACTCATTGCCGTCAGCCGTTCGGGCACGACAACCGAAACGTTGAAAGCGGTCGAGAAATTCAAGAATGAAAAGCGCGGCGATGTAGTTGTAATTAGTAATTACAACGAAGCTCTTTCACAGATGGCGGACTTTAATTTTGTGATGGATAAGGGACAGGAACAGTCCGTCGCGCAGACGCGTTCGTTCGCTTCGATGTACGTGGTGGCGGCGGCGTTGGCGGCGAAGATGGCAGGCAGGGATGATCTGCTGGAGGCGATGGGGAAATTGCCAGAGATTGGTAATTCGGTGATTGGTAATTATGAATCGTATGCCAGATCAATTGGCGAGAATTTGGAGTTCGATAGATTTTATTTTCTCGGTTCAGGTATCCGCTACGGACTTGCCTGCGAAGTGAATCTCAAAATGAAAGAGATGACTCTCACGCACAGCGAACCGTTTCACTTTTTAGAGTTCCGTCACGGACCGATGAGCATGGTCGGCAAGTCAACCGTCGTTTGCGGTCTGGTGTCCACGGCGAATCATCAGCACGAGGCGAAGGCGCTCGAAGAGATGAAAGCGCTTGGGGGAACTGTATCAGCCGTCGGTGAGAAAGAAGCGGATGTCTGTTTTGAGTCCAATATCCCAGAGGAGGTGCGCGGCGTCCTATATCTTCCCGTCCTGCAATTGATGTCGTTCTATCGTTCGTTGGCGAAAGGTTTGAATCCCGACCGCCCAAACAATTTAACGGCGGTCGTGAAATTAGATTTCTAACCCTCACCCCGCCCTCTCCCAATGGGAGAGGGAAAAACAAAGGAGAAGAAGCATGAAAAAACTACTGTTCGTTTTTGTGATGGCAAGCCTGCTGCTTGCCGCGTGCGGCGGAGGCGCGCCTGCAACCGACGCGCCCGCCGCGACCGACGAGAAGGTCGAGATCCGTGTGTGGGGACACCAAGCGCCCGCCTTTAACGAAGCCAACCAGAAGATGTTCGATGACTTCATGGCGGCGAACCCGAATGTGACCATCAAGTACGAGACTTTCCCGTGGGACGTTTTCATTCAGACGATTCAGACTTCGCTTCCTGCTGGCAACACGGCGGATGTGATTCTCATCCCTGGCAGAATCTAATATTGAAGGGAATTAAAAAAAACGGAAGGTGGCTTCAAATTTTGCCCTTAAGTGACTTTTCGAAATCATTTACTTTTTCAAAATCCCTGCGAGCATTAAGCTGTAAAAATATTTGGCCTGCTTCATTGCTTATTTGTAATATTTGTTTGATCTGATTGGTGGTTCGTGATAGAAATTGAGCATAATCAAAATAAACTAATGCTTTAACATAAAGAAAAGTGAAAGAAGTATCGTTTACCATTTTTATAGCATGATCCATATAATGATTAGCTTGATCTACTTTTCCAACATCCAATAAACACAGAGCTGCCGTACAAAAAGCTCGAGGAGCTGAATATTGATCGTCGCTTGTAACAATACGAGTGGATTTGATGCCATAAATAGCAGCTTGTTCTGCGTCTTTTTCAAGAGTAGCAACTTGAGATAAATGTATATAGATTTCTGGCAAAAAACCAACATCATTCATTTGTAAGGCTATCGGCTCGATATCTAACAATAATCGTTTCGCCTCCGCAACCTTACCCCTTATAATTAATACTCTGGCTAAATTATCTGAACCCTCTATGATTTTACCCACGTCCTCCATCTCGCGAAAAAGCTCAACTGATCTCCTTGTAAGCGTTTCTGATTTTGCGAGATTGCCATACATATACTCAAGCCCTCCCAAGTTGCCAAGCATCACAGCTACTCCCTTTTTGTTTTTTATTTGTTGAAAGATATTTAATGCCTTTTGGTTTGCCTCTTCGGCTTTTCTCATATCTCCAGCAGCAATTGCATACTCAGCAACATCGCTCCAAATCATACCTAATGTTTCAAGGCTGGCGGAATCTTGAAGGCTTTCCAATAGATTTATACATTCGGATGAATATTTCTCAGAATCTTCGAACTTCCCTCTTGTCGCAAAAATATGGGCTAATCGCCGCAATGTCCAACTAACTAATTGGATTTCATTGTGAATTCTAAAAACCTCTAATGCAGGCAATAATAACTCCAAAGGATCATCTTGCGTTTCTCCAACAGTCACATTGCTCTTTAAATACTTACAAAATCCTTTTTGCACTTCGTCTAGGTCCTCAATCAATTCCATTTCATTGATTTTAGATAATGCGTCATTATGATTTCCAAGATGGATGTTAGCTTGAATCAAAATAAGTAGCGTTTCGCCTCGCACTGTATTGTTGGACTCATCAAGGCGGCGTAATGCATCAAGAACTGTATTAGCCCACCATATTGCTTGTCGGGGTGAAAATTTTTCCATTTCTTGTCGAGCGACTATCAGGCCGTATCGAGCAAGCTTTTGATAATCTTTGGCGATTAAAAAATGATTGGCCAATTGGTTGGCAATAAGGAAATATTTCCTACCATATAAACTTTCTAAGCAATTTCCAACTTGTTGGTGCAAAATACGCTTTTGCGTCTGGCTCAAGTTATTGTATATGTAGTCGCGAATTAACCCATGACGAAACTCATACAAACTTGCAAAAGTATTGAGTGAGATTTCAATTTCGCTGCCTTCATTAACCAATCGATAATTTTTAGACAAATCTTCAACAAGAGTATTTAATACTTCCGCCAGTTCGATATTTTTTATTTTAGCCAGTATTTCAGCAGTAAAACTTCCACCCTCAACGCTTGCTAGCGTAAGTAATTCCTTTAGCCTTTTTTCCAATTTTTCGATTCTTTGCTCAAGAACTGCATGAAGAGAATCTGGTAGATCACTTAAGATATCGTTAGTGGACTTGAATTGCCAGTTGTTGTCCCCGACCAATATGATTTTATGTTCTTCCTCTAAATGCTTTAGTATTTCTGTAATAAATAAAGGATTCCCGTTAGTGTGCGAGATTAATTTCGTTCTGAACTCGGAAGAAATTTCGGTTGAATTAGTTTTATAAAGGGTTTCCAGTAAAGAAGATATATCTTCAACTGTAAAAGGAGGAATCTTTAAAGTTATAGCCTCTTTACGTTTTTCTAGATCAGTAAAAGTGTCAAGCAGGTTTTTATTATCGCTTTTCATATCGTAAGACCTGTAAGCCCCAATAAGTGCAATTTTATTGTTTGTTTCAGGTAATTTCCGAGCAATGTAGCTAAATAGATGACCAGTTTCATCGTCCGCCCACTGTAAATCATCAATAACGAGCACAACTGGATTCCCTTCAGAAATTTTTCGTAAGAGTTTCAAGAATTGGTTATAAACATCAGTGTCTAGTAGTTAGTGTAAACTTGTTTCTGTAAAATTTGCCAAAAAGGTAGGTCTGGTATATTCTTTCGGAAAGCTCAACTTCAGAAAGGATAGAGACCATGACCTACCAAAATGATTGTACCTTACCAAACGAAGTTTTGGAGCAGATCAGCGAGCAAGGCTTGGATTACTTGCCCGAGTTGATGCGCGTCATCGTCAATGCGGCGATGAAAGCGGAGCGACAGCAATACCTGGGAGTGGCGCCTTACGAACGCTCGGAACAGCGACGCGACCAAGCCAACGGGTTCAAGCCGAAAACAGTGCGGACGCGCATGGGCGCGATTGAATTTGCCGTTCCGCAAGTGCGGACTGGGGATTATTATCCACAAGCGCTGGAAAAAGGGTTGCGTAGTGAACGCGCCCTGACGATGGCGTTAGCCGAGATGTATGTGCAAGGGACCTCGACCCGCAAAGTGAATGCCATTGTCGAGAAGTTGTGCGGCAGCCAGGTATCGAGCAGTCTGGTGAGCAAGGCCACCTCGGAGTTGGATGTCTTGCTGGAAGCCTGGCAGAATCGACCGTTGGGAGAAATCCGCTACCTGTTTTTGGATGCCCGCTACGAGAAAGTGCGGATGGATGGACAGGTGGTAGATGCGGCCGTTTTGATCGCCCAGGCAGTGGATCCACTCGGCAAACGGAGGATTTTGGGCGTGAGGATAGGTCTGGGTGAGGCCGAAATCTTCTGGCGCGCCTTCCTGCAAAGCCTGATCCAGCGCGGCCTGAGCGGTGTGCGTCTGATTACCAGCGACGCTCACGCTGGTTTGCGGCAAGCGTTGCGGGCGGTGTTTGGAGGCGTTCTCTGGCAGCGCTGCCAATACCATCTGCAACAGAATGCAACCAGCTACGTTCCTCGCCGCGAGATGTTGACAGAAGTGGCCGCGGACATTCGCAGAGTGTTCAATGCCCCCGACCGTCCGACGGCCGAAGCCTACTTGAAGCAAACGGTTCAAAAGTATGCTCAAAGCGCTTCCCGCCTGGCGGACTGGATGGAAACCAACCTGCCCGAAGGACTGACCGTGTTCGCCTTTCCCGAAGCGCACCGCAGGAAACTGCGCACCAACAACACCCAGGAACGCTTGAACCGCGAAATTGGACGGCGCACCAACGTGGTGAGCATCTTTCCCAATGAAGCCGCCTGTTTGCGTTTGGTGAGCGCCATCCTGATGGAACAGGATGAGGAATGGCAGATGGGTCGAGTCTATCTTTCGATGGACGAAAACCCTCCTCCTAAATGAAAACGAGAACAGCCTTTTTGAGAAGCGCCGTTCCCGTTTCCGTTGGGGTGCGCTCATTTTACCCGAACTTTGTCTTCCCAGAGCCCCTTCTCCGTTTTTGGGACTCTCCTTCCGAGGAAAGCCAGATCACTTTTACAGAAAAATCCTTGCACTATCTCCACCTGGAACGATTACCTCTGGCCCCTCATCGTCCTCACCTCGCCTGAAAAACGCACCATCCCGTTATTGGTTGTCTGGTTCCAAACCCAACACGTCTCCAATCAAGGACTCGTCCTCGCCGCCTCCATCCTCACCCTCCTGCCGATCTTCTTCGTCTACATCTTCCTCCAACGCTGGATCGTAGACCAAGCGACTCAGTCCGCATTCAAATAAACAAGTACACAGGTAAACACGTACACACGTAACCCCTATCTCCTATCTTGTATCCCGTATCTCGTATCTCACACACCACACACCATGCGACATCCCACTTTCCACTTTCTACTCACCATCTTCCTCCTCTTCGGATGTGGACCCGCTTCATCCTCACCCGAACCTGATTCAGTTTCCCACGCCTACCCCTCCTCCGACGCCTCTCTCCTCAACCCCGAGCGTGGATTCTTCACCCCATACGAATTGCCCAGCCCAGCGGGGTTCAGTTCTGTGCGTATCACGGGCAACACGCTCGTCCACCTTAACATCCGTTTGGACGACTACCGCGCATCAGACCTCCCTGAGGAAATGCTGAACGGATTGCAGACCAACTTCAACGACGTCCGAGAAGCGGGAGTGAAAGCCATCGTCCGCTTTGCCTACAACCAGGGACCGTATCCCGATACCGAGCCCGACGCGTCCAAATCCCAAATCCTGAAACACATCGAGCAGTTGACTCCGCTCCTGCAAAAAGATTCCGACGTCATCGCCTGGCTGGAGGCGGGCTTCATCGGCGCGTGGGGCGAGTGGCACACATCCACAAACGGACTCGACAACATCACCGACAAGCGCGACATTCTCAACGCGCTCACCGCCGCAATCCCGAACCGCTTTGTTCAAGTACGTTATCCTGCCAACATCATCGCGATGTACCCGAAGCCCGAAGACGCGGTCAACGCGCACGTCGCACATCATAACGACTGCTTCCTTTCGAGCGAAACGGATGTCGGCACATATGAGCGTGATGGCGTCAACACCATCGAACGCGACCAGGGCTATCTCGCCGAGTTGACTCGCTTCACGCCGATGTCTGGCGAAACGTGCGCGCCCTTCCCGCCGCGTTCAGAGTGTACGAACGCCCTGCACGAAATGGAACTCTTGCACTTCTCCGCCATTAACGAGGCGTATCACAAAGGCATCATCCGCAGTTGGGAGGCGGGCGGATGCCTGCAAGAGATCAACGACCGCATGGGCTATCGCCTCGCGTTGGCCTCCGCCGACTTCAACGAACAAGCGCGCCCAGGCGGCTTGCTCAACCTGACGGTGAATATCACAAACAGCGGCTTTGCCTCACTGATGAATCCGCGCCCGCTTTATGTTGTTCTATCCCCCTCTTCCAATGGAAGCGGGGACAGGGGTGAGGGCGAGTACAAAACCAAACTCGAACTCGACCCGCGCACATGGCAGTCAGGCGAATCCACTTTCACAGCGAGCATCCGCCTGCCATCGAAAATGGACGAAGGCGAATACAACCTCTCCCTTTGGCTCCCCGACGAAGCGGAGACCTTGCAAGACAATTCGTTGTACGCGGTTCAATTTGCAAACGAAAATGTTTGGGATGAAGCGACTGGCTACAACACCCTCGGACAGATCGCTGTTGATTCGTCCGTGACGGGCAGTTACGCAAAAGGCGATTCGATGCAAGTGGAAGAATTGCAAACTCAGGCAACGATTCCCGCCTCAACCTCCACGCCTGAGCCGACCGCCGCCGTCCCAGCCGCATCGGGCGAAGCGATCTTCAATTCGCAAATCATCAACGACGCGGAAACGATTTCCCTTTCGTTCGATTACGCCAGCGGACAATACAACGCCTTTCAAGTTTTCATTGATACAGATCAAAATCCAAAAACGGGCTTCACCGTCAACGGCATCGGCGCGGACGTTCTTTTTGAGAACAACACGTGGAATATCTACGACGGCTCAGGCTCAGACTGGAAATGGTCGCCCACGGAAGTCCAAATCGTCTTTGCCGATACGGGTAGCCGCGTCACTTGGAATATCTCGCGCGCATTGCTCAACACATCTCAATTCGACCTCGTCTTCCAAATCGTGGACACGAACTGGGATGTCGTTTTCGCCACGAGCAAACAATCGTACACAGTGAAATGAAACATAGGAGAAACTTATGACCAAAATCACCTTCATCGGCGCGGGGAGCCTCGGCTTTACGGGCGAACTCGTGCGCGACATTCTCACTTTCCCGCTTTTGCAGGACGCGACCATCTCGCTCATGGACATCCACGCCGAGCGGTTGGAGTGGGCGAAAAGGGGAGTCGAAAAGCTGATCGAAGCGAATCAGGCGCCTGCGAAGGTCGAAGCGACGCTCGACCGCGCCGAAGCGCTCAAAGACGCGGACGTCGTCCTTACGACGATTCTCGCGGGCTCCACCGAAGTCTGGCGTCACGACATCGAGATCCCCAAAAAATACGGCATTGACGTCAACGTCGGCGACACGCGTGGGCCCAGCGGAATCTTCCGTTTTCTGCGCACGATCAACCCGATGCTCGACATCGTTCGCGACATGGAAAAATATTGCCCGAACGCGTTGCTGTTGAATTACACCAACCCTATGGCGATGCTGTGCGCCGCCCTGCAAAGACAGACGTTCATCCCCGTCACAGGACTTTGCCATTCGGTGCAAGGCACTGCCATGATGCTCGCCGAATGGATCGGCGCGCCGTTCGACGAAATTGATTATCTGTGCGCGGGTATCAACCATCAGGCATGGTATCTCGAATACAAATGGAACGGCAAGGACGCTTATCCGCTCATCCATAAAGCCATCACCGAGCGACCTGAAATTTACAACGCCGAGCAGGTCCGCAATGAAATGTTTCTCGCCATCGGCAAATACGTCACCGAGTCGAGCGGACACAACTCCGAATACAACCCGTGGTTCCGCAAACGCCCCGACCTGATCGAAAAATATTGCACGCACGGAACGAACTGGAATCCAGGCGAGTACGCCTACATCTTGAAAGAATATCAACATAATGAAGCGACGTGGCAGGATCAAGTGAAAGAGCGTCTCGCGCAACCGCTGACCGCCGAAGACCTCGAACGCGGACACGAATATGCCGCGTACATCATCAACGCGCTCAAAGGCGGCGAGATGTTCAAGTTCAACGGCAACGTCCGCAACACAAACCTCATCACCAACCTTCCACAGGGCGCGTGCGTCGAAGTCCCCGTCGTCGTGGACAAGGCTGGCATTCATCCCATCCACGTCGGCGCTTTGCCTCCCGAAACCGCCCTGCTCACGCAACTCTCCAGCGGCATCGAAGAACTCGCCATCGAAGCCTCCATCGCGGGCGATCCCGTCGCCGTCTATCGCGCCATCGCGCACGACCCGCTCACCTCGGCGGTCTTATCCCTTGCCGAGATCCGCCAGATGACCAACGAACTCTTCGCCCAGCATAAAGACTATCTGCCGCAATTCAAACATCATGCGGTTTAGGAAGAAATATGAAATCTATCTCAATTGGAAAACTGCGCGGGCTTCAACAGATCGCGTCGCAATGCGGAACTTTTACCGCCCTCGCGCTTGATCATCGCCAAAACCTTCGCAAGGCAAACCCTGCTTTTGTGGATGACGCTCAACTCTCGCGCTTTAAACTGGGCGTGACCTCGGCGCTCGCTCCCTACGGGACGGCTGTTTTGCTCGACCCCGAAGTTTCCGCCGCTCAAGCCATAGCAGAGAATGTCATCCCCAGCGGAGTTGGGCTGGTCGTGGCAGTCGAATCGACAGGCTACACAGGCGATGCAACCGCCAGAAAAGCGCAAGTCATCCCTGGCTGGAGCGTGGAAAAAGCCAGGCGTATGGGCGCTTCTGCCATTAAATTACTCGTCTATTACCACCCTGACTCGCCCACTGCCCAAGAAACAGAAGATTTCACAAAACACATCGCGGCGGAATGCATAAAGCATGATCTTGTACTCATGCTTGAGCCGTTATCCTACTCGCTCAACGATGAAAAACTTTCCTCCGAAGAAAAAAGATATGTCATCATCGAAAGCGCCAGACGCCTCGCTCCGCTGAATGTGGACATTCTCAAAGCCGAATTTCCCCTCGACGCCACGGAAACAAATCAAGCATTGTGGAAGGAAGCCTGCGAAGAAATTTCTTCCGTCATAGACATTCCGTGGATTCTCCTCTCTGCCGCAGTGGATTATGAAACATTCCTGCAACAGACGATTGTCGCGTGCAACGCGGGAGCGAGCGGAATTGCCGTCGGGCGGGCGGTATGGAAGGAATCAGTGATGCTGGGCGGCGAAGAGCGCTCAAAGTTTTTACATACGGTTGCCCAACCGCGCCTGGCGCGCCTCGCGTCATTATGCCACGCCCTCGCAAAACCCTACACCGATTTTTATTCCGCCTCTGCCCCGTTCGGCTGGCATATAACCTACTAACCTGCAACCTGGAACATGAAACCATTTGACATCCTCGTCGCTGGCGAAATCAACCCCGATTTGATCCTTTCAGGAAACGTCATGCCTGAGTTCGGGCAGGTCGAGAAGATCGTGGGCGATGCAAAACTTGCCATCGGTTCGTCGTCCGCTATTTTTGCGTGCGGGGCGGCGCGGCTGGGGTTGAAGGTCGCGTTCATCGGCGTGTGCGGCGACGACGTGTTTGGAAGATTCATGCTGGATGAAATGTCCAAGCGCGGCGTGGATGTCAGCGCGGTGATCGTTCATCAAAACGGGCAGACGGGACTCAGCGTCATCCTCAACAACGGCGTTGACCGAGCGATTCTGACTCATTCTGGCTTGATCGCCGAACTTCAAGCCTCCGCCATCACTGACAGTTTGTTGGCGCAGGCGCGTCACTTGCATGTGGCGAGTTACTTCCTGCAAACGAAACTCCAGCCTGACCTGCCTGCCTTGTTCAAACGCGCCCATGCGCTTGGGTTGTCTACTTCGTTGGATACAAATTACGACCCATCCGAAAAGTGGACAGGGTTCGATGAACTGCTTGCGGTGACGAATATCTTTTTGCCGAACGAAGCTGAAGCGAAGTCGCTCACGGGCGCGGAAAATGTCGAAGAGGCGGCGAGCAGGTTGCAGTCGAGGGTGGAAGCGTTGGCAATCAAGTTGGGAAAAGATGGGGCGTTGGGAATGTCAAAAGGCGAGAGAGTCCGAATGGAAAGTATTCCAGTCAAGGTTGTTGATACCGTCGGCGCGGGCGATTCGTTCGACGCGGGCTTTGTGTTTGGATATTTGCGCGAGTGGAGTTTGGAAAAATCTTTGCGGCTGGCGTGCGTGTGCGGCGCGTTGTCCACGCAGCGGGCGGGCGGCACGGACGGTCAGCCGACTTTGGAAGAGGCGATGAAATATGTTTCTGGATGAAATTGTAGCGGCGCAACAACGAGGCGAGGCAAAAGGGATTACGTCGGTTTGTTCGGCGCATGCATGGGTGTTGAAAACAGTTTTGCGTAGTGACGACTTAAGTCGTCGCAATGGAACGACTGAAGTCGTTACTAGGCCTGTTCTCATCGAAGCGACATGCAATCAGGTGAATCAATTCGGCGGATACACAGGCATGACGCCAAAAGATTTTGTTTCGTATGTGCGCGGCATTGCGAAACAAGTTAATTTTCCATTCGAGCAAATTATTTTGGGGGGCGACCATCTGGGTCCAAATGTCTGGCAGAACGAGCCTGCCGAAGTTGCGATGGAAAAATCGAAAGCGATGATCCGTGATTATGTGCAGGCGGGCTTCACCAAAATTCATCTCGATTGTTCGATGGCTTGCGCGAACGATACAAGTTTGCCCGTCGAAGTGATCGCTTCGCGCGCCGCGCAATTGGCGAAGGTTGCGGAAAGCGCCCTCACCCCCGACCCATCTCCCAGAGGGAGAGGAGGGCAGTTGCGTTACATCATCGGCAGTGAAGTGCCTGTCCCTGGCGGCGCGACGGAACATGAGGAGGGCGTCAGCGTGACGAAGGTGGAAGATGCGCGGCAGACGATCGAGGTCACGCGTGAAGCGTTTGTGAAGGCGGGGTTGGAATCGGCGTGGGAGAGAGTCGTGGGAGTCGTCGTCCAGCCAGGCGTGGAATTCGGCGATGACTTTGTCCTGCCGTATCAGCCTGAGGCGGCGAAGGAGTTGTCGAAGTTCATCGAATCACAGGCGCTGGTCTACGAAGCGCACTCGACCGATTATCAAACGCGCGAGGCGCTGGCGAATCTTGTGCGCGACCATTTTGCGATTCTCAAAGTGGGTCCTGGTTTGACATTTGCCTTCCGCGAGGCGGTCTTTGCGCTGGCGCTGATCGAAAACGAATTGACGGCAAAAGACGAACGCTCGAACATCATTCAAGTGTTAGACGACGCGATGGTGACCCAGCCGCAATATTGGAAAAAATATTATCGCGGCGATAAAACGGAACAGGCTTTCAAACGCAAATATAGTTTGAGCGACCGCGCGCGCTATTACTGGGTTCAGCCCGATGTGCAAAACGCATTCGAACGGTTGATGAAAAATCTTGGTAATGAGACGTTACCATACGCATTGTTGAGTCAATTCGTTGGGGAGACGGGATTGAGCGCGGAGCAGGTCATTGAAGCGAGGTTGAACAGGGTGTTGGGCGATTATATGAAGGCGTGCGATGGAGAAAGCGCTCCAATGTTAAACACCGGGCACGCCGTGTAAAACCCCGACAAAAACCAACTCGTCAAGCGCGCGGATGGAAGTCGCTTCGGGACGGGGGAAGACCGTCCGTACGGCGGGGAGGAAACAAAACCAAAACGGGAGGCGGAGTTTTTTCTCGCAGCCTATTTCACATAAATCGGATTGCTATAGATCCATCCGCGCCGCGCGCCGAGATAACGGCGGTGGACTTCCACGCGGTAGACTCCCGCCTCGGTGACGGTGTAGGCGCAGTTCTCCGCCCGCTTCCATGCCTGGACCTTCTGCCCGTTCCGCCACAACGACACTTCCGCGGCGGCGGGAAGTTTCACCTGCAATGTGACGCCGTCCGCGAGGGGAATCTCGTCGCCCATCACGGCCTCGGCGTCGCGTCCCTGCGCGGCGAAGCGGAAGCCGCGCGTCGGCGCGAGCAGGTCGAAGCCCACCCAGCCGCGTCCGCGGCCGAGGGAATCGAGGACCCGCTCGCAGTCCACGCGGGAATCGTCCCCGAGGGGAGAGTCGAGCAGGAGGTGGGTGTTCAGCGCGCGGAAGTGGAAGTCGTATGGGAAGATCGTCTTGCGGATGGGGCCGAGGCTGTAGCGAAGTTCGTGCGCGTCCGAGCCGCCGATGGCGACGACGCGCCGTCCGCTGGCGAGGAGTTCGTCCCATTTGGCGAGGGTGGGAGGGTCGGGGCGGGCGGCGAAAAAGCAGGGAAAGAAAACGTGGAAGATGGCTTGCGGCCAGGAGTTGAGTTTGTGCTTTAACTGGCTGAGGTGATTCCAGAGTTCGATGCCGGTGTAGCCCTGCGCTTCCCAGTTTTCCCAGGTGATGGCGGTTTCGTGGAAGAGCGGCGCGGCGGCCTCGTGCGGATGCGCGAGGAAGGAGAGGCCGCCCGCCTCGCGGACGGCGTCAATCAGCGCCTGCGGGTCGGCGGCCAGCATGGCGAGGTCGCGCTGCGCGCCGAAGACGAGCAGGTGGTTCTTTTGCGGGTCGCGCGCCTGGTCGTGGACTTCCTGCCCGACGAGCATCAACACTTTCCTGCCGCCGCCGCGGTGATAACCTTCGAAGTCTTTCGCCAGCACGTTGTGGTCGGTGACGATGACCGCGTCCAGCCCGACGCGCAGGGCGGCCGCGGCGATGTCTTTGTGAAGACCCGTCCCGTCCGAGTAGCGGGTGTGCATGTGCAGGTTGACGACGATCTCGTGCATGTCTTCTCCAGAAAATTATTAAAAGAAGCCGTGAAAATCCGCCAAATCAGCGAAATCCGCGCGAGGCGAATTATCGGTTTGAGGTTTTCTCGTTTCCGCAAGTATAAAATACCCACGGTCGCAAATTGCGCTCTCCGCCTTCTAAAAAAGCGCAATTTGTGACCGAGTGCGGTATAATTCCCGCGCTATTTTGGCAGGAGGCCACAAATGACTAACATTTTGGAAATTTCGTTAATTATAACCTCGGTGGCGCTCATCCTCAGCGTTATCCTTCAAAGCAAGGGCGCGGGATTGGGCGGTTTGACCGGGGCCGATACGGGCAGCGTCTTCACGGCGCGGCGCGGCATCGAGCGCACGCTCTTCTGGGTGACGATCGTCTTGAGCGTGTTGTTCTTCGTGCTGGCAATCGCCCTGCTCATTGTCAACTAACCATTCCTTCACGTCAAAGGGACGCGGAGCGGCGCGCAAACTGCCGCCGCCCGTCCCGTCTTTCCTATACCGATGAAACGTCTTCGCTGGCAGATCGTGGTGGTGGCGGTCACCCTGGTCCTGGTCGGGATTTTGCTCCTCAGCCAGGGACCGGTGGTCACCCCCATCCAGCCGCAGGCCGCGCCGGGCGGGGTTTATACCGAGGGGCTGGTCGGCGCGATGGGGCGTCTCAACCCCCTGCTCGACTGGAACAACTCCGCCGACCGCGACGTGAACCGTCTCATTTATAGCGGGCTGATGCGCTTCGATTCGCGCGGCATGCCCGAACCCGACCTGGCCGAATCGTGGGGGACGACCGCCGACGGCGCCGTCTACAATTTCAGCCTGCGCCCCAACGCGGTCTGGCACGACGGCTCCCCGGTCACCAGCGACGACGTCATCTTCACCATCGAGTTGATCAAAAGCCCGGCCTCGTTCTACCCCGCCGACGTCAAACAACTGTGGTCGAAAGTGGAGATCATCCGCCTGAGCGATCGGGCCCTGCAATTCAAGATCCCCGAACCCTACGCGCCCTTCCTGGACTATATGACCTTCGGCGTGCTGCCGAAGCGCCTGCTCGAATCCATCCCGCTCGACCAGATCCTCAACGCGGACTTCAACCTCAAACCGGTGGGCAGCGGGCCGTTCAGGTTCGATCACCTGCTGATCAACAACGGCAAGATCGCCGGCGTGGCGCTGGTCCGCAACGAACAATACTATTTGCAAAAACCGTTCATCGAACAGGTCGTCTTCAAATACTTCGCCTCGTCCGCCGAGGCGTTCAGCGCCTACCGCGCCGGCGACGTTGCCGGCGTCAGCCGCATCGCCGACGATGTCCTGCCGCAGGCGCTGGCCGAGCCGAACTTTTCCATCTATACCAGCCGCGTCCCCCAGATGGGCTTCGTGCTGTTCAACCTGAAAAATCCCGAAGTCGCCTTCCTGCAAGACGCCAAACTCCGCCGCGCCCTGATGCTGGGACTCAACCGTCAGCGCCTGATCGACGCCTTCATGGGCGGACAGGCCATCCCGCTGGACGGACCCATCCTGCCCGGTTCGTGGGCGCATTACGACGGCGTGGAAAAGATTCCCTACGACCCCGACGCGGCCATCTCGCTCCTCAAGCAACTGGGCTACACGCTTCCCGCGGACGGGGGCGCGGCGCGCGTCAAAGACGGGAAGCCGCTGGCCTTCCGCCTCGCCCACCCCGACGACGCCGTCCACACCCAGATGGCGCAGTCCATCCAGGCCGACTGGGCCCGCATCGGCGTCGGCGTGGAACTGGCCGCGGTCCCCTACGCCGCATTGCAGAACGACTACCTCGTCCCGCGCAACTATCAGGCCGCGCTGGTGGAACTTTCGCTGCCGCGCACGCCCGACCCCGACCCCTATCCGTTCTGGCACCAGGCCGAGGCCACCGGCGGACAGAACTACTCGCAGTGGGACAACCGTCCTGCCAGCGAATATCTCGAACAGGCGCGCGTCACCACCGATTTCGGACTGCGAGCGCGCCTCTATCGCAACTTCCAGGTGATCTTCGCCCGCGAACTCCCGTCCCTGCCGCTGTACGCGCCGGTCTA
Organism: Candidatus Denitrolinea symbiosum; assembly: GCA_017312345.1. NCBI lineage: Bacteria > Bacillati > Chloroflexota > Anaerolineae > Anaerolineales > Anaerolineaceae > Candidatus Denitrolinea > Candidatus Denitrolinea symbiosum. The sequence continues at coordinate 1,472,736 of BLAA01000001.1, read as the reverse complement.
TTCCTACGGAGTCAACGACACGGTGCAGGGCGTGCAGATCCCGCCGCTGTACGATCCCAGCGACCGCTTCCTGCTCGTCTCGCAATGGTACCTGGCGACGCGCCGCTCGCTGGAACCGACCGCCACGCCCGAACAGTAAAATGAATTCCCCAGAACAGGACCAGGCCTTCTTTAAATCGGGAGTTCCAGAGTTGGAAACTTATCTCCTGTCGAAGGAACTGTACTGGTCTGGAGCGCGCACCACAGATTTTACACAGTTGACGCTGGGAGCCATGCTCTTCGTCCGCGAGCGGTTGAAGGGCTGGCGCGTCGCGGGGTTGACGGAACTGTCCATGCAGATGGACGCGGTCCGCTTGAAGTGGCGATCGGCCTGGGAGGAGAAAGCCCGCCGCGAGGTCCGCGCGAGAGGCGAGATGTGGAAAAATTTCCTCGCCGAAGCGCGCGAACGTCCGTCGGCGGAAATATCCCGCCGCTATCCGTACGAAGTCCGGCTGCGCGCCATCCTGACGCTTTTGCTCGACGATGTCCGCGCGGCCCCCGAAGCCTGGCTGACTCCGCTCGACGCCTGGCTGAATCTCAAATTGAGCGGCGACGCGTTCGTCTGGGACCCGTCGCTGGCGTGGAATTTTCCGCGGGAAAAATTTTGGTTTTTATACGGCTCTCTCAAAGGAGACTGACATGACCGACGTACGCGACATCGCCCTCTCTTATGCCCATCAGAACCGCGACCGCTTCCTGGCGGACCTGCGGGAACTGCTCTTCATCCCCTCGATCTCGACCTCGGACGAATACAAGGCCGAGACGCTGCGCGCCGCGTTGTGGGTGTCCGACCGCCTGCGCGGGATGGGCATCCAAAACGTGGAGGTCATGCCGACGGGCGGGCATCCTGTGGTGTACGGCGAGTGGCTCAAACGCCCCGGCGCGCCGACCGTGCTGATATACGGTCATTACGACGTTCAGCCACCCGACCCGCTGGACCTGTGGGAGACGCCTCCCTTCGAGCCGACCGTGCGCGGCGACCTGCTCTTCGCGCGCGGCGCCTCTGACATGAAGGGGCAGGTGATGGCCGTCCTCCACGCGGTGGAGGCCGCGCTCAAAACGGGACAGATGCCCGTCAACGTCAAGTTCCTGATCGAGGGCGAGGAAGAGATCGGCTCGGAGAATCTCGGCGCGTTCATCAAAAAACACGCGAAGAAGTTGAACGCCGACGTCTGCATCAACACCGACGCGGGCATGATCGGCGCCGATGATCCGACCATCGTCTACGGCTTGCGCGGACTGGCCTACATGGAATTGCGCGTCTACGGCCCCGCCAAGGACTTGCACTCCGGCTTGTTCGGCGGCGCGGTCCACAACCCCGCCCAGGCGTTGACCGAACTGGTGGCGGGCATGCACGACAAGAACGGGCGCGTCACGCTGCCGGGCTTCTACAAAAAAGTCCGCAAGGTGAGCGAGCAGGAACGCCACGCCTTCAAGAAATTACCGACCAGCAAAAAATTCTTCCTCGAGCAGACGGGCGTCCCCGCGCTGTGGGGCGAAGCCGAATACGCGCCCAACGAACGCGTCGGAGCGCGTCCCACGCTGGAGGTCAACGGCCTGCTCTCCGGCTGGACCGCGCCCGGCAGCAAGACCGTCATCCCCGCTTACGCCATGGCGAAGATATCCTGCCGTCTCGTCCCCGGCCAGACTCCCGAAGAGACGATCAAACAGATGCGCGCCTATCTCAAAGCCAAAGCGCCCAAAACCATCCGCTGGGAATTGATCGAACTCCACCACGCCGGCGCCGCCATCACCGACCTGGAAAGCCCCGGCGTCAAAGCCCTGGCGGGCGGACTGCAAGCGGTTTGGGGCAAACGTCCGCTGTTCATGCGCGAGGGCGGCTCCATCGGCGCGGTAGTCCAATTGCAGGAATACGCCGGGGTCGAGTCGGTGCTTACCGGCTTCGGCCTGCCCGAAGACAATGTCCACTCGCCGAACGAGCGTCTGCACCTGCCCACCTGGTACAAGGGCATCGACGCGCTGATCCACTTCCTATTCAACATGAGGTAACGCAAACCTGTTTTGCAAAACGATATGACTGAAGACCGCATCATCACTTACGGCGGACAAGCCGTTCTCGAAGGCGTGCTTATGCGCGGACGAAAAGCCTTCGCCATCGCCATGCGCGCCCCCGATGGCAGCATCGCCGTCCACACCGAAAAACTGGCCTCGGTTTACCAATCGAGCGTCGCCAAAATTCCCTTCCTGCGCGGCGTGATCTTGTTGTGGGACGCCCTCGGGCTGGGAATGCGCGCGCTGACGATCTCCGCCAACGTCCAAACCGGCGAGGACGAAAAACTGGAAGGGGCGCCTCTCTACCTGACCCTGGCCGGGTCGCTCGCCTTCGGCATCGGACTCTTCTTCCTGCTCCCCGCGGCCATCGGCGGCTGGACGGAGCGACTCTTCGTCCCCGCCGCGGGACATTGGGCCGGCAACCTCATCGAGGGACTCGTCCGCCTGGCCCTGCTCGTCGGCTACATCTGGGCCATCGGCTTCATGCCCGACATCAAACGTCTCTTCGGCTACCACGGCGCGGAACACAAGACCATCAACGCCTTCGAAGCCGGCGCCGAGTTGACTCCTGAATCGGTGGCGAAATATCCCATCGAACACGCCCGCTGCGGAACGGCCTTCCTGCTCACGCTGGTCCTGCTCTCGATTTTGGTCTTCACCCTGCTCGGTCCGCTGCCCATGCTCTGGAGACTCGTCAGCCGCATCCTGCTCATCCCCGTTCTCTCGGGCGTCGCGGTCGAATACATCCGCTGGACGGCGAACCACCTCGACAGCAAATTCGTCCAATGGATCATTCGTCCCAACCTGGCGCTCCAGTCTCTCACCACGCGCCAACCCGACATGAAAATGCTCGAAGTGGCAATCGCCTCCTTCAACGCGATGAGACAGGCGGAGGGGCAGTGAGCAGTGAGCAGTAATCAGTGATCAGTGAGCAGTCGAACCCCGTTTTCTCTGAGAAACGGGGTTTGCTTTTCACGCGCTGCTCTCTGCTCTCCACTCCCTGCTCTCTCCTCTCTGCTCTCTTCTCTCTATGTGATTTTATCTCCGGCTCATGTGCGCTTGCTAGAATAAAAACATGAAGCCGAAAATCCGCAAGTCGACGCTCGTCATTGGCCTGCTCCTCCTCATTGGACTGTGCGTCTCCGCGCCCATACTTTACCTGCATGGCCGCCCCGCGCCCGTGCCTGCCAAACAGACCCTGCGCGACGGCGTGGAATACCAGCGCATCATCCGCGTTTCGCCGCGCCCGGCGATCATCCACGTTCTCAAGATCAACATGAAGACCAACGGCCTTCGCGTCCTCGTCACCCCGCCCGACGATCCGAAAAGCGACAGACCGCTGAGCGCGCGGACGACCTCCCAGTTCCTCCAGGAATTCCATTTGGACATTGCCGTCAACGGCGACGGATTCTCGCCTTGGTGGTCGCGCGGCCCCGCGGACTATTATCCGCACGCGGGCGATCCCGTGGCGACGCGCGGCGAAGCCGCCTCGCGCGGGACCGTCTACGGGCGCGAACCCGAGGAGCCTTTTCCCACCCTCTATATCTCCCAGAAAAACAGCCTCTCCTTCGACCCGCCCAACAAACCCTACGACGCCATCTCAGGCGAAGCCCGCATCGTGATGGGCGGCTCGCCCGTGGAAGGCTTTACCAACGCCGAAGCCCATCCGCGCACAGCGATCGGCTATTCCCAAAACGGGAAATTCCTCTACCTCGTCGTTGTGGACGGGCGCCAGCCTTTTTACAGTCAGGGTGCGACGCTGGACGAACTTGCCCGCCTGATGATCCAACTCGGCGCGCACGACGCCATGAGTCTCGACGGAGGCGGCTCATCCACGATGGTCGTCCGCGGCGGGGACGGGAAGCCGCGCATCCTCAACTCCCCCATTGACCTGTACATCCCCGGCCGCGAACGCGCCGTGGCAAATCACTTTGGGATCTTTTTCAAGAAATAAGATCGCCGCCGCTCGTCAAAACACAATTTCCGCGATCTGCTCAAAATTGACGTCAAACGCCTCGTGGACTTCCGCCTCGGCTTCGGCGTCCTTCCAATCCCCCGCGGTGACGCCGCGATTGCAATACGAACGGTACGCGCAGAAGCGGCATTTGCCCTCGTCGCCGGTCAACTCGAATTTTTCCAGCGACTCGATCTCGCCGATCAATTTTTCGATGGCCGCGCCGTCGCGCTTGAACTGCGCCGCGTCGTAGCGGAAGATGGCCGGTTCGGAGGGATAGTCCGCGTACCAGTAGACCATCTGGATGGACTCGGGCGCGAAGGGACGGCCGCCGTTCAGGTACGCGCCCGCGCGCGCCAGCAGGTAACGATAAACGCGCGTCTGCATCCGCGCCGCCATCCACTCGTTTTTAGGGCGTTTGTGATAGGTCTTCCAGTCGTAGATGGTGACTCCGTCATCGCGGACGGCGATCAGGTCATATTTCGCGAGCAGGCGATGATTCCCGACGGGGGCGGAGAGAATCGTCTCAGGGCGGAGGCTGCCGAGTTCGCGCGGGTCGCCAAAGTCGCGCTGGAAGTTGTCCCACCAGCGGGAGAGGTCGGGAGAGGCCGCGAGACGAGTCAACTTGTCGGCGGGCAGGCCCAGCAGATGTTGCTGAGCGAGGCGGTGGAAGAAGCTGCCCTCGGCCAGGCCGCGTTCGTTCTCGAGGACGGGTTCGGCCTCCACAGCCGGCCAGTCCAGTTTTTCGAGGTGGCGCAGTTCGAAGCGGCGCGGACAGTCGAAGTAGTCCTGCAGGGAGGATTGGGAGAAGGTGAAGGGTTGCGGGAGTTTCACGTTTCAAGTACCGGGTTTCAGGTTTCAGGTTTATGGAGCTTGTTTTCGTGATCCACTGATTGTAAACGAGGAAAACCTTTATCACGAAGGGTCACAAGTCAACAAAGGATGAGGAGTAGGCGGACATTCTCTAACGTCACCACATTGTTTACAGATGAGCCAAAGAGCAGGAATCCGCAAGTTCTACTTGCGAATCATCCAGAAGTAGAACTTCTGGATTCCGATTTTTCATTTTTAATACAGGAGAGTCGCTATCGGTAGAAACCGAAGCGCGGCAGGGATTGGGCTTCGACGCGAGTCAGTCGTTCACTTTGTGGGCTGACGCGGCGGGGACGGCCTGGCAGATGTCGCAGCAAAACGGTTTGCGGTTGGAATTGAATGGCGCGCACTTTTTGCCGCAGTCGAGTTTGGAGATGGGAGAGTCGAAAGCGGCGTACAGCGCGCGCCAGTCTTCGTGCGCGAGGTCGGCGGGAGAACGCAGGACGCGGGACAGGCCCTATTTGGCTTTGGTCTTCCGCAGGCCAAATTCCTTTTCAGCCAGGGTGACGGCCTCCTCGAAAATTTTCAAGCCTTCGTTCACCTCGGACTGCGAGATGGACAGCGGCGGCGCGATGCGGATGACGCTCTTGGAGCAGCCCAGCAGGAGCAGGCCGCGCTCGAAGGCCAGGTTCACGACGCGGCTTTGTATCTTTTCGGCCGGTTCGCGCGTTTCGCGGTTGAGGACGAACTCGACGCCGATCATCAGGCCGAGGCCGCGCACGTCGCCGATGGAGGGATGGCGCGCCTGGATCTCGGCGAGGGCGTCGAGCGTGTACTGCCCGACTTCGGCCGCGTTTTTCATATATTCCTTTTCGATCAGTTCGATCGTGGCGAGCGACGCGGCGCAGGAGATGGGGTTGCCGCCGTAGGTGTTGCCGTGCGCGCCCCTCTCCCAGTCCATGATGTCGCGGCGGGCGATGCACGCGCCGAGCGGCATGCCGGAGGCGATTCCCTTCGCGGAGGTGACGATGTCGGGTTCGGTGTCGAAATGCTCGATGGCCCACCACTTGCCGGTGCGCCCCATGCCCGACTGGACTTCGTCGGCGATGAGCAGGATGTCATATTTATCGCAAAGTTCGCGCAGGGCGGGGAAGAATCCGGGCGGCGGCACGACGTATCCGCCTTCGCCCTGGATCGGCTCGACGAGGATTCCCGCCACTTCTTCGGGCGGCAGGATGTGGTCGAGGATCTGTTCCTGGATGTAGCGGACGACCGTCTCGCCGTAGTCCTCGCCTTTGCGGCGTTCCAGCACGGGACGGTAGAGATCGGGGAACGGCGCGTGGAGGACGCCGTTCATCAGCGGGTAGAAGCCCTTGTGGTATTTCGGTTTGCTGGCGGTGAAGGTGACCGCGCCCATGGTGCGTCCGTGGAAGCCGCCGGTGAAGCCGATGAAGTTGCTGCGTCCCGTGTGGTAGCGGGCGAGTTTGATGGCGGTCTCGACCGCCTCGGTGCCGGAGTTGGTCATAAACGAGACGCCGTAATCGTCGAACGGGGCGATCTCGGCGAACTTCTCGGCCAGTTTGATCCAGCCTTCGTGATAGAAATCGGAGGAAATGTGGATGAACTTCTCGACCTGCTGCTGGATGGCTTTCACGACTTTCGGGTGGGCGTGTCCTGTGGACGCGACCGCGATCCCGGCCATGAAATCGAGGAAGCGGTTACCGTCCACGTCCCAGACTTCGGAGCCTTTGCCATGGTCCATGACGAAAGGATAGTCGCGCGGATAAGACGGCGAGATGACGGCGGAATCGCGCTTGACCAGCGCGCGCGCTTTTGGTCCGGGCAGTTTCATTGGGTGCATACTGACTCCTTTGTGGTTCGGCGGGCGAGGTCCGTCCGCCGTGGGTTGAGTTTGCTTGCTCTCAGTTTCCTCCTTGGCGATGCGCGGCGGCGGGACTCAGTCTTGGATCCTCAACCTTGCCAGCGCCAGCGCGCCGAGCAGGCCGGCGTCGTCGCCCAGCTCGGCCGCTTTGATCTCCAGACCTTCGAGATAACGCGGGTGGAAGACGCGCGCCCGCAGGTTGGCGTCGAACGAATCGAACAGGAGCGGGCCGCTCATCGTGACTCCGCCGCCGAAGACGACGACGGACGGGTCGAAGATGTGCAGGAAGTTGGCGACGGCGATGCCGAGGTATTTCCCGGCTCGCGCGTAGGCGGCGCGGGCGAGGTCGTCCCCGGCGAGCGCGGCCTCGGCGATCTTCCGCGCGGAGGGCCGACCGGCCAGGCTGGAGGCGCGGCCGGCCGCCAGTTCGTCCGCGACGAAGCGTTCGATCCCCGTCCCCGAGGAGAACGACTCGAGATGTCCGCGAAATCCGCAGCCGCAGAGCGGCGCGTCGGGGCTGGCGTCGAGGGTGACGTGTCCGAGTTCGGCGGCGAGGCCCCGGCCTCCCTGGAGGAGACGGTCGTCAATGATGACGCCCCCGCCCACGCCGGTGCTGACCGTCAGGTATAACACGTTGTGATGGCCGCGTCCCGCGCCGTACCGCCACTCGGCCAGACCGGCCAGGTTGGCGTCGTTCGCCAGGAACGTCTGGACTTTGAACCGCGCGGTCAGTTCCGCGACGAGGGGAAAGTTTTGCCATTCTTTGATGTTGGGCGTGGTCATGATCACGCCGGTGTGCGGGTCGAGCGGACCGGGGGCCGAGACGCCGATGGCCTCCACCGTCCCGTCTTTCGGCCAGACGGAGTCCGTCAGGCGCGCCAGGCGCTCGAAAACTTTCTCGCCCGGCGCGTGGGTCTGGATGCGTTGAATTTGAACGGGCTGGCGGCTTTCCGAAGCGTAAACGGCGGCCCGCAACTGTGTCCCGCCGATGTCAATGGCAATTACATATCCCATGCTTCTATTATAACCGAGGCGTTGACGCCCCTCTTGAACCCTGCTATATTCCCTGCCATGAACTCGGAAAAACCTATGGGCAAATTCTGGCAAGCCCTGCGAGGCTGGTTCCTGCCGGGACTCGGCGTCAAACGCTGGATGCTCGTCACGCTGGCGGGCATCACCTTTCTGGGCGTCGGTCTCGCCCTCCTCCTGCTCGATTTCTACCGCGTCGAATACGCCAACGAGACCTTCCTGACCGTGCTTTCCTACGTCTCGCTCCGCTTTCTGCCGCGCCTGCTGCGCGTGCTCATCTTCGGCGGCATCGGACTGGGCGTCACCGCCTACGGCATCTGGGGACTCAACCGCGCCCTCCTGCGTCCCTTCATGAAACCCGGGCGGAACGTGCTGGACCAGGTGGCGGAATACAACCGCCGCTCGCGCGGACCGCGCATCGTCGCCATCGGCGGCGGGCACGGACTCGCCACCCTGCTGCGCGGCCTCAAGGAGCACACCCGCAACCTGACCGCCATCGTCACCGTGGCGGACGACGGCGGCTCTTCGGGACGGCTGCGCGAGAGTTTCGGCATCCTCCCTCCGGGCGACATCCGCAACTGTCTCGCCGCGCTCTCGAACGACGAAGCCATGCTCACCCAACTCTTCCAATACCGCTTCAGCGGCGAGCCTGGGTTGGACGGCCATTCCTTCGGCAATCTCTTCATCAGCGCGCTCTCCGACATCACGGGCAGTTTCGAGGAGGCGGTGGCCGAATCGGGACGCGTGCTCTCCGTCAGCGGGCGCGTGCTGCCGTCCACGCTGCACGACGTCAAACTGGTAGCCGACATCCAACTGCCGCACGTGACGAACGAAGTGCGCGTGGAGGGCGAGAGTCACATCCCCGAAGCCGCGGGACGCGTCCGCCGCGTCTGGCTCGAACCAAACGACGCGTCGGCCTTCCCTCCCGCGCTGAAAGCCATCCTCAACGCGGACTTGATCCTCGTGGGGCCGGGCAGTCTATATACCAGCATCCTCCCCAACCTGCTCGTGCGCGACCTGCTGGCGGCCATCCGCTCCAGCCGCGCCATCAAGATCTTCATCTGCAACATCGCCACGCAGACCGGCGAGACCGACGAGTATTCCTGTCACGACCACATCCGCGCGCTGGAGGAACACGTGGGCGCGGACCTGTTCGACGTGGCGCTGTGCAACGATAACTACACGCCCACGCTGCCCGCCGGGACCGAGTGGGTGCGCGCCGATGCCCACAGCGCGGCGGACTCGCGCGTCTACTGCGCCGATCTGTTCGACGAAGAACAGCCCTGGCGCCACGATTCCGCCAAACTCGGGCAAACGCTGATGAACCTGTTCTACGAGCGGACGGGGCCGCTGAGTTAAGCCGCCTTCATTTGAAAGGAAAATACATTTCGCGGTACAATTTCGTGAACGCTGTTACAATCAAAAATAATCATCTGGAGGTTTTCCCATGACAATCAAAGTTGGCATTAACGGCTTCGGACGGATCGGTCGCCAGGTACTCAAAGCGATCCGCGATATGTATCCGAACGAACTGGAGGTCGTCGCGTTCAACGACATCGGCGACCTGAAGACCATGGCGCACCTGTTGAAGTACGATTCGAATTACGGCCGCTTCGACGGGAGCGTGGAAGCCGCGGACGACGCGCTCGTGATTGACGGCAAAAAGATCCGCGCGTTCAAAGAGACCGACCCCGCCGCGATCCCGTGGAAGGACCTCGGCGTGGAGATCGTGATCGAATCCACCGGCCTGTTCACCATCAAGAAGGACGGCGTGAACAAAAAAGGCAAGACCGTGAAAGGCGCGGAGAATCACATCACCGCGGGCGGCGCGAAGAAGGTCATCATCTCCGCGCCCGCCGAGGGCGAAGACCTGACCATCGTGATGGGCGTGAACGAAGACCAGTACGACCCGAAGAACCACCACGTGATCTCGAATGCCTCCTGCACGACGAACTGCCTCGCGCCCGCCGCGAAAGTGGTGCATGACGCGTACACGATCAAGCGCGGCTTTATGACCACCGTCCACGCGTACACGAACGACCAGAAGATCCTCGACCTGCCTCACTCGGACCTGCGGCGGGCGCGCGCCGCGGCGATGAGCATCATCCCAACGACGACGGGCGCGGCGAAAGCCATCTCGCTCGTGATCCCCGACCTGAAAGGGAAATTCGACGGCTACGCCCTGCGCGTCCCGACCAGCACCGTCTCGGTCGTGGACTTCACCGTCGAACTCGAAAAGGAGACCACCACCGAGGAACTGCGCCAGCTCTTCCGCGACGCGGCCAAACTGCCGCGCTTCAAAGGCATTCTGCAGGCCGTGGACGAGCCGCTGGTCTCGATTGACTACAAGGGCGATCCGCACTCCTCGTCGGTTGACCTGCCGTTCACGTCCGTGCTGGGCAAGGAGAAGAGCAACTTCGCCAAGGTCGTCACCTGGTACGACAACGAATGGGGCTACTCATGCCGCACGGCGGACCTGGCCGCGATGATGGCGAAGAGTCTGTGATTGGTAATTGGTAATTACCGGTTAACAATTACCGGCGCTAGGCAGTAAAAGAATGAACAAAAAAACCGTAAGAGATGTTGACCTGCGCGGCAAGCGCGTGCTGATGCGCGTGGACTTCAACGTGCCGATGGCCGACGGCAAGGTGACGGACGACAAGCGCATCAAAGCCGCGCTACCGACGATTCAATACGTACTCGACCAGGGCGCGTCGGTGATCCTGATGAGTCACCTCGGGCGTCCCAAAGGCGGACCCGATCCCGAGTTCAGCCTGAAAGCCGCGGCGGAGACGCTGGCGGGGCTGCTCGGACGTCCCGTGCAGATGGCGCCCGATTGCGTCGGCCCCGAGGCGGAGAAGATGGCGAAGGCGCTCCAGCCCGGCGACGTGTTGATGCTCGAGAACACGCGCTTCCACGCGGGCGAAGAAAAGAACGACCTCGAACTGGCAAAGCAGATGGCCGCGCTCGGCGACGCGTACGTCAACGACGCGTTCGGCTCGGCGCACCGCGCCCACGCATCCACCGAAGGCGTGGCGCGTTTCCTGCCCGCCGTCTCCGGCTTTTTGATGGAGCAGGAACTGGAATATCTCGGACGCGCGACGGCGAATCCCGAGCATCCCTACGTCGCCATTCTCGGCGGCGCGAAGATCAGCGACAAGATCGCGGTGGTGGAAAACCTGCTCGCCAAATGCGACAAACTCATCATCGGCGGCGGGATGGCGAACACCTTCCTCGCCGCGCGGGGACTGGACATGCAGGACAGCCTCGTTGAGGCCGCATCCATCGAGACAGCCAAATCCATCCTCGCCAAGTCTGCCGACAAGATCATCCTGCCCGTGGACGCGGTCATCGCGGACAAGTTCGACGCCGAGGCGAACGCGCAGACCGTGGACGTGGACAAGATCCCCGCGGGTTGGCGCATGATGGACGTCGGTCCGAAGACGCTCGAAGCGTACAAAGCCGCGCTGTCCGGCGCGAAACTCGTCGTGTGGAACGGTCCCGTCGGCGTGTTCGAATTTCCCAAGTTCGCGGAGGGGACGTTCGCCCTCGCGAAGCTGCTGGCCGAGTCGGGCGCGACGACCGTCATCGGCGGCGGCGATTCCGCCAGCGCGGTCAAGAAGGCGGGCGTCGCCAAACAGATGACGCACGTCTCCACCGGCGGCGGCGCGTCGCTGGAATTCCTGGAGGGGAAGGAACTGCCCGGCGTGGCGGCGTTGATGGACAAGTAGTTCGACAGTTTGACGGTTGCGTAATTGCGAGCCGTGCATTGAGCGCGGCTCGCTTTTTAAGAAATCCTTTCATCCTGTATAATCGCTTGAGCCAACCGTAAATCCAAAACAGCGAACCCAAAACCATGACTCAACTCATCGAATGCATCCCCAATTTTTCCGAAGCGCGGCGGCCCGAGGTCGTTGACCAGATCGCCGCCGCCATCCAATCGGTTGCGGACGTGAAACTCCTCGACCGCTCCTCGGACCTCGACCACAACCGCACGGTGCTGACCTTCGCCGGCACGGCCGCGGGCGTGGAGGAGGCCGCCTTCCGCGCCATCCAAAAAGCGGCGGAACTCATCGACCTCGACCAGCACACCGGCGAGCATCCGCGCCTCGGCGCGGCGGACGTGGTCCCCTTCGTCCCGCTCAGCGGCGCGACGACGGAGGACTGCGTCGCCATCGCGAAACGCCTCGGCGAGCGCGTGGGAAGCGAATTGCAGATTCCCGTCTATTTGTACGAGGCCGCGGCGACGCGTCCCGAGCGGACGAATCTCGAAAACATCCGCCGCGGCCAGTACGAGGCGCTCAAAGAGGAGATGGGCGTCAAGCCCGAGCGCGATCCCGACTTCGGCCCGAACAAGGTCGGCAAGGCGGGCGCGACCGTCATCGGGGCGCGCAATCCGCTCATCGCGTTCAACGTCTATCTCACAACGGACGACCAGGAAATCGCCAAAAAGATCGCGAAGGCCATCCGTCACTCCTCGGGCGGACTGCGCTACGTGAAGGGCAGCGGCTTCCTCGTGGACGGCCGCGCGCAGGTCTCGATGAATCTCACCAACTTCCGCGAGACGCCCATCGCCCGCGTCGTGGAGTTCATCCGCCGCGAGGCGCGGCGCTACGGCGTCGGCATCCATCACAGCGAACTGGTCGGGTTGATCCCGCAGGAGGCGCTGGTGGACGCGGCGGTCTGGTACACGCAGCTGGACGGCTTCGACAAATCGCAGGTCCTCGAATCGCGGCTCTTTTCCGCGCAAAGCGATCCGTCCGCGCCCAACGGACGCCCGTCCTCGTTCACGGAGGAATTGGCCGCGCCCACTCCCACTCCGGGCGGCGGATCGGCCGGCGCGTTCGCGGGCGCGATGGGCGCGGCGCTGACGGCTATGGTCGCGGGGCTGACCATCGGCAGGAAGAAATACGCCGCGGTGGAAGCCGAAATGCAGGCCATCCGCGTAATGGCGGAAAGTTTGCGAAAGGAACTTGGTCAGGCCGTGGGCGACGACGCGGCCTCGTTCGAAGTGTTGATGGCGACGTTCAAACTCCCCAAAGACACTGAAGAACAGAAGCTGGCGCGCGAGGCCGCGATCGTCCAGGCCACGCTCAACGCCGCGCACATTCCGCTTCATGTGTCGGAGATGGCCGTCAAGGTGATGGGACTGGCGTTGAAATGCGCGCGGGACGGAAACATCAACACCGTCAGCGACGCGATGTCGGGCTTCGCCATGTCGCGCGCCGCGCTGACCGCCGCGGGCTACAACGTGCGCATCAACATCAATTCGCTCGCGGACAAGTCTCCGGGCGAGAAGATGCTGGCGGAGCTGGCCGAATTGGAAAAGCAGGCGGATCGCCTCGAGGAAGAGATCCGCAAGACGATGAAAGAGCGCGGCGGAATTTAGCGCGCAGGCAGGGAATCTAAACGGCCTCGGAGACAGTTTCCGAGGCCGTTTCTCGTTCAGGAAGGCTACGGCAAATAGTACGTGACGGTTAACACGGGGCGATAGGCTTCCGCGGCGTTGCCGGAATAGAGTTTCAGGTAATCGGCGCCCATGTCGTCGTTGTCGTCCAGTTCGAAGCGCAGGCGGAATTGCGTCACGCCGTATTTGTTGACGAAGGGCAGGTTGGCGCCGCGCAGAGAAACCGCGTAGCGCGAAGCGGCCACTTGCAGCAGACTCTCAAGGGCCGAGCCGGCGCTGGCCGAGGCAGAGAAATCGTTTGCTTGCAGGCTGAGGCTGGCGCCGAAGGTCCCGGCGCGGATCTCCGCCAGGAGGTCGCCATGCGTGGCGAAAGGATCGGTCCCGACCGCGCCCTGTCTCGTCAGCCGCAAAACCGCAGATAGGATAACGGCATTATCGGGCAGCGAACCGGTGTTGAAGGACAGCAGGCCGCGATATTGGAGGTCGCGGACGCCGTCGCCGACGTTGACGACCGTGGAGAGTTTGTCAACCCGCCTGCCCGCGTTGGAATTCTCGCCCGATTCCAAAATCCAGCCGTCGGCCTGCGGCGCAGACTTGTAGACCGCCGTGATCGGAACGACCGGCGTCATGTCGCGGATGAATACGTCGCTGGTCCCGTTCGTGTCGCCGGGAACCAATTTACTGGACTCTGACATGAATACGACGAAGTTACCGCCATCGCTGACATCGGGATGGAAGAACGAGCCTTCGTAGCTGGAGCGTCCGTTCGTGACCTGTACGGCCGCGTCCGCCTGCCGGTCGCGCAGATAGATCTCCAGCCCGGGCATCCCGTCATACTTGCTGTCGGACGTGAAAACGACGTACCTGCCGTCGCCGGAGATGACGGGGTCGTCCGAATCGGCAACCATCATGCCTTCTTCATCCAGAGAAATGGAAATGGGGGCAGTTTCGCCCGTTTGAAGATCATGGACGTAGATCTGGTCGTAGTAATGAGTATCCAGGGAAGTCAGGTTGGCGGCCTGGGACATGAACGCAACGTACCGCCCGTCCCCCGAGATGGACGCGCTTCGAGACGGGAAAGATTGAGCCTCCTCCCCGTCCGAATTCACAGAGGCGCGGACGATGGTCTTCTGCGCCGTGTCGTACACAAACACATCCGTTTTTCCGTTGGAGTCGTTCGGGACAAGGTTGCTCGCCCCCGAGCTAAAGGCCACGTAACGCCCGTCGTTGGAAATGGACGGCCCCCACGAGCCGCCGTTGGCCTCGCCCCCGCCCGCGGCCAGCGAGACGCGGATCGTGGTCCCCGCCTGACGGTCGCGCAGGAAGACGTCCCCCGCCGCGTTCGCGTCGCCGACGACGAGGTTGCTCGCGTCCGAGTCGAACGCCACATAGCGTCCATCCGCGGAAACGGCAGCGCTGGGGCCAGAGTGATCGTTGCCCTTCGTTCCATCCGAGGCGACAGAGACAAGTTCAGTAATTCCCTTCTGCCAGTCTCGGATGAAAACATCCTCCGTGTCATCGTTGCCGCCCTGCGCCAGGTTGGACGCGGAGGAAGTGAAGACCACGAAACGTCCGCTCTCCGAAATGACCGGCCAATAGGAATCGCTGTCGGCCCGTTCGCCCGTGGAGGAGAGGGAGATGAGCGAGGTCGTCCCGGTCTGGCGGTCTCGCAGGAAGATGTCGCCAGCATTGTTGACGTCGCCGGCGACCAGGTTTGTGGCGTCGGAGGCAAAAGCCACATAGCGGGCGTCCGCAGAAATGGACGGCGCGCCCGAAGCGCCGTTCCCCTGCTCCCCGCTCGACGAGACGGAGAGCCGCGCGACGCGGACGGGGATTATCGGGGCCGCTTCCGTCCCTCCGCCCAAAGCGGACGCGGTCATGGAGGCGGTCAACGCCGCCAGGAGCGCCGCGACGACGGCTATACGATGGTACTTTTTGACGAACCGAATAGGCGCGTTCATAGGGCCTTCCTTTCAATGACGCGCTTACATTGTACGGAATCCGGGGCCGCGATTCAAGTGGGTTTAAGTTGTGGCCTGAAGTTCCCCGTCAATGAAATGAGCCGAACGGAGGACAAAAAACATGGCGCAGTTATAGCAGCCTCGGGAGGAAATGCCCTAAGACTAGTTCTTGTGTTGCATTGTGCAACCGACCATGCTATACTGCGGACGAAAGGAGCAGACATGCCCACTTTACACGTCCGCAGCGTTCCCGAAGATTTGTACGCCCAAATTCAACAACTGGCAGAGACAAAAAACCGTTCATTAAGCGCGCAGGTTTTGACCATGCTTGGACAGGCTTTGGAGGACGAAAAACGCCGCAAGGCGCAGGTCAAAGCGCTGGCTTCGATCCGCCGCCGACGGTTTGCCGCGCCTAAAAAAGCGCCTTCGAGTTCGGCCTTGTTGCGTGAGGACCGCAACCGATGAGCGATCGGCCGCTGCGCTGTGTGGTGGACGCAAGCGTTGGGATCAAACTTTTTGTGGACGAGGAGTTTTCCGAGCAGGCGCACGCCTTGTTCTCGCATTTGGCCGCGGACCCGCCAGCCGAGTTATACGTCCCCGACCTGTTTTTCATCGAGTGCGCCAATATCCTGCTGAAGTACACGCGCCGCTTTGGACGTCCGCTCGCAGACTCGCAAGCCGATTTAGCGGATATGAAACGCCTCGCCATTAAGTCAACATCTACTGCGGATTTGATGGAGGAAGCCCTTTTGCTGGCATCGGAAAAGAAACTCACCGCCTACGACGCGTGCTATGCCGTCCTTGCTGAGAAATTGGAGATTCCGCTTGTCACCGCGGATGAAGAGCTGGCGCGGGCGGTCAAGTCCGCGATTTTTGTAGGGGATTTGGAGATCAGTCCATTTGAGGGAGAGTAGAAAAACGTCTCTGGAGGAAATGTCCTGAGACCGTTTTCGGTTTCCTTATTCATCTATCAACGGATCGAATAATGAAGGCTGGTAGGGCCCCGTTGCTCCTTTTTCTTTAAATTTCCTTGGTTTAAATTTCCCAACATCCAATCCGCCAAGCCTATCAATTGTGTCTTTGACTTTTTCGACACAATAATCAGCCATTTGCTCACGAACTTGCTGACTCGTGAACCGTAGAATATGCCAGCCTTTTGAAGTTAAATCGTTATAGCGTATCGAGTCTTCGGCTCGCTTTTCTGGATGAGAGTGCCAGTAGTCGCCGTCAGTTTCAACGTCAATTTTTCCATCCATGCAATAGACCGCAAAATCTAAAGCGTATTGCCTTCCATTGATCTCAACAAATTCCTGCCTCTCTGCCGGGATCTCTAACTTCCGAAGTTCCACCCAAAGAACGTCCTCTAGAGGGCTTTCGTCATAAAGATCGTTAATTTGTTCCGCGACTTTGAATTTCTCAACTGTTGTGGGGATAAAAATGATTCTACGGCGTCGAAAACTGAAAATCGGCCTTGGAAGCGGTTGCAAAGGAAATGTGTAAATTTGATAGTAGCGATTATTCGTTTTTTCGCTTATGGGCTCATCTGGAAAAATTTCATGCCGATAAACTTTTCGTACTTCCTTGACTTTGGCGACATAGTTTATAGCATATGCCTCCGTCCCGAACTTCTTTGTCTGATAAAAAGCAATCCACTCAGGCGGAAACCGTTCTTTCAGCCATCTGTCAACGCTTGTAACAGGAATACGATACCAATGACGATCTCGCAAATCGGCAAAATCATTAAGGTTGTTAATAATCGCTACTAAAACTTCGCCTTGTTTTCTCATTTCTCAATTTGTTCCTCGCAGAATTATAGCCGACATCACAATCGCTCACTGATTATCTCCTGAAACGCCAAATTCGGCGTGGACTCTCCCTTGCGTCCCGTGTTCGATGTCACGATTAAATCGCGCTAGGCGCGGGTGATTCCCATATCACTTGTAGACTTCGCGCCGATGGCCGACTTTCAAAACAACCAATTTCACGGCAGGGTGATCCAATCTATAAACGATTCGATAATCGCCGACGCGGTATTTGAAACACCCCTTCCATTCATCGCCTTGCAATGCCTGATGTTGGATGAGTTCCGCATTTTCCCCCATCCATTCCAATTTGTCGAGCAGACGCGTTCGCGTCGCCGACGCGATCCGCCGCAAGTCCGCCTGCGCTTCGGGCGTCAGGATGACTTGATACAGTTTCATCCCCCAATTTCCTTTCGGAAGGATTCCAGATCCGTGCCTTCGCCCGTTTCGGATTGTTTGATCGCCATTCGAAGCGACGCGGCAAATTCAGGGCGAAGTTTGCTTGCGGGTTCGTCAATGCTGGTTAGCGCGTCCATCAATTGCGTCATCCAGACTTCGAGCCGCCTGTCTACTGCGCGCTCCACGAGCGTCTCGAATTCGTTGGTTGATAATTGGCTGAGTGTTTTGTTCATGGATTACCTTTCAATGACGTTCGGAATTATATCCCGTATTCATTTATCTCTCCCCTCTCACCATCGCCTCCAACGCCAAATTCGGCGTGGACTCGCCTTTGCGTCCCGTGTTCCACGTCACGATCAAATCGCGTTTGGCGCGGGTGATCCCGACATACAGCAATCGCAGACGTTCGCGGGTATAGTCCTCGCGCGAGACGAGAGTGGCGGCGCCCTCCTCATACCAGTCAAACTCGCCAGACGCGAGCGCGGCCTTCAACTGCGCCAGCGCCTCGGCTTCGAGATTCAACTTGTTGCGCACAAACCACTTCTCCGAAATATAACCGTCATATTTTTGCAGCGACGGGAAATCGTAATTGTTCACGCTCATCAAATAGACGCGGTCCCACTCCAGCCCCTTGGCCTTGTGCATCGTCGTCACCACCACTTTGCCGCGGTGCGCGTTCGGGTCGAAACCCGAGTCGTCCGACGAGAAGCCGATGAAGCGCCGTTCGTTGCGGGCGATGACTCCCAACTCGGATGTCAACTCGGGCAGACGCCACTCGGCATGGACGTCCGCCGCCTGACGCAGCGCCAGCGCGAGTTTGTGCGCCAGCGCCAGGTCTGCGGGATCGGCGAACAATTCCTGAGCGAGAGTCAGGACCAACTGATCAATCGGAAGCGTGACCGCGCCCAGCCAGCGGTTGACGACGACTCGAAACGCGTCCAACTCGACGACGACAGACTCCGCCTCCGACTCCCCGATAGTTGCCAGCCAATCTGAATCGGGACGCGGCGCCGTGAACGCTTCCGTCTCCCCGACCTTGCGGAGGAGTTCTGTTGTCGTTGCGAGGAGCGCTTTTTGCGACGAAGTAATCTCCTCGTCTTCAGGAGATAGCTTCTCCCCCGTCGAGGCTCGCGCTGACGGGTCTCTCCAATCCCGCCTCCACACCTGATACGCCCGCGCCAACTTCGTCGGGGAGGATGGATCGGACAGGTAACTCAGCACGTTTCCCAACGCGCCCGCGGTGAGACGGGTCTTGTCGGTGCTGTTGAGCAGTTCCACAAATTCGATCTTCTGCGCTTTGAGCGCGTTGATCACGTCTGTGCCGCGCAGGTTACGCGGGACGAGTACGGCCAACGTCCAATCTTGGTGATCGGGGAGCCAGTTCTTGATCGAGTTAACGACCGCGGTCACCTCTTCTTCGGGGGTGAATTTGTTGGGGATGAAGCGCACGGCCTCGGGGTCCGCGGGTGGATTCGGCTGCGGGTCGTCGGGCGCGGCGGCCTGGATGTGGGGAACGCTCAAAGCGTCGCGCACGGCTGGGGCGGGGTGCGAAGCGTTCGTCCAGTCAATCAGATAATTGGCAACGTCAATGATGGCCTGTTGCGAGCGTCCGCTGACGGGCAGTTCCCGCGAGATGTCGGCTTCGTGGGCGATGAAATCGCGCAGGAGTTTGGGGTCGGCGGTGGTGAACGTCTCGAAGATGGCCTGGTTCGGGTCGCCGACGCGCACCCAGTTCGTGGCGAGCAATCTTAAAATTTTTTCCTGGATGGCGCTGGAGTCCTGCGCTTCGTCTTCGAGGACGTAGGGGAAGCGGTATTGCAGGCGGGCGAGGTATTCGGCGTCAGTTTGGAGGATGCGGAGGGCGTACATGATGAGGTCGTCGAAGTCCACCGCGCCGCGGTAGCGCAGGGCTTGTTGATATTTGTCGTAGATCCACCAGCCCATCTCGGCGAGGGGAAGAGCGGCAGGCGCGTTGTCTAATTTCGCGCGCAGGTCTTCGGGCGTAAGCGCGTAATTTTTGCAGGTGCGGATGAAGGCCATGCCGAGGCTGTGGACGAGGTCGGGCAGTTGCTGGCGGCGCGCCCAGTCGCGTTTGCTGGCGTCCATTTCGGGGTCGAGGTAATCGTCGAGATGATTCGGGAAGGTGGACAGCCACGCGTTGGCCGACTCTTTGCGGATGAACTCGGACTCGCGCTCGTCCACGATTTGGAAGCGATCCTCCAGCCCCGCCAGCGACGGTTTCTCGCGGACGATGTCGTGCGCCAGTCCGTGCAATGTGCGGACGCGGTAACCGAGATGCGGAATCAATCCTCGCGCTTCCACCATCTGGCTGATGCGCGCCGAGAAGTTGTCCACCGCCGAGTTGACGAGCGTGACGATGAGCACGTCCTGGTCCGCTTCGAGCGCGCCGCTGGAGATGATCTGCGCCGCGAGCGCGCTGAGTGTGAAGGTTTTTCCAGAGCCAGGGACGGCGGAGATGCCCATGCGTCCGCCGCGGTATTTCAATATATCGATCTGGGATGGCCTGAATGTAAATTCCATGATTAGTTTTGACCACGGACCACGGACGATGGACAACAGACAAGCATGGTCTGTAGTCTATCGTCTATGGTTGCCGAAGGCAGGGAGGGGCGGAGGGTGAAGTTCATTCCCACGGATTAACGATCTCAATACCTGTGTTTTCAAAATCGTTTACATTGCGCGTGATCAAAATCAGATCATGCACTACCACTGTCGCGGCGATGAGGGAATCCATTGCGGGTAGCATTTTTCCTATAGACTCAAGTCGCGCATTGAGAATTCCCCATTCGAGTAAGACATCAGCGCTAAGAGGGATAATTTTTCCATCAAAGCGGACCAGCAAATCCTCTGCAAGCCAGGCGTGTAATTCCTGTTTTCGCTTCGATTTGGGAAGTTTTTCAATCCCTTTGGCAATTTCTCCAATCGTGATGACGCTCAAATAAACAGCATCTGGGTCAAGCGAGTCTACAAACTCAAGAACTTTTGGATTTGGCTGTTTGGAAACCATCTCCGAGATGACGCAGGTGTCTAGCAGGTATTTCATAACTCGATCCCCTTGCGCGGCAAGGATTTGTCGCGGCTCAAGTCAACGCCCGCCAACGGGGAAGCGCGGAAAAAATCCGATAATTTGCCCTGGGATTTGCGCAACTTCTCGTAATCGGTATATGAAATAATCACAGCGGTCTTTTCACCATGTTTGGTGATTAATTGTGGCCCTTGCTTCAGGGCGCGTGTGATTACTTCGCTCAGTTTGTTTTTTGCATCCTGAATTTGCCAGATCGCGTTCATGAGATGCTCCTTTCTGTCTAGTCTGTCTAGATTCTATCAAATCAATAGGACTGTGTCAACAACTGTTTTTCGTGAAAATGTGAATAATGCCATCATTCCCCAGCATCCTGCAACACCCTCTGGAACGCGCGCAGCAGCGTCCCGCGTTGCTCGAATCCCGTCTCGCCCAGTTCGGGGATGGCGAGATAGATTTTTTCGCGGCAGCGACTGAGCAACCCGCGCACGAGACGCGCCAGCGATTCGGTCTCTGCCTGGACTTCGTCCGCGTCGCCCCAACTCCGCGCGGGATCCCAGCCGCGGCTGAGGACGTAGGGCTGGGTGAGCGGCTGGGCGAGGCGTTCCACCCATCCGTTCGAGCCTGGGTCGAGCCAGAACTGCACCGCGACGGGACGGTTCATCATCAGGAAGGTGTGCGCGGGGGCGATGAGGACGGCGTCGTCCGATTCGCTTCTCCACGATTCGAGATATTGCGCGGCGATGACTCCATCTTGGAGCATGGAGAGGTATTCTTTGCCAAGATCAGGTAATTGGAAATTGGTAACTGGAGATTGGGGTTCGAGGGCTTGACGGAATTTTTGGACGGATTCGATCAAACTCGCGGCCACTTTGACCGCGTCGAGATTGGCGTGGAATCCGAAATCGGGCTGGGACAGGATCTCGCCGAAGAGTTTGCGGAGGAAGTGGTCGAGGGGGAGCGGGTCGCCGTCACGATACATCATCAGCCAGTTGCGGAGGGCGGTGTAGCGTTCGCCGAGGGTGTAGGTGACGCGTTCCTGCATTTCGGGTTTGATCTCGTCGAAGGCGGAGAGACGCAGGTCTTTGGGGCGGTAGACGATCTCGGAGAGCAGTTGCGCGCGGACGAGGTCCGCGCCGAGGGCGAACATGAAGGCGTAGGCGGCGTCGAAGCGGCTGGGGCGGAGATTCCAATCGGGGTGGGCGAGCGCGGCTAAAGTCAGGAGGGCTTGCGAGGCGGGTTCGTCCCGCAGGGAGCGCGAGGGACGATGAGTCCGCCAGGGGATTTTTTCCTGCTCCAGACGATGCGTGATCGCGAAGCGCAGGGAGTCAGAGAGATAGGGGGCGAGAATGACGATGTCGGAGGGAGAGAGCAGAGTATCAGAGAGCAGATGAGAAGTGTGAACGACGACGGCATCGAGCAGTTCGGGATAGTAGCGTTTGGCAAGGATGTCGGCGATGTCGAATGTGCCGTGGATGCCGTCGGCGGGGAGTCGGGTGATGGCGGTGTTGAGTGAGTTGGAGAGTCCCTCGATGTACTCGGACATGACGAAGGAGGCGTTCATCGTGACGACTTCGTGGCAGGTGTCGGCGAGCGATTCGCCCGTGACGGGATCGCCGCCGAGGAAGTAACGATAGCCCGCGCCCTCGTCGTAGATCAACAACGCGGAGTCGAAGTCGGGCATCCACTCGCGGAGGATGTCGTGGGCGCGGGGGCCGTCTTCTTCGACGTTGTCGTAGACGAGGTGACGATAGGTACGCGTGAGATGGTCGCGTACCATCGGCTCAGGCCAGAGGAGGTTGGCGAAAATCTCGAATTGGAGGGAGAAGTCGAGCAGGTTGTGTTCGAGACAGTACTCGCGAAACAGTGTGGCGCAGGTTTGCGCGTCGGCGTGGACGCGGCGCCGGGCGGGGTCGCCCGTCCACGCGGCGGAGAGACGGTCGGCGATCTCGCGGTAGTCGAAGCCGACGACGGCGGATTTGTTCAGGTTATCTATGATCTGCGAGTAGAGTCGGTTGCGGTCAATGGTAATGGACTCAAAGAAGCCTTCGTCCAGTTTGGGGCGGACGAGGCGCGCCATGTAGTATTGCGCGGTTTCGAGGGTGAGGAAGACGGGCGGCTGGTCGGGATTTTTGAATCCCGCGCGGTCGGAGACGAGCGGCCAGAAGAGTTCGCACATGCGGCGGGCGAGTCCGCCGAGGGTGGCGAAGGTGACCTGTCCACCGGAGAGGCCCGCGGCGAGGATGGCCTCCTCGTAGGGCGTTTGCAGAGTCCGCTGGGGGGTGAGGATCAGCACGGACTCGGCTGGCAGGCCCGAGGTCAGGAGGCGAAGCGAGCGTTCGACGGCCGCGGTCGTCTTGCCCGCGCCCGCGCGTCCACGCAGGAAGATCTTCGCGTCGAGTGGAAGTTCCGCGATGGCGCGCTGGGCGGGGACGAGGTCGAAGGTCATTTCAGATGTTTGGCGAAGAATTTCTTCACGCGCTCCCAGGCGTCCCGCGCGGCTTCGGGTTTGTAGGTGGTCGGGTCGTTGTCGCGGAAGAAGGCGTGTCCCGAATTGGGGTAGACGATGACCTCGTGTTCGAGGCCGAGTTCGCCGAGAAGTTTGTCGAATTGTTCGACCGTGCCGACGGGGATGGACTGGTCCGCGTCGCCGAAGAGACCGAGGACGGGCGCGCGCAGCGCGTGCATCTGGTCGAAGATGTTTTGCATCCCGCCGCCGTAGAAGGTGCAGACGGCGTCGAGCGGGCGGCGGATGCCAAGCGTCAGCGACATCCTGCCGCCGAAGCAGAATCCGACGCTGCCGACTTTGCCCGTGCATTGCGCATGGCTCTTGAAGCCGTCGAAGACTTTCTCGAGGTCGTCGGGCGCGCCGGGGCCGTACTTTGCGACGAGGGAGGCGGCTTTGTCGCTTTCGCTGAGCGCGGCCAGTTCGCCGCGATAGAGGTCGGGCGAAAAGGCCAGGTAGCCCTCCGCCGCGAAGCGGTCCGCGATGGACTTGGTCTGCGGGTCGAGTCCCCACCACTCCTGGATGACGAGCAGCGCGGGGAAGGGACCGTCGCCAGCGGGTTTGGCGAGGTAGCCGGGAACAGAGTTGAGTTGAGTCATTTCGCCCATGGGATTTTTCCTTTGGTGAGTTGGATGAGGAGATTATACCTTCTCCTTATACTGCAAAGTCCCTGCCAAAATAGTCATTCTGGAACACGAATCGCGCGAATGGGCGAATGGCGCGAATTGTTTTAAATTTCAATCGCCAAACGCTTGCGCCGCGCTGCGTTCGGCACAGCGCAGGCGTTCGCGTTATTTGCGATGAGGTTTTTCAATTGGATATTTTGTTTGCTGTTCACATCAACTTCATTTTGTTGTATAGTATGCCCATCACACACAAGGAGTCCTTTCATGTCCCCAGCCCCTCTTCAAGGCGGCGTCTCTGCCGCGAAACCGATGAATTACACCAAGTTCTCATCCAAATTGACCGGCTCGCTCGACCAGATCAGCAAGATGATCGAGGACAACGCCAAGATGATCGATTCCATCCAGGAGGTGTCGTTGGAGTTGACCGGTTCCATCGGCGCGCTGCACACGCTCACCGTCAAGTACGCGGGCATCGCCAACCAGGTGTTGGACGTTCTGCTCCCGCTCATGCAAAAGATCCCGCTCATCCCGCCGAAACTGACGCAGTTCGCCGCCGACCTGGAACGTCTGACGCAAAAGATCATTGACGGTCAGGCCGCGACCAGCAAGACCATCGCCGACGTCCGCTCGGGGCTGCAAACGGGCGACGTGAGCAAACTGCAGGGTCACACAGCCGAACTTCAAAGCCTGACGCGGACGCTCAACAGCATCCTGCCTGCGAAATAACTGGGAGGGACGTCCCCGCCGCGCGCGGGGACGTCTCAACCCGTTCACGCCGACATGCCCCGGTTATTGAGAAAACCGCAAGAAATCACGCTTGCGCCGCTTGAATGAGCGTGCTATAATCATTCCAACTTCCCCGGTTACTTTAAAACCAGGACCCGCTATCTGCACAGCATTTTTGCATGCCTGTATCGGGTCGTCACCTTAACTTTGAACGAAACTCCCTTGTCTCACAATTAACCAGACCGTCGGCCTTGCCCAAGGGGGCAAAGGCCCGTTTCGCATTCCCACGTATCAAACCCACCCTGGAAGGACTTATGGACATCATCGCACTCGAAAACGAACCGCTATCCAAACTACGGACTATGGCGAAAGGGCTGAACATTACCAACGCCAATCGCCTTAAAAAAGAAGCGCTCATCGTGCGCATCCGGCAGGCCGAAGCCGAAAAGGAGGGCGTGGAAGTGCGCGGCGGCATCCTCGAGATCATGAACGAGGGCATCGGCTTCCTGCGCTCGGAAAACTACCGCATCAGCGAGTCGGACGTGTACGTCTCGCAGGCGCAGCTGCGGCGCTACGACCTGCGCGACGGCGATCTCGTTATCGGCAACGTGCGCGCCCCGCGCGAATCGGAACGTCACTACGGCCTGCTGAAAGTGGAAACGGTCAACGGCGTGGACCCCGAAGAGGCCCGCCGCCGTCCCGTCTTCGAGAGCCTGACGCCCATCTTCCCCGACAAACGCTTCGACCTTGAACTGGAACACGACAACCTCGCCCCCCGACTGATCAACCTAATCGCGCCCATCGGACGCGGCCAGCGCGGACTGATCGTCTCGCCGCCCAAAGCGGGGAAAACCACCATCCTGAAACAGATCGCCAACTCCATTTCAACCAAATATCCCGACGTTCACCTGATGGTGGCCCTCATCGGCGAGCGTCCCGAAGAAGTGACCGACATGGATCGCTCGGTGGACGCGGAAGTCGTCGCCTCCACGTTCGACGAACCCGTCACCTCCCACGTCCGCACGGCGGAGATCGCCTTAGACCGCGCTAAGAGACTGGTGGAACTCGGCCGCCACGTGGTAATTTTAATGGACTCGATCACCCGCCTGGCCCGCGCCTACAACCTGGTCGTCAACCCGTCCGGGCGCACGCTCTCGGGCGGCATGGACCCCTCGGCGCTGTACCCGCCCAAGAAATTCTTCGGCGCGGCGCGGAACATCGAAGAAGGCGGCTCGCTGACCATCATCGCCACCTGTCTCGTGGATACCGGCTCCCGTCTCGACGACGTGGTGTACGAGGAGTTCAAAGGCACGGGCAACATGGAATTGCTGCTCTCGCGTAAACTCCAGGAGCGCCGCATCTTCCCCGCGGTGGACATCGAACGCTCGTCCACCCGCCGCGAAGACCTGCTGCTCGGCCCCGACATCCTGCAACGCGTCTGGCTCATGCGCCGCATGTACATCCAGATGACCTCCCCCCCGCCGCAGGGCGCGGGCATGGACCCGGCCGTAGCCACCGAAGCCATCATCTCACGCTTGTCCAAGGCGAGGAACAACCAGGAATTCCTGGAAACGCTTACCGACAGCATGTAACGTAATTCGAGATAAAGCCTGTCCCGTCTTTGGACGCGGAGCGCGCCGATCTTTATTCGGAATCCGCATCCGTATCCGAGATGGAATTTCAAAACGCTCCCTGAGTCCCATGCGCAAACCTGAATTATCCCGGACTCACGTCAATCAAAGCGATAGCTGTTTCTAACATGACCAAACTCGTATCGTTCCTGAAAAACAACCGCTTCGGCGTCATCGCCTGGCTGGCGACGGCCGCGCTGGCCGCGTCGCTGCTGGGGGGCGCGGCGTGGTGGAAAAACGCGCGGGCGTTGAAGCCGGCCGCGGTCCCGCTGCCCACCGCAAATCCAAGCCAGGAAGCGCCCAAAGTCGCCCTGCCGCTCCCGCCCTCGTCGGTCGAGCCGGGCGGCATAGACCGGGACATCCAGCTCTTCACCAACATCCCCGCAGACCTGCCGCGCTACGAACCCATCCGCTATACCGTCGAACGCGGCGACGCCATGAGCAAGATCGCCGAAAAATTCGGCGTCACCACCGAATCCATCCTGTACAATAACAAGGATGTTTTGGACGACGACCCGCACGGCCTGAAACCCGGCATGGTCCTGGTTATCCCGCCAGTGGACGGGATCCTCTACGACTGGCAGGCGGGCGACACCATTGACCAAGTAGCCTCGGAATTCAAGACCACTTCGGAAGACATCCTGGATTTCCCCGGCAACGACGTGGACCTGGCCAACCCCAACTTCCAACCCGGCACGCTGGTCATGGTCTCCGGCGGGTCGCGCCCGCTGAAAGACTGGAGTTCGCTCGTCTGGAGCCAGACCAGCGCGGCAGGCTCGGCCGGCAGCGCGTGCGGCGGCGGACGTCCCGGCTCGGGCTCGTTCATCTGGCCGGTGGCGGGCGAACCGCACACCATTTCGGGAAACAACTACAGCGCGGGCCACCTCGCCGTAGACATGACCGGACTCGAAGGCGACGTGGTCCTGGCCGCGGACCACGGCATGGTCACATTTGCGGGCTGGAGCGAATACGGCTACGGCAACATGGTGCAGATCGACCACGGCAACGGATACGTCACCTTATATGCCCACTTGACCGCCGTCTTCGTCAAGATGTGCCAGCCTGTGGCGCAGGGCAGCCAGATCGGCACGGTCGGCAACACCGGCAACTCGTTCGGCGCGCACCTGCACTTCGAGATCCGCAGCAACGGCGCCTCGGTCAACCCGCTCGGCTACGTTCAATAATTTCCACAGAAACCCGTTTTCCAGCAGAAAACGGGTTTTCGATTCAACCCGATGAACCCAGCCTCTCTCCACAAACTACTTGCGGGGCTCCCCCTCGGCGGACTGCGCTACTTCGATTCCCTCGGCTCGACCAACGACGAAGCCCTGGCCTGGGCCGCGGACGGCGCGCGGGACCTCTCGCTGGTAATTGCCGACGAACAGACGAGCGGCCGCGGCCGCGCCGGGCGCAAGTGGAGCGCGCCGCCCGCAACCGCCCTGACGTTCAGCCTGATCCTGCGCCCGGTCCCCGCCCCTCCTGAAGAAGCGGAGTTCAATCCCAGCCTTTTCACGGGCCTCGGCGCGGCCGCGCTGGCAGACGCATTAAAACCGCGCGGACTGGAGCCGCGCATCAAGTGGCCGAACGACGTCCTGCTGGACGGCAAAAAAGTCGCGGGGATTCTGGCCGAAGCGGTGTGGACCGGCGACGCGCTGGACGCGGCGGTCATCGGCATCGGCGTCAACGCGCGGGCCGGCTCCAACCCTCCCGACGAGACGCTGCGCTTCCCGGCCACAAACCTCGAAGCGGAACTCGGGCGGCCGGTCGAGCGCGGGGAACTCCTGCGCGATATTTTGTCCGCGCTGATCGGATGGCGCGCAAAAATGCGCGGCGGGGAGTTGATAAAAGCCTGGGAGGAGAACCTCGCGTTTCGCGGCCAGGAGGTGCGGGTCTGGCAGGGAAGCGAGCAGCCGCTGGCCGGGCGCGTCGCGGGCCTCGCTTCAGACGGGAGCCTGCTTCTCCTCGTCAATGACAAAATCGTGACAGTGCAATTTGGGGAGACCCGTCTGCGTCCCGCGCTGTGATAAAATACGCCCATGTTTGACGGCCTTCGCAATGACGCTTCGGATACCAGCGGCTTCGACGACCAGCCGGAGAATCCCGCTCCCAAAGTCAAACCTGCTCCCGCGCGGCGCAGGAAAACGTCCAGTAAATTCCTCGGCATGACGGCGCAGCAGCGCTTCATCGTCGCGGTAATGTTGATGTTCGCGGTCTGTTCCCTGGGGGCGATGTGCCTGTTGATCACAGGCAGGTTCGCTTTCTAATTCGGCCCTTCCCAAACCGTCTCGCTGCGCAAGTCCCCCACCCCGAAGGACGGGCGGCTTTTTCTGCGCGTTCCTCGCGGCGGGCTAGTCCCCCAACTTGATCATATCCATTTTCATGGCCGCCAGGACCGCCTGGGCGCGGTTGGGCTGCTTCATTTTTTCCAGGATGTTTTTCGCGTGGCTGCGGACGGTCTCTTCGCTGACGTTCAACTGCCGCGCGATCTGTTTATAAGTGTTCGCCGTCGCCATCCATTCGAGGATTTCCAATTCGCGCGGGGTCAGCGAAATCGGCGGCGCGGCCTGCGGCTGGATGCGCTTGACCACCCGCTTCATCGCGTCGGGATGCAGGTACGCCTCGCCGCGCATCACCGAGCGGATCGCGCCCACCAGCTGCGCGGGTTCGATATTTTTCAGCACGTATCCTTCAATCCCGGCCGCGATCAGGTCGAACACGCGGTCGTCCACTTCCGTGCCGGTCAACATCATAATTTTGACGCCGGGATTCGACTTCCGCAGCGCGAGGGCCATCTCGTGCCCGTCCATTTCAGGCATGACCAGGTCCACGAGGACGATGTCGGGCTGGAGGCGCCGCGCGGCTTCGAGGCCCTCGCGTCCATTCTGCGCTTCGCCCGCCACCGTCAGGCCGGGTTCCAGGCGGAGGACCATCGCCAGCCCTTTGCGGACCACGGCGTGGTCGTCCACGATCAGCAGGCGGATGGATTCAGTCATGGAGGCGTCCGTTCGCGGGAAGTTCGACCAGGATGCGCGTCCCCTTGCCCGGCGCGCTGACGATCTCGCAGTCGCCGCCGAGGGCGCGGGCGCGTTCCTGAATCCCGTGCAAGCCGAAGTGTTCGCGGTTCTGGCTGCGCGAGAGCGCCGCGGCGGGGTCGAAGCCGCGTCCCTCGTCGGAGACGCTCATGGTCACGCGCCCGCCGTCCACGTCCAGGCAGAGACGCGCCGAGGACGCGCCCGAGTGCCGCGCCGAGTTCGCCAGCGCCTCCTGCGCCATGCGGTAGACGGCGCGGCGCAGTCCCGAGGGGAGCGAGTTGAAGTCGCCGCTGTGGTTGAAGATGATGCTGAACGCCCGCGGACGGCTGTACCCGCTGATGTAGTTCACCAGGTCAGCCTGGAAGGTCTCCATCGTGAGCGCGGACGGCCAGAGGTCGAAGATGGAGCGGCGCACTTCGTCGTGCGCGCCGACGGCGAGGGTCCGCAGTTCGATCAGTTCTTTTTTCACTTCGTCCGCCTGTTCGGGCAGCATGTTGATGCAGGCGTCGAGCGAGTAGGCGATGCCGAAGAGCGATTGCGCCACTGTGTCGTGGATGTCGCGGGCGATGCGGTTGCGCTCGGT
Source organism: Candidatus Denitrolinea symbiosum (assembly GCA_017312345.1). Classification (NCBI taxonomy): domain Bacteria; kingdom Bacillati; phylum Chloroflexota; class Anaerolineae; order Anaerolineales; family Anaerolineaceae; genus Candidatus Denitrolinea; species Candidatus Denitrolinea symbiosum. The sequence goes on along the minus strand of BLAA01000001.1, from coordinate 1,443,290 downwards.
CTCGACGGCGAGGCGGCGGGCGCGGTCAATGCACAGGATGGTGGTGCCGAGCGCCAGGGCGGCTTGATTCGCGACGAGGTTGGCGACTTCCTCGCGTTGGGGCGTCAGTTTTTCGCGCTTGTCCACTTCCACCATCAGCACGCCGACGGCATGTTCGCGCAGGGAGAGCGGATAGACGATCCAGCGGCAGGTCTTGAGCCACGAGTTGAGGCTGGGGTGGCTGACGAGGGTTTCCCCTTCCACGCCTGTGTGATAGGGTTTGCGTTCGAGGAGGGCTTTGAAGATCTCGCCGTTTTCCGCGTGAAGAGGGAGAGGCTTGGCGGCGGGGAAGGACGAGTTGGCGGGGTGCAGCGACCAGTTGCCCATCTCTTCGAGCGTGGGGTCCACGAGCGCCACCACCGCGCTGCGGAAGCCGAGTCCCGTGGTCACCGCGCCGAGCACGCGTTGCTGCACCGAGAGCAGGTCGGGCGCGGCTTGCAGGAGGACGGTGAGGTCGTGGATGACCTTCAACTGACGATGCGCGCTGGTCAGGTTCTCGTTCTGGCGCGTCAGTTCGTCGCGGGCGGCGTTGAGTTCGTCGTGCGCCTGATGGACGGTTTTGAGCAGGGAGGAGACGTAGGCGAACAGGATCGGGATGAGCCAGACGCCCGTCAGTTGGGTGATCGCCAGGACGCCGTCGGAGGCGCTGAACCTGTCCGCAGTCAGAAAGAACGACGCGAAAAGCGCGGCCGCCGAAAGAAGCGCGCCGCGCATCTGGAACAAGAGCGCTCCGACCAGCAAGGGGCTGAGAGCATAAAAATAGTAGGGACTTCCGATCCCTCCGCTGGCGGCCAGGACGGCCGCGCAGAAGGCCAGGTCCACTCCGAGGAGGAGCGGATATTTTTCCACCAGCCGGTTGAGCGGACGATTCAGGATGGAAATGACCAGATTGACGAGAAGGGCCGCGCCGAAAACGCCCGAGGGGAAAATCAACGTCTCGGGCGTCTTGTTCAACGTCAACAGCGGCGGGAGGAGGGCCGCCCAGCGAAACAGAACAAGGAAGAGGAAGACGCGGTCCGTACGGAATGAGATGTTCAATTTCATCGTCCGGGGAAAATTATATCGTCAATCCCCCGCGCGGGGGAGGCGATTTCCCCCGCGCATGGGATGGAATAATTTCCGCCATGTGGTTATTATTCAAGCGCCCAAGGAGGTTCCCATGGACGTTTTGAAAGAAGACCAGGTTCTCGACTGTTCCGGAATGTTGTGTCCGATGCCGGTGGTGAAGACTTCGAAAGCGATCAAGGCGATGGAAGTGGGGCAAGTGCTGAAGATGGTCGCCACCGATCCCGGCGCGCCGCCCGACATGGAGGCGTGGAGCCGCCAGACGGGGAACGAGCTGCTCCGCTCTTCGCAGGAAGACGGCAAGTTCGTATTCTTCATCCGCCGTTCCAAATAGACTTTCCTTCTCGTTTCGAATAGGAGGCTGACATGTCTAAATCTGACCCGAACGCCCCAAAGCGCCTCGCGCTGATCGCTTCCAAAGGGACCCTCGACTGGGCCTACCCCCCGTTCATCCTCGCCACCGCGGCGGGAGCCATGGGCTGGGAGGTGGGCATTTTCTTTACTTTTTACGGCCTGCCCCTGCTCAAGCCGAAACTGAGCGCGGCCGTCACGCCCATCGGCAACCCCGCCATGCCGATGAAAATGCCGTTCGGTTCCGAGGGATTCCAAAACATCAACTGGCCGATCCCCCAACTGATCATGACCAACGTGCCAGGCTTCAACTCCCTCGCCACCACTTTGATGAAGCAGACCTTCGAAAACAAAGGCGTCGCTTCCGTCGAAGAATTGCGCCAGATGGCAATTGACCTCGACGTGCGCATGATCGGCTGCCAGATGACGATGGACGTCTTCGGCTTCAAGCGCGAGGACTTCATCAAGGAGTGCGAGATCGGCGGCGCGGCGACTTTCCTCGAGTACGCCGCGGACGCGGACGTGCAGTTGTTTGTCTAGTAAACGGGACTTCGGAGGTCTTTCAGGCTTCCGAAGTCTCCCCCATTTGGAGGCTCCATGAGCGTGTGGAAAACGAACGACCCCGACGTAAAAAAGATTCTCTACATCCAAACGCACGGCGAGAAAGACCCCGAGCGGACGGCGACTCCGTTCTTCCTTGCCACGGCGGGCGCGGCGATGGACAACGAAGTCTGCATCTACTTCACCATGAACGGTCCGCAGTGCGTGGCAAAGGCCAACGGCGAGAAGATCGTCATCCCGCGCAAGGGCGGGAACGGCAAAGAGTTGAAGTTCTTCATTGACCAGGCGCAGGAGATGGGCGTGCGCCTGCTCGTCTGCCAGCCTTCGCTCGACCTGCACGGCTACACCATGGACGACATGATCGAAGGCGTGGAGATGATCGGCGGCGCGGCCTTTAACGACATGGCCTGCGATGCGGACGCGGTGATCGGGTTTTAGCAATTCGTAACTGGAGATTGGTAATTGACGAGTGAATGCTGATGGCTGAGATTACTTTTGTCCGCAGTTGTGTGCTGGCGCCAGGGCTGTTCTATAAGATCGAGGAACATCTCTGGCTGAGACCCGAAGCGGACGGAAGCATAACGCTCGGCTACACGGATGTGGCGCAGACCACCGCAGGCAGGATACTCGTGGTCAGTTTTCGTCCCGTGGGCGCGCGTTACAAAAAAGGCAAGACCATCGCCATCGTCGAAAGCGGCAAATGGCTCGGTCCGTTGCGAGCGCCGATGGATGGGACGCTGGTTGCGGCGAACGAAATCCTGCTGGCGGACGCGGGGCTGGTCAACCGCAGTCCGTACAAAAAAGGCTGGATCGTCCGCTTCAAGCCCGACGAACTCGATTTGACAGGTTTTGTCTCCGTCGAGGACGCGGCGCAGGAATACGAAAATTTCATGGAGCGTCGAAACCTCGACGACTGCATCCACTGTGAAGGATACGAGTTCCCCGATGATTGAAGTACGGGTTTTTACCCATCCCACCTGCGCGACCTGTCCGAACGCGATCCAGATGGTACAAAAGTTGACGGAGCAGGATCCGCAGGTGCAGATGCGATTGGTCAGTCTCGCCACCGCCAACGGACGCGAGATCGCCAAATCACTGAACGTGATGTCCGTGCCGACGATCTTCGTCAATGAGACCCGCTTCGTCGGCGTCCCTCAGTGGGATGACCTGCTTGAAGCGGTGGAGCGTGAAAAACAGAAGCCGTCTGCATAGTTTGCGCTTTCTTACACTGTAATTGGAGATTGGTAATTGGTAATTAGCGGCTTATAGCGAAGAAATCTCCAATTACTAATTTACCAATTACTTCCTTCAGGAGTCTTCATGCCAACCACTCTCGAAAACTGGAACCCAGGCAAGGCAGAGAACCGCCATCCCGAAATGACGTACGAGGAGAAGGAGAAACTTTTCCTCGAGGTTAAGGAAGACCCGCGCTACGAGGATTTCCTCTACGGATGTTACGAATGCGGGATTTGCGTCTCATCCTGCCCCTCGGCGCGCTTCTACGATTACTCCCCGCGTGTGATCGCGCAGGCGATGGCGCGCGAAGATGTCGAGCGGATCTACGACATCATCTCGGAGGACATCTGGAACTGCGCGCAGTGCTTCTCGTGTGTGCGCTGTCCGCGCGGAAACAACCCCGGTGGGCTGGTCACACTCTTGCGCGAGGTCGCCGTGCGGAACGGTTTGCAGGAGACGAGGGACGTCCTGCAGGGCTACAGCCGCGTGATCTACAAAGTCATGCTCAAAGGCAACCAGGTCTCGCCCGACATGCTCCAGCCCGACTTCTTCCCCGATTGGGGTCCGTGGGTGGCGCAGTTCAGCGCGAACATGCCCGTGTGGAGAAAAGCCATCCCCGTGGACACCCTGCGCGGCGTCACGGACGCGGCGTGGCGGACGGAACGCAAGACCCTGCTTGAGCTCTACACCATCTGGTTCGAGACCGGCAACATGGACATCATCAAGGAGATTGATGAAGGTCTGTACGATCTGCTGGCGGAGGTCATGCAGGAAGAGTTGGAGGATCAATAGGAAACGTGCCGGGCATCACGTGACACCTGACACCTGATTCCCTACACCCGATACTGGAGAAGCCATGACAACAACTGTAGAAGAAATCCTGGAACGAAAATCCCATGCCGTCATCCGCGACCCTGAAGTCGCGCCCATAGTGGATTTGCGCGAAGAGTTGTTCGAACTCGAAGCCAGGGGCGAGGTCATCGTCCAGCGTGTGCCCGAGAATCACGTGGAGGTGACCACGAAGTTCGGACGCAAGAAAAAGATTCCGATCGACCATACCTGGCATCACAAATCCTGCGGTCAGTGCGGACACATCCCCGGCTACACCTCGTCCATCTTTTGGCTTCACCGTCAATTCGACCTGGACTATCTCGACCCGAAGGACCAGACCTCCTGCACGGGCTGGAACTACTATGCTTCGGGAGCGTCCAACGCTACCGCGCAAGCCGCGGTGATGAGCCGCAACTTCGCCGCCGCGTACGAGACGGGCTACTTCCCGATGATCCACTGCGGCACGTCTTACGGACATTACAAGGAGGTCCGCGAACAGCTCATCCATCACAAGGGGTTGCGCGACGAAGTCCGCCGCGTGCTGGACAAAATGGGCAAGCCGCTGGTCATCCCCGAAGAACTCGTCCATTACAGCGAGTGGATTCACGTCATGCGGAAGCGGATCGCCGAGAAGCAAACTGTGGACATGAGCGCCATCACCGCCACCGTCCACCCCGCCTGCCATTACTACAAGATCGTCGTCGAAGACGCGATCTACGACCCCGAAATTTACGGCGGTCAGCGCATGGCGACGGTCACCGCGACGCTCCAGGCGCTGGGCATGAACGTGGCGGATTACTCCACCTGGTACGACTGCTGCGGATTCGGCTTCCGTCACATCCTCGTACAGCGCGACTTCACCCGCTCGTTCGCCAACCTGCGGAAGATCGAAGTGATGAAGAACGAGGTCAACCCCGACGTGACGGTGACGCACGACACGGGCTGCGTGACCACGCTCGACAAGAGCCAGTTCGCGGCGAAGGCGCACGACCGCAAGGTGGGAATCCCCGTGCTGTCGGACGCGCAGGTCTCCGCGCTGGCGATGGGTGCGCATCCCTTCCGCGTGGTGCAGATGCACTGGCACTCCACAGATTGGCGTCCGTTCATGGACAAACTTGGCGTTGACTGGCAGAAATATTGGGACGAATTCCAGGGCGACCTTGAACTGATCCGCTCCGGGCAGAAGGCTGGAATCACCTGGGAAGACGCGGATAAGCCTGTGGTCAATGTGGCGTAAACGACGTAATTTTTTTCGGAGGAACATCAATGTCATCCAACAAAATTCTGGTCATCGGCGGCGGACCTGCGGGACTGGAAGCCGCGCGGTCTGTGGCTGAACTCGGCGGGGAAGTCATCCTGCTCGAAAAGCGCGAACGTCTCGGCGGGACGCCCGACCGCGAGAACTACGCCAAGTTGACTCATCACTGGCGCGACGCGTCGGAGGCGATGGCGGAACTCGCCGCGTCGGTCACATCGTCCGCGCGGGTGGAAGTGAAGTACAACGCCGAAGTGAAGGGAATGTCCGGGAGCGCTGGCAACTTCAACGTCGAGATCGAGGCGGGCGGAGTCGCCGAATCCCTCAACGTGGGCGCGGTCATCGTCGCCACAGGCTTCCAGCATTTCGACCCAGGGCGCGCCACCCAGCAGTACAACTACTACACCTTCCCCGACGTCGTCACGCTGACCGACCTGGAGAAGATGTTGAAGGATCACCACGTCGTGCGCCCGTCGAATGGCGAGGCGCCGAAGAAGATAGCCTTCATCCAGTGCGTCGGCTCGCGCGACCGCCGCATCGGAAACGAATATTGCTCGAAGGTCTGCTGCGGGATCGCCAGCAAGCAGGCAATCGAACTGCGCGAACTGCTGCCCGACAGCAAGGTGATGATCTTCTACATTGACATGCGCATGTACGGCTATTGGGAAAACGAAATCTACTGGCCCGCGCAGGAAAAATACAAGGTCAATTACGTCAAGGGCGTCATCAGCGAAGTGCTGAAAAAGGGCGACCAGTTGCTCATCCGCGGCGAAGACACCACCATGGGGCGCCCGATGGAAGTGACGATGGACATGGTCGTGCTTTCGATCGGCATGGAGCCGAGCGCGGGCACGCGCGCCATCGCGCAGACGCTCGGCGTGAAGCAAAACAAATACGGCTTCATCGAAGCGGGCGGCGAAGGCGGCCTCGACACGGTCGCCACGTCGGCGCCTGGCGTGTTCGTGGCGGGCGCGGCGGCGGGTCCTGCCGACCTTAACGATTCGATCTCGATGGCTGGGCTGGCGGCGGCGCGCGCGGTGGCGGCGGCGCAGAAAGTGGCGGCGTAGGTTCCTCGTGGAAGCGATGGATCAATCCCAGTGGCAGAGCCACATCATCAAGCAGAAGACGGGTCCCGACGACCCCGACCTGCAAGCGACTCTGCAGGAAGCGCTGGAACAGGTCGCGCCTGAGGACGTGGTCGCGATGGCCGACGAAATGGCGGAGCGTCACGCCCGCCTCTTTCTCGGACTTCAAACGGACTCCGCCTCCCTGGCCTCTTCCTTCGCTGACGTCGCCTCCGCGGTCGCGCACACCAAAGCCAACACGCGGACGATCGTCAACCGCTTCGCGCAAAGCGACTACGCCGTCTTCGACCAGTTGCTGCACGACGACGCGCCCGCCTCCGTGCGGGTGGCGGCCTTCGTCGAAAAGCAGGACGCGCTCGATACCCGTCTCGCCCTCGAACTCGCGACCGGACTTTTACACAACACCTTCCCCACCGAGCATTGGCTGTGGACGCGCTGGCTGTGGGACCCGACCGTCGGCACAGGCATCCTGCCGCTGCTGGCGGGCAGCGCGCACAACCTCCACGCTGAAAACTTCGCGGACGGATATGTGCGCGTGGGCGCGGTCACCGCGATGAGCGTCAAATTCGGCGAAGGGACGGGGCTGTTCGTGGACGAACTGGTCAACGACGAGAAGCGCGCTCCCTTCGCGAACAGCGCCTTTCTGGCTTGCGCTTACAGCGTCTATCTGTACGGCACGACGAGCTGGCGGTTGAGCCGCGAGTTCAACGGTCTGCTGCCGACACTGCCGAACATGGCGAGGCGGCTGCTTGGGTTGAAGAAGAGCGGTAGTTAGAGATTGGAGATTGGAGATTAGAGATTAGAGATTGGCGTTTGATTTTCTAAATGACCAATTACCAATCTCCAATTACCAATTACAGGAGATCCCATGACACCTAAATACGAAAAAGCAGTTGCAATCGAAAAAGAAAACGTCATCGTGGACGGCGTGGATATTTCAGGTCACTGGAACCGCATGTTCGAGCAGCGGGTGATCTTCGAGTACACGCCCGAACTGATCGAGAAGGTCGCGTCCATTCCCGAGGCGGAATCATTTGCGAATTGTTATCAGTGCGCCAAGTGCGTCGCCGTCTGCCCTGTGGATGTGGTTGGGAATTACGGTCCGCGCAAGTTGTATCGCTACGCCCAAACGGGCATGGACCTGACCGAAGCGCCCGAACTGTGGCTCTGCACCACCTGCGCCAACTGCCTGCGCGTCTGCCCCAAGGAAGTGAACATGGTCAAGATCATGCCCGCGGCGCGCGAGCAGGCGATTTTGGACGGTAAGTTTGTGCCGAACGAATTGCAACAGGCGTTTGAGAATACCGCCAAGAGCGGCAATCCGCTTGGTCAGCCTCAACGCAAACGCGACGCGTGGATTCAGTCCGCGGGCGTGGAAGTTCCCATCATCAAAGACCTTGCCCGCCCAGTGGATGTTCTTTGGTATGTCGGTTCGTATCCTTCGTATCATCCACGCGGCATTGACGCGGCTTCGGCGGCGGCGCGCATCTTCAACGCGCTCGGCATTGACTTCGCCATCCTCGGCAAGGAGGAAAAGGACGACGCCGACTCCCAGCGGCTGGCTGGCGAGAAGGGCCTGTTCGAGATGATGACCGAGTACAACATCGCGACCTTCAACAAATACGAGTGGAAGGAATTGGTGGTCACGGGTCCGCACGAGTTGAACGCCTTCAAGAATGTGTATCCGAAATATGGCTTTGAACGCCCCGTCGTTCACTACTCGACCTTCCTCGTGCGCTACCTCGACCAGCTCAAGCCGATGTTGAAACACCCTGTCAACAAGAGAATCACCTATCACGATCCGTGCTATCTCGGACGGCATAACGGCGAATACGAAGCGCCGCGTCAACTTCTGCAAGCCGTCCCTGGCGTGGAACTGGTCGAGATGGGACGCAACCGCGAGAACGGTTATTGTTGCGGCGGCGGAGGCGGCGGCATGTGGATGGACTCGTTCACCGCCAAGCACACCACCTTGCGTCTCTCCGAAAAACGCGCCATGGAAGCCGCGTCTACGGGCGCGAACGTGCTGGCGGTGGCTTGTCCCTTTGAAGTCTCGCGCTTCAGCGACGCGGTCAAGTCCACGGGCAACGAGCATGTGGACGTGCTGGATATTTTGGAGTTGTTGGACAAGTCTATGCGTGGTGAATAATTGTTGGGTTCAAGGTTTAAGGTTACAAGTTGCAGGTCTCGCAACTTTCAACCTTGAACTTGCAACTTGCAACCTGACACTTGACACCTGAAACCGAAACACAGGAGAACTGAATGAATATCGTAGTAGCAGTTAAACACATCCCCAGCATTGCCGACGACCTGCCCGTGAAGGGCGCGAACGTGGACTTTGACTCGGTGGATTTTGTGCTGAACTGGTTCGACGTTCAGTCCATCGAGCAGGCGGCGTTGATCAAGGAAGCCGTCGGCGCGACGGTGACCGTCATCGGCGTGGACTTGATCGGCGAACTGGACGGCTCGCTTCACCTCGCGCTGGCAATGGGCGCGGACAAGGCGGTCAAGATCACCGCGGACGATCCCGCCGCAGATTCTCATCAGCAGGCGAAATGGCTGTCTGAGGCGATCAAGGGACTCGCGCCCGATCTTATCTTCGCGGGCGTGCAGGCGGCGAACGATATTGACGGGCAGATCGGTCCGATCCTCGCGGCGTATTTGGAGATGCCCTACATCGGCGGAGTCAGCGCGGTGGACGTGAACGGCGGGACGGCGACGATCAGCAAGGAGTTCGCAGGCGGGGTCGGCGCGAAGTATGAAGCCGCGCTTCCGCTGGTGGTCGGCGTGCAAGCCTCGTCCAAGCCGCCGCGTTATGCGCCCGTCAGCAAGGTGAGGCAGGTCGCGCAGACGGCGGTCATCGAGAAGGTCGCGCCGACGGGCGAAGCCAGCGCGGGAATCGTGGTGAAGAAAATGTCTCCGCCCGCGATGACGGGTCACGCGGACATGATCGAGGGTTCGTCGAAGGAAGTCGCGGCGAAGATCGTGGAATTGTTGAAGAGCAAGGGGCTGGCGTAACTCGGTGGTCGAGTAGGGCGAAGCCCGTATCGAGACCACAGGTAACAAGTAAACAATTACTTCTTTGAAACGTGCTGGTCTCGATACGCCCCGACGAGCACGGGGCTACTCGACCAGCGGAGCATAATAGGAGCAAACATGAGCAATGACATTTTTGTAATCACCGAACACATGGACGGAAAATTTTCCGATGTGTCGTTTGAGATGGTTGGAAAAGCCAAAGAGTTGGCGTCGGCTTGGGGTGGGCAGGCAGTTGCAATCGTGGTCGGAAGCGGGGTTGACGCTGGGGCGTTCGCGTCCCATGCGACCATCCACGTTGACGACGCGGCGCTGAGTCAATTCAATCCCGAAGCGTATGGCAAAGTAGTCGAGGCGTTGGTCAGGGAGAAGTCGCCGCGGCTGGTGATGTTCGGCTGGACGGCGGCGGGCATGGACCTGGCGGCGTGGCTGTCGGCGCGGACGGGCGCGCCGTGCGCGACGGCGGTGAGGGACATCAGCGCGGATGGGACGATGAGTTGTCAGGCGTACAGCGGAAAGTTGATCGCGGACGTCGCGCCCGAGGGCGATATGGCGATTGCCGCGTGCCTGGCGGGGGCGTTCCCTGCGGAGGCGGGACAGGGTTCGATGGCGGCGGCGACGCTGGCTTCGCCAGTTGACCTGAGCGGATTGAAAGTGAAATTTGTTGAAGCAATCAAGCCCGCGGCTGGCGATGTGGACATCACCGCGCAAGCGAAGTTAGTTTCAATTGGACGCGGCATCGGCGGCAAGGAAAACGTCGAGTTGGCGGAAGAGTTGGCGGAAAAACTCGGCGCGGCGTTGTCGTGTTCGCGTCCCGTCGTGGACGCGGGCTGGCTGCCGCGCACAAGGCAGGTTGGCAAGTCGGGACTCAAGGTCAAGCCGAAGTTGTATCTCATGCTCGGCATTTCGGGCGCGCCCGAACATCTCGAAGGTATGAAGGACGCCGAGTTGATCATCGCGGTCAACACCGACAAGAAGGCGCCGATCTTCAACGTGGCGCATTACGGCGCGACGAACGATCTGTTTGAAGTCGCGGAAGCGATGTTGGAACTTCTTTAAGTTCTTAACCACAAAGGAGCACAAAGGGTCACGAAGGAAAGCCTTTAAAAAGCCCTTTGTGTGCCTTTGTGTCCTTCGTGTTTGAAATCTTCGGGAGGGCGCGTTGCTTACACCAGTTGAAAAAATCATCTTCATCATCCTGGCGCTGACGTCGGTGGGGTTCACCTATCACGGATTCAAGACCATCGTTGACACCATCCGCAAGGGACGACCCGCGCCCGAGTTGAAGAACGTCCCTGCGAGTCTCGTCAAAGCGGGTGTGACGGTCCTGTTCCAGCGCACCATCTTCAAGGCGCGCAAAGGCTTGAGCGCGATTCACTTGGGGCTGTTCTTCGGTCTCATCACCTACGCGTTCGTCAATCTCTTCGACGTGCTTGAAGGACTCGTCCCTGATTTCGATCTGGTCTACGGCGGCAAACACATCCCCAATGCGCCAACGGGACTGGTCAACGCCTTCAATCTCATCGCCGACGTGATGAGCGTGTTCCTGCTTGTTGCGATCACGGTTTTCTTCGTGCGTCGCTTCATTACCAAAGACAAGGCGCTTTCATTTCGCGACAACGTCCTGCTGAATCCGAAAGTCAAAGCGGGCGGGCAGGCAAGAGATTCGCTCATCGTGGACGTGTTCGTCTTCATGCACGTCGTCGCGCACGTGCTCAGCCAGGCGTTCCGCCTCACCGAAGGCGCCGATCCGTTCATGCCGTTTGCAAGTTTTCTCAATAAAATTTTCGGCGCGTCTGAAACGGGCGTACATGTCGCGTGGTGGATCAGTCTCGGCTGGGTGATGTTCATCATCCCGTATCTTTCGCGCAGTAAACACACACACTTTTTCATGTCGCCTATCAATCTGGGTTTGGCGAAACAAAATCCGCGCGGGCAACTCGACCCTGCGATTCCGTTGAAGGTGATTGACGGACAGAAATTCGAGCCTGGCGCGAAAGTCGTTTACGATCTCGCCTGGACGCGCGTGATGGACGCCTACGCCTGCGTGCAATGCAATCGCTGTCAGGACGTCTGCCCTGCGAACTTTTACAATCGTCCGCTCTCCCCTTCGGCATTGGAAGTGAACAAGCGTTATCTCCTCAAGGATGCGACCTTCGGTTCTCACCCCGATTTATACCTGCTTCCGCTTACGGAGAGCGTGATCTCCCCTGAGGCGGTTTGGTCTTGCACAACGTGTTACGCCTGTGTCCGCGTGTGTCCCGTCGGCAACGAACCGATGGCGGATATTGTGGACATCCGCCGCCGCATGTTGGTGGACGGCTACGAAATTGACAGCGGCGTGCAGAACGCGCTTCAATCGCTCGCCACCAACGGCAACTGGATGAGCAAGGGCAAACGTCTGCGCGGACGCTGGGCGAAGGAGATGGAATTCCCCGTCAAGAACGCGACCGAAGAACCCGTCGAACATCTCTGGTTTGTCGGCGATACCGCGTCGTTCGACGAGCGCGTCATCCCGAATACGAAAATGGTCGCTCGTATTTTCAATCAAGCTGGACTCGATTTTGGGATCATGTATCAGAACGAATCCAATTCGGGCAACGACGCGCGCCGCGTGGGAGAGGAAGGTCTGTTCGAGCAACTCGTCGAGCAGAACATGGAGGCTTTCGGCAAGGCGCAGTTCAAGCGGGTCGTGACGACCGATCCGCACTCGTTCAACACGCTCAAGAACGAGTATCCGCAATTCGGCGGGACGTTTGAAGTGAAGCATTACACGGTGACGCTGCTCAAGTTGATCGAAGAAGGCAAACTCACGATCAAGAATAAGTTGTCGAATTACAAAGTCACCTTCCACGACCCGTGCTATCTCGGACGCTACAACGGCGGATTCGCCGCTCCGCGCAAGTTGCTAGAACTGTGTGGCGTGGAATTTGTCGAAATGCCGCGTAACTGTGAGAATTCGTTCTGCTGTGGCGCGGGCGGCGGTCAGATCTGGATGGGCAAGGTCGCGCCTGGCGAACGTCCCGCCGAGAACCGAATCAAAGAAGCATTGACCACCTTCGGCGAAGGCGCGAATAACAAGACTCAACTCTTCATCGTCACCTGCCCCAAAGACATGGTCATGTACTCCGACGCTGTCAAGACGACGGGCAACGAAGGCAAGATCGAAGTCCGCGACATCATTCAGTTGGTGGCGGAAGCGGTCGGTGTGGAAGAAGTTAGTCGAGTAGTCAAGTAGTCGAGTAGTCAAGTAGTTGAGTAGTCGAGTAGTCAAGTGGTCGAGTAGTCAAGTAGTTGAGTAGTTTACTGCTCTCTAATCTCTAATCATCTGCTCTCTCATGTTCAAATGTCCCTATTGCGATTTTAGCGGTAAGCGTTCCGAAGTCCACAACCACCTGGCGGAGAGTCATCCAGATACGTTGGGAACGCGCGTTGATGAATTTACAGGACATACATTTTTTATCTTGACCTGTCCCGTGTGCGGCGCGAGTTATGAACAAGTCACGAAGAAGGCGCGGCGCGATCCGAATTTTGTGTCAGAATATGAATACGAGATTCGGTTGGTTGTTTTCGATCTACTTCTGTATCACCTGCAAGGCGAACATGGAGAAGGCTCGGTGGTCGAGTAGTCCCGAATGCTTTTTGAGGGACGTATCGAGACCACCACTAACAAAAATACTCTTGGCACATGTTGGTCTCGATACGCCGCAAAGAACAAGAGCGCGGCTACTCGACCGACGGAGATAACAAAGGAGAATAAAAATGGCAACAGTTCGTGGATGTAACATCCCTGAAGACCGCTTCTATTGGGTGGAGAAACACGCGTGGGCGACGCTCGAAGCGGACGGCACGGTAAAGATCGGCATCACCGACGTGGCGCAGAATCTAGCGAAGGGCATCGTCAACGTCACGCCGAAGGAAACTGGGCGAACGGTGCAGAAGGGAAAAAGCGCTGGGACGTTGGAAAGCGGCAAATGGGTGGGACCCGTTACGTCGCCGATCACAGGCGAGATCGTGGAAGTAAACGAAGCGGTGAAGATAAAACCGTCGCTGATCAACAGCGATCCCTATGGCGAAGGCTGGTTCGTCAAACTGAAGCCGACGGATTGGGCTGGCGAATCCGCCTCACTCGTCACGGGCGAAGCGGCGGCGGCGGCGTATCAGAAGTTTATGGAAGAACAGAATCTTAATTTCGAGTGATCAGTAATCAGTAACCAGTTATCGGTTTTTGACTGAATTGGTTACTGTTCACTGATGACTGATAACTGGTCACCGTGATTTACTACGCCTGCGACATCCCTGAAGACCTGACCTACGACATCGAACGCGATGTGTGGATTCGCTTCGACGGCGACTTTGCGACTCTCGGCATGACCGACGTCGCGCAGACACGCTGTGGGAAGTTCGCGGCGATCAGTTTTCGGAACGTCGGCAAGAAAGTGGAGCAGGGCAAACCGCTGGCGACAATTGAGTCCGCCAAATGGGTGGGACCGTTCCCCGCGCCGTTCGCGTGCGAGATCGTCGAGACAAACGAAGCGGGTTTTGCGAGGGATATTCTGCTCGCCAACAAAGACCCGTACGGAATCGGTTGGCTCGTCAAAGTGAGACCCTCGAATCTCGAAGCGGAGTCCAGCCACCTTGTCACGGGCGAAGCGGCAGTAGAAAAATACAAGGAAAGAATCAAGGAATTGAAAGTCAATTGTTTGAGATGTATTGATTAGACGATAGACGACAGACCGCGGACGATGGTCAATGGTCTGTCGTCTATCGTCCAGACCAACTTAGAGGAGTCTCCCAATGTCCAAAAAAATCCGCTTGCTCTACATGGAAGGCGTCTCGCCGCTCCGCTCGCAGACCGTTTACCACGCGGTCGGATATGCGATGAAGGCGGACACGCCCAACACCATCATCATGGTCTCGCCGAATGGACCGTATGTATCCATTGGCTATCATCAGGACATCCAAAAAGAAGTTGATTTGGATTACTGCGAAAAGCATAACCTGCCCGTCTATCGGCGCGAAGTGGGCGGCGGCGCGGTTTTTTTGGATAACGGTCAACTCTTTACGCAGTGGATCTTCCACAAGGAAGATTTGCCCGCCACGTTGGAAGAACGCTTCAAACTGTATATTGACCCGTTGGTGGCAACCTATCAGGAACTTGGCATCCCCGCCAACCATCGTCCCATCAACGATGTGCATGTCAATGGCAAGAAGATCGGCGGGACGGGCGCGGCGCAGATGGGCATTGCCGAGGTTCTCGTCGGCAGTTTGATGTACACCTTCGATAAGAAAACCATGTCGCAGGTGTTGAAAGTCCCTTCGGAAAAAATGCGCGACAAGATTTTTGAATCGCTTGAAGCCTACATGACCACTATGACTGAACAACTCGGCTCCACGCCTGACCGCGCCAAGGTCAAAGACCTATACATGAAGAAAGTCTCTGAAGCGTTGGGCGCAGAAGTGTACGAAGGCGAATGGACCGAGGAAGAAGAAGCCATGGCGCAGGAAATTGACGCGCGCTTCGTCTCTGACGAATGGCTGTATCAAAAGGGTCAACTCAAACAGCAGGGCGTGAGAATTCATCAGGACGTTCATATCGTCGAAGCGGCGTTCAAGTCGCAGGGCGGTCTGATCCGCATAATCGCCCGCTTGCGCGAAGGCCGTATTGACGATGTCGCCATCTCAGGCGATTTCACCCTCCTCCCCGTCTTTGCGCTCGGCGCGCTCGAACAATCGTTACGCGGAGTCGCCGCCACGCCAGAGAATCTCAAATCGAAAATCGAAGAAGCGTATTACCGTCTCAACATACAATCGCCTGGCGTCACGCCCGCCGATTTCGCAACGGCAATTATGAACGCGGTTACGCCGCCGCAACCCGCGTAAAAAAATTAACCGTGAAGCGCTAAGAACGCAAAGAATTTTTAAAGGTTTTCTTAGCGACCTTTGCGTGCTTCGCGGTTCAAAGGCTTTCATCCTTCATAATTCATCCTTCATCCTTATGACCAACTACGGCTTTCTCATTGACCAAACCAAATGCATCGGCTGTCACGCCTGCTCCACCGCGTGCAAGTCCGAGAACCAGGTTCCGCTGGGCGTGTACCGCACGTGGGTCAAGTACGTCGAGACGGGTTCCTTCCCCGACGTGCGCCGCCGCTTCCAAGTGACGCGCTGCAACCACTGCGCCAACCCGCCGTGCGTTCGCATTTGCCCCGTCAGCGCCATGTATCAACGCGCGGATGGCATCGTCGAATTCGATCCGTCCATTTGCATCGGATGTAAATCCTGTATGCAAGCCTGCCCCTACGATTCGATCTATCTCGACCCCGAAACCAACACCGCCGCAAAATGTCATTTTTGCGCGCATCGTTTGGATGTGGGACTCGAACCCGCCTGCGTCGTGGTCTGCCCCGAACATGCGATTCTCGCTGGGGACTTGAACGACCCCGCTTCAGAAATCGCACGGACGCTTGCCTCTGCCCCCGCGACCGTTCGCAAGCCCGAGCAGGGGACGGCTCCCAAACTCTTCTACATCAACGGCAACGACTGGTCGCTGCATCCTTCTGCGACTCAAACCCACGACTCGTACATGTGGGCGGACAAAGTAACGGAACAGAACGCTTCACCCTACGCTCGCGGCGGGGTTGCCCTCCCCGTCTTGACAGCCAACTCGGGCGCCTCCATCCGAACTCCGCAACAACAAGGTTATCCCCTCAACAGTCCCATTCAATTTGGCGGACGCGTCGCCGAGCACATGGTGCAGACTGCCTACACCGCGCAACACAAGATCAACTGGCACTGGGAATTGCCTTCGTATCTCGTCACAAAAAATATCGCGGGCGGACTCTTCATGCTCTTGAGTCTCGGCTCGATGTTCAATCTCTTTAGTTTTGACTCCGCAACCTTCCTTGCGGCAGGTTTTACCGCGATGGTCTTCATGCTCATCACAACCATCCTGCTCATCAAGGATTTGTCACAGCCCAAACGCTTCTTGAATATTTTGCTCCGCCCGCAATGGAAATCGTGGGTGGCGCGCGGCGCGTACATCATGGTCACGTTCACGGCGGTTGCAGGCTTGTGGTGGCTGCTCGAAGGCGCGGCACAAGTGGGGATACTGCCCATCGAAACAGTATCAGCCGTCCGCCCGTTTGCCGCGTGGATCGTCTTCCCGTTTGCGCTGGGCGTGGTCATCTACACCGCCTTCCTGCTCGGTCAAGCGGAAGGGCGCGACATGTGGCAGAGCAACCTGCTTCCATTCCAATTGCTTTCGCAATCTGTCATGGTGGCAAGCGGCGTGTTTTTCGTCTTGAACCTATTCGTCAACTTCCCCGCCGACCTGACCGTTTTACTCACAGTTCTGTTCCCTGCCAGCATCGCCATCAACTTGTTGCTGACCTTCGCGGGTAAACTCAACTCCTTCCCGACAGACACAGCCATGCTCGCCTCGCGCGAGATGACCCACGGCAAATTCCGCAACCATTACTGGTGGGGCGGAATCGCGCTCGGTCACGTCATCCCGCTCGCGCTGATGATCGCCTTTGCCCCCGCGCTGCCCGTTGCTGTCCTTGCCACATTGGTCGGCTTGTTCTTCTATGAATACGCCTTCGTGATGGCGCCGCAGTATATTCCGAATTCGTGATGGAGGCACAAACCATCCACGAATATTCACGAATAAACGAATGCGCGTGTCCTGATTCGAGTATTCGTGGTTTCATTCGTGGACGGTAACGTCTAACAAGAGATACCTCTATCCCGCAAAAGGAGTCTTATGGAAGTAGGCAACGCGTTATTCGGAATCTCGCGCGGAGAATTTCCCATCGAGCGCGGAGAAGGATTTGAAGAGGAGTTGTTCCGCCTCTTCGATGTCATCGCGCCTGATGATAGCAATTCATGGCGCGTGTATGGCATGGACTTCGAGAATGATGTTTTTTCGGTCTTCCCGTATTACTGGGCGATTGCACTTGCGGATTTGATCAAAAGGATGCCCAATGGCAGGAAGAAGACCACCACGACGAAAACTGTCCCATTGTCAAACCGAACTTCCACTACAAACCGACTGGCTTTTCAATCAATTGGTACAAGTATCCTCTGTGAGATAGTTATATGAACCAAAACATCACACTCGATGAGTTCAAAAAAATCATCTCAAAGTGTATCGAATCTTGTTCAAAACAAAACTAATTCAACCTCGTTGCGTTTTCACCATCCTCAATCAATCACCAATCACCAATTACCAATTACCAATTACCAATTACGAAACACGCAACACGAAACACGAGAACCCCATGACCCTCACCCCTCTCAAAACCTCCGCAGGCGCCGCCGTCCCGCAATTCGCAACCTCCGACCGCAAACCCATCAAACTGACCGAAGTCATCCATCCCGACGGGCGTATCAGTCAATACCCGCCTCCCGAAGTATGGGACGATTGGACGGAATGGGACGGTAAGGAATGGCCCAAGCGCGTGGCAAGGAATTACACCCTTGTGCCGACCGTGTGCTTCAACTGCGAATCCGCCTGCGGACTGCTCGCCTACGTGGACAAAGGCACCTACGAGATTCGCAAGTTCGAAGGCAACCCCGTCCACCCTGGTTCGCGCGGACGCAACTGCGCCAAGGGACCCGCAACTCATAACCAAGTGTATGACCCCGAAAGAATCTTGTACCCGTTGAAACGCGTTGGCAAACGCGGCGAAGGTAAATGGGAGCAAATCTCTTGGGAGCGGGCGCTAACTGAAATCGCCGAAAAAATGCGCGAGAGTAAGAAACGCCGCCCGAATGGGATCGTCTATCACGTCGGTCGCCCAGGCGAAGACGGATACACCAACCGCGTCGTGCAGACCTGGGGCATGGACGGTCACAACAGCCACACCAATATCTGCTCATCGTCGGCGCGCGCGGGCTACAACTTCTGGATCGGGCAAGATCGTCCCAGCCCAGATTATGCCAACGCGCGCGTCATCCTGCTGATTTCAAGTCACCTCGAAACGGGGCATTACTTCAACCCGCACGCCCAACGCATCATCGATGCCAAAACGGACGGCGCGAAACTCATCACCTTCGACCCGCGTCTGAGCAACACCGCGTCCATGAGCGATGTTTGGCTGCCTACCTACCCTGGTAGTGAAAACACAATCCTCCTCGCCATCGCGAATCACTTAATCCAAAACGATCTCTACGACAAAAACTTCGTCCGTAAATGGGTCAATTGGAAAGAGTTCCTTCAATACGTCCAATCCTCCACATCCCCCGAATGGGACTCCGCCCGCCAAACAATTACCAATCACCAATTACCAATTACCTTTGAAGCATTCGACAAGGTCTTGAAGTCCCTCTACTCCGAATACACCTTCGAACGCGCCGCGCAAGAATCCGAAGCGCCGATCGAGCGCATTCAAGAAACGGCGCGACTCGTTGCGAATTGCGAAGGCAAACTTGCCACGCACGTGTGGCGTTCTGCGAGTGTTGGAAACCTCGGCGGATGGCAGGTGGCGCGCTGTCTGTTCTTCCTCAATGTGCTCACGGGCAGCGTTGGCAACAAGGGCGGCACATCCATGACGGGTTGGAACAAGTTCGTGCCTAAGCCGTTCAAAGGCGCGCCCGCCCCCGAAACGTGGAACGAACTGCACTACCCCATCGAATATCCGCTCGCGCATTATGAGATGTCCATTCTTTTGCCGCATATGCTCGAAGAAGGGCGCGGCGACATTGACGTGTATTTCACGCGCGTCTACAACCCGATGTGGGTCAACCCCGACGGCTTCATGTGGCTCAAGGCGCTCAAGGATGAAGATTCAAAAATCAAATGCTATGTCGCGCTCACTCCTACGTGGAATGAAACCGCATGGTTCGCCGATTATGTTCTACCCACGGGTCACGGACCCGAGCGTCACGACCTGATGAGTCAGGAGACTCACGCGGGGCAGTGGATCGCCTTCCGCCAGCCTGTGCGGCGCGTGGCGATGGAACGCGCGGGTATGAAAGTGGATTTCACTTTTCAAGCCAACCCTGGCGAAGTGTGGGAAGAGAACGAGTTCTGGATTCAACTCTCCGCAAAGATGGATCCCGACGGCTCGCTCGGCATTCGTCAGTGGTTTGAGTCGCCGTATCGCAAGGGCGAGATCATCACGGTGGATGAATACTATCAATGGATTTTTGAAAACTCCGTGCCTGGTCTGCCCGAAGCCGCCGAAAAAGAAGGATTGACTCCGCTGGCATACATGCGCAAGTACGGAGTCTTTGAAGTGAAAAAAGAAAATTATGTTCCGTTTGAAAAGGTAATTGGTAATTGGGTAAATGGTAATTTCATGCAAGATCAATTACCAATTACCAATTACCAGTTAGATGCCCACGACCGCGTTTTCAAAGATAGTCACGTTGTCGGCGTAAACATTGACGGCGAAGTAAAGGCGGGCTTCGATACACCGTCGAAGAAACTCGAATTTTTTAGCGACACGCTTGCCAATTGGGGCTGGGGCGAAAAAGAAAATGTGATTCCGTGGGCAGTGAAGAGTCATGTTCATCAGGAAAATATTAGCCGTGAAAAAGGCGAGATGATTTTGCTTCCCAATTTCAGATTGCCAACTCTGATTCACACGCGCAGCGCAAATGCAAAATGGCTCTATGAAATCTCGCACAAGAATCCGATCTGGATGAATCCCGAAGACGCGCAACGCCTCGGGCTCGACACAGGCGACCTCGCCAAAGTGGAGACTGAGATTGGTTACTTCGTGGATACAGTTTGGGTGACAGAAGGGATCAAGCCTGGCATTATCGCCATCAGCCATCACCTCGGACGCTGGCGCTTGAACGAAGATAAAGGCGTGAACAAAGGCTCATCCAACCTCGTGGAACTGCGCGACGACGGCAAAGGCGGTTTCCTCATGCGCGTCCTTCACGGCGCGAAAGCATGGGAATCCTCCGACCCCGATACCAGCCGCATCTGGTGGAGCAACGTGGGCGTGAACCAAAACCTCGCTCACGCCGTCCACCCCGACCCGATCAGCGGAGTCCACTGTTGGTTGCAAAAAGTGTACAAGGTCAGCAAAGCCGAAGCGGGCGAAAAAGCGGGCGACCTGTTCGTGGATACGAATAAATCCATGGAAGTGTATCGTCGCTGGCTGGCAATGACGAGACCCGCGGACAAGGTCAGCCCCGACGGCACGCGTCGCCCATACTGGCTGGCGCGTCCACTGAAACCGACGAAAGAAGCGTATCAATTGCCGAAGAAATAGCCCGCAGGGCTTCGTAGGAATAGAGCGGGGACTCGTCCCCGCCGCGGCGCCCACCCGACGCCAACGCCCGCGACGCGCATCCACCCTCCCCGCCGCGGCGCCCACCCGACGCGAACGCCCATGACCGCCTCGCCCGCTGTCCCTGAGTCTCGAAGCGGAAAGAGAGAAGACGCAATGCCTGTCAAATCATCCAATGCAAAACCAGTTCAAGAACCTGCGTCCGAGGAACCGGTCTGGACCTATCGCGGCTACCAGCTCAAATCCAGCGAATTCGTCACCGCGATGGTGCATCTCTTCCGCGCCGAGATCCAGCGCGCCAACGTCTGGCGTCAGCGGCTGGACACGACCACGAACTGGGCTGTGGTTGCCACCGGCGCGGCGCTTTCCATCGCCTTCGGCCAGCCCGCGGTCCATCACGGCGTCATCATTCTCAATACCCTGCTCATCACATGGTTCCTGTTCATCGAAGCGCGGCGCTATCGCTATTATGAATTGTGGAGTTATCGCATCCGCCTGATGGAGACGGATTTCTACGCCGCCATGCTCGTGCCGCCGTTCCAACCTTCGCCCGAATGGGCGGAAAGCCTGGCGGAAAATCTGCTCTCGCCCAAATTTCCGATCTCGATGTGGGAGGCTTTTGGACGCCGCCTGCGGCGCAACTATCTGTGGATCTACGCCATCCTCGGCGCGTCCTGGCTGGCGAAAAGCTTCCTCTTTCCCCAGCCGACGACCAGCCTGGCGGAATTCATTGAACGCGGCAGCGTCGGCCCGCTCCCCGGCCACCTCGTGGTCACGGCAGGCCTGGCCTACTATAGTTTCCTCGTTCTGGTTGCCATAGGCACAATTGGCATGACCCGGGCCACCGGTGAGGTCCTGCCCCGCTTTGGCGGCGATACGCAAGACCAGCATGGCGAATACGAGGAAGGCAAAGGCCTGCATACCAGATTCTTCCCCGCGCACCGCAGGCGGCAGTATCTGGCGCTGATCATCACCGACCAGGCCGAGGCTGTTTCCGAACGCATCCTCACCGACCTCAAACGCGGGGTGACCGCCGTTTCCGGCAAAGGGATGTACACCGGCCAGGAGAAATCCATCTTGCTGTGCGCGCTTACGGTGACGGAAGTGTACAACCTGAAGGCGGCTGTGGCGAAAAAGGACCCGAACGCGTTCGTGATCGTCTCTCCCGCCCAGGAAGTGCTTGGACGCGGCTTCATCCCGCTCGAGAAAAAATAACGCGTCGTTGAACCGCCGATGGGGGAATAAACGACCGAAGGCGCGGCAAAAACAGATTCCAGTTGACTCGCGGGGCTTTTTCCCATATAATGTAAACGCTTTCAGAAAACGCTTACATCATGGACAAAAACCCCGCCCCCACTATCGGAGATGTGGCCCGGCGCGCTGGCGTATCCATCGCCACGGTCAGCCGCGTGGTAAACGGCTCGGCTTCCGTGGAAGCCGGCACGGCCGAACGCGTCCACGCGGCAATCGCCGAGCTGCACTACGTCCCGCGCAACGCGGCGCGCGTCCTGGCCTCGCGCCGCACGCGGACGATCGGCCTGCTCCTGCCGGAGATTGGCGGCTGGTTCTTCCCGTCCATGCTGCGCGGCATCGAAACCGCAGCCCGCGAAGCCGAATACGACCTGCTCATCCACACCGTCGACGCCGGCTACCCGCTCAAAGCCGCGCGGCGGGCGCTGGGCATGCACAACACCGACGGCCTGATCGTCTTCACAAACAGCGTGGAGGCGGCCGAATTGATGCGTCTCAAACACAACGGCTTTCCCCTCGTGCTGCTGCACCAAACCCCGCCCGAAACGCTCGACATCCCGGTCGTCACCATCGAAAACAAATCCGGCGCGCAGAGGCTGGTGGACCATTTGATCGAAGTCCATGGCCGCGGCCGGATCGTTTTTCTACAAGGCCCGGAGGGACACGAAGACTCGGAATGGCGCGAGCGCGGCTACCGCGAGTCGCTCGAAGCGCACCAGATCCCCTTCGACAAATCCCTCGTGGCGGTCGGCGACTTCAGCGAAGCCGCGGCCGCCGCGGCCATCGGCCAGTTGATGCTGGATGGGACGGACTTCGACGCGGTCTTCAGCGGGGACGACGACGCCTCCATCGGCGTCCTGACCGCGCTCCAGCGCGCCGGCCGCCGCGTCCCCGACGATGTGGCGGTGGTCGGCTTCGACGACGTTCCCGTCGCCCGCTTCCTGACCCCGCCGCTGACCACCGTCCGCGCGCCGACGGAACAGGTCGGCGCAGACGCGGTCCGCCAGCTGGCCCGCCTGATCCGAGGCGAACGGGCGGAGCCGCTGATCCTGCTCCCCACCGAATTGGTCATCCGCCAATCCTGCGGGTGTCGTTGAATTGAAAGGAGGAGACGCGTCCGAAAAGATCAGTTAGTTGTCCCATCGTTCCCAAACATTAAAAAGGAGAATGAAGATGAAGAAATTGAATGTCCTGTTCTGCCTCCTGATCGCGGCGTCCCTGATCCTCGCCGCGTGCGGCAGCAAACCGGCCGGCCCGCAGGTTTTGCGCGTATGGATCCAATGGGGCGACAACCCCCAACAAATCCAAGCGCTGTTCGACAAATATACCGCCGAGACCGGCGTCAAAGTGGAAGTGACCGCGCCGGTGGAGGAGGACAAGATCCTGCCGGCCCTGACCGGCTCCGAGCCGCCCGACGTGCTGGTGCTTTCCGGCGGCGACCTGGTGAAGTCGTACGCCAAAGAGAACCTGGTGGTGGAACTTTCAGACATCATCAAGACCGGCGGCATTGACTTGAACGACATATTCCCCGCGCCGTTGAACCAGTGCAGGTCTGGCGAGCAGATCCTGTGCCTGCCCTGGGGCACGGACATGTATGCCCTGTTCTGGAACAAAGACATGTTCGAGGCCGCCGGGCTCGACCCGGAGAAGCCGCCCGCGACCATGGAAGAACTGGCCGAGATGGCCGACAAACTGACCAAGTTCGACTCGAACGGCAACCTCACGCAGGTGGGCTTCCTGCCCGACCAGGGCTGGATGCACGACGACCTGTACGTGCGCATGTTCGGCGGCTTCTGGTACAGCGAAGACGGCCAGCACGTGACCATCAACAGCCAGCCCATGATCGACTCGCTGACGTGGCAGCAGCAGTTCTACACCAAATACGGCGCGGACAAAGTGCTGGCGTTCTCGTCCGGCTGGTCCGACCAGTACATGTCCGCCGATTATCCCTTCTACACCGGCAAGATGGCGATGTACGTGGACGGCGAATGGATGACCGGCCCCAACTTCATCAGCGCCTTCAAGCCCGAAGCCAGTTACGGCGTGGCGCCCTTCCCGCCGCCCGCCGCTCATCCCGAGCGCGCCAATACCGCCGTCGTGCAGGGGACGGTGGTGGTGATCCCCGCCGGCGCCAAGAACAAGGACGCTTCCGCCAAACTGCTGGCGTGGATGATGTCGCCGGCCATCGTCGCGGAGGAGTTCTGCTTCAACGCCAACCTGCCCACCAGCAAGACGGCCGCGAAGGATCCGTGCTTCACGTCCAACCCCAAGTTCAAGGTGTTCACAGACCTGATGTCCAGCCCGAACGCCGCCTACGTAATCACCACGCCCATTTCATTGGAGCTCAACGACGCCTTCGGCGTTGTGTATGAGCAAGTGGTCCACACTGGCGAGGCCCCGCAGCCTTTGCTGGACGCGCTCCAGGCTGAGTTCGAACCGAAGTTGCAGGAGGCGTTGAAGTAAGCCTCCGTCCAGGGAGGGCGGCTTCCCGCCGCCCTCCTCTCCGTCCGTCCCGCGCGTGAACGGTTGCGGGCGACCCATCCCCTGTCACTGTTTAGGAGGAAGCCATGGATAAACTTCGCGCGAAAGGTCGAAGCTGGAACTGGTCGCCCAAATTTCGGAAATGGGGCGCTCGCGAGCGCGCCAATTTCTGGATCGGGATGGTTTTCCTGCTCCCGTGGACGATTGGTTTTTTGGTCTTCACGCTGTACCCCATGGCGGCCTCCCTGGTGTATAGTTTTTCCATCTATCATCCCAAAGCCCCGCTCGAATGGGCCGGACTCCAAAATTACGCCGGCCTGTTGAACGACAAACTGTTCTGGAAATCGCTCTACAACACGCTCTACATGGTGGTCATCGGCGTCCCGGTGACGCTGCTGGTTTCTTTTTTCTGCGCCGTGCTGTTGAACCTGAAAGTGCGGGGACAATCCATCTACCGCGTCATTTATTTCCTGCCCTCCATCGTGCCGACGGTGGCAAGCGTCATCCTGTGGTTGTGGATACTCAATCCAAACGCCGGCATCCTGAACACCCTGCTCGGCTACGTCGGCATCCAGGGCCCGAACTGGATGAGCAACCCGGCCTGGTCGAAGCCGGGACTGATCCTGCTCGGCATGTGGGGCATGGGCGGGACCATTGTCATCTACCTCTCCGGCTTGCAGGACGTGCCAACCTCCCTGCTGGAAGCCGCCGAACTCGACGGGGCCAACTGGTGGCAAAGACTGTGGACCGTCACCGTGCCGATGGTCTCGCCGATCACGCTCTTCAATTTAATCACCGGCGTGATCGCCCAGTTCCAATACTTCGCGCAAGCCTACGTCTTCCGAGGCACACAAAACCTGGGCTACCCGCTCAACTCCACGCTCTTTTACAGCGTGTACCTTTACCAAAACGCTTTCCTCTGGCTCAAAATGGGATATGCCTCCGCCATGGCATGGGTGCTGTTCATCATCATCCTGATCTGCACCATCCTGCTGCTCAAGGTCAGCGAACGCTTCACATATTATGCCGGGTGACGCCATGACCGACAACTTCATCCCTTCAAAATCCACGCCCCGCGAGGCCGGGGACGCGAAGCGCAGGCGCGACCGCGTCCGCAAACTGCGCGGCTTCTTCCGCTCGCTGTCCAGTCACGCCCTGATCAGTTTCGTCGGACTGTTCTTCCTCATCCCCTTCCTGTGGATGGTGTTGACCGCCTTCAAATCCACCCAGGACGTGTTCCACACCCCGCCGCGCTGGCTTCCCTACGACAACGTGCTGGTGGACGTGGACGGCGAAAAACTGCCGCTGTACAATGTCCAGACCAACGACGGCGTCCGTCAACTGGCGGCGGCCGCGATCGTGGAAGGAGTCGGCACGTTCGTGGACCCGGCCAACCCGGCCGTCCAGATGGAATACAAGATCCAGCGGGGAGAGGTCAAGATCGCCGAACCGATCATGCGCGTCCACTTCAACTGGAAGAACTTCCCGGACGCGATGGAGCGCGGCAGCCGCCCCGGCGTCGGCGCGAGTTTCTGGGTCTACTTCAAGAACAGCCTCGTCATCGCCTTCATCTCCATCGTCGGCACGCTGCTGTCCAACACGCCGGTGGCCTACGCCTTCGCCCGCATCAAATTCCCGGGACGCGACCTGCTCTTCATCGTCATCCTCGCCACGATGATGCTGCCCTACCAGGTGACGATGATCCCTCTCTACCTTTTCTTCAATGACTTCCTCGGCTGGGGCAACTCCTTCCTGCCGCTCGTCGTCCCCACCTTCTTCGCCAACGCCTACGACGTGTTCCTGCTCCGTCAATTTTTCCGCACCATCCCCGAGGAGATGTGCGACGCGGCCCGCGTGGACGGCGCCTCCGAATGGCAGATCTTCACGCGGCTGATCATCCCGCTTTCGGTCCCCGTCCTCGCCACGGTCACGGTCTTCACCTTCCTCTGGGCCTGGAACGACTTCACCGGTCCGCTGCTCTTCCTCACCAGTCCCAAGAACTTCACCATGGCGCTGGGCTTGCAGGATTTCCAGGGACAACGCACCATGGTCTGGAACCAACTGATGGCCGCCTCGGTCGTGTTCACCGTGCCGATCATCATCGCCTTCTTCTTCGCGCAGAAGACGTTCATTCAGGGAATCAAGTTGACGGGATCAAAGGAGTAAAGCAACCCATGAAAATCGCATTTGCAGGGACAGGTTACATCAACCACATCCACGCGCAGGCGGCGGCAAATCTAGGATTGGAACTGGCGGCTGCGGTGAATCACAAAGCCGCTTCGATGGCGAAATTTGGAAAACGCTTCGGGATCGCGCGGCAATACGAGAGCGTGAAAGCGCTGTTGAAGGACGGCGGCGTGGACGCGCTGGTCGTCTCCACGCCGAATTACCTCCACGCGTCACAGACGATTGCCGCGCTCCGGGCGGGAGTCCACGTGCTGGTGGAAAAGCCGATGGCGATGAACGCCCGCGAAGCCGATAAGATGACGGAAGCCAGCGCGCAGAGCGGCGCGACGTTGATGGTGGCGCACTGCTGGCGTTTCGACGAGGACGTTCTCTGGCTGAAAAAGCAGGCGTCGAGGCTCGGACGGATCATCCGCACGAAAGGCTACGGCGTCCATTCGCATTGGGGACCGTCGGGCTGGTTCACGCAAAAGAAATTCGCGGGCGGCGGCGCGCTGGCCGACATGGGCATCCACGCCCTCGACACGGCGCGCTTCCTGCTCGGCGACCCGCGTCCCGTCTCGGTCTACGCGCGAATCGGAACGCACTACAAAAACTTCGACGTAGACGACACAGGCGTCATCCTCGTGGAATGGGATAACGGCGCGACATCCTACATCGAATCGGGATGGTGGCAGCCGCACAGCGACGGTCCCGAAGCCGCGACGCAACTTTACGGCGCGAAGGGATTCGGTCAGTTGTTCCCGACCCAGCTGGAGATACCCAACGTCAAGGCCCGCCGCGTGGACGTGGTGAAATCGGGATTCAAATTCCCGCGCAAGGAGCATTGTCCACAAAGCATGTACGACGCGCAGATGGCATATTTCGTCGAGTGCATCCGCAAACGCAAAACGCCCGTCCCTGGCGCGGCAGAGGGATTGGTCAACATGAAGATCGTCGACGCGGCGTATCGGTCGGGTAAAACTGGAAAAGTCGTAAAAATCGAATTATGAAAGCATGCCCGTCTTCATAATTCATCATTTCCGAGGAGCCTCCATGCCCTTCGAATCCATCCTCCCCATCCCCGACCTCTTCACCGCCAGGAAAGTTCTCTGCATCCAGCCGCACTATGACGACAACGACATCGGCGCGGGCGGGACAATTGCCCTGCTCGCCCAAAACGGCGCGGAGATCGTTTACCTCACCGTCACAGACGATTTGGCGGGCGCGACGGACGCCTCGCTCTCCGACGAGGCCGCGGCCGCGTCGCTCGCGCGTGATCAGCAGGCGGCGGGAAAGATCGTCGGCGTGAAGCAACACATCGGGCTGGGGTATCCCGACGCGGGCGCGTACGACTACTTCGCCCTGCGCCGCGACTTGCTGAAATATATCCGCCTGCTCCAACCCGACTTTGTCCTGACCTGCGATCCGTGGCTGACCTACGAAGCGCACCGCGACCACATCCAGACGGGACTCGCCGCGGCGGAGGCGGTCCAGTTCGCGGGCCTGCCCAGAATCCCCTCCTCCGACCCCGCCGTGGACGCGGCTTATCAGGGACACTCCATCGAAGGCATCGGCTTCTACTACACCCGCGAACCCAACCACGTCGTGGACGTCACTGCCGCGTGGGAGACGAAGGTCGCGGCCGTCCGCAGTTACGCCGCGCAGATCCCACCCGACGCCGCCGACCAGATCGTGATGGCGCTCCAGTTTAAGTCCGCGCAGATCTGCGCAGGCAGGGACTTCCAACTCGGCGAGCCGTTCAAGATTTTGCATCCGCAGGCGCTGCATTGCGGACTCTGAAAGGCGACGCGTTCGTCGCTCGACGCAAAGGATAAACCATGACCCCCAACCCTCTCATCAAAAAACTCGGCTGCTCCGACGCCGACCGGCTGGTCATCATCCATACCGACGACATCGGCATGTGCCAGGCGTCCATCCAGGCTTACAAAGACCTGTGGGAATTCGGCACGATCACTTCGGGGGCGGTGATGGTTCCGTGTCCGTGGTTCCCCGCCGCGGCGGAGATGTGCCGCGAGAATCCCGCGATGGATATGGGCGTCCACGCGACGCTCAACGCCGAATGGGACGGCTACCGCTGGGGACCCGTCTCGACGCGTGACCCCGAAAGCGGTCTGCTCGACGACGAAGGTTACTTCCATCACTGGCAGGACGCGGTCCACGCCAACGCCAAACCCGAGGCCGTCGCCGTGGAGGTCAACGCGCAGGTGGAGCGGGCGCTCGCCTCGGGCATTGACGTGACCCACGTCGACTCGCACATGGGCACGATCATCCATCCCAATTTTGTGCAGTCCTATTTGCAGGCGGGGATGACGCGCCTGCTCCCCGTCATGCTGCCGCGCGTCACAGCCAAGGGCTTCGACATGATGGGCATTGACGAGTCCGCGCTGGCGATGTACGCGCCCATTTTGAATCAACTCGAAGCGCAGGGCGTCCCGATGATTGACGGGCTGTTCTCCATGCCGCTCGAACACGACAACGACCACGTCGGCGCGGCGAAGAAACTGCTGAGCGAAGTCCCGGCGGGCATCACGCACTTCATCCTCCATCCGTCCATTGACACGCCCGAACTGCGCGCCATCTGCCCCGACTGGAGGGCGCGCGTCGCCAACTATCACGCCTTCATGAGCGCGGAGCTGAAGACCTTCATCCAGGACTCCGGCATCCGTCTCGTCGGTTATCGCGCCATCCGCGACGCGATGCGAGCGGGTTGAGATGGAAAACAAGAAACTCTCCGCCGGCGTCGCCCGGCGCGTCATCACCCCGCCGAAGGGAATTTACCAAATCGGCTACGGCGACCGAGTCAAGGGCAACCTCGGCGTGCACGACGACCTGACCGCCACCGCCCTCGTCCTCGACGACGGGACGACGCGTCTCGCCATCGTCGCGCTGGACATGCTGACCATCAACGAGTTCATCGTGGACAGGGTCCGCGCCCGCCTCCTCCCGACCGAGACGCTGTTGTGCTGTTCCCACACCCACTCCGGCCCCATCGCCTACGCGGACGAAAAGTCGCCGCGCAGGAATCGCGAGTACATTGACCTGCTGGTGGAGCGGATCGTCGAGGCGGTACAGGAGGCGCAGGCCAATCTTCTCCCCGCGCGGCTGGAGTACTCCAGCGGCGAAGGGAATGTCGGCATCAACCGCCGCGAGAAAATGTCGGACGGCCATTTTGAGATTGGGAGAAATCCCGATGGCCCGCGCGACAAGTCCGCGCAGGTGGTGAGCGTGTTTACCCCCCTCGACGCTTCGCGTCACTCCCCCCATTTTCAGAGGGAGACAGAGGCGGGCGTGAGGATCGCCACTCTCGTCAACTACGCCTGTCACGGTACGGTGCTGGGACCCGACAACCTGCTCGTCTCTGCGGATTGGATCGGCGTCATGCGCGAAAAGGTGGAAGGGGAACTCGGCGGCCTGACTCTCTTCCTGCAAGGCGCGGCGGCCGATATCAACCCCGACATGTTTTGGGAGGACGCGCGCGCCTTCGAGAAAGTCGCGGAACAAGGCCTGGGCGTGGCGGAGGCCGTTTTGGCCGCGGCCCGCGCGGGGTCGAGAGAGACGCGGGCGACTCCGCTGGGAATCCAGCGCGCGGAGGTCTGGCTTCCGACGGAGACGCGCGTCGAGTCGACGCGTCCTCCGAAAAAATATACCAAGCCGCTGCTCGCCATGGCGCGCATGCCCGGCTTCATGGCTATCTTCGCGGACATCCTGCTCGACCAGCGCTATCCGTGGAAACTCGTGATCGAAGCGCGGGACGGATTCTGGTCGGTCCCGATGAGGGTCAACGCGGCGAGGATCGGCGATCTCGCTTTGGTCACGTTCGGCGCGGAGACGTTTACAGAAATTGGAATGAAAGTTAAATCGGCCTCGCCCGCCGCGCAGACGTTGTTCGCCAGCGTGAGCGACGGCTGCATCAGTTACCTGCACACGGAAGAGTCGCACGCGGAGGGCGGCTACGAAGTGGATGTGGCGCCGCTGGCCTATCGTTACCCCGGGCGGCTGCAGGCGAAATGCGAAAGTCTCGCGCTCGACGCGGCGAAAAATTTGCTGGAAAAACTTTGGTAGGACGAAGAAATTTTCAGGCTCATGTTCAGAACAAGTGATTACGGACCAGTTTAGCGACGAGACTCGGCGAGATGCGTTTATGGTTCACAGCCAATTCGTGGATGGCGGCATAGCCTGACAAGTATGCTTTATGAACACCGCGATAGGGTCGCAAGAAATTACGCAACCCTGTCCAGCCGCCTTCGTTGGAGTTGACGTGGACTTCCCGAACGCCATCTCCATCGTCATCACGTGCATATTCATTCTTTCCATGACAGACGGTGTGACGCACGCGTTGTAAGCGATTGTAACTGTCGTATTCATCTGTGTAGAGCGTCGCTTCTGGTCTGGTAAAGTTCTCGACAAATGGACACAAGCTATCGCCTTTTGTATCTGGCATCACTTGGATCCGCACTTGGCGCGTTTCGCGCCCAATCACTGCGCAGACCGGCGGACGATCATTCGCATACGTCCCTCGCCCGCGCCGTTTATTGGCTCGTTTGCGAGGCGGATCCTGCGGATCGCCGTGCCACTCTCCTTTTTTCCCCCGCGTTCTGGAACATTTCGTCGGTTTCGACTTCCAGATCGCTCAAGGGTTTGGTCGCTTGTTCCTTCTTGGCATTCGCCTGAAGCAGATGCCTCACGGTCAGCCCGGTTGTGCGACTGATGCTCAATTCTCGCGACAACTTCGCCGTTGGCTTCCCCTGCACCACCTCGCGAATGAAAAGGATAGTTTGCTCAGGAGTGAAGTGTCTTCCTTCAAACGCAGTTCCGCTGTAGAGATTGTAGATGCCACGACAGGCTTTGCACCGATATACAATCAGACCGCTTTGTTTGGTCTTACGAAATCGAGTCGCCTGCTCAAGACCAGCTTTACAATGTGGGCATTTCAATCCATCGGGATGAAAATGCTCGGTTAGCCAGACCGTACATGCATCTCGATCCATGAGTTCAACAATTGGAAAGTCCATGCCCCTATTCTACCGAATCACTTGTTCTGAACATGAGCCAATTTTCAAAGGAGACTCAATGACGACAGTTTCCGAATTCCAGACCAGCGCCAAGACGCGGCTCATGTACGCGCTCATCAGCCTGGGCGTGGCTACTCCCGTGGAGGCCGTGTCGGGCATCGTCGCCTTCTACATCGTGGACGTGAAGAACCTGCCTGCCGCGTGGTTTGCCGCCTTCTGGTTTTTCTACACCATTTACAACGCGGTCAACAACCCCGTGCTGGGATACATGTCGGACCGCACGCGTTCGCGCTGGGGACGCCGCCTGCCCTACATCCTGTTCACGGGCCTGCCCTACGCCGCGACGTTCGCGCTGCTCTTCACCGCGCCCTTCGACGGACGCGAGAATCCCGTGGCGCTGCTCGTCTATTTCGGCGCGTGCCTCGTCGTCTGGGAGGGACTCTACACCGCCATCGCCACCGGCTACTATGGCTTGCTGCCTGAGATGTTCGGCGACTATCGGGAGCGGACGGACGCGGCCGCCAAGATGAACATCTTCCAGACCGTGGCGCTGGTGATCGGCGCGGCGCTCCCGCCCCTGCTGGCGAACCTGCTCGGCTGGACGGGGATGGCAACCCTGCTGGCGGTCATTTCGGTGATCGCCATCTACGTCGGCTATCCGTTCCTGTTCGAGCGCCCGGAGCTCAAGACGGATACCGGCTTCCCGTTGGGCGAGGCCGTCAAAGCGACGTTCTACAATCGCAGTTATCTCACCGCCGCGGGCGCGCAGATGATGCGGTTCATCGCCACCGGCACGCTTCAAACGGGCATCCTGTTCTATCTCAAATACAGCCTGCGCGTGGACGAGAGCAACGCTACCGTCATCCTCGGCATCGCCTTTTTGGTCGCCATGCTCTCGCTCTATCCCTGGCGCAATTGGGTCGCCAACAAACTCGACTCGCGCCGCACGCTGATGATCGCCAACGCCGTGATGATCCTCGGCATCGTCCCGATGGGATTCTCGCCCAGCATCGCCTTCACCTACGCCGCGGCCGTGGTTCTCGGAATCGGCCTGGGCGGACTCATCCTGATCGGCGACGTGATCATGGCCGAAGTAGTGGACGAGGACGAAGTGAAGACGGGCCACCAGCGCGCCGGCATGTACTTCGGCATGAGCGGCTTCATCATCACCCTGAGCGGACTGGTCGTCTCGTCCGTGTTCGGCCTGCTCCTGCCCGCCTTCGGCTACGACACCCTGCTCGAAGTCCAGCCGCCCAGCGTTGACCTCGGCTTCCGTCTCTTTTTGACGGTTCCCACGTCCATCGGATTCCTGCTCGCCATCCTTTTGCTGTGGCTGTATCCCCTGCACGGCGATTACCTGAAGAAAATCAAAGAGACCCTCGAAAAGAAAAAAGCGGCGACGAGCAGCGCGTGACGGCGCTCGTCCGATCTCACTCAAGGAGTATTCCATGAAAATTACCGTCATCGGCGGCGGCTCGACGTACACGCCCGAACTCGTCAACGGGTTTCTCGCGTCGTCCGCATCGCTTCCGCTCAAAGAACTGTGCCTGATGGATATTGACAAAGAACGGCTGGACGTTGTGGGCGGGTTCGCGCAACGCATGACGAAGGCAAAGGGCGAGCCGTTCAAAGTGACTCTGTCGCTCGACCAGCGCGCGGCCATCGCGGGCGCATCGTACGTGGTGACGCAGCTGCGCGTGGGACAGATGTCCGCCCGACGCGGCGACGAATACCTCGGCCGGCGTCACGGCTTGATCGGTCAGGAGACGACCGGCGTAGGCGGGATGGCGAAGGCGCTGAGGACGATCCCCATCATCCTCGACATCGCCAAAGACATCCGCGAGACCGCGCCGGGCGCATTGCTGGCGAACTTCACCAACCCCGCGGGGCTGGTGACCGAGGCCCTGACGCGCTACGCGTCCGACGTCCCCGCGGTGGGCGTCTGCAACGTGGGCATCACCACCAAAATGGGAATCCTCGACGAGCTCGAAAAAGCGACGGGCTCGCGCGTGGACTCGGAGCGCGCCGTCCTCAACACGCTGGGACTCAACCACCTCACCTGGCACCGCGGCTTCACCATTGACGGCGAGGAGATGTGGCCGATGATCTTCCCCGCCTACGTCGAGTCGCTCAAGGAGGAGTCCGAACCCGAATGGGACGCGCGCACCGTCGAGTCGCTCGGCATGATCCCCAACTACTACCTGCAATATTTCTACTACACCGAAAAGAAATTCGAAGCGCAGAAGAAATGGCCGCCCTCGCGCGCCGAGGAAGTGATGGAGATCGAAAAAGACCTGCTGCGCGAATACGCCGACCCGAACCTGACCGAGCCTCCCGCCGACCTGATGAAGCGCGGCGGCGCGTACTACTCCACGCTGGCGACACAACTGATCAACTCGCACTATAACGACCTCGGGCAGGTGCATGTGGTCAACGTCCGCAACAACGGCGCGGTGAAAGAGTGGCCCGCGGACTGGGTGTTGGAACTGCCCGCCAAAGTGGACAAGCGCGGCGTCCACCCGCTGCCTGCCGCGCCGCTTCCGCCCGCCTGCTTCGGGCTGATCGCCCAGGTCAAGATGTACGAACTGCTGACCGTCGAAGCCGCGGTGCATGGAGACAGGAACGCGCTCTATCAGGCGCTGCTCGCCCATCCGCTCGGCCCCAGCGCGGACAAAGTCCAGGAAGTGATGGACGACGTGCTGGAGACGAACAAACAGTGGCTGCCGCAGTTCGAATGACGAGCGCAAGAGTGACGGGTGACGAATGTGACGGGTGACGCGACAGCCTTGTTGGCTTCGATTCATAAGGAGGAGCGATGACACAGGATCGGTTGGAAGAGTTTGGAATTTACAAAATTGCCAGTCAACTGTTCGATGATTTCTGGGCCGATTCCGAGATTGTCGGAAAAGATTATCGCGGACAGGAGCTGGCAAAACAGCAAACGCGCAGTTTGGATTCTGTCTGCGCCAATATTGAGGAAGGCTTCGGTCGTGGATTTAACAAAGAAAACCCGCAACATTTGAAGATTGCCCGCGGTGAAGCGCGCGAGAGCAAAGGCCGCTATTGGCGCATGCGTTTTCTCCTTCCAATTGAAACCGTTCAAAAACGCCGTGCTGTTCTTGACCAAATCATCGGCGGTCTTACCGCCACGATTAACACCATCGAAAAGAAGAATGCCAAATGAGCGACACTCCTCATTCATCACGCGTTGTTCGTCCCCCATCCCCCATCTCCCGTCACGCGTCACCCGCCACGCGTCACCCGAAATATTTCCTCGGCATAGACGTCGGCTCATCCAAAACGCACGCCCTCGTTGTGGATGAAACGGGCAAGTGCATCGGATTCGGCAAAGCGTGGGGCGGGAACCATCAAGGCGTGGGCTACGATGGACTCGAAAACGTGTTGAAAGAATCCTTCGGGCAGGCGCGCGGGATGGCCGGCGTGGACGCGTCGCAGATCGCGGGCGCGGGATTCGGCGTGGCGGGATACGACTTCCTCTCCGACCGCGAACCGCACCTGCAAGCCGTCGCCGCGCTGGGGTTGAACTGTCCCGTGGAAGTGGTCAACGACGGCGTGAACGGATTGCTGGCCGGCGCCACGCGCGGCATCGGCGTCAACGTCACGGCGGGATCGTCCAACAACTGCCGCGGGCGCAACGCGGCCGGCAAGGAAGGCCGCATCGTCGGCAACGGCGCGCTGTTCGGCGAATATGGCGGCGCGGCCGAGATCATCCAGCGCGGCCTGCAAATGGTGAACTACGCCTGGATCAAACGCATCCCGCCGACCGCGCTCACCCAAATCTACCTCGACGCGACCGGCGCCAAAGACGAACTGGCGCTGATGGAGGGACTCTCGAACCAGCAATACCATCCCTACCCGTTCCTCGCGGTGGACGTCATCCGCGCCGCCCGCGAGGGGGACGCGGCCGCGCGCGAGGTCATCCGCTGGGCGGGCGAGGAGCTGGGCTGGCTGGCCGTTTCGGTGGCGCGGCAGATCGAAATGGAGAACGAGGCGGTCGAGATCATCCAATCGGGAAGCGTCTTCGAGGCGGGCGAGATCCTCGCCGACCCGATGCGCGCGGTCGTGCTTCAGCATTGTCCACGCGCCGTCCTCAAACGCCTCGACGGTCCGCCCGTGGTCGGCGCGGTCATCCTCGGCATGGAGCAGGCGCGCTTCGACGGCTACGCCGTCCGCGCGGAGATGATCCGCACCGCAAAGGAACTCGTGAAATAGACGGCTCGCGAAAACCGCGCGTCGTTTACATCCTGCCCGGAGGCGCGCGTTCAAAAACACAAAACGAAAGGATTACCCATGTCTGAATTAGCCATCCTTGGCGGGCCGAAAACCCGCGCAGAAAAATATCCCGACTGGCCGGTGTGGGACGAACGCGACGTCCAGGCCGTGACGGAAGTCGTTCGTTCCGGACGTTGGGGCGGATTCCCCTACCCCGGGCCGAAGACCGCCGAACTGGCGCGCCGCTTCGCGGAACTGCAGGGCGGAGGCTACGCCGTCCCGATGATCAACGGCACGGTGACGATGGAAGTCGCGCTGCGCGCCGCGGGCGTCGGATGGGGCGACGAAGTGATCGTCCCGGCGTACACGTTTCAGGCCACCGCGTCCGCCCCGATGTCCGCGGGCGCGATCCCCGTCATCGTAGATGTGGACCCGAACTCCTACTGCATCGATCCGCGGGCCGCGGCGAAAGCCGTCACGCCGAAGACGAAGGCCATCATCCCCGTCCACCTCGGCTCGAACATGGCCGATATGGACGCCATCATGGAACTGGCCGACAAACACAGCCTGATCGTGATCGAGGACAGCGCGCACGCGCACGGGGCGCGCTGGCGCGGCCGCGGCGCGGGGACGATCGGTCACTTCGGGTCGTTCTCGCTGCAATCCTCGAAGACGCTGACATCGGGCGAGGGCGGCGTTCTACTGTGCCGAACGCCCGAACACGCCGCGCTGGCCGCCTCGGTCATTGACTGCGGACGTCCGCACGCGCTGGGCGGCGGCGGCGAGGAGCGCGGCGGCCTCTCCGTGCAGGGAGGCAACTTCCGCTTGAGCGAGTTGCAGGCCGCGCTGGCGCTGGTCGGCATCGAACGCTTCCCCGCGCAGGCGCAGCAGCGCGAGGAGATGGCGGCGTACATGGACGAGGCCCTGAGCGAAATCCCCGGCGTGCGCGTCCTGAAGCGTGACGAGCGTCACACCACGCGCTCGTTCTACCGCTACATCTTTGCCATTGACCCGAAAAAGTTTGGCGTGGAACACGACGTGCTGTGCGGCGCGCTGGACGCCGAGGGCGTGGATTGCTGGCTCGGTTACGAAGCCATGCACAATTACGCGCTATTCCAGCCGCAGAATTCGAACCTCGCCGTGCCGAAGGCCTTCCCGCAGTATTTCGATTTCAAGAACATGAACCTGCCCGAAGCGACGCGCGCCTGCGAACACGAGGCCGTCTGGCTCGACGAATCCGTCTTCCGCGCGGGGACGCGGGGCGTGGACGACGCGGTCGCGGCTATCCGAAAGATCCAACGGAACGCCGAGGAACTGAGCCGGGCCGCGGACGAGTTGAGGAAGAAGTACGGAGGTTGAACCGCCGGGGAAAAGCGAGTCCCAGTTGAAATGAAAATCGGCTGGCAGAATCAACTGCCAGCCGATTTGTTTTTGGGTTGAAATGGGGATGAGCCTCCGCCCTCCATCAAGCCGACATTAAAATCTTCGGCCTGTATTGCAGCGCTTCCGCCAGGTGGGGAGTTTGAATGGTTTCGCTTCCTGCCAGATCGGCAATGGTGCGCGCCAGTTTGAGCACGCGGTGATACGCCCGCGCCGAGAGATTCATCTGACTCATCGCCGAGCGCATGAGCGATTCGCTGGTCTCGTCCAGTTTGCAGAATTTACGCACCTCGGCGATCCGCATGTCCGCGTTGCAGGCGACCGCGTTTTCGGCGGGCAGGTCGGCAAACCGTTTGCGTTGAAGTTGGCGCGCCGCCTCCACGCGCTGACGGATGACCGCCGACGATTCCCCCAGCCGCTCATTGGATAGTTTTTCATAGTCCACGCGCGGGACTTCCACGTGGATGTCAATGCGGTCCAACAGCGGGCCGGAGATGCGTTTTTGATATTTGGTCACGGCCGCGGGCGCGCAGGTACATGGCTTGACGGGGTCGTTCAGCCAGCCGCACGGACAGGGATGGACACAATCGAACAAGTTTTTCGTGCTTGATAAAGAATAAAATGTTCATTTTACGAACATTCCTCGAGACAAGTAACATCACGAATTGATTCGTGAGATTTTGCAGTGCCTTGAACAATCACCCCTCATCGTTGCTCTCCACCCTTACCTTCGTCCCTCCCGGCCATTCGACGGTAACATCCCCCGGATCCATTCTGACTTGAGGTTGACTCCAGCGAAAAATCCATTTT
The DNA here is from genome assembly GCA_017312345.1 of Candidatus Denitrolinea symbiosum. Lineage (NCBI taxonomy): Bacteria > Bacillati > Chloroflexota > Anaerolineae > Anaerolineales > Anaerolineaceae > Candidatus Denitrolinea > Candidatus Denitrolinea symbiosum. Next base: position 1,405,228 of record BLAA01000001.1, on the reverse strand, counting down.
GCATCCTCAGGCCTGGCATTGACACAGCCGCGCGAGGACGGTTCGCCATAGTTGTTGTGCCAATAAGTGGAATGAATTGCCACGCCCGTTCCCACAAACAAACTGACCCACCCAACCGCAGGCAAACTCCAGCCCGCCGAAGCGCTCCCGCCGCTCAATGGCAATGAGATGGCTTTACGCCAGATGGGATATTCGCCGACAGGCGTCTCCCACGCGTCAACGCGATTTCCCGAAGCATTGTACAACGCGCCACTGGAGATACGCGAAAAGTAGACTTCCGTTTTGCCTTCAAAACATGAGAGGGTTTGCTCCCAGGTTTTGACAACGATCCGTTTCTCGGCAGGATCAACATTGGGGCTGATGGGAGAAACCTCATCCGCGGTCAGTGGGCGAAACGCTTCCGCCTGTCCCCAGAAAATATCGCCTGAGCCGTATTTCTCGTTGAGACGGTACCAGACCTGCCCGTCGGCGTCGACGCGAATCTGATCCGCCCACACAATCTGGCTGTAGTAAAAACGCGGCGGCAGGTTGATGGATAGTTGGTATTGCAACCACGGCGCGCGGGCAGGAGGATTATCCAAAGTCAAGTCCACATACGGAACAGTGACCTCTACCCACATGCCCTGCCCAAGGCTGGTGGTCGGCAGACTGGCAACGGGCGTATTGGGTTCGTTCGCGACAGGCTGAACCTGTCCGCCCCACACGAATCCGTATGGCGTCTCGACCCAACGTTGGTTAATTCTTCCTGGCATGAAACCCACAAACTCGCGAAGCCACGGCACAACCTGGTCTTCATACAACGCGCTGACAATCTGGCTGTTCGCGTCGGGACGCGTGTACACATCCACCTTGCCGACGGTGACGCGTCCCAACCACTCGGCTTGTGAGAACTCAGGTAAATCGAGTTTCGTGAGTGGACGAAGCGCAAGCGCGCCTGCACCTAACGCGGCAAGTTTCAAAACGTCGCGGCGAGAGAGGCGCGGCGAATTACTTTTTGGGCGCGGCTTCCACATGGACGTGCTCATCGTGTTGTCCGCCATGATTGTGTCCCATCTTGCCCATCATCAAAAAATGCGCCAGTGGGCATAAGAGAATCAGCCCAAAGTAGACGACCGTGTTGACGGGGATGTTGAAAAGGAAGATCGCGGCCAACCCAACGATTGGGAGCAGGCAACATAGCAACATGATCCAGATGTGACGTTTGTTCATTGAAACCTTCTTTCATCCATTCCGTTTAAATGGAGGCAACGTAACGAACAGATTTCCATTTTTGATCTTTGTGACGAATTCATCCAACGGGCGCGGCGGAGGTCCGCTGAAGTTGTTGCCCAGCAAGTCAAAGTGTCCGTCATGGCAGGGACTGATGTAATGCTGGATATCGGGATGCCACGTCACGCGGCAGCCGAGGTGGGTGCAAATGTCCGAAAAGACACGCACTTCGTTTTCTTTTTTTCTCACCACGTACAAGCCGTAACTGACCGCCGTCCGTTCCCAGCCATTGACATTCGTGCGCGTGAAATCAAATCGTGTCGGAACGCCGATCGGATAATTGTCCAGCGCGCCCAACGGGATGATCGCCTCATCCTCCGTCCCAGCCTGGATCGCGGGCGAGAGCAGGTACGCTACCGAGGGAAGTCCGACCAACGCCCCGATCAAGCCGCCGATCCCAGCGAGGACGGCTTTGATTAAATCGCGGCGACTCAGTTGGTTCTTCTTCGAAGCAGACACTTCCGCCTCTTTTCCTTATTATTGCGCTCCCCACTCGAAGACGCGCGAGGGTGCATCCACGTTGAGGATGGTGATGGTTAATTTTGTCGCCCCTTCGAGAATGGACTTGCCGTCCACGCTGGCGGGGAAGATCAATTTGCCTTCAACGTGATGTCCGCCGCGCGGCGCGTCCCACAATGTAGCCTGGACGGTGACGCCCGTTTCGGTGGTGAGGGTGGCGGTGGCCGCCAAGTCCATGCTGAGTTCTATGGAATGGGTGGTCAACACAATATCGAATTCCAGGGTGCCGGCAGGCGCGTCGAGATTGAGCGGTGTCACTTCAAAGATGATCGCGCCCTGCCCGTCAGTGCGCATGGCAGAATCGAATTGGGAGGCCGAGTCGCTTGACGAAGCAGAAGCAGGCACGGGGTCGGAGAGAAGCGGGGAGCGAGTCGCGGAACAGGCCGCGAGGATTAAGGTCAGAATTAAAAGCGAGGGAATCAGGAAGCGTTTCATTTTGTCTCCACAAGAACAGGTTGAAGTTTTTGTCGTTCGCGATAAAGAACGAAGAGCATAACGCCGATGCCGACCAGGTTCATGGCGAGGCCGACCAGCATAAAGGGACGCTGGTAGCGCGTGAGGAAACTGGCCGCCGCGCTCAGGCCGAGGATGGGCAGAACGTCGGTGACGTGATGGATACAACAGGCAACCATTGCCGTCGCGGATGTGCCGCCGCTGGTTCCCATCATTGCGCCTGTGTGACCAGTGGATGTGATTGGAATGAAGAGGCGGAAACGCAGGATGGAATAAAGCGCGGCTTGCGCGCCAAAGCCGAGGATGATCGGGACGACATACCAGCGGTCGCGCACGAATTGCGAGGAGGCATAATCCCAGCCCTGCGCCCAGGTTAGAATGCCGATATAAAATGAAGCGATGAAGGCGAAGCCGAGCAGGAAGGCCGCGAGGGGAATGAGAAATCGTTTCACCGTTAATCTCCTTTTGGGTCATCATAGCCTTTGCAAATGCGGGCGTCTTGCGCCATGTGGCGGAAAATAAAATAGGCAAAACTGCCTATGCCTTTGTTGTGGAATCTTCATGGCTTCTTTACATTCATCGGTTAGGATGGGCAATCGAAAAGGAGTTCTCATGTGCGGTAGGCATGTTGGCAATCTATTGTTCCCTCTGGTAGCGGCGGGTGTGTTGACAAATGGATCGGTGATCCCCGCGCCTGTCGCGGTTTCGCAATCGGCTTGCCCGAATTGCAAGACGCAGGTTTTGTCTTCGTTCGATTGGTGCCCGCAATGTGGGACTGGCTTGAAGCTCCGCGCCTGCGCGTATTGCGGCAGTCAGGTGAAGGGCGGCGAACGGTTTTGTCCCTCGTGCGGCGCGCCCGCCGCCAGCCAAAGGAATCAGCGATGAGCGGATTCTCGATGACTTCCTTCGAGTCCGCAGGGCAATCGTTTGTAGTTGATCCTGTTTGCGAAATGAAGGTAAACCCTGAACATCCCCCCGCCAAAATTGTCGTGCAGGGTCGAACCTATTATTTTTGTTCCGAACTGTGCAAACGATTGTTCGAACGCGAACCTGGAAAATATATTGGGGCGGTCAAGGATTAACCATGTCTCGCTTCCCGCCCGACGTTGGACGGGTTCTGTCCGAACAGCGTTCTCCTCCCTTATAGGCAATTTCGCCTACCAATAAATACGCCACGCGGCTCTCTATTCGCCTCGGATGATTCCGTAAAATGGAACCATCCGAGGCGCTTATGAATATCTCCCCATTCTTATCCGTTAACCATCCCTGCGACGAAACCTTGCAATGGACAAGGAAGCAATTGTCGCGGGCAGGCTTGCGCTCCGTGCAGACCTTCGACCTGCACACGGCGCGGGCGGGACTGCATGATTGCTCCTGCCCGAATCACGGCACGGAGGAATGCGATTGCCAGATGGTGATCCTGCTCGTCTACGGAAAGACTGAGGAACCCGCCACCTTGTTCCTGCACGGCAACGACGGGCAGACGTGGTTGTCTATCGCGGACAATCCACAACACAGGGCAGATTCAAAATTGCTGGCCGGGATTCGACAGGCGCTGGACGCGCCTGTTTCTGTTCCGCAAGACGCATAAGCCAAATGGCCTATCAACATACGCGTCAAAGTGCGCTGGTTGGAGGCGGGAGAATTCCTTATAGTCAGCGGCTATCCAACTTTCGAGAGGAAATAACGATGAGGAAAATACTGGTATTTTCGGTGATCGGCCTGGCATTGGTATTATCGGCCTGCGCTCCAGGCGCGGGCGCAACGCCTGTCGGCGGAATGCCGAACAACAACAACGGCAACAATCCAATGGGCGGCAACATGATGACCTCCACGCCAGGCAGCATGATGGCGGATGATCCTGAGGCTGCGCACATGATGGAGCCGATCAGCGCGCCGAACGCCCAGCCCGCGACAGAGACCGAGGGCGGACAACCGCTTGCGTATCGCGAGGAAAACGGCGTCAAGATTTTTGAGCTGACAACCAAGGCGGTGCAATGGCCGATTTTGGATGGCGTGACCGTCACCGCGTACACGTATAACGGAACCGTGCCTGGACCGATGATCCGTGTCACCGAGGGCGACCAGGTTCGGGTCATCGTGAAGAACGAGTTGCCCGATCCGACAACAATCCACTGGCATGGGGTCGAAGTCCCGAACACGATGGATGGCGTGCCTGGCGTCACTCAGGATCCGATCCAGCCTGGCGAGACTTTCACGTACGAATTCACCGCCAAGCCCGCGGGGACGTTTATGTATCACTCGCATTACGAGGGCGATGTGCAGGTGAGCGCGGGATTGTACGCGCCGTTCATCATTGACCCGCAGGAACCTGAAGCCAATCCGCCCGCAGTGGACAAGGTATTGATGATCTCCGAATCGCGCATGATGGATGGCCTGACCTACGCCGCCATGCCGATGGGCGGAATGGAGCCGAATTACTTCACGATCAATGGCAAGTCCTTCCCTGCAACGGAGACCATCACCGTGAAGAAAGGCGAGCGCGTTCGTTTGCGTTTCATCGCCATCGGACAATTCATCCATCCAATGCACCTGCATGGAATGCCATTCAAGATCGTCGCCACCGATGGACATCCCGTTCCTGAAGCCGCGCAATTGACCAAGGACACCATCAGCGTCGCGCCTGGCGAACGCTACGACATCGAGTTCGTCGCCACGGAGACAGGCCAGTGGATGTTACATTGCCACATCCTGCACCACACCACCAACGACAATGTCGAGCCTGGTGGCTTGATGATGGTCATCAATGTTGTTGAATAATTCTGAACCAAAAGGCCACGAAGTACACAAAGGAAAATCCTTTGTGTACTTCGTGGCAAAAAACAAAAGGAGAAAATGAAAATGCGTAAAATGTTCTTAATCAGTACGCTTGTTGGTTTGTCCGTTTTGTTGGCGGCTTGTGGAGCAGGCGCGGCCGCGCCCACCGAGGCAGGTTCGGCCAAACAAGTGAATATCGTCCTCAGCACGAATCCAGATCCCGCCGCAGTAGGAGACGTGGAAATCACGTTCACAATCACCGACGCGGACGGCAATCCTATCGAAGGCGCGAAGGTGGACGTCTCCGCCGAGCACCCCGCCATGGCGGGCATGGGCATGAGCGGACTAGCCACCGAGCAAGGCAGCGGGACATATTCTATCAAAGCCAATTTCAGCGATCCTGGCGACTGGAAGTTGACCGTCTACGTTCGCAAGGACGGGCTGGACTACAAGGAAGAACTGGACTTTCCTGTTCAATAAATGATCCGCGAGAACAGGCGTCAAACTGATTAGCGCCTGTTTTCGTTTCCAACATAACCAGGATGAATTATGAATCAAAAATCGAAACGTCAACAAGCGCACGAACGCCAGCGCAAAGAGAAACTCCGTTCTAATCTAACCTGGGGCGGAATTGGCTTGGCCGTCCTGTCGGTCATTGGCGTGCTCGTCTGGCAGGGCGTGCGACCAGCCGCGGGAGAATCCATCCCGATCATGGCGGGAGGCAGTCAACATATCGATGTGGATAGCGACCCAGGTCAATACAATTCCGATCCGCCCACCTCTGGACCTCACTATCCCGAAGAAGCGGAGGCGGGATTCTATGACACAAACAACTACACCTTCCCTGCGGGCTATCTTGTCCACAACCTGGAGCATGGCTACGTCATCTTCTGGTACAACTGCGATCTGCTCAATGAATCCGCCTGCTCGGAATTAAAGAGCCAGATCAAAGCCGTCATGGACGATCTAGGCGGGGCGAAGATGATCGCCTATCCCTGGCCTGCGTTGGATGTGCCGCTGGCGATGACCTCCTGGGGACGTGTGCAAAAATTCGACGCGTTCAATGCCGAACAAGCCAGTTTGTTTTACCGCGCCAATCTCAATAAAGCGCCTGAGCCGAACGCGCCGTAACGCAATGGCTACCGCAACTGTCCACTCGCAACCAAAACAATCCATCTTCCAATGGATCGGGATTCATTGGTTTCAGACCTTCCTGATCGTGTACGGCCTGTGGGTCTTCACGCCTTACCTCGCGCCCGTTTTCATGCAATTGGGTTGGACAGGCGCGGGGAAGGCGGTCTATTTCATCTACTCGTTTTTCTGCCACCAACTTCCCGAACGTTCCTTTTTTCTCTTTGGCGCAAGACCCATGTATCCGCTCGCCGAGATTCAGTCCGCTTGGCAGGACACGATCAACCCAATGATTCTCCGTCAGTTCATTGGCAATGAGGCGATGGGCTGGAAGGTCGCCTGGTCGGATCGCATGATCTCGTTCTACACCAGCGTCTGGCTGTTCGCCACGCTCTGGTGGCCGTTCCGCCGCAAAATAAAACCGTTGGCGTGGTGGGGATTTGTTTTGCTCCTGCTCCCTATCGCCCTGGACGGCGGCACCCACATGCTCAGTGATTTTGCTGGTATCGGGAACGGATTTCGTGATACAAATACGTGGCTGGCCGTTCTGACAAACAATTCACTTTCCGCGACTTTCTACGCGGGCGACGCGCTCGGCTCGTTCAACTCCCTCATGCGCTTCATCACTGGACTGCTGGCTGGACTCGCCATCGTCTGGCTGGCCTTCCCATATATTTTCCAGACACAGGCCTATAATCAGCAATTGGATAAAATAAGATATGCCGTCCTCAAAACAATCAAAAGCCAAAATCCGCGTTCTTCTGGCGGATGACCACCACATCGTCCGCGCGGGGATTCGTCAACTGCTGGAAAGCGCGCAGGATATCCACGTCATTGCCGAAGCGGGGGACGGGGAGGAGGCGCAGTCGCTCATCGAGAAACACAAGCCCGATGTGGCCGTGCTGGATATCCAAATGCCGAAAGCCAGCGGGATCGAAGTCACGCGCTGGGTGCGTTCGCACCTGCCCGAAGTGGGTGTGCTGATTCTCACCGCTTATGACGATGAACCCTACGTTATGGCTGTCTTGCAGGCGGGCGCGAACGGGTACGTCCTCAAGACCGCGAAGACCGAAGAATTGATCCAGGCTGTGCATGAAGTTTTCGAGGGCAAATCCGCGCTCGACCCCGCTGTGACGCAAAAACTGATGTCCAACCTGTTCAAGCGCACTGACAAGACTCCCGTCGAGCCGCTCACCGACCGCGAACTTGACGTTCTGCGCCTGGCCGCGAAGGGATTCACCAACAAGGCCATCGGCGTCCAGTTGACCATCAGCGACCGCACCGTGCAGGGACATCTCGCGCACATTTTCGCCAAACTACAAGCGGCCAGCCGCACCGAGGCCGTCATGCGCGGAGTCTCATTGGGGTTGATCTCGCAAAGCACTGGCAAGATTCTCGAAGAAGAATGAGACGTATTCTCCCAGGCTGGCGCGGCCTCACGCAACTGTTTGCAGTCACCGTCCTGCCGCTTACGCTTTTGCTGTTGCTGATCGCATTTGGCGGTGTCAACATGCACCAGCAGGATATGCGCGCCCTGGTCGGCGAGCGCGACGAACGCGCCGTGCAATCCTCCGCCGCCGCGCTCCAATCCGAGTTGCACCACCGCATGGCGACCATTACCAGTATGTCAGTCCTGGCGTCTGAAGACTTGTCCTTTGAAAAAATCTTCGCCACTACAAATGACCTTGCCAAAGACTTCAACGGGGGAATCGCCTTCCTCGATTCCGATAGACGCCTTCTTGCCAATACGGGCAACGAACAATTCTGGGGATGGATTTCTCAAAACGGGCAGGGAATTATCCTCGCCTCCGCCCTTGACCGCGAACCTGTTTTCTCCGCCCCGATCCTCGACCCCAACTCACAGCGACTCTTCGTCATCATCTCCGCCTATTCCACTTCGCGCGATGCCATTGTGGCAGGCGCATTCGCTCCCGAAACCCTTGCCGCCGAGACCCTCTCCACCACCTACCCATCGGGCAGTCATGTGACCATCTACCTGCTGGATGGTTCCCGCCGATTGCTTTTTGTGAGCGGCGCTCTCGCGCAAGACAGTTTGGAGCCCGATCATCCTGGCGTGGCGGAGGCGTTGTCTGGGAAAAGCGGAGTCCTGTATGTAAAAAAAGAATCCACGGAACACGTGGTTGCCTACAGTCCCATCGAAACGGCAGGCTGGGCATTGATCACGGAGGAGGAATGGGAAATGGTGGTCAGCCCATCCCTGCAATTGACGCAGATGGCGCCGCTTGTGCTTGTCCCCGCTTTCATCCTTGCATTGATCGCATTGTGGTTTGGCGCGAATCAAATTGTCCAACCGTTGCAAAAACTCGAGACCAAAGCCGCCGCATTGGCCTGGGGTGATTTCGATGCCATCAAAGAATCCGTCGGCGGGATCTCCGAAGTGCAACACCTTCAACATGAATTGACCGAGATGTCGCGCAAGGTGCAGGCCGCGCAGGAGGGACTGCGCGACTACATCGGCGCGATCACCTCGGCGCAGGAGGAGGAACGCCTGCGCCTGGCGCGCGACCTGCACGATGATACGATCCAGTCGGTGATCGCTCTGAAACAACGCGTACAGTTGGCGCAGAAATCGGTCAAAGACCAGCCTTCGCGGAAAACGCTGGCCGAGTTGGAATCGCTGTCCGAGCAGACCATCGAGAATCTGCGTCGCATGACGCGCGCCCTGCGTCCCATTTATCTGGAAGACCTCGGCCTCGTTACCGCGTTGGAAATGCTGGCGCGCGAGACCAGTCAGAACAGCGGAATCCAAATTGAATTCCAAAAATCGGGCGAAGAGCAACGCCTCTCGCATGAAGTGGAACTTACTCTCTACCGTATGGCGCAGGAAGCCTTGAGCAACGTTGTGCGTCATTCACAAGCCAGGCGCGCAGATGTGCATATCTCGTTTGAAAAGCAGGGGATCGAATTGGAAGTGAGCGACAACGGCATTGGATTCGACATGCCGAAATCTCCCACCGACTTTGCTGCGGGCGGTCACTTTGGCCTGCTGGGAATCCGCGAACGCGCCGAGTTGATCGGCGCGCGGCTGGAGGTGGAATCCACTTCGGGGAGGGGAAGCAGGCTCAAGGTCAAAGTGTGAAGCGAGAAACGTCATAAGCCATTTTGCCTATTCCACATCCCGCCATCCTGCGCTCAATCAGGGGCGGGATGTGGCTTATCATTGCCGCATCCTGAAACGAAGGTGAACGCATGGCAAAGGAAGCAACTGCTCCGCTGGTCTCTCCGAACGAACGCTGGAAAATTTTCATGCACGCATTCCTCTTTGTGGCGGGATTCTCGCTTGTATTCATCGTCGGCTGGGGCGGTTCGGTGACGTTGGTCGGGCAGGTGTTTGGGACATATAAACGAGAGATTGCCCAACTCGGCGGGATCGTTGTCATCATGTTCGGACTGGCGACTCTCGAAGTAATTCGACTGCCCTGGTTTTACGCGGACACGCGGACTCAATACTCGGGTCAACGCGGGACATATGGCGGGTCGGCGCTGATGGGCGTTTTCTTCGCCGCGGGCTGGAGCCCCTGCATCGGCGCGACGCTCGGCGCGATCCTGACGATGGGATTGAGCCAGCAGACCGTCGGTCAGGCCATGTGGCTGGCGTCGGGATATTCGCTTGGATTGGGGATTCCGTTCCTTGCCATGGCGCTTGGATTGGAACGCGCTTCGGGCTGGATCAAGCGCATGAGGCCGTATCAGAAATATTTCCGAATTGCCAGCGGTCTGTTCATCATCGCGATCGGTGTGTTGTTGCTGACAAACACGATGAGCCTGATCGCGATCTGGGCGTTCAAGAACGGCTACTTCATCGAGTCCTTTGCCACGTACGCGGCCGCGCCGACATACTTCACCGCGATCATAGCAGGTCTGCTCTCGTTCCTCTCGCCGTGCGTGCTTCCGCTCGTTCCCGCCTATCTCGGCTATTTGAGCGGACATACCCTGCAACGCGCATAAAACAATTTAATGGAAAGGTAAACATGGAAACATCTGATAGCGAGATTGATACCAACTCCGAGGACACCATCACCTTTAAACGCACCCACTTTTATTCGATCCTGGTGGTGATTGCATTTGCGGTTGGAATCCTGACAGGCTACTTCATGTGGGGGCGTTCCCCCATTTCCGCGCGCGCCGCCGCGAATAACCCATCCGCCGCGCAAATCCCTGCGGCTACGCAAGCCCCGCGCTACGTCCGCTATGATGTTGCGACGGACGGTTTCCCCAGCACGGGTCCAGCCGACGCGCCGATCGTGATCGTCGAGTTTAGCGACTTCCAATGTCCGTTCTGCCAGCGCTTTTACGACCAGACCTTCAAACAATTGATGGCGGCCTATCCTGGAAAAATCCGCTTCGTTTATCGCCACCTGCCGCTAACATCCATTCACCCTGAGGCCTTCCCCGCCGCGGAAGCCTCCATGTGCGCGAATGAGCAAAATGCCTTCTGGCCTTTCCACGACAAGATTTTCGAGAATCAGGACAAACTGGGAAGCGATCTCTACCTGCAAATTGCGAGCGACCTGAAGCTGAATACATCTGCATTCGAGGATTGCGTGAATACCAACAAATACAAGAATCAGGTGCAGGCCGATTCGGATTTTGCCCTCGGCCTCGGCGTGCAGTCCACGCCCACGTTCTTCATCAACGGACTGGCGCTTGTCGGCGCGCAACCGCTGACCGCCTTTACCCAGATCATTGACAAGGAACTCGCGGGAGAAATTCCGTAAGCATGGAGAGTGTGATGAAAAAAATTGTTTTGCTGGCAGTGTTTCTACTGGTAGTGTTGACGGCCTGCCAGGGCGAGTCCGCGCAGGTCACGGGCGAAACGGTCACGGTAGCGGGAGGTTCGTACCAGAACGTCATGGCGGATGATTTGAACGCGATGTTGAAAAACAAGGATTTCGTTTTCGTCAACGTTCACATCCCGTTTGCGGGGAATATCGCTGGCACGGATTTATCCATTCCGTATGACCAGATCGCAGACCCCGCCAATCTGTCGCAACTGCCCGCCGATAAAAACGCGAAGATTGTCCTCTACTGTCGCAGTGGGCGCATGAGCACCATTGCGGTGGATGAACTTGTGTCTCTTGGTTATACCAATGTCTGGAATCTGACAGGCGGCATGGTGGACTGGGAAAACGCAGGATACGAAATCGAACAATAAGGAGCAATGAATGACAACCGACCCAGTATGCGGCATGAGAATCCTAAAAGCGACTGCCGCGGCAACCTCCACGTACAAAGGAGAAACGTACTATTTCTGCGCCGCGCTGTGCAAACAATTATTCGACAGGGAGCCTGAGAAGTATCTTCAGGAAATGGAACGCCAAAAACAACCGTGATCCAATGGAAAACTTCAACATCACCCAGTCATACAGACTGGGTGATGTTCGTCATAAGCAGAATGGCGTGGGGAATTTACGGCAATTCGGCGGTGAGCAGGGTTGCTTGGGATGGGTAAGATAGCGCAACTCTAAATTTTTCACGGAGGCATATCAATGCTCAGTTGCACACTCACCGTTGGGGAGGATCAATGAAACAGATTCTCTACGCAAGTTCGATTTTGCTATTCGTCATCACAGCAATTTTCGCAAATCCTGTTCCTGTGTCTGCAAGCGAAGGGGATGGCGGAGATGGTCTGGAGATGGAGGTAAACGGCTATCATGTCACGTTGGACAGCCAGAACGAGTGGGTGAAGGGTGAGAATATTTTGGTGGTCACGGTCACCGACAGCATGGGCATGCCCCTCAGCGACGTCGATGTGGAAATTCTTGTTGCGCCAAAGGCGGACGGTCATGATGAAACTGAGACGGACTCGCATGACAGCGCCCCGCAGGATTCGATGTCAGGCATGGATATGGGCGGGGAGCCGACGCAGGAAACTGGGGTCATGCGCCCCAACAATCCGTCTGACGCGCCCGCTCACGATGAAGAATCTGCGAATCCAATTGCGATGACTGAGTCTGAACATGGCATGTACATCGTTCAAACGCACTTGGAAGCAACTGGCGAGCATGACGTGCATGTGATGTTCCATGTGGACGGCGAAATGTTGCAGGCCGATTTTGTAGTCAAGGTGACAGGTTCGAACTCCAAGAACATTGTGCTGTGGAGTTTTGCGGCAGTGAATGTCGCCCTCGTTGCCGCGGCAGGCGTGCTGAAGAAACAAAAATCCATCACCGTGAAAGGTGGAAAATAACATGGCGCTCGAACTCAAACCCCGAAATAAAAGTATCTTTGCCGGAGGCAACCTCCTGCAATACAAACCCATTGACCGATTCATGCGTAGTCGCTGGTTCCCTGGAATCATCCAGTGGCCGACTTTGATCCTCTTCATGGTGATCATGTTCCAACTCCTGCTCGGACCCGAATCCGCGCACGACAACCTCGGCACCGCCCTGACCTGGGTGCTGTGGTGGCCGATCATCCCGATCATCTTCCTGTTCCTCGGGCGTTTCTGGTGCGCCATCTGTCCATTCGCGACCATCAACGACCTGGTTCAGAAATTTGTCGGCAATAATCGTCCCGTTCCGAAGTTCCTGAAAAAATACGGCATTTGGATCATCGACGCGCTCTTCATCTTCATCACCTGGAGCGACCACGTTTGGGGTGTGGTAGAAAACCCCTTCGGCTCGGGTATCCTCATGCTGACTCTTACAACGGGCGTGATCGCCTCGGGTTCATTCTTTGAACGCCGCACCTTCTGCCGTCACGTTTGCTTCCTCGGCGGTTTATCTGGAAACTATGCCCGTACAGGCATGTTGGCGTTGCGCGGCACGCCCGAAATCTGCGCCACCTGCACGATTGCCGCGTGCTACAAAGGCACGGAAAAAGCGCCAGGCTGTCCGCTGTTCGAGTTTCCCAAGACGATGGACTCCAACGCCAACTGCGTCATCTGCGCGGACTGCATCAAAAACTGCCCGAACGACTCGATCCAGTTGACTGTCCGCCCGCCTACGAAGGAATTGTGGTTCGTCCGCAAACCGAAGATGGAAGAGGCCTTCCTCTCGGCGGTCATCATGGGCATCGTCTTCGTCCAGAATGTGACCATGCTCGAAGTGTGGAGCAGTATGTTGAAGTGGTTGGAAAACGCGGTCGGCACGACCAACTACGCCATCACGTTCAGTATTACCTTCGCAATTGCGATCATCATCCCCGTCGCCCTACTCGGACTCACTTCGTGGTTCGCAAGTAAATTCAATAAGGTGAGCCTCGTGGAAAACTTCACCCGCTTCGGCTACGCCATCATCGCGCTGGATGTGGCGGCTCACATTGCCCACAATCTGTTCCACCTGCTGGCGGAAGGCAAATCCATTTTCTACACCGCCTTAGCCCTGTTCGGGCAGGAAGTCCACGGCGCGTCCCCCGCACTGGTGAGCATGGAGACGATCCAGATCCTGCAATTCGGGCTGATCGGACTGGGCTTTATCGGTTCGCTCTACGCCGCCTATCGCATTGCCAAATCAAGCCATCCCAACGGCAAAGCCTGGACAACCTTCGCGCCTTACGCGGTGTTGATGGTAATCCTCACCGCAATGAACATCTACTTGTTCATACTCCCTATGGCGATGCGCATGTAAGCCTGTTGGGAGTTAGGCCATTTAGCCCTCGCCAAACCGAAGAAAATATCGGAAAATCAGGATGAAAGGAGACTCGCCATGACTCAAACCTTCAAAGATCCAATCTGCGGCATGGAAGTGACGCCCGAGACCGCCGCTGGCAAATCCGAGTACAACGGCCAGACCTACTACTTCTGCTCGCTCGGTTGCAAGAAGGCTTTCGACAAGGAGCCTGAAAAGTACCTCGGAAAAGCTGACGAACACGCCCACCATCACTAAATCGCATCCCTCTCCTCTCCTTGCAACCGGCCTATTTTCGGATAGGCCAGTTTGCATGTGACGCAAGTTCAAAAATCTTCATCGGCTCTTGTTGCTTTTTTTACCGAAACTTTAATCACGCCTGATATTCTTGGAACATCGAAAAGGAGCAAATCATGTTTCTCATGTGGATTATCCCCTTGTTACTGATCGGCCTGGTCGTTTACGCGATTTCTGGCAACAATCTGGTCATTGCATTCAAGCCTGACTCAAATCGTACCTGCCCCCAATGCAGACAAGCAGTACAGAACGATTGGAAAACCTGCCCGCACTGCGGACAGACCTTATGAAAGGAATCTCAATATGAAAAAAACAAACTGGTTGGCTGTCATCCTGGTTGCGATTGTCGCCCTCGTTATCCTCTTTTGGATCGGCACAATGTTCGGTGGCGGTTATGGCATGATGGGAGGCTGGGGCGGTAGTCGCGGCTACGGTATGATGAATTCGGGTTATTCTCCCTTCGGCTGGTTCGGGATGGGACTCGGCATGATCTTCATGTGGCTCATTCCCATCAGCATCATCGCCCTCGTCGTGTACGGCGTTGTTGCGCTGACGAGAAACGCGGGAAACAATACCCCTGCCTCCGCCACGCCTTGCCCCAACTGCGGAAAAGGCGTGCAAACCGACTGGAAGAATTGTCCCCACTGCGGCACCGCGCTAAAATAGAGGGAAGCAGTTTCGTCCTTGAATGGCCTATCCAAAAGATAGGCCATTTTGCTTATATGGAATCAGGCTGAAAATCGCTCCCTCCTGTCGTCTAACGGATATAAACTATTGGCATCTTATGAGAAGGTAGGCAACCATGACCGTCCGTGACCCTGTATGTGGAATGGAGATCGAGCCCCAAGACGCTTTCGCAAAACGCAACCACATGGGGCAGGCGTTTTATTTTTGTTCTCAATCCTGCGTGGATCAATTCGACAAAGATCCGCACCGTTATGTGATGACGTCTGCGACAACAGGTTTCAACCCTGAGCAGACTCTTTCCCGCATCGAATTGCCCGTTGCAGACCTGCCTATGGTCAGACCCGCGACAAAGCTTGAAGCAGGTTTGCTATCCCTGAACGGAGTGGATCGGGTGACCGTGAATGCAGGGGCAGGTTTGGTGCAGCTCGATTATGATCCGCAAAAAATCAATCTCGTCGGGCTGGCTGGCGCCATCCGATCCGCTGGCTATACCGTGGATGGTGCACAGACACGCATTGGCATTGAGAATTTGCGCTGCGCCTCGTGTGTGAAATTTATCGAGGATGAATTGAAAGCCACCCAGGGCGTTTTGAATGCGAACGTCAACATCGCTACTCAGGAAGCGACGGTAGACTATCTGCCGCAAAATACAACTCTCTCGCAGTTGAACGCGGCGATTGAAACCTGGGGCTACAAGCCACGCGCCGCGTTGAGCGATGCACCCGTAGACAAACAGGAAGAGGCTCATGCGCGTGAATACAGCCGCTTGATGAAAATGTTCTGGTTCGCGGCGATTATTTCAGTGCCTGTATTGTTGTTTGCGTACCCGCAATACGTGCCATTGATACGTGATCTATCAATGGAGACAATCCGATGGTCATGGATACTTTCCGCTGTTGCAACACTGCCCGTACTGTTCTATTCAGGCTATGACTTTTTCACGGGCGCATGGGCGGCGTTCAAACATCGTTCTGCGAACATGAATACGTTGATCGCACTTGGCACAGGCGCGGCATGGTTGTATTCAACATTTGCAGTTGCATTTCCCTCCGTTTTTCCCGAAGGCACATCGGAACCCTTTTATGATGTCGTTGCAGTGGTGATTGCATTGGTTGTGCTGGGACAAGCGCTTGAACTCCGCGCAAAAGGACAATCCAGTTCAGCGATCAAGAAATTGCTTGGCTTGCAAGCGAAGACAGCGCGTGTCATCCGCGACGGCAAAGAGATGGATTTACCTGTTGAAGAAGTGTTGGTTGGTGATGTGATCCAAGTCCGCCCAGGTGAGAAAATTCCTGTGGACGGAGTCATTGTCGAAGGCAGTTCAGCTGTGGATGAGTCCATGCTGACGGGAGAGTCACTGCCGACCTCAAAAAAGATGGGGGATGAAGTCATCGGCGCGACCATCAACAAAACAGGCGCGTTCAAATTCCGCACAACCAAGGTTGGCAAAGATACCGCGCTCGCGCAAATCGTCAGGATGGTGCAGGACGCACAGAACTCAAAAGCGCCAATTGCGCGTCTTGCCGATACCGTATCTGGTTACTTCGTTCCCATCGTGATGATCCTGGCTGTGTGGACTTTCGTCATCTGGTTCGTGATTGGACCGCAACCTCAACTCGTTTATGCGCTGGTCACAAGCGTAACCGTGCTGATCATCGCATGCCCATGTGCGCTGGGACTTGCCACGCCAATGAGTTTGATGGTTGGCATCGGAAAAGGCGCGGAAAATGGAATTCTTATCCGCTCTGGTGAAGCACTTCAAATGGCACGTGCGATTCAAACCGTGGTGTTGGATAAGACAGGGACGATCACAAAAGGCAAGCCTGAATTAACAGACGTCTTAATCAGCGACAAGCCAATCGTGAAAGATGATGAACTGTTGAGATTAGCTTCGTCCGTTGAAAAAGTCAGTGAACATCCTTTGGCACAGGCAATCGTTGAAGGTGCGCAGGCGCGCAAATTGGAAATGGCGGAGGTACAAGACTTTGATGCCATTCCTGGTCACGGTGTTTCAGCCAAAGTCGAAGGACGAAGCATATTGATTGGAAATCTCAAGTTGATGAATCGCGAAAATATTGTTCTCGGCTCGCTGGAAGAAAAATCAAAGTCCCTTGCAGATGATGGCAAGACTCCCATGTTTATCGCGCTCGATGGCAAAGCCGCGGGCATCATTGCGGTGGCGGATACAGTCAAGGAAGATTCTGCCGAAGCGATCAAAGCCCTGCAAAGTATGGGCATCGAAGTGGTCATGATCACAGGCGACAACCGTCGCACTGCCGAAGCGATTGCACGCAGGGTTGGTGTGACGCGCGTGCTGGCGGAAGTTCTTCCCGAAGATAAGGCGCAGAATATTCAACAGTTGCAAGCAGAAGGCAAAAAAGTCGCAATGGTTGGCGACGGTATCAACGATGCGCCCGCGCTCGCGCAAGCGGATGTTGGTCTTGCCATCGGCACAGGTACAGACGTTGCCATCGAAGCTTCGGACATCACACTTATCAAAGGCAGTCTCAAGGGTGTGGTCACAGCGATTGAAGTCAGCCGCGCCACAATGACCAATATTTACCAAAACCTGGTCGGTGCATTTTTCTATAATGTTTTGGGTATTCCTATTGCAATGGGCGTACTCTTCCCCTTCTTAGGCTTGTTGTTGAGTCCATTAATTGCTGGCGCAGCGATGGCGTTCTCGTCTGTGACGGTTGTTGGGAATGCCAATCGCCTGCGCGGGTTCAAACCAAAGTTTAGTGCAAGGTGATGAACTATGAAAATTGAACTGCTTTATATTGACGATTGTCCATCCTGGGAAACAGGATTGCAAAACCTGAAATCTGCCATGATACAGGAAGGCTTGATTGCCGATATTGATCTCGTAAAAGTTCACGATGATGTCGAAGCAACGCGTTTCAAGTTTCTCGGTTCGCCGTCTTTCCTTGTGAATGGAAGCGATCTCTGGCAGGAAACGCGCGAGACCTTCGCATTGAGTTGTCGAATCTATGCCACGCCCAATGGAATTAAAGGTTTTCCCACTGTAAACATGTTGCGTGAAAAGTTGCATTCCCTGGTTGAACAACCATCATGACAAATTCTGGATTTTCCACATGGATGACTTGGGCTTTAGTTCTCGGAATGATTTGGACTGTCACCTCGCGCGTCTCTTCCACTCAGCCTCAGGCACAGCCAGGCGCTGTGGCAAAAGAAGGTTTCTCCGCCCCAGACTTTACCCTCGACTTGCTGGGTGGCGGTAAAGTTACACTTTCCGATTTGCGCGGCAAAGTGGTGCTGGTCAACTTTTGGACATCCTGGTGCCCACCCTGCCGATTGGAAATGCCAGCGATTGAAAAAACGTATCGCAGTTATAAGGAACTTGGATTTGTGGTGATCGGATTGAACCTCACCGCCCAGGACTCGGAACGAGCGGTGGCTGAATTTGTGAAAGAAATCGGTGTCACCTTCCCCATCGCGCTCGACCGTGATAACGAAGTAGGCAATTTATATCGTAATACTGCCCTGCCCACTTCGTTTTTCATTGACCGCAATGGCGTAATCCGCTCGGTCATTGTCGGCGGACCGATGAGCGAAGCGCTGATTCAATCCAAAGTCGAAGAGTTGTTGCGGGAGGGCGAGTAATGTTTCCATATCTTCGTTTGGGACCCTTCCTGCTCCAAATGCCCTTGCTCGCCCTGGTCATCGGCTTTTGGATTGGCGCAACATTCATCGAGCGCGAAGCCGCCCGTCTCGGTCTGAACAAGGAGAAAATCAATAACCTGATCGGATACGGTTTGGTCGGCGGGATTCTTGGCGCAAGGCTCGTGTATGCGGCGCAATATGCCTCGGTCTATCTGGCGAACCCGCTCGGCTTGTTTTCGTTGAGCACAAGCACGTTTTCGCCTGTCGGAGGTTTCGTGATCGGCATTGCCGCTGCCGCGCTGTATGGATACCGTCAGAAACTTCCGCTTCGTCAAACATTGGACGCGCTCACACCTGGATTGTCATTCTTCATGATCGCAATCGGCGCGTCTCACCTCCTAAGCGGCAATGCCTATGGCGCGCCGTCGCGCGTTCCCTGGGCGATGTATCTGTGGTCAGACTATCGCCACCCGTCGCAACTTTATGAAATCTTTCTCGCGCTGGTGATATTTACAGTTGTGCTTCCCAAAATGATTCCAGCCAATGCGCCTGGCGCGCGCTTCGTACAATTCGTTGCCCTCATTGCGGTTGCGCGAGTGTTTCTTGAAGCCTTTCGCGGCGACAGTATTCTCTGGCTGGATGGCTACCGCGCCGCGCAGGTGATGGGTCTGGTCGTTCTTATTGGTTGTATGGTTTTATTGAGACAATGGGAAAGGACAGGTCAACATGAGTCAATCCTCAAATGAAAAGCGTTACATTCCCGCATTAAGTTTTCGCTGGCTCACGCCGCTGTATGATCCCTTGCTCAAATGGGTTATGCGCGAAGAGACATTCAAACGAAAGTTAATTCAACAAGCAAATATTCAGCCGCATATGAAAATCCTCGACCTCGGTTGCGGCACAGGCACGTTGACCGTCATGCTCAGGCGGGCGCATCCTGAAGCCGAAGTTACAGGGTTGGATGGCGACCCAGAAGTCTTGGAGATTGCGCGGGAAAAATCTCGCGGTCTGGATGTTCAATGGGATGAAGGACTCGCTTCCTCCCTCCCGTATCCTGATTCCGCTTTCGATAGAGTTGTTACCAGCCTCGTCATTCACCACCTCGTCACCGCAGATAAGCGTCGCGCGTTCGAAGAAATATATCGTGTGCTTAAGCCGCGCGGCGAGCTATACATTCTTGATTTTGGCGCGCCGCATTCGTCGCTCACCCGCTTCATGACCACATACATGCGCCGTCTCGAAGAGACTGCCGACAACTTCGACGGGTTGATCCCGCGCTTCGTAACAGAGGCAGGTTTCGGCGGAGTCAAAGAAGCGGAGAATTTCGTCACCGTATTTGGTCCGTTATCCATCATCCAAGCCATGAAAGGAGCTTGATATGTCTCAAATCCAAATCTTTGTAGTTCTTTCAGGAATTGTACTCACTGTATTGATTGCCTGGTATTTCTGGTTCGCGCCCAAAGCGCAGACCCGCGTTGCTGTATCGGCATCGGGCGCGCAGGAGGTGGCGGTCATCGTGAAAGGCGGCTACACACCTGATGTGATTGTCGTGCAAAAAGGTCGCCCAGTGCGTTTGACGTTCACGCGCCAGGAAAGTTCGGCGTGCTCGGAACAAGTGCTATTCCCTGACTTCAACAAGAGTTCACCCCTGCCTGAAGGCGAGCCGACAACCATTGAATTCACTCCTGATAAAGCAGGTGAGTATGGCTTTCAATGCCAGATGGGCATGTTGCGCGGGAAGTTGATCGTGGAAGAAGGATAAAATGAAACATCAAAAAATTCACATGCCAACCCTTTCCTACATTGCGGCGTTCGTCATCGGCGTGATTTTGTTTGCCGTATTGTGGAAGGAATTGTTCGAGTCTACCTCCAGTGCGATGGTACTGGCAGGGATGGCGGGCGTGGCGGTTGCTGTGATTTTTGTTTGGCTCAGGAATGAAAATGAACACCACATCAAAAAGGATGAATGACCTTGGATCCAACTCAAATAAACCGACCCCTTGAAGAACCCAAATTCATCACTGCCTGCGGCGGGAAGATCAAAGACACATCCAAATATCCCAGCGCGGAGTATCGCGGTGAGAGAATATATTTCTGCACGCAGGCGTGCCTGGATGTTTTTCTTTTGAATCCCGATCCATTCATGGCGGGCGAAATCGAACATCCTCTTGAGTAACAAGGATATGACATTCAGGAAATCGCCCTGATAAATATCATAAGCAAAACAGCGTATTCCGAAACAAGTCGAAATGCGCTGTTGTTCTTACCAGGCAGGCAGTAAGATGGGGTCAAAGCAAGACAAAATTTATCTTCAAAGGAGTAAAAATGACTACTCAAACCATGTCCAAGGAATATCAACTCGCTGATATTTCATTCACCAAGACCTTGTTCGAAAGCAAGGTGTTTTCCTGGCTCTGGCTCGTTGTTCGCCTATACCTGGGATACCAGTGGATCGAATCGGGCTGGGGCAAGATCACCAACCCAGCCTGGATGCAGGGCGGCGAGGCGCTGAAAGGTTTCTGGGGTCGCGCTGTCCTCATCCCCGATGCGCCTGCCCGGCCTCTGATCGCCTTTGATTGGTATCGCAATTTCATTCAGTTCATGCTCGATAGCGGCAATTACGTCTGGTTCGCCAAACTCGTGGCAGTGGGCGAATTGCTGGTGGGCGCGGCGCTGATCCTGGGCATTTTCATCTGGTTCTCTGCCTTTATCGGTGGCTTCATGAACTGGAATTTTATGATGGCAGGTTCCGCCAGTGTCAATCCCGTCTTCCTGATCCTCTCCATCCTGCTCGTCCTTGCCTGGAAAACCGCTGGCTGGATTGGACTTGACCGCTGGCTTCTGGTGCAAGTGGGCACACCCTGGCAGCCTGGATTGGTGTTCCAGAAAAAGTAAATCATCGTTCGGCGCATCTCTCCTCCTCAAGCGACATCCGAAGGTAACTTCGGGTGTCGTTCTTGATGTTCTCTTTTTGAATTCTTCACACTTTCTTTATAGGCACAAACTATACTGTTGACTTGAATTTACAATTGGAGCATAAACCATGACCGACTTGAATCGAATTTCTCGAAGGGACGTTCTTAAATTAATGGGACTTGGCGCGGGAGGATTGTTCCTCGGCGCCTGCGGACTTTTACCGCCCGCTTCAACCAACCCGACAGCGGCTCCCGTTTTCCCGACACCGCTCACACCTGCGCCTGATCTTCCCATCCTGTCCGTTGACCTGACCGCGGGACGCGGCACGCTCCCAATCTTTTCAGGGACGGAAACTTCCATTTTGCGGTATCAGGCAAAGGTCAAGGAAGGAAGCGGGGATTTCATCCAGACCCTGAGCGGCTCGTATCTGGGTCCCATTTTCAGGGTGAAGCAGGGTCAACGAGTCCAGGTTCGGTTGAACAACGAACTGCCCGACCCGACCATCATCCACTGGCACGGGTTGAAAATTCCAGAAGAGATGGATGGGCATCCGCGGTATGCCGTCGCGCCTGGGAAAAGTTTCGACTATGATTTTCAGGTGATCAACCGCGCGGGCATGTATTGGTTCCATCCGCACCCGCACCAGTTGACGGGTCCGCAGGTGTATTATGGGCTGGCAGGCTTGTTCATCGTCAGCGATGAGGAGGAAGCCGCGCTGGGTTTGCCTGCGGGCGAGTATGATCTGCCGCTGGTGATACAGGACCGCACGCTTGACTCGCAAAACCAGATGGTCTATTTGGCAAACGGCATGATGGATTCGATGATCGGTTTTCTGGGCGATGTGATTCTGGTCAACGGCGTGCCCAATGCAAGTATAGAGGTCAAAGCCAGTTCATACCGCTTGCGGCTGTTGAACGGCTCGAACTCACGCATTTATAAACTAGCATGGCAGGATGGCACACCCTTGACCGTGATTGCAACCGATGGTGGTTTGCTGGAAGCGCCTGTGACCCGTGACTATATTACGCTTGCGCCTGGCGAACGGGTGGAGGTGTGGGCTGATTTCAGCGGGCGAACTACGGGCAGTGAAATGCGATTGGTCAGCCTGCCGTTTTCAGGGTTCAGCAGCGGCGGAGGGATGATGATGGGCGGCAGCGCCAGTCTGCCCCTCGGTGCGTCATTCGATATCCTGAATTTGAAAGTCGGCGAGAAAGGCGAAGATGTTATCCCATTGCCTTCGCGCCTCTCGACAATTGAACGTCATGATGTAAACGATGCGGTCAATCAAAACAACCCGCGTTTATTCACGCTGGCAATGCAGGGCATGGTTCACACCATCAATAACCGTTTGTTCGAAATGGATGTGGTTGCAAGGGATGAGATCGTGCTGCTTGGCGATTTGGAAGTTTGGGAATTCGCCAACCTCGAAGGCGGTGGAGGCGGCATGGGAATGGGCATGATGAATATGGAAATGCCTCATCCCATGCACATTCACGGCGTGCAATTTCAAGTACTCGGACGCGAGCTAGCACAGGGCAACGAGTCGGTATATAAGGACTTAAGCGCTGGATTTGTAGATGATGGCTGGAAGGATACAGTTCTGGTCATGCCTGGTGAAAAAGTTCAGGTGCTCGTCCGCTTTGAGAATTACAAGGGAACCTTCCTATATCACTGTCACAATCTCGAACATGAGGATGCTGGCATGATGAGGAATTACCGAATAGAAGGTTGAAATGGGACAGGCTCCGAAATCTCGGAGCCTGTTTACTATTTCAGCAACGATAAGCAAAACTGCCTATTCGTGAATCAAGCCATTCTGCGCTTCGAAATTCCCAGCGGTGACTCTACAATCCAAGCGTCAAATCAAAACAAAGGAGTTTCAAAATGTCATTCAAAGATCCCGTCTGTGGCAAACGGATGAATCGCAACAAGGCGCATATTATCATCGAGATTGAAGGCGTGAACTACTTTCTGTGTTGCCCGCGATGTCAGACAGAGTTTGAACACAACTTGAAGCTATATGCCAGACCTGAATTCGGCGAAAAAGCAAGGAAAGTCCAACACTATCCTGTAAAGCAACACAATTGAGAGGAAACCATCATGAGCGACAATTGTTACGTTGAACCGATCCAAAAGTCCGCGCTGGATCATATCATCCAGAGCACCGACCGAATCC
This sequence comes from Candidatus Denitrolinea symbiosum, assembly GCA_017312345.1. Taxonomy (NCBI): domain Bacteria; kingdom Bacillati; phylum Chloroflexota; class Anaerolineae; order Anaerolineales; family Anaerolineaceae; genus Candidatus Denitrolinea; species Candidatus Denitrolinea symbiosum. The sequence continues at coordinate 1,381,786 of BLAA01000001.1, read as the reverse complement.
TACTATCCATTTCAGGGATGGGTTGTCCCAACTGCGCCACGCGGGTGCGTAATGGTCTGCTGCAGTTGGATGGCGTCCATGACGCTGAAGTGATGCTGAACATGCGCATGGCAGAGGTTTACTTCGATGAGAAAAAGGTTTCTGCCGAGATGCTGATCCAGGCGGTAATTGGAGCAGCGAACGATGGACGTCATAACTATCAGGCACAGGTGATCCCCGCATAATTGATCTCTAACGACAGATGACATTCATCATAAGCCATTTGGCGTATATAACCATCCGCCGTACTGCGCTGGAGACAACTGAATTGTCAGACTACTATTGAGCCATCCGAACGCGGAGGCTCAATATGTTTTCAAAAGCAAACAAGTTTATTTTCCTGTTGATTGTCCTTGCGCTGGTTGGCACGGCAGTTTCTGCCTGTTCCACAGCAAGTTCAAATGAAGTTCACCTGGTGATGACCCCGCTCGATCAAATGCCAATGGATGTTCAGTCCGCGCCTGTGGCGGTGCAGGAAGCCTATCAATTCAACACTTCCAACCCCGACATCATGCAGGACATTCCCTGTTATTGCGGTTGCGGCGACATCGGTCACACCTCCAATTATGAATGCTACGTCGCGGACGTGGATGCCAGCGGGAAGATCACCTTTGACAATCACGCGCTTGGTTGCTCCATCTGTGTGGACATCACCCAGGATGTGATGCGCATGTTGCGAGACGGAAAAACTCCGCAGGATGCCAGAACATATATAGACGCGACCTATTCCAATTACGGACCTTCCAACATCCCATAATACAATGAACCCGCGCTTCTCTCTTCTCCTCTTTGTGATGGCTGGACTGGTGGTGGCGTTCGCGCCTCTACCAGTTCCAGCCATTGCGCCTCAAGCGCGGACCTTTCAGATTGATGCGCGACAATTTGCCTATTCCCCCTCCGAGCTTAAAGTCAACGCGGGCGATACCGTAACCCTCCAACTCGTCAGCAATGATGTTGTGCATGGACTTTATCTGGATGGCTACGATGTCTCCGTCGAAGCCGACCCAGGTCAATCCGCAACCTTGACTTTCGTTGCTAACAAGCCAGGCTCCTTTCGCTTTCGGTGCAATCTTACCTGTGGAGCCATGCATCCATTCATGATCGGCAAGCTGACTGTCGGCACAAACAATTGGCTCTTCCGTTCCATTGGGTTGGCCGCGCTGGCTGTGCTTGGTGTGACTGTATCCATAAAACAAAAAGCGTAATCTCATCATGGCAAAGGTTGAACTTACCCATATCCCCTTCATTAAGAACGCGCTCAAAAGCCGCTATCCACAACTGGCAGTCTTTATCATGATGTTGGTTGGGTACATCTTTGCCATCCTTGCGGGACTTATAGGTACTCCAGTGGGGAGTCATAACTTTAGCATTGTCTTCGTGTGGATCGCATGGTGGGCGATCCTAATCCTTGTCGCTGTCCCATTCTTTGGGCGAGGATGGTGCGCGGTCTGTCCAATTCCGCTTCCAGGGGAATGGCTTCAGCGTGGCGCGGTATTAAGTCCGCCCGACAAAAGTCCGAAATGGCTCAATCTCCGCGTACCAAAGATGTTCCGCAATATCTGGTTGCAAAATATTTCATTTCTTCTTCTTGCTCTGTTTAGCAGTGTCCTGCTTACCACTCCAAATATCACGGGTATTGTCCTTGCCGCCATGCTTTTCGCCGCAATTGGATTGAGCGCCATCTTCGAACGCCGCGCCTTTTGTCGCTATCTCTGTCCTGTTGGCGGATTTATCGGTTTGTATTCCCAAACCGCTCCTATCGAATTACGCATCAAGGACAAGCAGGTGTGTGTTACTTGTGAAGGCAAACCCTGCTACAACGGCTCTTCGGCTGGTTACGGCTGTCCGTGGGATGTCTTCCCTGGCGGCTTGACCAAAAATACTTACTGCGGACTTTGCATGGAATGTATCCGCACCTGCCCGCACGATAATATTGCGGTCAATCTGCGCCCCTTCTCTGCCGACCTTGCCAAACCATCAACAAGAATGGATGAAGCCTTCAAAGCCTTCATCATGCTCGGTTCAGCCATGATCTACGCAGGTGTACTACTTGGTCCGTGGGGTGCATTCAAAGATGCGGCATATAACGTCGGTACAAGTGCCTGGTTTATTTATGCCGTCATTTTTCTTACAATTATCTTTGTCATTCTCCCTGGATTTTTCACGCTCGGAATTCTAAAAACGAAAAGCGCTCTTCCACTCAAGCAACGATTTGCTTCCCTCGCAACCGCCCTCATTCCATTGGGTTTGATGTTCTGGGTTGCATTCAGTTTATCGTTCGTGCTCACAAATGCCTCCTACATCCTCGCCGCACTTTCCGATCCGCTTGGTCTCGGCTGGAATTTGTTTGGAACAGCCAATGCCGCATGGCAGCCCATGCTCACAGCCATTCTTGCGCCCGCGCAAACTCTCGCGCTCGTCGGCGGCTTGATCTGGTCTGCGCGCACCGCGCAAAAAGCCGCGAACAAAGAAAAAGTTTCATCCATCCAGGTGATCATTTATTCACTTATTGTCACATCCATCATGCTCTGGTTACTACTATGAACCGTTCCGAACTCATCTCACGCATTTTTGTCATAACAGGAATCATCCTCGCAATTGGAGCGCCATTGGTCTTTTGGACTCGCACGCCGCTCATCCACGCGCGCATGGCAGAGAATGGCGGATGGAATCCCGATGTCATTGAAGCGGAAGTTGGCAAACCCCTCCAACTAAAGATTACTTCGGATGATGTTGTGCATGGTTTCGCCGTGGGGCAGATGGACATGCAAAATGTGGATGTCCTGCCAGGTAAAGTCACCGACGTCACATTGAACTTCGACAAGCCCGGTATTTACACCTTCTATTGTACGCGCTGGTGTGGACTCAACCACTGGCGCATGCGCGGCACGATAGAAGTCAGCGGCTCATCCTCGGACCCCGAACTTGTTTCACCGCCCATCTACGTCTCCCTCGGTCTCGACCTTGACGCTCCGCACGGGGCACCTGTTTTGCCTCAACAAGTTCCCTCCGCGATTCGCGGTCAACAACTTTCCATACAATTTCCAATTACCACTTACCAATTTCTCAATTACTACCGCTCCAGTTCGCCCTATCAAGCCTTCACCGATTTATCCAATACCACGCTCACCGAGTCCCAACGCTGGGATGTGGTCGCCTACACCTGGCAATCCAACACCACAACCGAATCCCTCGCCAATGGAAAACAACTCTATGCCCAAAACTGTGCGGCGTGTCATGGCGAGAATGGTGCAGGAGACGGCGTCTTTGCCGACGACCTTGCTACAGCAGGCGAGTCCTCCATGCAAACGATGGAGGGTGCAACGAAGATGATGATGCAGAGCCCCGTGGATTTCACCGACCCGCGACGAATGCTTGGCGCGAACCCTGCATTATTACAAGGGAAAATTCTACGCGGCGGCATGGGCACAGGCATGCCCATGTGGGGTTCGATTTTCACCGATGAACAAATCTGGGACTTGATCTCTTACATTTACTCGTTCCAGTTTGAATACAAATAACGCGTAGTAGGCATTCTCCAACGCCGCTGACGCATTAGAGAACGCGCCTTACGCAAAACAATCAAGGAGTTGTTCAATGAGCAAAAAGCACAAAAAACAGAAACAAAAGCCAAGGTTCCCGTGGGTAATTGCCGCAATCGGCGGTGTTCTACTGGTTGCCGCCGCGTTCCTATTCGCCAATCAAAGCGGTGACGGCGGCGGGACTCCCTCCATCGCGGTGGATCAACAATTGATTGATTACGGCGACGTTAAGTTCAATGAGGAAAAGACCTTTGCCATCAAGATTACCAACACAGGCGACGGCGTTCTGCGGTTCACGGAAGACCCGTACATCGAAATATTGGAGGGGTGCTGACCTCCCCAACTGACCATCGGTTCGATGGTACTCAAACCTGGTGAAAGCACGATCATTGAATCCAGCGTCTTCATGATGCATGAAGGCATGGACGGCCCGCACAACTTTGCGGTTCATCTCAAGACCAATGATCCCAATAATCCTGATTTGGTTGTAAACGTATTATCAAATTGGATTCCATGAAACTCTTTAAAAAACACCAAAGGGCAGTGTCACCTGTCCTTTGGTGTTTAATCTGTCTCATCACCATTTACCTCCAGTTATCTAGCAATGCACAACCAGTTTCCTTTGTGTTAGTTTTCTTAGCCATATTACAATTTTCTCCTGATAGTCTGATCAGGAATTGACAGCTATGCCGGACTATAGCTTTCCTGCTTTTTCGGCGAAGATAAACCGTGCTGCCGAAAAACCAAGTGTGATTGGTTTCCCGGCTGCCATAATCGTCAAGGTTTGGTTAAAGGGCAGGATATCTATCACCTTGATTTTTGCCGCAGGCACTATTCCACTAGTAACAAGAAATGTTAGAAGCTCGGAGTTGTCTTCGGCAAACTCATGGATGCGCCGTATTGTGACTTCTGCTCCCACAGGTAGATCTGTAAGCGGAAACCAGTGAGTGGTTACATGTTCACAACCAGGCAACGGATTCCCGTGCGGGCAGGTCTGTGGGTTGCCGAGAGTTTCACGCATGCGTTCTTCCAATTGTGCGGAAATGGCATGTTCTATGTTATGTGCTTCGTTGTGGGTTTCTGAAAGCGGCACCTTTAACACGCTCACGAGTAACCACTCCGTCAACATGTGACGACGAATCACCGAATGAGCTGCCGAACGCCCGGTTTCAGTGAGCCGAACAGCTTTGCGCCCTGTCCCGGTGATCCAGTTATCCCGCTCCATTCGCTTGAGGGTCATGGCAACAGTCGCTGGTGTCACATTCATCATTTCTGCTAAACGTGCTGCAATGATTTCACCATGATCGCGTTCCATCACTTGCATGGTCATCAAATAATCCTCCACTGTATGAGTGGGGCGGGTTGGGGCCGTTGTTGACAGTGTATGTGACATAAATCACCCTTCTTTGGTGTCCTTTGCTATATTCTTTCTTAATATAGTTAGTGTATACTAATATTTGAAGTTCTTGCGCGCTAATATAATCTGTAGCGGTATGCAATTAAACAAAGCATAGCAGAAAAGCCAGGAATTATCAACTAAATTCAAAGGAGATTTACAATGCTTCCTAGTTTTCTTTTATCACTTCGAGAGGGGCTTGAAGCTGCCCTCATCATCGGAATCGTGCTCGGTGTTCTGGTAAAACTAAAGCGAACCGAACTGAATGGCGTTGTCTGGCGCGGTGTAGGACTGGCAGCCCTATTAAGTCTTTTCGTAGCCATTGCTCTCAACCTGCTTGGTATGGAATTCGAAGGCAAAAGCGAGGAAATTTTCGAAGGCATTGCCATGCTTCTTGCCGCAGGTGTACTTACGTGGATGATCCTATGGATGAAAAATCATGGCAGTACACTCAAGAGTGAAATTGAAGAACAAACCAATCAGGCCACGCTGGGGAAGGGGCAAAAAGCCCTGTTCGCGCTGGCGTTCCTGGCTGTGTTCCGTGAAGGGATCGAGTTGGCGTTATTCCTGCTTGCCGCACGGCTGACATCCAGTCCGTTGCAAACGGTCTCGGGCGCATTGCTTGGACTGATTTGTGCGGCGATTCTTGGCTGGTTATTGTTTAAATCCACCATGAAACTCAGCCTGCGTAATTTCTTTGGCGCAACCAATATCCTTCTGATTATCTTCGCGGCTGGTCTAGTCGGGCTAGGAGTTCACGAGTTCAACGAAGCAGGCATCATCCCATCCGTGATCGAGCATGTCTGGGACATCAACGGTATTTTGAGCGACAAAAGTGAAGTGGGCTTGCTTCTGAAAGCGCTGGTCGGGTATAACGGCAATCCTTCCCTGACGGAAGTGGGTGCTTACATTAGTTACCTGGTGGTTCTGATTGCCATACTCTTAACCCAGAGGAGGAAACAAAGCGCTGTGAAAGTGATAACGAGATAATCAAACGCTTTCGGAATTTTCCGAAGGCATTTCTAGTATTTATTTTTGTCTTAGCAATCTCGCCGAATTTCCCATGATGCCTATATCAGGCAGGGACTGTGCGGCGGCGGCGAGGACAGGCGGGAGAAAGCCAAATGCGGCAAGAGTCAGCCCGATGATGTTGTAGGCTGTCGTAAACAACAGGTTTGTTTTGACCACGCGCATGGTGCGTTGGGCGATCTTCAAAACATCGGGCACCAGATTCCAATCCTCTCGCATAAGGGCGATGTGCGCCGCTTCGATGGCAACATCCGTGCCTGCGACGCCCATTGCAATACCAATATCCGCCTGAGCCAGCGCGGGCGCATCGTTAACACCGTCGCCAACCATGACAACGACATGCCCCTTTGCCTGATATTCCTTTACGATGTCAATCTTGTGTTCGGGCAGAAGGTTGGCGCGGTAGGAAACTCCCAGTTTATCTGCAAGGGCTGATGCAGTCCGTTCATTATCGCCAGTAAGTAATTCGATATGACGGATGCCCAATGAACGCACTTCTTTCAATGCGGCAGGAACTTCACTACGCAACGTATCTGCGGCGGCAAACATGCCTACAAGTTCGTTATCCCTTTCCATGAAGAGCAGCGTTTTGCCCTGCGCTTCCAGTTCACTGACAATGGATAGTGATGCTGCAGAAGGAATCATGCGGCGATTACCCACAGCAACACGGCGCGAGTCAATCGTGGCGCGCACGCCATGCCCAGGCACGGATTCAAAGTTCTGTGGTTCGACCAGAGCGATATTTTCGTTGCGGGCAAGGGTACGCACGGCTTCCGCTAATGGGTGTTCAGAATAGCGTTCGACGGATGCGGCAAGCGCTAAGATTTCAGTTCGGGAAAGTCCATTCAATGGAACAACATCTGTCACCTGCGGTTGACCTAGAGTGAGTGTGCCTGTTTTATCTACAAGCAACACATCGGCACGCGCAAGCAATTCAAGATACTTGCCGCCTTTGATGAGCAATCCACGTTTGGCGCTCGCACCGACCGAGGCAAGCATGGCAACAGGCGTTGCCAGCGCGAAGGAACATGAACAGGCAACCAGCAAAACAGCCGCTGTCGATAAGGGATTGCGTGTGAAAATAAATGTCAACGCGGCAATAACCGCGACCACTGGCAGATACCAGGCGCTGAATTTATCGGCGAGTCGTTGCACATCGGCGCGATGGGTTTCCGCTTCCTCCACCATTTTGATCACACGACCAAAAGTCGTATCGGAACCAATCCGTTCAGCGCGGATCCGCAGACTGCCTAATTTGGCAATCGTTGCCGCATAGACATGGGTTCCATTCGCCGCTTCGATGGGCATGGACTCGCCTGTGATCGCAGATTGGTCAATGGTCGCCTGCCCGCTGATGACTTCACCGTCCACGGCAATCTTTTCACCAGGACGCACGATAATAGTTTCACCTACTTTTACTTCACGGACAGGGATTTCCACTTCCGCTCCATCGCGTTCCACGCGGGCAGTTTGCGGAGTGAGGGCAGTCAATTCCTTGACTGCGCGACGAGCACTTTCCGTGGTGAAGTTTTCCACGTAATCACCAATGCGCATGAAAACCACGACCAATGCCGCCGTGACCCATTGACCGACAACCAGCGCAGCGATGACACCGAGAGTCATCAAGGTGTGCGAGATGATCTGGCGTTTGAGCGTGGCGCGGATGACATTCATGAAGACAGGGTAGCCGCCCGCGATCACTAACGCAAAACCAAGCAGGAAGGGGACGCGTTCATTCAGGAAATCGAATAGTCCCAGTAGTTCACCAAAGATGACGACGCTGAGAATGATCGAGAACACGCTGACGAGCATGATGGTCAGTTTTCGGTTGAAATCGCCCATCGAAACGGGAGCAGTTTTCGGGGTGTCTAAAGCGGGCACGTCATATCCTGCACCCTGAACCGCAGAGCGAATCCTGGGAATATCCACTTGGGCAGGGTCGAGTTTCACCACTGCCTTTTCCGTTCCGAGAAAGACATTCACGGATTGCACACCAGGCAGTTTCTCGATGGCGTGTTGAACGTGCTGGGTACATTCGGCGCAGTCCATGCCAGAGATCGGAATTTCGAGGGTTTGTGTGTTAGCCATTTTTGGATCCCTTTATGTTGTAACGTGTGCATTCATAGACACCGCGCGCGACATCGGCAAGCAGCGACTCAGTGAGCGCCAGCAGTTCACCCACGCGATCATCGCTCAAGTGGTAGGTGACATAACGTCCCTGCTGTTCAGCCGCTACTAATCCACAATCACGCAAACAACTTAGGTGATTTGAGACATTCGGCTGAGAGAGACGGGTAGCCTCGACGATTTCGCTTACGGTTAACGGTCCCTTGCGTAAAGCATCAAGAATTCCCAAGCGCGAGGGATCGGCAAAGCCACGAAAGAGTTTGGCTTGCAGATCAATGCTGGAAGTGGTGGAGGTGATTAGCATGATTCCTCATATCATCATATCAGTATATAATGATATTATAGCTTAGCGTGGAGAATTGTCAAGCATTTATTAGGGGCATTCACTTAGTATTCAATGTAAAAGTACTTAACATGTCCATAAACATCGATCCCATCCAGTATGGCGTTGCTTTCTATTCATACATATCATATGTTCAGAGGTGTGATTCTCAAATCCTCTCCCTGGTAATATGATGTTCGTCCATTGTGCCCAGGTACCAGGGATAATACAATTGCTCTATGCCACATGAACGGGATCGTAAAAGCCTCTGGGCGGTGAATCTTGGACTGGGAATCAATATCATCCTGTCTGCCATCAAGACCATTGTTGGTGTATTGGGTCATAGCCCGGCACTACTTGCCGAAGGGATCAATTCCATATCGGATGTAGCCTACTATATAGTAGCCAGTATCTTCGTGCGGTTGGCAAACAAACCAGCCGACGATGAACATCCCTATGGGCATCGTCAGTTGGAAAGCATTGCCTCTCTGGTGGTGGGCGCGTTTGTGGTGGGGACGGCGGTCAAGGTCTTTTGGGACTCAGTGGACAAGATCTGGGATCTGATGGATGGCGATCTCACATCGCTGGGTGCTCATCCGTATGCACTATGGGTTGCACTGGGAACGGTTGTCATCAAAACCTTCCTGTTCTATTATGTTCGTAAGCTTGGCAGGGAAACACAAAATCCGATTGTGGAAGCGCTGGCTTACGATCATCGCAATGATATCTGGTCTGCATCTGCGGCTTCGGTGGGCATCTTCCTCGGTCAGCGCGGACTTCCCTGGGTGGACCCACTGGCAGGTGCGCTGGTGGCATTGCTCATCTTGCGTACTGGCATATTTATTTTGCGTGAATCGTCCGTTCAGTTAATGGCTGCAGTACCAAGCAGGGAGTTGGCAAAGCGAATTCTTTCCCTGCTCAGCGAACTAAAAGAAGTCAGGCAACTGGAGGAATTACAGGCACACCGATTTGGTCCCCATGTCGTTATTAATTTGACGATTGGAATTGACGAGAGGCTAACGGTCAAACAGGGGGACGCCATCGCAACCCGTGTGGAAAAGCTGATCTACGATACATTCCCCAATGTGCTACGGGTTCACGTTCACTACCATCCTGCGGATGAACAACATGAGAATATGACCATTGATCAGATACTATCCGAAGGGCGGAAACATATATCTCCATACCAGCCCGAGTATCACGAGTAGACGATTTCCCGGTAGTGGGTTTGGGTAAATGATGGTGGGCGTTTTTTCGCCTTCTCATCATGTAGCGCGACCCACTACCGATTTCCCAACACTTCCTATAAAACTGGACAACTTGGATGCGTCTTGACTGGACAAATGTCATGTGCAAGCCCTTACAGAAACAGTTGACTCTCGCCTCAAAATCCCTTACACTGTAATTACTCCGATGGGGAGTAGCGCCCGACTCTTTCGGGTGGACAGTCGTCAAGACGGAAAGAGATTTCCCGGCTGTCTGAAAGAAAACGCAAGACCATCGCCATATTGGTGATGGTCTTTTTATTTTGGAAGTTTTGTCGATTGCGTCAAAAAATGATTAATCAACTCTGTTTTCGTATCACTTTGGCAACATTGGCTTTCTGCCTTTGTTTAGGCAGTCAGGCAAGCCTGCCCATATCCAACGTTGCTGGACTATCCGTGTTGGAAGTTTCCGAATTTGATTTCGAGCAGGTTGACTTAGAAGAAGATATTTTGGCAACACTGGTTGTCACATCAATTGCGAGTTTGCATTTTTCAAAATACGGGTCAGCGATTCTGGATATTCAAACCGCCGATTTGTTGCCTGTTTCTCCCCCTCCTAAACACACATAACTTAACGGACGCCCCATCCAGATAGTAGACAGTAATCTCTGACTGCTGAGACGTGTTGTCGCAAGGCGTATTAAACCGACTGGCGTGTTAAGCCAGTTATTTCCTGTGCGTTTGTAATTCCGGAGGAGAATCTCATGTCCAACCAATCACATCCCGTTTCCCTTTTTCCACGGCTTCGCAAACTCTGGAAGCCTGCTGTTGCCACTGGAGCTGGCAGTACGACTTTTGTCATCTGGTTTGAGGAGATCATTACCTTTGCGGCAGATTTCATTGGTGTGATTCTCCTAGCCATACTGGGGGGACTGATTTGCCTGTTCGATAATTTAACCTTCAAGTCGCGCATCCCTCGACAGGAAGATTTACAGGAAAAACCAATCAAGGAGTGAAAAATTAAAGTTATGGAAACAAATAAATTCTGGCATACCCAGACCACCGAACAAGCCTTTACTGAACTCAAAAGCCAATCCAGTGGATTGAGCCATAACGAAGTCGTTGAGCGAATGCTCAAATATGGCGCAAATGAATTGCAGGCTGCTCACCGTGTTTCGCCCTGGGAAATCCTGCTGGATCAGTTCAAGAATGTGCTTATCTTAATCCTGCTAGGTGCAACAACGCTCTCACTTTTCCTCGGGCATGGCATCGAATCCATTGTCATAGCGGTGATCGTGTTATTCGCGGTTCTACTGGGATTCATCCAGGAATATCGCGCCGAACGTGCCATTGAAGCGTTGAAGCAAATGGCGGCGCCCACCGCATCCGTTTTGCGCGACGGTACAGAAGTCAAAATCCCGGCGCGTGAGTTGGTGCCGGGAGATGTGATCCTCCTGCATACCGGTGACCGCATGCCTGCCGATGCCCGTCTGCTCGAAGCGGTGAATCTCCAAATTGAAGAAGCCGCGTTGACCGGCGAATCGGTGGCAGTGGAAAAACACATTCAGCCGCTTCCTGTCAACGACCTACCTGTGGGCGACCGCAAGAACATGGTTTATGCTGGAACCGCCGCCACCTACGGGCGCGGCAAGGCTTTGGTTGTCGCCACGGGAATGCAAACCGAGTTCGGCAAGATCGCCCAACTCCTGCAAACCGTCGAGACCGGCAAGACTCCGCTCCAGCACAATTTAGATAAGGTCGGTACGGCACTGGCGCGTGCGGCTTTCGTGGTGGTTGCCATCATCGTTGCGCTGGGATTGTTCCGCGGACAGCCCTTCGTCGAGATGCTCATCTTCGGCATTGCGCTGGCGGTGGCAGTCGTGCCCGAAGCCTTGCCCGCCGTCGTCACCATTTCGCTGGCAATCGGCGTGCAAAAAATGGTCAAGCGCAACGCGCTCATCCGCCGCCTGCCTGCCGTGGAAACTCTCGGAAGCACCTCGGTGATTTGTTCGGATAAGACCGGCACATTGACCAAGGATGAAATGACTGTGCGGAAAATTTTCGCCGCTGGACAGTTGTTCAGCGTTTCGGGGGCGGGATACTCACCCGTCGGCGAATTTTCACTTAACGGAAGCGGGTCCATCGCGCCGACAACTGGTCTGCAAAAACTATTGACCGCCGCCACGCTGGCATCGGACACACACCTGATCAGTGATGCTGAAAATGAATCGGGTAGTGAATGGAATATTAAGGGCGACCCAACTGAAGGGGCGTTGGTGGTCGCTGCGGCAAAAGCCGGGTTGCAGAAAGAGTCGCTCGACTCTGAATATCCTCGAGTGCAGGAAATCCCATTCTCATCCGAAACAAAACGCATGACCACTTTGCATCAGACAAATGGGAATCTGACGGCGTATGCCAAGGGTGCGCCGGAAATGATTTTGGAAAGCTGTGATTGGCACCTGACCGCCGATGGCGTGAAACCGTTTGATCACGAGGGGCGAAAACAAGCTCTGTCGATAGCGCATGAGATGGCAAGCCAGGCACTACGCGTGATCGCAATTTCAACAAAGCCAGATGCCACACTTGAAACAGCACAAACAGGCATGACATTTTTAGGACTGGCAGGCATGATCGATCCGCCGCGCCCCGAAGTCAAAAATGCGATTGCAATTTGCGAACAAGCCGGCATTCGAACGGTCATGATTACCGGCGATCATCCCGTAACGGCGCAAGCAGTGGCGCGTGAACTGGGGCTACTTAAAACTGGACGGGTAGTGACTGGCACGGAACTTGAGGCGATGAGCGATGAACAGTTCCAGCGTGAGGTCGAGACGATTGATATATACGCACGCGTATCCCCGGCTCATAAACTGCGTGTTGTGACGGCATTGCAAGCGAATGATCACATCGTGGCAATGACCGGCGACGGTGTGAACGACGCGCCATCGCTTAAGAAAGCCGACATTGGAATTGCGATGGGCATCACCGGCACCGATGTGACCAAGGAAGCCGCCGCGATGATGTTGACCGACGATAACTTTGCCTCGATTGTGGCGGCGGTGGAGGAAGGGCGCGGGGTATTCGACAACATCAAGAAATACCTGATGTACCTGCTTTCCTCTAACATTGGTGAAATTGGCTTGATGACCGGAGCTACATTACTTGGCTTACCCCTGCCGTTGACCGCCGTGCAAATACTTTACGTCAACCTGGCGACGGATGGCCTGCCCGCCCTGGCGCTCGCTGTTGACCCGGCGGAAAAAGGTTTGATGAAACGCAACCCGCGCAACCCGCGCACAGGCATTTTCACCCGCCCAGTCGTCTCGCTCATGGTGACAGGCGGCTTGTGGTCAACTCTCATCAACCTGGGGTTGTTTGTCTGGGCTACGAACTCCGGACGGAGTATCGAAGAAGCCATGACGATGACTTTCGTCTCACTGGTGCTAATCCAATTTTTCAAAGCTTACAACTTCCGCTCTGACCGGAATTCGGTATTTCTGAAACCTTTTGCCAACAAGTGGTTGAATCGGGCAATCCTGTGGGAAGTCATGCTTTTAATCGTTCTCATCTATGTGCCTTTCCTCCACGATGCCTTCGACACCTACTATCTGCCTCTGGTGGATTGGCTTATCGTGCTGGGACTCGCAGTAACCGTTATGCCAGTGCTGGAACTGGTCAAGTGGATGGAACGAAAGGGCTGGTTTGGCGCAATGGAGTAGCGTGTCCCAAGTTTTACCGCCTATCCGTATAAACGAAGAATAAAGGAGAAAAAATGAAGCTTCACCTCATGTTCTTCCTCATGGATATTCTTATGCTTCTTGCCTGCGGATATTTTTGGATGAAATATATCTTTGCGCGGGCACTGAGGTGGCAGTCGAAACTACATAATCAAGAATAACAGAGACTACAAATGGCAAAGCAAAAGAAAAGACACAAACGAGACATCGAGAAGAACTATCCCGTGAAACAGTTTGTCAAAAAACTGCGGCGGCTGGCTGACTGTATCGAGCAAGGGCGGATGTTTCAGATGCAAGTGGCAGGGGAGCGTGTCTCCATCCCCGCCACTGCCATCATCAATATTGAGCATGAACGCGGTGCAACCTCTGAGGAGGTGGAATTCCAGCTTAAATGGACGACGGATGAATAGTTTAAAATAACCTGCGCGAGCAGGATCTGGGTTAAAGCCAGATGATTTTTTGCATTGTCAAGACTGTGGTTTGATCACTTAATGTCATTAGTCCAGAAAACTTTCGTTCAATGCAAAATGTCTGCCTGCTTTGAGAGCACAGTTCGAATTCCTGCTATTACTCCCTCAAAATAATAGTTCTGCGTCTTTCTACAGGATTGTTATTTTGACGGTAGTTTTGCCATTCATCTTGACAAATCCAGCAGGCTGGAGTACTATTGAATAGTTGAGCAATCGTTCAACTATTTTGAAACCACTGACGGAAATAAAATCATGCTCGATACAATATTTGTTATAGCGTTGTTCCTACTTTATATGCTTCTTTGGAAGGTCAAAAAGTTACAACAAAAAAGATCAACGGGCATCGACCCCGATGTGATGGGAGAATCTACATCCAACATCCAGCAATTCATGAACCGTTTTACGAAAATCCTGACGGCGTATGCGGCGATCATGATCCTGCTTCATGCGGTCAATATCCAAGTGGGATCCTTGTTCAGTCGTTATCAAGCGCTATCCTCTATGGCAGTTGATGTGACAGGTTTTATTGTTGGTCTAATTGGCTTGTCGTTTTGCCTGTACGCCCAGATAAAAATGGGAGCAGCCTGGCGAGTGGGAATAGACGAAATTGTAAAGACCGAGCTGATCACAACTGGATTGTATGCAGTAATACGGAATCCAACGTACCTCGGGCTCTTTCTTCTGAATATTGGCGTCTGGTTGATCTGGCCCACCTGGACAATCTTTTTATTGAATATCCTGTTCATTCTTTTCCTGGAAATTCAAGTTCGCTGTGAAGAGGATTATTTGTCCTCAGTCCACGGGGAAGAATATCGCGAATATAAAAAACGAACGAAGCGCTATGTGCCGTTTTTCTATTGATCGTTCCAGCGGATACAACCATGCCTAAGACCACTGTCACACCAGAAATTGCATCCGACCTTGCTACTCTGTTCGATTCTTTAAGCGACCCAACACGCATTCTCATTATCAGCGCTTTACTCGATGGGGAGGTTGGTGTCGGCGACCTGGTGGAGAGTCTGGGGTTAACAAAGTCTGCTGTCTCGCACCAATTGCGCGGACTGCGCGACAAGCGACTCATCCGCACCCGTAAACAGGGGCGTAACGTCTTTGTCTGTCTCGATGATGATCATGTGATCGAATTGTTCAAACGCGGTCTCGACCACGTCCTACATGGCTGATATGAAGAACACTGTTCAACGAGTGCTGCTAACACTCCTACTCCTCCTCATCCTGTTCGGGATGGTGGGGCATTGGGTGAACACAGCAAAAATCACGGCTCACGCTTCCAGCGAGTCGGTCTGTGTCATTCATGCGGGGATTCTGCTGCCAGAACAACCCAAACCCTCACAAAACAAACCCAATGTTTCCCTTCTGCCGACGCCAGATCAGACGATCCCCTGGTGTTTGCGCGAAAATATTACCCACCCGCCAACAATGTAGTTTCGACTTTTCTGCCTGTTGCCCTGCCTGTTCAAGGCGAGGGCTATTAACCATTGCCTGTACCCGATATTTGATAAGGACCTGTCTCATGGAAAAAACAATCGAATTGGAAATACCCCTGCTTTTGCCTGATGTAAAGGATGAGCAGGATGAATGCCTCAACCGTCTTGAAGCCTCGTTGCAGAATCGAAAAGGCATTTTTCGCGCCCATCTGGAACGCGAGAAATCGCCTGTTGACCTGTGCCTGCATTACGACCCAAATTTACTTAACATCGACCAGGTGCGCCGCATGGCGGAACGCGCGGGCGCAGGGATCGCCAACCGTTATCACCACCTGTCCACTCCCATCGAAGGCATGGACTGTTCAGACTGTGTAACCGTTATCGAGCATGGTCTTGCGCGCATGGATGGCGTGCTGGCAGTAAACGTCAACTACGCCGCACAAAACCTGCGCGTGGAATATGACAAGCAAAAGATAGACCGCCCTGCCATTGAGAAGCGCGTCCGTTCGCTTGGATATGAAATCCCTGTGGAAGGATTGCGAAGTTGGTACAAGGAAAATCGTGAAATCGTATTCAGTCTGACGGCGGGATTGCTGGTGCTGATTGGCTGGCTCGGTCAAACCTTCTTTGGATTGCCCGTCATTGCCGCGACAGTCCTATACATCACCGCCTACATCTTCGGTGGTTGGGATATTTCACAACACGCCTGGCACGCCATCAAGGAAAGACATTTCGATACCGATCTGCTGATGGTCATGGCGGCGCTCGGCGCGGCGTTCCTCGGCGAGTTTGCCGAAGGCGCATTGTTGCTGTTCCTCTTTAGTCTTGGTCATGCCCTCGAAGAACGTGCCCTCGACCGTGCCCGCCGCGCTGTCCGTGCTCTCGCTGACCTCGCGCCCAAGACTGCTCTTGTGAAACGCGACGGTAAAGAACAAGAACTTCCCGTTGAGTCTTTGCAACTTGACGATGTTGTCATCGTCCGTCCTGGCGTGCGCATTCCCGTGGATGGAATCATCCTCAACGGAAATTCTGGCGTTGACCAATCTTCCGTTACAGGTGAATCCCTTCCCGTGGATAAAGTCGCTGGCGATCAGGTATTTGCCAGTACGGTCAACGGTGAAGGCGCTCTGGAAGTAAAAGTCACACGGCTTGCCAAAGACTCCACCCTCTCACGCGTGATGAAAATGGTGGAAGAGGCACAAGCGCAAAAATCGCCCACCCAACAAACCGTTGAAAAATTCGAACGGGTCTTTGTCCCTGCGGTTTTGATTCTCACTGCATTGGTCATCGTCCTTCCGCCGTTGTTCGGCTTTCCGTTCCGCGAATCATTCCTGCGTGCGATGACTCTCCTTGTCGCCGCGTCACCTTGCGCCCTGGCGCTTGGCACACCTGCCACCATTCTCGCGGGTGTGGCGCAAGCCGCGCGCAATGGTGTTCTGGTCAAGGGTGGCGCGCATCTCGAAAATCTCGGTCGCCTCAAAGCCATCGCCTTCGACAAAACGGGCACAGTGACTCACGGTAAGCCTGAGGTAACAGATGTTGTCGTGTTCCCAGCCTCGGGGTGGAAGGAAGCGGATTTACTATCCATCGCGGCGGGAGCGGAATCACGATCCGCACATCCGCTTGCGCAGGCAGTTGTCCGCTCGGCTCAGACTCAGGGTATGCCTGTTTCCGTTATGGACGAAGTCGAATCGCTGACGGGTCGCGGCTTGCGCGCCATCTTGAACGGCAAAACGATTTGGATCGGCAATCAAAAGTTGATGGATGAAGCGGGTGTGACGCTTGCCGCCGATGCGATTCAAAAAGCGCAATCTCTACAAGGATCAGGCAAGACATTGTTTTGGGTTGCTGAAAATAATACTCCGATTGGGCTGATTGCTCTTGCCGATACATTGCGTCAGGAAGCCGCGTCAACGATGAGCGCATTGAAGAAAATCGGCGTGGAGCACACCATCATGCTGACGGGCGATAATGTCCGCTCTGCCTCTGCCATTGCCGCACAAGTGGGTCTCACCGACTACCGCGCCGACCTCATGCCCGAAGACAAGTTGATCGTCATTCGTGATCTTGTAAAAGAATATGGACAGGTTGCCATGATCGGCGACGGCGTGAACGACGCGCCCGCGCTGGCAAATGCAACCGTGGGCATTGCCATGGGCGGCGCAGGAACGGATGTTGCTCTCGAAACTGCCGACGTTGCCTTGATGGGCGACGATCTTTCCAAACTTCCATTTGCGGTTGGCTTGGGACGCGCCACGCGAAATATCATCATGCAGAACCTGTTCATCTCGCTCGGCGTGATCGCCTTGCTTGTCATCACCTCGTTGACGGGAATTGTCAGCATCGGCATTGCCATCATTTTCCACGAAGGCAGCACGCTGGTGGTGGTTGCAAATGCGTTGAGATTGTTGGGATATAAGCAGTCTACGTGAAAGGTAACTGCATCAATGACCCTGGCAATGATCGAAACTTTGCTTCGCTGGTTCGGTGGGATGATCGCGTATACGACGTTGGGAATCATCCTTTACGGGATCTGGCGCGGGACACGTCACCCCACTGGGAGAACGGCCGGACGCGCCGCAGGCTGGTTGCGCTCCCCGGCATTTTACGCGCTGATGACATTGCTCTTTCTAGCCGTTTCGGTTATCTTCTGGAAACCCCTGCTGCCGACTCTCCCCCCTGACATCCGCGCGCTGTTTCTCGTTGCCGGTGCGCTCCTATACTTTCCCGGCATGGCATTCGTCTTGTGGGGACGGCTGGCGCTCGGAAAAATGTACTTTGTCTCAACTGGCTTTGGCGCGCAGTTGTATGCCGATCATCAGTTGGTCACTCGCGGACCGTATGCGATTGTGCGCCACCCGATGTACTTGGGGTTGATGGTTGCCGCATTTGGCAGTCTGCTAATCTACAAAACTTGGACGACAGTCCTGTTTGCCCTTTTTGCGCCGTTCGTTCTCCGGCGCGCCCGCCGGGAAGAGCAAGCCCTGTCTGCCGAATTTGGCGAACAGTGGCAGGCGTACTGCCACCGCGTGCCGATGCTCTTTGTGTGTCTAAGAAAGCGAGATGAAAAATGACCCTTCCCGAACTACAAGGTGTTGCCCGTACGTTGTTCGCGCCGTTGTCGGTTCGCGCCCTTGAAAGCATGCGCCCGGATGCCATCTTGCACGACCCGCTGGCTGTGGAATTGTTCCATGCGTTGGGTGACAACCGCAACCTGCTGATGGGAATGAGCAACCACGATCAGTTCTTTGTCGCCATGCGCGCCCGGCAATTCGATCGCTTTGCGCGTTCTTTTTTGGATCGCAACCCGGGCGGCTTAGTGGTGGATATCGGTTGTGGCCTGGACACGCGCTTCGACCGCCTCGACAACGGCCAGATGACCTGGCTGGGATTGGATTTGCCGGAAGTCATTGAATTACGGCGCGGTTATTTGAAAGATGCCGAGCGTTGCCAGACCCTGGCCCATTCAATGTTCGACCTGACGTGGCTGGATGTGGTGGCGCAAATGAACAAACCGGTCATCTTTCTGGCGGAGGGTGTGTTCTCCTATTTTACCGAGACTGAAGTAAAAGGGGTCATCACGGCTCTGGCGGCGAGTTTTCCAGGCGCGGAGCTGGTCTTTGAGGCGTACTCGTCGCTCACGGTGAACACCCACAAACGCACCAGCACGCTCTTAAAAGAAACCGGTACCCGCGCCGATTGGGCGGTGGATGATCCCCGTCAGCTTGAAGCATGGGGATTGCGATTGCTGGACAAGTGGGGCTACTTCGACCAGCGTGAGCCGCGCTTGGGCGTGTTCAATCTGTTGCGTTACATTCCGCTGGTGGCAAATGCAAATTCTGTTTTGCGCTACAGTCTTGAACGGAGAAGGTTATGAACCTTTCTTTTAGCGCGATTTTGAGAGCGCTCGTTCTATTCCTTTTGGCTGGTCTTGCCGAAATCGGGGGCGGATATCTCGTCTGGCAGTGGCTTCGGGAAAGTAAAGCGCTGTGGATTGGACTCGTTGGCGGCGCGGTGTTGATCCTCTACGGGGTGATTCCAACCCTGCAAACAGAATCAGCCTTCGGTCGTGTGTATGCGGCGTATGGCGGAATCTTTGTCGTTCTTTCGATTCTGTGGGGCATGGTCTTCGATGGCTGGCGTCCCGACCGCTTCGATATCATCGGCGCGGCGTTTGCACTGATCGGAGTCTCCATCATCATGTGGGGACGCTTGTTGTTTCGATAACAACGATTATAAAAAGTTTGAATTCTTTGGATTTGATTGGATAAAGAGACTTATGAAATGGCATTGGTTTACATTACTGGCAGGCTTGGGGCTGTACGTACTCGTACTTGTCCCCGGTTTTTTGCCGCACACATTGGACAGCGTGGCGGTTATTCTCGCAGGAGTTACCCTTGCGTCCATCGCCATATTTGGCTTTGGCTCAACCCATGTTGACAGGAAACTGGCAATCCTGATAGTTGGGGTAGGTTTGATCATTCTCACGGCAGGTGTTATCCTGGCATGGCAGGGACACGACAAACTTTTTTGGCTGCTCTCCGTGCCAGCCATCGGGCTTGGGTCGTTCGGCTTGCGAAAATTTTTTGAAAAAAGCGAGAATAAATGAATAAGAAAATTTCTTTTACCCCACTGATTATGGCGACTGCGGTGCTTGGGATTGCGCTCGCCGCATCGTTCATATTCCGCAGACCGCACACCTTCCACGGCGCTGTAATTGATCCGCCGCTCCCCGTGACGGACTTTACTCTTCAAACTGCAAACGATGTGTCGTTTCGCCTGAGCGATGCGAAAGGGAAAATCGTATTGCTTTTCTTCGGATATACCAGTTGCCCCGATGTCTGTCCCGTTACATTGGCGACTTTCAAACAGGTGCATGAACGTTTGGGTGAAGACGCGCAGAAGATCGCCTTTGTGATGATCACGGCCGACCCTGATCGTGATACGCCTGACAAGGTCGCGGAGTATACGGCGCGATTTAACCCTGAATTCATCGGGCTGAGCGGGAGCCTGACAGACCTTGAACCGATCTGGAAGGAATTGGGAGTGTTTGTCGAAAAGCAGGATACAGGCAGCGCGGCAGGCTATTTGGTGAGTCACACCGCAAGTGTGTATGTCATTGACCAGGATGGGAATCTGCTCATGACCTTTCCGTATGGCACAAGCGCAACAGATATGGCAGATGACTTGATCCAACTCTTGAAACAATCGAACAAGAAATAAATTCAAAAGGAGACGTTCGTGAAAAACAAAGCCTTGATCATCGTACTTTTGCTGACAACATTGTTTGCCAGCGCGTGTGGTTCCTCCTCAGGCAAGTTGACGATTCGGGATGCCTGGGCGCGACCCGCCAGCGCAGGCGAGAACGGTGCGGCGTACTTCATCATCGAAAACGGAACCGCGTCCGACGACACTCTGTTGAGTGTCAATTCGGACATTGCCGCGGCCGCTGAAGTTCACATGAGCATGATGGACGGAAACGGCGTGATGTCCATGCAGATGCAGGAGGCGCTGAACATCCCCGCCAGCGGGAAAGTCGAATTCAAAGCGGGCGGGTTGCACGTGATGTTCGTCGGTCTTATCCGCGACTTGAAAGTCGGTGATACGATCACGCTAACCTTGAACTTCAAAAGTGCGGGCGGTGTTGTGATCGAAGTTCCCGTCACGGAACCCTAATCCAACTATTAATTGGGGGATGCCGCCCGCGGATATAATCAACCTGTCGTACCATGAACAGCTCCCAGCGTTTGATCCTGACCCTAACCTTGTGCCTGCTGATGGTCGGTCTAGCGGCACACTCCGCGTCTGCCATCCCCCTTTGCAACTGTGTCGATGCGACGGAAGGCGGGAGCGACGCTTCGGGAGTGGACGTCTGTCTGGTGTGCCAGTTGCAGTCTGGTGTGTTGACCGCCTCTTTCCCGACCCCGATAGCGGATGGCAAATCGCCAGGCGTGATTCACCTCCCGACACGGATTCCGCTCGAACGAGCCACACGAATTTCTCATCCCCCAATCCTGTTCTAAATCAATTAAACTTTGCGCTAGGTTGAGCGGCGCGAACCCGCTATTGCCGCTTTTGCGGAGATCGCGGGGCGCTTATATTTTCCTTTTGTTTGGAGTTAATCATGAAAAAACGAAAACCACAAAAGTTCCCGATTCTATTTCTGATCGCTGGCGGATTGCTCCTGCTTCTTGCGGCGGTCTTGCTGATAACACAAAACGGGGCTGGTCAGCCCGCCTCCCCCGCTTCGAGCGCGCACGATGAGGAAACCTATCCCGAAATCCCGCGCGTATCGTTGGAGGACGCAAAAGCCGCGCTCGATGCGGGAACAGCCGTATTTGTGGATGTGCGCGGCGCCGACGTTTTTACCATGAGCCACATCCCTGGCTCGTTATCCATCCCACTCGCCGACCTCGAATCGCGGCTCGCCGAACTCGATCCGAATCAGTGGATCATCACGTATTGCACCTGACCCAGCGAAGAATCGAGCGCCCGTGCGGCGTCCATTCTGCTGGAAAACGGATTTCAAAACGTGACCCCTCTGCTCGGCGGATTCAATGTCTGGGTGGACGCGGGTTATCCCGTTGAGCCATAAGGCTTTTGAAATATGAAGGAGTTAATATGTTTGCACGAAAGAAATTCTTCCTGACGTTTGCTGTCGCCATGTCGCTCGTGCTTGGCGCGTGTCAGGGTTCGCCAAAGGTCGGGCAGGAAGTAAGCGTGGACGGCGGCAGTTACCGCGTTGTATCTGCCCAGGAATTACAGACCATGCTGGAAGATAAAGATTTCACGATGATCAATGTCCACACCCCGTGGCAGGGCGACATCCCGCAAACGGATCTGCGCCTGGCATATGATCGGATCGGGGAAAATCTGGATCAACTTCCCCCTGAGAAAGGCGCGCAAATTCTGGTCTATTGCCTTACGTCTGGTATGGCAAAAAAGGCAGTCGCCACCTTGATTTCTGAGGGCTACACCAATCTGTGGATGCTGGATGGCGGAACCACCGCATGGGAGGAGGCTGGACTCTCGTTGGATGGCAAGCCATAACAAATCCAGATGCAGAACAGAAGTCGGGAGCGCACCAGGCTTCCGACTTCTGCCATTTAAAAAACCGAATTTCTGATCAACGTGTTAGATACATCCACAACCGTTCAGAATTCTCTGCACTGTGTCCGGTAATCCCTTTCCAGGCAAGTTCGAATTCCGCGTCAAAAAGAAAACCACAATTTAATGTTGATAGTTGATATGCAACTACCTTTCTGGGCATGGATAATAGCGGATTACTCATTAAGGGATTGGTAAGCCTGTTTTTCCTTGCATTTCTTAGACCGTTCACTTCATCGGGAGAAAGGGTAGAGAAAATGATTCGATGATTCTCATTTTCATTTGAACAAACCACTACCGGAGGATCCTGAAAGAACTCCACCACCTTTAAATTCACCACTGGCCCAAGTATTTTCTCGGTCATACGGCTCAGCCAGCCCAAGGGATCATCCACACGCACATCACGCGCCAGATGTTCTCGCTTAATGCGCAAATCGTGAATGGCCCACAAGACCACCTGTTCGCGCAATTCATCAATCGCCTTGCGCTGTCGTTCGTTTCCGAGACTGATCAAAGCGCCAAAGATGATCACCGCGGTGATCACGGCCAAAGCAAGAAGAAGTTCCATTTATTTGTTTCCTTTCAATTTGAAGTTAGTTTTCATCTCGGGATGAGTCGAGCTGATTGCGGTTGGATATTTGTTCCATCACCTCACCCAGCCGGCGCAAAGCCTTCGGACGCGGATCCACCACACTGGCGGAGGCGATCACGATCATCAGCCCCACCAAGCCAAGCATTTGCCAGAGCGGCCACGGGATTGGATGTGGGGTCGGTGTAATTGGCGTAGGAGAGGGGACCACCAGTGACGGCGTGGGAGAAGCATGCATCTTGGTGCTCGTTGGAGTGGCAGAAGGCAATGTCATAGAGGTAGTTATTGGCGTGAATGTCGGGGTTATGGTCGGCCAGACCCCATCCGGGATTGAGATCCTCCCAGTGGTGTTAGCACATAGGTTGTGATCATCGCAGACGCGTACCTGCACAGGATACTCTCCACTCGGTGCCAGTGTGCCATCCGCAAAACGCCGGTCCCAAACCACCAGTTCGGATTGTTTACGCGGATCGAACTCCAGCGTCACTGCCGGCCAGCGGTCTTGCGGATCGCTAATTGTCAGCTTCACGCTGGCGATGGGGTAGGTTTTCGGGGTGATGTTCAAAATGCCAGACTCCCAGATCCACCAATGCTCTGTCAGGGAAACGGCCGGAGGCAGTGGAAACGCTGTTGGTGAGGCCGTATTGCTTGGGGTAAACGTCGGCGTTCGAGAAGGGGTCGATGTAAAAGTGGATGTGGCAGTGAATGTGGTTGATTGAGTAGAAGGTGGGAGCGGCGTGCGTGTGGCAGTATTCGTTGGAGAAGGAGTGAACGTCCACGTAGCCGTGGAAGTTGGCGTTCGAGAGGGCGTTGCCGTCTGAGTCGCCGTTGCGGTGGCTGTGTTCGTTGGGGTGAAGGTAAACGTGGCAGTAGCCGTATAAGTGACAGTTGGAGAGGGAGTATACGTTGCGGTGTTCGTCGCGGTGGATGTCGGCGTCCAGGTGGCGGTTGAGGTTGCCGTGTATGTTGCGCTGGGAACGGCGGTCCGCGTTGGGGTGGAGGTAGGTGTAGGGGTTGAGGTGAATACCGCGGTAAAGGTCGGCGTCAACGTAAGGGTAGGCGTTGCAGTCGGCGGGGCGGCTACGTAATAGACATCCACCGATCGGAAATCCACATACCCGCCATAAGCGGTGAGTGTCCAGGTGCGGCAGCCGGCCGGTACGCTCAGCGGCATGGACACAAACCCCGGCAGGCTGAAGCCCGGCCCGGCATACAGGGTGTAGGTCATCGTAGCAGAACAAGCGGACAGCACGGCATCTCCCACATTGAAGTCATGCGAGAAGGCGACCATCACCTCGAAGTAGGTTGTGTTGCGGTCGAAGGAACCGCTCACTTCCCCTCCATTGGAAATGCGGGTAACCTCTTCGCGGCAACCGGCGCCGCAGTACGTGCCGCCCTCGTCGGGTGGAAGGGAAGTACCATCCTTGTGCAGGAGGTCGATATATTGCACTGTCCCGCTCCAATCAATGTAACCAGTGTCATGCGCCTGGTCATAGGTGCGGCCTTCCAACAACGAAATTGCGCTGAGTGGCCGCGCCGAAACGAGGTTGCTGGTCAGGAGCAGGAGTAACAAGAGCAAAGAGGCAAACAAGGGAAATTTCAATCGTGAGATCATGATTTATGCTCGTAATCCTGGAAGTCGCGGACTCCCAGATGAAAGATGAGAAAGAAAACGGCGGGTATCAACAGGCCAGACAAGAGGCACAACCCGGCCAGCCATTCCACCAAACCATCCAACCAATTCATATGGAGCGCTCCGCTTCCAGCATGTGCCACAGGCGTGCCGCGGACAAATTGCGCCACCAGTTAATCTCATCCAGCAAGAGCTGGACTTCCCATTGCAACCCTTGCGGACTCAAACTACCCAGCCAGGTGTTCAGAAAGATTGGCAGAGTCTCCCTGGTGGGCGGTTGTGAGGCGCGGTGGTGTTTGTTCAACCAATCCAGAAACCTTTCTTTACGAGTTCCTTCCAGATCATTCACCCGGGCGCAGAGGTCTGCCACAATTTGTGGGATGGACATCAACGATCCTGGAAGTGCCGGGCAAAGACCCAGGCGATAAAGAACAGGAAGGCGCCTGCGCCTAGGACTGCAAAGCCAGCGGGCAGAAAACCGAACAGAAAGAGAAAGCGAAGCCAAGGCGCCATTTCAAAATCCTAATTTGAGGGGATCCTCTGCCGGAGCAGGCTGGGTCACGCCTACCTCCTTACGCGCGATGCGCGCCGCCAGGAGTTCATCGAGGAGGTTCGCCACGGAAGGAGGCAACATACCCCTCAACGAATGCGCTGCACGTTCCTGCCAGCCATCCAACGGAAGATACTCATCCGCATGGGCGGCAAAGACTTCCTGCATGAGTGCGTTTACTCTGCCAGAATCGGCGCGCGGCAACGGTTGGATCTGCGCCAAGGTCGGCGGTTGCCACTGCCCATGCAAACGCGCACGCAGCCAGCACTGCAGGGAGGGCAGGTCGAGGGTCATGTTCCCGTAGCGCAGGCTGGAGTTCAAGGCGGCGCGGATCAGATCGGCGTCTTCCGGGTCCGGGGAGAAGAACATCTGGGTGGAAGTGTTGGCGAGCAGAGCCTGCACCACCGGCTCCATGCCTTCCACCTTGCGCATCAGAGACAAAGACTGCGCCAGCACGAACATGCGCGCCCCGAACTTGGCGCCCTCGGACAACATCGCTTCCAGCCGCATGCCCGAGCCAATCTCCTGGGCTTCATCCACAATGAAATAGAAGGGAACGGGCGAATCCAATGTAGCCTTGCGATAGGCGGCATCGAAGACGTTGTACAAGACTGAGGCGGTGAGGCGCGCACCCTCGCGCCCCATCTCGCCGGAAGGCAGGCGCAGGAAGATCCAGGCGCGTTCATCCACCCACTTCGTCATATCCACGAAGCGGTCCTGGTGCATGGCGGAGAACAACCAGGGGGAAAGTTCCAGCGCCATCACCTTCGAGAGCACCGGGCTGATCACTTCGGTGATCCAGCTTTGATTCTTGCGTTCATCCTCGCCGGTCTGGCCGAGCAGGGCATCCAACGCCAGCGCGCCCATGCGGTCTCCGGGCGGGAGCAGGGCCATTGCCTTGTGCCGCCATTCCTTGTTAAAGGCCATGAAGACCACGTGCAGGAGTCCCAATCCATCCTTGGGATGATGTTGGTTCCAAACGTGCGCCAGGCGGAAGAGACCGAGCAAAGCAGCCTGCATGCGCGGCCCCCAGTAGTCATCCCAGATACGCCGCCCGATCTGGACGATGGCGTTGCCAGCCCAAGTGAAGTCCGGGACGGCCAGCAGGTTGAGTGGGATGACCTGCGGTTGATCGGGGGTGACGATACGGAGTCTCTTGATGGCGATCTGACGTTGTTCATCCGGCAACTGAGCAACCGCGTCCAGGAAGGCGTCTGCCAACGAGACATGCGGATCAACCAGGAAAATGCCGGGGGCGTTTTCGCCGCGCGCCAGCAGTTGCTGGAGCATGGCGAAGACAAAGGAGGATTTACCCGAGCGACTGCCGCCCGTTGCCATTCCATGTCCATCCGGATCAACACCGATCATTTCGCCAGTAGCAACGCTCTTCCCGATCTTGAAGCCTGCTTCGAGCAATGGTTGGGAGGGCGGGGGCGCGGGCACATCCTGCCAAACGGCTCGGTCCAACAATCCAGATCCCTCGCCCAATTGGAGCGGGGCGATCAGGCCGGCCAGTTCCCCGACAGGCAGCGGGAAACCATATTCGCGGATCTCCGGCCAGAGGCTCGGAAGTTCAAACTGATATTGCCGTCCATCCAACAAGGGCAGGTCAATGGGCGAAGACAGACTCAACGCTACGCGGAAAAGCGGCTCTTGAATCCTCCTTTCCAGAATCTCTTTCGGGATCGAGCGCCAGTCCAGCCAGTCGCGCAAACCAAAGGCAGATGTAACAAAAAGTACACCTCCGGCAATCAGGCCAATCACACCAAAGAGCGGCGCCAACCAACCCGCGCTCCACAAACCGCCGCTCACTCCAGCCACCAGCAGGCTGATGAATAGCAACGCACGCAGGAAAACGAGTTCCCTACCCCACGGATTGGGCGTTTCGTTTTCCACCCCGCCTTCGGTGCCATAGGCATAGGCCGATAACTTGCGCAGGCGTTCCTGCAAGCGCTCCTCGCGTCCCAAGACCCATAATTTCAGACTGGTTTCTTTTCCATGGCGCGCCGCGCTGATCAACTTGCTGGCGATGGCAAGCAACGGATCGCTGTCTTTGGCGGAAGCAAGTACCGAAGGCAGGCGATTGGAGGAAAACACGGAGAAACCGGAAGCGCGCACATCCACTTCTTCGATCGCACGCCAGCGGCTGTGTTGGCCGGTCATGGCGGCCCAGGCCTTCACCACTCCTTCGGCAACGTGCGGTGGAAGATAAAGCCGCACGCGCAGTCCCATCGGCGAGGCAATCCACTCAATGACCGCTGGACTGGGAAGTTGTCCCAGCCAGCCCATCACCTGGGCGCGCAGGTCATCAAGTTTCAAGGGTGCGAAGAGCAGTTCCCAACCCTGCCACTTGCCATTGCACAGTGGGCAATCATTGGGAGTGGAAGCGAACTCATAGCCACAGGTCAAGCACATGTATTTGTTTTTGGGATGCATCATCGCAGGATCCCCGTGGCGCCGAGTTGTTTCAAGAATTGCAGCCAGGCGGGTGGAATGGAAACGAGAACAGGAAAGAGCGCGCCGCGTCCGCCCGAAGGCGCGGCCAGGAAGACCCGCGGCGGTAGACGCGAGGTCATCTCGGCGTTCTTGCGCGCTTCGCTTTCGGGGACGCCCAGTGAACGATAAAAGGCAAAGGCTTCGTCCGGTCCGAGCCGGCCGATGAAGGCGGTGGAGGCCAGACTCAAGGAGGTGGGATTCTTCAATAGGTCGGCCGGCAGGTGGGTGATCAAGGTCACGCCCACGCCGCGCTTGCGCGCCCGCCGTCCGAGTTCGTCCAGCAGATCGGTGAACGGACCGCTGCGTAAGAGACGCCAGCCTTCATCGATGAAGATGTCCATCGGTTGTCTGCCAATCGTCACGGCGTGATACAGGAACCACGCCAGTACGGCATGCACGATGGCGCGGTTCTCTTCACGTAACGAGGACAGATCGAAGTTCCACCACTGGCCGGCAGGGAAATGCGGCGAGAGCAATGCCTTGGGACGATCGAAGAAGCCCTCAAACAAACCGCCGCGCATGAATGGACGCAGGAGCGCCAGAGGCATGGCAGCCTCTGGAACATTGAGCGTGCCAAGCGTCTCCACCAGTTCGGCGATGGAACAGGGACCGGGCCGCCGCTCCCACCTACGTTTCACCGCTTCGTGTAATGCGGCCTGCACACCGGGAGAAAGAACTGATTCGCCTGCAAGCGCGGCGATGAGGAAGCGCGCAGCCAATAACATTTCAGCCGGGTTCTCGCCCTGCAGGGGTTGGATCAGGCAGGTGTCTTTATCTTCGGGAATGCCAGCGGGTATGACTCTCCCTCCCACGGCCTCACACAAGCGGTTATTCTCGCCCTCCGGGTCGATGGAGATCACAGTACGGCCTTGCAGAAGTCGTTGCAGCATGATCCAGCGCAGGAGCGTGGTCTTGCCGGAACCGGGTTCGCCCAGAATCAAAGTGGTGGCATGTGGAGGCGGCGGGACATTCGGATCGAGTCCCCTGGTGAAGGAAAAATGCACATCCCGGCCATCCCGCGCATGTGTTCCGATC
The DNA here is from genome assembly GCA_017312345.1 of Candidatus Denitrolinea symbiosum. NCBI lineage: Bacteria > Bacillati > Chloroflexota > Anaerolineae > Anaerolineales > Anaerolineaceae > Candidatus Denitrolinea > Candidatus Denitrolinea symbiosum. The sequence goes on along the minus strand of BLAA01000001.1, from coordinate 1,353,064 downwards.
CAGACCGAGTCTTCGGCAGGCAATACCTGGCGCGAAGGCGCGGGTAGAAGTGGAAGGGTTTCTTCGAGAAAAAGGGTTGGTTCATCCAATCCCGGAAAGAGTTTTCCTCCCGGTTGAAAATGGTGCAGGGCGCGCTCCGCGATGTAGAACAGGCGCTGGGCCGTCAGGCCGCGCGCGCGTAGCTGCGATTCGATCACGCGCCGCGCGGCTTCGGCTTCATTGAAGCGATCTCGTTCCACGAACAGTCCCGCGAGAAGTGCGATACGAAATGCCGGTTTCCCGAAGGTGAGTTCAGACTCGGCCGCGTCCATCGCCGAGTCGGAGGCGCGCTCGGCCATCGAGGGACGGCGGCCGGTCTTCTCAGCCAGCGCCATCATGAAGCCTTCGAAGAGCGTACGCCTCGCGCGCAAGGAGCCGCGCAATACATCCGGTGGTTCGCGGCGCAACGATAATGAGTAAATCACTGGCAGGTTGGGATAGAAAACCTCTGCCGTGAGGCGCGACCAAGGCCGGTCTGTCTGACCGGGCACGCCGCTGCCGCGCGCCGAGAGAGGCAGCAGGTATCCGCCCGGAAAGAGCAGATGATCTTCCTGAATCTCCACGGCTTCGGAGGCGAGGCTGGCAGCGAATTGGTCTTGGGGTTGAGACATGCGGCAGATGATACAAAAACACCCTCTGGGGTATCCTGCAGGTGTCGCTAATAATGGTTTTTTTAATTGGCCAATACCAGGATTCTGTATAAGCTCAGATGCTAGTTCCTAGTTTCACAAACAACCAAAAGGTAGTATCATTTGTGGAAGACTTTCTGTACTCTTCATGATCATCAAGCGGAAGTCTTTTGTAACGGATCCGTCATTACCGTCAGCACCTTCCTGGAATAAAAATGTGAGGGATTGCTTGAAGCGACGCTAATGTCAACCCATTTGATACTTATCCCTTCGCTGGCGTGTCCTGCGAAGTGTTCATATTGTTTCGGACCGCACACAGGCGGAGCAACCATGAAGCAGGAGATGGTTGAATCCATCATATGCTGGCAGACTGCGCTCGGTAACAGGGAGCCACTGGAACTCACATTCCACGGCGGCGAACCCCTTGTGCCGGGCGCTGATTTTTATCGGCTGGCGCTGCCCATCCTGCGGCAGGGACTCGCTCCGCGTAAGGTCAAGTTTTCGATTCAAAGCAACCTGTGGCTGTTGACCGACGAACTGTGCGAGTTATTCCGCGAGTATGACGTTTCGATTGGGACGAGTCTCGACGGTTTCGAAGAAGTGAACGACGCGCAGAGGGGCAAGGGCTATTTCGCGCGGACGATGGCGGGAATCGAACGCGCACAGGGGCATGGAATTTCCGCGGGCGTCATCGCCACTTTCACGCGCCAATCCGCGCCGCGCGCGGAAGCCATCTTCGATTTCTTCGCGCAAAAAGGATTGTCGTTCAGTGTGCATGAGGTGGTGGGAAAACTACAGACTTCCGAAGTCTCGGAGACTTCGGAAGTCTTGACTCCCGACGAATCTGGCAACCTCTTGGTGCGCCTCTTTGATCATTACCTTGAAAACATCTCCCGTATCCGCGTCTCCACCTTTGACCAGATTGCCCGCAGTATCTCGGCGGGGGTGGGCGGGCTGTGTACCTTCTCCGATTGTCTTGGCGATTACCTGACCGTCACGCCCGACGGCGGGATTTTCTCGTGCAACCGTTTTGTCACCCAGCCTGAATGGCGCTTGGGTTGGGTACAGGATTCGCCCACGATGGCGGACTTGAAAGAATCCGCCGCGTGGAAGCGATTGGAAGCGCGCGACGCACAGGCAAAAGTGGAATGCGGCGACTGCGCGTGGTGGAATGTCTGCCGCGGGGGTTGTCCCTATAACGCCATCTCCGTCGGGGAGAACGGGCGCGACCCGCGCTGTCCCGCCTATAAACGGCTGTTCGATCATATCTCGGATCAGGCGCTGGCGCAGGTCTTTTCGGATGAAAACATGCAAGCGGTGATTTCGAGCAGAGGCGGCGGATTGTTGCGGCGCGGGAATCTCCTGCAAATCATGCGCGGCGAGACACACCCCTCCCAAACGGCGAAACAGGCGCGGCAGATCGTCGCCGCCGCAGCGTTGGGCTGCAGTTCCAGCGTCGAAGAGGCCATCGAAAAACTGGACGCGGCCGGCTTGGTGACGCGCCGCGAAACCGCGCTCGGCAGTCTGCGCGCCCTGCGCCGCAGGTTGGATGAACAGCCGCAGGGTCGCCTGCTCAACGCCTACCTGCACGTGACCTACGCCTGCAACCTGCGCTGTGACCATTGTTATGCCCGCGCGGGCGAGGAGAACAAACTCGCGCTGGATGTCCCATCCGTAAAACGCATGGCGGAGGAAGCTGCGCAGGCGGGCTTCGCCAAACTGGTCATCACAGGCGGCGAACCGCTGGCACACCCGCAGCGCGACTTCCTGCTGGACACGCTTGCCGAACTGCGCCCGCAATTGAAACCGATGAAGTTCGTCTTGCGCACCAACCTTGCCCTGCCGCTGGACGAAGCCCTGCTGGAAAGAATCGCGCGCGCTTTCGATCTCGTGGTGGTGAGCGTGGACGGCGATGAAGCGACCCACAACGCGCGGCGCGGGAGGGGGACATATCAGCGAACGGTCTCTAATCTAAAAGACCTGACAGGGTTCCAAAGCCTGTCAGGTCTGGGAATTTCGATCGCCGCCACGTTGACCGCCGCCGAAGCGGAGGGCGCGGCGGACGATGCTGTGCGCGCGCTGGCGGAGGAACTCGGAATCGAATCGCGCATCAAAATGACCCTGCCCATCGGACGCGCCGCAGGATTGATCCTGTCGCATGACTTTTCCTCATCGCTGGATGACGACGAAGAAAAACTGGCGCGCGCCGCCGACCCCGCCTCCACCTGTGGACTGGGCATGAACCTGTATATTGCGCCCGATGGGAATTGCTATCCCTGCCATGCGCTGATGGGCGCGCGCAGCCATTTGGGAAACGCCCTGCATGAAGGACTGCCCACCGTGATTAAGCGCAACGATGCCTACCGCCTTGCCACCGTGGACAGCAATGCGCAGTGCCGCGCCTGCGACCTGCGCTACCTCTGCGGAGGCTTTTGCCGCGCCTGGGGAAGTTCCGCCGAAGACCCCAACGCCCCGCCGCGTGACTGCTCCGCCTTGTACCAGCGGGCAAACGGATTGTTGTTGAGCGCGTTGGATGTGTTGGATGTGAGTGTCGAGCAATGGCAGATAGCCAAATTGCCTTTGCTCATTTCTGATTTTCCGCTCGAAGTTGAAAGGAGTTTATGATGTCATTCTTACAAGGCTTGTTTGGTCCACCTAACGTGGAAAAGTTGAAATCTGCGCGTGATGTCAAAGGTTTATATAAGGCATTGGGTTATCAGAAAGAATCGAGAGTCCGTTTGGAGGCGGCAAACGCTCTGGGGATTATTGGGGATGATGGCGCCGTCAAACCGCTTATCGATGCTCTCAAGGATGACCACTTCGGCGTGCGACTTAATGCAGCCATAGCCCTTGTAAAAATCAACGGAGTAAGAACCAGCGGATTCACTGTAGAAGCGCTAATTACAGCACTCTTGGATGGTAATGACCAAGTGCGAGAGGTGGTTGCCTTGACGGTGGGAAATTCTGCAAATAGGTGTTTTACTGAGCCACTGATTGCCACACTCAAAGATGAAAATAAAACCGTACGCAAGTCTGCAGCTATATCGTTAGGTAGCATGGACAGGACAAAAGCTGTTGAACCGCTCCTTGTTGTGCTACAGGATAGCCAGGATGATGTTCGTGAGGCTGCCGCCGAGGCGCTGGGAAAACTTGGAGATGCTCGCGCTGTTGAACCGCTCATCGCCGCGCTTACGGATCGAAGTAATCGAGTGCAATTAGAGGCAATCGAAGCGCTAGGGAATATCAGGGATCCCCGCGCGGTTAAGCCGCTTATTGCCAAATTCAAGATTCAAAATGCCCAATTTCGTCAGGTCATTGCCAAGTCTCTAGGGAAGATTGGTGACACCAGCGCAGTTGAAATACTCCTTCCTGCGGCGAAAAACAAGGAGTTGCGCAGAGTTGTTGTCGATGCGCTAAAAATGATCGGAGGCGCTCACGCCGTCTCACAGCTTATTGCCGCACTTAAAGACGGCAACAAAGATATACGCCAGATTGCGACTGAAGTGCTGGGAGAGATCCGCGATGTCAGCGCGGTTGAACACTTGGTGGTTGCCCTCAAGGATAAAACCCCCTACGTTCGCATGAATGCCGCTGAAGTTTTGGGGAAGATTGAGGATGCCTGCGCAATCGACCCGCTTGTTGAAACGCTCAAGGATGAAGATGATGCGGTTTGTAAGGCGGCGGCCGAATCATTGGACAAGCTTCATTGGCAACCTGGGGGAGATCATCTCGGCGCAGCTTATTGGGCTGCCAAACAGAACTGGGAAGCCTGTGCCCAAATCGGCATACCTTCCATTGACATACTGATTGCCGCGCTTAAAAAAATGGATAAAGAAAGGCAAAGCAAAATTACAAAGGCGCTAATTAAGATTGAACCTGCTAAAGTGATAGACGCTTTGATTTACGCGCTTAGCAATGAAGACTACAACTTGAGAAGATCAGCTGCTAAGGCGCTTGGGAAAATAGCTGATAAGCGCGCTGCAGAGGCACTCGTAATTTTCTGGATGCAAAGTGGCGGGTATGAAGAGTTGGGCAGGATTGGTCCACAGGTAGTTGAACCGTTTGTGACCGCTGTAAAGAGTCGTCCATGGCAGGAAATGCAAAAAGGGGCGGTAGATGCCTTGGCTAAACTCGGATGGTTGCCTGAAAACGATGAGTATGGAGCACAGTATTGGATCCTGAAGAACGATTTCGATCGCTGTGTGGAGATAGGCGTGCTTGCCATCGAGCCGCTAAAGCTTGCGCTGAAAAATAATCACGCTCAGAAAAAACAGGTAATAAAAACATTGGCAAAATTAGGTTGGAAGCCAGGCATGGATGAATACGGAGCGCGTTATTGGATTACAAAGAGCCTGGATAGCAAAGAGCGGGAAATCGCCGCACAGGAACTTGATGCTATTGGCGCACCTGCTTTTAAGCCTTTGGTTGAAACACTCCATCATTTCGATCTCAATGTTCGCAGATTTTCTGCTACTCGGTTATTGGCTTTGTACAAGTCTGGAAAGCTAAACGAACTGCAAAAGAGCGATATCCTAGAATACCGGCAGATAATTATGGAGGCTCACAGGGACTACAGTCATCATACAGATTCCAAGAAATACCCCTCTTGGCATACCGACAGAATAAAAATATGTTTTACCGGCGCACAAGATCATTTGGATACCGGTGGCGGGAGCCATAATGACCAAAGCGGCGGACACACGGACATAGGCATTGGCCTTGATTTTCCGCTATGAACTCCTGCCTGTTAATCGTCCTAACCGGCGGACCCGGCGGCGGCAAATCCACGCTCATTGGAAAATTGTCGCACGAACATGAAAGGAGTTTACGATGTCATTTTTACAAGATTTGTTTAAACCCAATGTTGAAAAACTGAAAGCCACGCATGATGTAAAAGGCTTAATCAAGGCATTGGATTATAAAAAGGACGCCAGCATACGCGAGGATGCCATCGAGGCACTTGTTGCCATACTCGGGTATGATGATATTCGTGAAGAGGTGGCAAACGCGTTGGTCAAAATTGGCGCGCCTGCTACAGAGCCGCTCGTCACTGCGCTCCAGGACGGCAATGTAAATGTACGCAACGCGGCAATATCTGTGCTGGAAAAGACTGGCTGGCAACCTAGTAAAGATGAAAGCAGTGCCATTTATTGGATTGCCAAACGAGAATGGAATGAATGTATTGAAATTGGTTCGCCTGCTATAGAACCACTCATAACCGCCTTGAAGTATGAAATTGGGGACCGCGATGGAGTGGCGGAAGCCTTGAGTAAAATTGGGAATCCTGCCATAGAACCACTCATCGCTGAATTGCAAGACGGGTTGGTCCGTGAGGGGGTGGTTGATGTGCTGGCTAAAATAGGCATACCAGCTGTAAAACCGCTTGGAGCGGCACTAAAAAACGGGCGCCGCAATGTGAAGTTGTCTGTTATTAAAGTTCTTTCTGAAATTGCAGATTCTCGTTCTGTTGAGTTGCTAATCGAATCTCTCCGTGATGAGGATATTAGTGTCAGATTGGATGCCATTAACGCGCTTGGCAAAATCGGCGATCCTCGCGCCTTGGATGCGCTCATCTCTATGCTTAAGGATATGGAAGTAGGCATCGCAACTATTGAGGCGTTGGGGAAGATTGGCGATACCCGTGCTGTAGAGCCGCTGATTCGAGAACTTCGGTTTCATGAGTCTGATGCTGCTGATGCGCTTGTTAATATCGGTGCGCCTGCGCTTGAGGCACTTCTTGCTGCTCTCCACAGTGAATTCAACCGTGTGCGCGCGGTTGCTGCCCAGGTGCTTGGTAGGATTGGCGACGCTCGTGCTGTAAAGCCACTCATTTTTGCGCTTGAGGATGGTGACCCTAACGTGAGAATTTCGGTCATTAATGCGCTCGCTGAAATTGGTGAGATTTCTGCTGTCGAAGCGCTTGCGGCCGAGTCCAAGCATGTTACGGGTAACTTAAAGTTAAGTTTCAATAGTCCTGTTCGTCTGGCAGCTCTAAGAGCTTTGATAAAAATCGGCGATCCACTTGTTATTGAGCGGCTTGTTAATGCACTAAAGGATTCGGATAACGATGTGAAGTTGTGGGCTATCAACACACTTGGCGAAATCGGCGATTCTCGGGCAGTTGAGCCGCTTATGGAGAAATTCAAAAAAGATGATTTTAGAGATGTTGCTCTTAAATCCTTGGCTAAAATCGGCTCACCTTCCGTCAAGCCGCTCATTATTGAGCTTTACACTGAAAAATTGTACCGCTCTCGGACGCGTCAGATGGTCGCCAATGCGCTGGTGGAAATCTACCATCAGCAGGGTTTGGATGAGCAAACTAAAGCGGACATTTTGTTACAGCGGGAAGCAATAACCGCGAAACACTGTGATTCCCATACCGATGAAACTTGTGATGGACTCGGTTTCGTTGATCCCCACACTGATGACCATACTGATATGGGTATTGGTGTAGATTTTCCCCTATGACTCCCCGCCCCTTCATCGTCCTCACTGGCGGACCCTGCGGCGGCAAGTCCACTTTGATGGAGGAACTGCGTCACGAAGGGAGTTTTCTCTTTCTACCCGAAGCCATCTTTGCCGTTGGGGGCGTGGGTATTCCTCCCTCTCAAAAACAATTCCAGCGGTTGATGGTGCGCGCCCAATGGGGTTTGGAAGACGCCCTGACTCAAACTCTTCAACTCGATGATGACGGGCTGGTTTTGTGTAATCGTGGCAGTCTTGACCCGCTGGCGTATTGGCTGACTCGCGGATGGGAGGAAGAGGAGTTCTTCTCCTTCACCCGCACGCACCGCGAGGAACATTATCAGCGTTATGCTGTCGTAATTCATCTGGTCACTGCCGCGGATGGCGCGGCGCACGCCTACAAACGCTATCCCGAAGCCCATCGCCCCGAAACGGTGGAAGAGTCCATTCGGCTGGATCGGCTCCTGGGTCAGGTCTGGCAGGGTCACCCGCGATATTATCGGATGGATAATATTGGCGTAACGTGGGAGGAAAAATCATCAAAGGCCAAGCAGATAATTCGGGGGCTTATGTAGGTTAGTCTCGTTTCAAAATCCTTATTTCACAACATTTGATGTGCATTCATGACAGGTCGGGAAATATATTTGGGTCATGGATTAATTGAGTCAGTGCAGCTTGGCTTGGCCCAGTCTCCATTTCGTTTACAATTCTCCCCATGCACGTGCATCTCACTGCCCACTCCGCCTACTCTCTGCAGGAAGGCTTGGCAACACCCGCCGAATTAGCACATGCCGCGCGTGAAGCCGGCATGACCGCCCTCGGCCTCACCGATCATCGCCTGCTCACCGGTATGATTGAGTTCATCTCGGCCTGCAAGCAAGAGGGTATTCAACCAATCATCGGATTGGAGATCGATCTAGACTCCGGCCCGCTTCAATTACTGGCAACAAACATGACCGGCTGGTCCAACCTGTGCCGCTTGAGCAGTACGCTGGCGTTGCAGGAGGATCCGGAGAAATCTTGTTCGCTTGAGTTGCTTTCCCATCACGCGAATGGGCTGATTGCGTTGAGCAACGCCCCTGAACCGCTTGTGGATATCTTTCCTGGTTATCTATATGTGGCTTTGCGAACCCCCGACCAGGCACACGAACTCACAAACCGAGCACGCAAACTCAATCTGCCCACGGTTGCAGCCCACCCAATTTATTTCCTGTCGCCAGACCAAGCCAGGTTGCAACGTACCCTCACAGCCATCCGCCTGAACCAACCCATGGACTCGCTGCCTCAATCTGCTTTGGCTTCGGCCGATTCCTATTTCCATTCATCCCAGGAAATGGAACGACGCTTCCAGGATTTTCCCGAGGCTTTGGCTACCACTCAGGAGATCGCTGAGCGTTGCCGCTTCGACCTGCCCTTGGGTGAATCCCAAATGCCCACCGTTGCTTTGCCTCCCGGTGTCACCGCCGCGGAGCACCTGCGGAAGAAAGCCTTTGCCGGCGCGCAGAAACTGTATGGCGAGATCACACCGGACATCCAAGCGCGTCTCAACCATGAACTGGATGTGATCGCCCGCATGGGCTTCGAACCGATCTTCCTGATTGTGGAGGAAATCCTGGACTTTGCCCGGGAAAGGAGCATACCGTTTTCCTCGCGTGGCTCGGCGGCTTCCTCCCTAGTGGCGCATTGTTTGGGAATCACGAGCCCGGATCCTCTGCGTTTGAACCTGTACTTCGAACGCTTCCTCAACCCGGCCCGCACCACCCCGCCCGACATCGACACGGACCTGTGCTCGCGTAGAAGAGATGCGGTCATCCAGCATGTCTTCGATACCTATGGCGCCGAACGAGTCGCAATGGTGGGCACCATCAACCGCTACCGCCCGCGCTCCGCACTGGGCGATGTGGCCAAGGCGCACGGAATTACTCCGGCTAAAGTACGTGAACTGGCAAACCAGTTGCCGCACTCCTGGTGGGCACGCTTCGAGGAAAATGGCGAAGGTAAGGAACCGCCCTCTCCCTTTGCGGAATTACGCGCGGCGTATCCTTCCTTTCAGATCATCTTCGATGAGTCCGAAGCCATCCTGAAATTGCCGCGCCATCTCTCGATGCATCCTGGCGGCGTGATCGTCGCACCGGGCAACCTGACCGATCTCGTGCCCGTGATGCGCTCGGGCGGAAAAGGGGTGGTCATTACGCAACTGGATCTGGAAGCAGTGGAAGCGCTGGGTCTTGTGAAGATCGACTTGCTTGGCATTCGCGGCCTGACGGTCCTGGGCGATGTGTCTGAGTTCATCCAGCACAACCAGCCGGAGCGTTTCGCAACCCCTTTGACAGTTTTGGACTCCACCCCCTCCGATGATCCCGCCACCTCTGCGCGTGTCAAACATGGAGAGACCATTGGCTGTTTTCAGATCGAAAGTCCGGGGATGAGGGCGACACTGCGCGAGATCCATGCCAAAAACGAAGATGACATCATGGCCGCGCTGGCTTTGTATCGTCCCGGTCCTTTGAGCGGCGGGTTGAAGGATGCCTTTGTACGCCGTTTCAAAGGCGAGGAGAAAGTACAACATCTCCATCCTGCTCTGGCTCCATTGCTGGATGAGACCTTCGGCGTGATCCTGTACCAGGAACAGGTGTTGCGCATCGCCCACGAACTGGCCGGCTTTAGCCTGGCCGAAGCGGATTTGCTGCGGCGCGCCATGAGCCACTTCGATCCAGGCAAAAAGATGCAGGAGTTGGAACGCAAGTTTGTCTCGCAAGCCCAGGAGAAGAGCGGTGTCCCATTGGAGATCGGCGAACGCGTCTGGGAACTGATGGCGGCTTTTGCGGGATACGGGTTCCCCAAGGCGCATGCCGCCTCGTATGCCAAAGTAGGGTGGCGCTCCGCCTGGTGCAAGGAACATTTTCCGGCCGAGTTCATGGCGGCGGTGCTGGCCAATTGGGGCGGATACTACAGCCAGCGCGTCTATCTCAGCGAAGCACGCCGCATGGGTTTGCGCGTCCGTCCACCGCATGTGAATTATTCCGGAACCAATTTCCGGGTCCGCAATGGAACTTTATTTATGGGCCTGGAACAGGTCAAGGAGTTGACGCATCACACAATTGAACGCATCCTCCGCCTGGCGCCATTTTCTTCTCTGGACGATTTCCTGGCGCGGGTCGACCCTCGTGTTCAAGAGGCGGAGAACCTCGCCAAGGTCGGAGCGCTGGAAGGATTGGATTCCATTCCATCCATCTTGCGCAGATTACAAAGCGGTGGCTGGCAGCAAAATCAAATGAGCCTGTTCGGATGGACAGCATCCGATGAAGAAGAATGGACTTTGGAACAGAAAGTAGATGCCCAGATGGAAATTCTGGGCGCAAGTTTGGATGCTCACCCACTGGAATTGGTTTCCGGGAAGATCACCGCGGCAAGCGCCATCACGATCCTCGAAGCGGCACAACTGGTAGGGCGCCGGGTCATCGTGGCTGGCGTGCGACAAACTTCTCATCGCAGCCGCACGGCTAAAGGCGATCCGATGATGTTCCTGACCATCGAAGACCTGACCGGCACATTGGACACGATCCTCTTTCCAGATGCCTATCGCGCCGCGAAATCCCTGGTGAGTTCCAGCGCACCGTTATTCATCACCGGCGTGATGGAGATGGATGTGGAACGCGGCGAACCTTATCTGCGCGTCGAGAAGATCGGGCCGGTGAAATAAAAGAGCGCCCACTAGGAGCGCTGATATTCCAGATTTGGATTGAGCACCCAGCGGGTCAGTTCCTCGATCCCGGCCTGTTCCAGATAGCTCACACGTATTCCAAAGCCGGCGCACAAGCCGGTTAAACCCTCCCACCACGCCAGCCCTTCATCACCGGGTTGAACAAATTCCAGAATGGTGCGGCGCACAAACGGCAATGGATATTCCTGCGTCGCCAGAACCAATCCTTGTTGCAGAATGTTCAAGCCTTCTATTTCAGGTATCTTCCATTCCTGCACCTGTCGCTGAAACGCAATGCGCGGTTCGGGATCTGGCCAGAACACCTGTATCAAACGTATTGTCCAGCCCGGTTGAATGGAAGATAGCATGGCTTGATATGCTTCCTGGGGCCGCACCTCGGGTCGGTCCGGATCAGCGAATAGCTCTGCGAATAATCGTTTCGAATCATCATCGCCAATGAGCGCGGCGTGATTGCCGGCTTGGGTGAAGCCTTTCGCTAAAACAAACGTGCGCGTCGAACCAACGGTCTCTTCGGTCATTACAGCATTCCCTTGAACATGGACTCGGGTAAATTCAATTCGGAGGCACGAAAGCTTGGACGCATGGGGCGGTTTCCTGTTGGGAGCAAACCTTTACCAGACTCAAAACGAAACAACGGAGAAAAGGAAGGCCGCCCGGCAGTGCGTTCCACGATGGGTGAGACCTCCACGATCTCGCGCACGATCTGCCCGTGTTGCGGGTTGCGCTCGATGTAGACCGCGGCGGTTACGGCCTCCGCAAAGGATTGGGCGATCTGCACCTCGGACATGCGCGCTGCATCCGGATGGGACTGCACTACCTGCAGGAAGCGCGGCCAGACATGCTCGGCGCTGGTGGCGTGGATGGTGAAGGCCGAGTGCCCGTGTCCAGTTGCTGCGGCGCGGATCAACTCCCAGGCCTCGGCCCCGCGCGCCTCGCCGATCACCACGCCATGCGGACGCGAACGCAGGGCAGCACGGATCAGGTCATACATCGTCACGGGTGGCGGGCCGCCACGAATTTCAGGACGAGTCACGGTGTAGATGATGTTACCCGTGTCAGATTTACCATCCCCATTCCAGCCGTTCAGGATGATCTCGTTCGAGTCTTCCACGATAAACAAGCGGATGGCGCCGCGTGGATAGTAGTCCAACATTTCCTGGAGGATGCGTTGGCCAACAAATGTTTTTCCCGAACCGGTTGTCCCGGCAATCACCAGTGTGCCACCATGCACCATCACCCCCAATAAATAATTCGCGGCCTCGGGGGTGAGAATGCCTTCGCCGCGCGGGAAGTTCTTCGGATCGAAGCGTGGGCGCGGGACAGGCGGCAGGCGCGTCTGGCACAATAAAGATAAAGAACCTTGTGTGAGGTCGGAAGCGGTGCGATAGTTCGAGACGCGCAAGGTGATCGTGTCGCCATAGGGTGAAGCTGGCGGCATAACATAATTGATACGCACACCCTTTCTTCGCACGGTTCCATCCACGAGCGGGACCATCACCTGCAACATTGCATCTGAGACGGGATAATCCGGTGTGGGAGCGCGCTGGCCGGCGCGGTCGATCATGACGCGCAGGGCATCACCGATGCCATCGGGAGCGGCGCCGGCATATTTCCATCCATTGCTGGTAGTGTACACATAGATATGCCCGAGGTTGATGGCGATGTCTTCGATATCCGAACGGGCGATCAGTTCCAGTAACGGTCCCATCCCGGACAACTCGCCGATCAAACGCAGGATGAATTCCTTGGGTAGGGCAACCCCTGCACCTTCGGCCGCTCTGCTACTCACCTCCTCGAAGGCCTGCCGCGCCAGGGCCTCGATCTCCGTGGAGGTCAGCGAGCGCTGGCGCGATTCGGTCGCCTTGCGGGCGCGGCCTTCCTCAGCTAGGATATTCCACCAGCGTTCCATTTCGTCTGAACTGCGCACTTCGGTTACGGGTTTCAGAGTCTTGCCAGTAATATCGAACATGGGCTACTTCCCGAACCAACCGCGCTTCTTGCCAGCGTTCGGCAACAAACCGACGCGTGAAGCGCCTTCCCTCACGGCCGGCACAAAGTGCGCCGCAAAGCCCAAGAGGGAATCAGCGAAGGGTCCCAATTCCTCCAACTTCTCCTTCTTGTAGCGCCAGATCAAAATGTCCTCGCGCCGATCCGAGTTCACCGCCTGCGCTGCTAGGCGCGGATCCACGATGGGTAGTATTCCATTCGGGATGAGCGCCAGTTCGAACTTGTCTTCACTGAGCGCCTGTTGCAACATCTTATGCGCGGACTTGAAGCCATCGCCCACCACCTGGTTGTAGCAGAGCTTGACGCGACTGCCCACGAACTCCTGGGCGCTGCCGCGTCCCACCACATTCGCCAGGGAATTGATCATACGTGCGATCCAACGGCGCGTCTCGGCCAGGTCGGGGATCTCCGGCTTGATCACGATGGCAATCCCTTCCGCGGCTTTCAACGCGGCGCGGTGGACGACATGGGCGGGATTGATGCCCACATCCATGATGACCACGCCACCGGCCGCGACTCCGGCTTCGTACAAACCCTGGATGACCTCCCCCACTTTGTCTTCCTGTTGCAAGACTTCGTCGCCCAGGTCATCGGTGATCAGTCCGGGCAGGACGCGCAGGGTGGGTAAATTTTCCAGTGGGGTGAAGGCATTCAAGTACGCGCCGCTTGATGCCACATCCATCATCGCGCCTTTCCCGGCTTTGGCAATTTCCCTACGCAATAAACCGATCATGGTGGTGTTGACGCGCTCCATGCGCAGGTGATATTGCAGCGCGCCGGCGTTGCCATCCGAGTCCACGAGATACGTGGTGATCCCCGATAGGGCGAGCGCCACGGCCAGGTTCACCGCCACGGTGGTTTTTCCCGTTCCACCTTTCGGCGATGTGATGGCGATCTTGCGCACCGCCATCCCGGACTGGATGCGCGCCGACATGTCGCTACCCAGCACCGCGCGGCGGTATTGATCATCCGCTGCGAGATTGCCGGCCTCGGCGCGACGCAGTTCCTCATACAAGCGGTTGATGTCCACATCCGAAGGCGGATAGGCCAATGCGGGGACCCCGACTCCGTTCGCCCAAGCGGACATGCCGTCGCCGACTCCCGCGATCACGAAGATCAGCTTACCGCGTTCTGCGGCCTTCACCAGACTCTCCGGTGACACGGACGATTCGGGCGAGACCACGAGGATGGCACGAAAGTCGAACAGGTCCAGGTGTTGCGGCGTGAAGGCCGCGATCTGCGCCACCACGGCGTGTCCCTGTTCGGCCAGTTGCATGTTCAGACGCGAGGTGACCGTTCCCGCGCCGAGCAATAGCACCTGCATTACTGGCCTCCGCCCAGGACTTCTTCGCGGTCGTGCTTGAACAGATCTTCGAAGTCCCAGTAGGTAAAGCCGGCCGTGGGAGTCTCATCGCCGCGCGCCATGAGAGAAACAACCAGGCGGTCTCCTTGCTGCAAGGCCAGAGACAATACTTCGCGCGCCGCGTTGGGGATCAAGAGGATCAACATGCGCGGTTGTGTTGTGGTGGAAAAGGTCGAGCCGCTCGAGTCAGAAGTTTCGGATGTCGAAGGCGGCAGACCCTGCACGGCGATCACGCGCACACCCATCGGGAATAAATCTTTTGCCAGTGGAGGTAATGCACGACTTATCGCCTCAGCCTGCGCGGCTTCCACCGGTTCGGGAGTGGCGGTGGGTCCGGTGCTGTATCCGGGCTGAAGGATCAACTCCGGCATAGGAGTCGGAGTCGTCAACTGTTGCGGCCGGCTGGTAATCACCACCGTGACGCCCACCAGGTCGCCGGGCAGAAAGGCTTCCACATCCGGAGCCACCAGGTTCATGGCATCCAGCGGTAACGGGAACAAACTGTATCCAGGGTATTTCGCGAGAACAGCCGAAAGCCGTGTGCCTTCCGCGGCTTGGGCGATAATGGCCGTGCGGAAAATCGGCTGGCCACTGAAGATCGGTTGGGCGACGATCCCACCCACCACTCCCGCGGCTTCCTCGCCGGGGATGTACAAGGCGGCGTTGTCATCCTGAAAGACTTTCTTCACGATCAGATCGTTGGCGGTGATGACATCGCCGATGTTCAGGTCGCGCGTAGCAGATAACACTTCGATGGTGGGCGGACGTCCGGCTGCGCCCAGGGCGCTCAAGGCAAAGAAAGCGACCAGAAAGATGGCGACCGAAACGCCCAGCACGACAAGGTTGACTCCGGTATTGGCAATTCGTTTGAGCATTATTTTCTCCATTCGTTTTGTTTCCAGGGCAGGTCGCTCTGGAGCAATGCCTGCTGGATGGCAGGCGATCCATTGATGATCGCTTCGATCTGTTCGAGCGATTGGCGCATCAGTCCGTACACCACCAGCAGGACGAAGTCCGTGCGCAGGTGATCGGACTGAAAAAGCAAGTGATGAACTTGGGCGGTTTGAAGCGCGATGTCCATGACATCCGCTTCCACCAATGCCTCGGCCGATACGCGCGGCATGTCCGGGAAACACAGTTGCACGAGGCCGGCCAATTCGTCTTTGACGTGCTGCGAGATTTGCGGTTGAACTTCTGCCACTGTTGTAGCGGCGGGGTTGAGCAACTCACTCACCGGCGTATCGGGATTGTTTCGCAGTTGCTCCACGGCGCGCGGCAGGCGTTTGAGTCCGGCTTGGATCGCTTCGGACAATCTCTGCTGCGCCTGTGGAGTGAGCGCCGCCACAGACTCCACGTTGCGCAAGGAGACGTGTTCACGCAGACCAGTTGGCAAAGATTCCAACAGCCGTTGCCAGCGTTCGCGTTTGGCCTGATAGTTTTCAGTCATGGGTGGAAAGATACAGAAGTGTGTAGGGTGGAATGGGAGGTGTGTCGGGTGCGAGGCTCAACGCGCCTCGGCGTAGATCTGGATCGATCCCAGTTCGAATTGCTTGTTCCCGCCATTTTGGAATCCCATTTCCAACGTTGGCGCGATCTCCCACCAATGACGCGGCTGGGTGATCACCAGTGCGTTGTCGCTCCAAGCCTGCACTTCCACGGGACCGAAGGCCGGCAGTGATATGCGGCACATTTCCTCGCCATCCACAGAGACGGTCCCCAACCAAGTCGTGGCATCCTGCCAGTGCAGGCGGATCGTGTACTCGTACCAGGTGTGCGCATCCACGTTCAAGGATTGCACGCGTACCGGCGTCCAATTGAGGGCGAGATAACACAGCGCACTGCTGACGTTCATCACATCGGACTCATCGCCCATCACCGCAAAGCCAAACATGTCGAATGGTTTGGCGAAGGTTCCATCGTTTCGCAATGTGTCTTCCGGTTGGAAGATCACGCCGGCGGAGCCGTAGAATTCCTCGCTGACCCGGGAGGTGAATTTCAAGATCACATCCTCCGCGGGCGTAGGACGGAAACCGCTCCCGCCGATCAGGGTCACGTTGTTGTATTGGTCCGCGGCCGGGGATTGGAACAGGTCGGCGTTTTCATTCGGGAAGTCCGGATCGGGGAAATGCTGGAGCAGGATGTTATGCTCGAAGGTGATGGCGGCCGCATGCCAGGTAAATTCATTCGAGACTTGGCCGGCGCCGTTGATGGTGGTGAACTTCCAGAACCGGGGCGAGAGTTTTCCATCGAACAGGTCTTGTCCAGGTGCGGGGTTTTGAAAATCGGAGGGAAGATGTAGCGCTTGTTCTTGCAGACGCGTGGTCTCGTTCCAGATGGTTCCATAAGCGATGAGCTGGCGATAGTTCAGGCCGAGCCACAGGAGCAGGAGCGCGAATAGGAACAGGATGATTTTGAGGATACGATGCACGAGGGGATTCCTTTCCGGGTTTGGTTTCATGCCGGGCATGATAGTAAAAACCGAGGTGAGGTATCCTGCGCGTGTCGCCAACCGTATCGGAAAATATCTCTCAAGGAGTCCCCCATGAAAACACAAGCCAATTCTTCATCCACCCTTCCCATCGAGGAAGCCGCCTTGCTTGCACTTGCCCAAAAGATGGGCGCGCAGATCAGCCACGTGGTCTACGCGAGCCTGGTGGAATTTTTGATCCTGCTTCGGGAGGAAATAAAACAATCCGGGAAGGAAGCTGCAGCGCATTCCACGATCCCTGCAACGTCTGTCCCGGAATATGATGCTCCAGAACCTGTACGGTACAAGCCTTTCCTCACAGCCGGCGATATCGCGAAGATGTTGGGAATCAGCAAGGCAAAAGCGTACCGGCTCATACAGAAAAAAGAGATCCGTTCCATCTCGATAGACAAGACGGTGCGGGTTCGCTGGGAGGATTGGGAAGCCTTTGTTCAGAAACATCTTGTCGGTTGAGGCTTGATATTTTTCGAGGATCGATGCAGTTTGAAAAAATTATTGTGCGTTCAACCCACCTCAGACTCATTTCACACCTAGGTAAAGGGGGCGTGAAAACCGCGTTTTTACTGATGGTTCTTTCGCCTTCTGCCGCCTACGTGGGTGGACAGTTTTCTCATCCCTCGCTACAATCCCGAACGTTTCCACTTTCCACAATCCATTCCCCCTCTTCAAGAAGCCCGGCTCCCGCTGGGCTTCTCCTGTTGTATCCCACGCCCACTTCCAAATCATTCCCAAGGAGACCTATCGCCCCAATTCACACCACCTTCCACAATCTTTGTCCCATTCCGCAAGCAAGTTCACACGTTCCAACCTCTGTTCCGAATCCAATCCCATCGATCCGAAAGGAGAAACGACTCGCGAAAAAACAAATCACTTCCCATCCGTCCACCGCATGCGCCGATACACCTGGCCATGCTGCTCATGGTCGCTGGATGTAGACCGATACAGCCGCTGACCTGAACCAATCCCACAACTGAATATCTCCTCACACAGAAAACGGGCGCTGTCCCAGGGTTTTCCCTGAGCGGCGCCCGTTTTCGATTCCCGCACTACAGCGAGGACTCGCCGGGGTGAGAGGCCCGGCACACAAAAGGTGAGACCGCCCAGCTCGAACTGGACGGCCTCAATGGTGCATAGAACATGCGTTCCGATAATACCACAACCAGCAAGACTGTCAAGATTTCCGCGCCTTTCCGCCTGAACGCCGCGCAACGCAAGGTATTCGCCAACGGCCAATTGCTCAACATCGCATCCCCCATCGGGCGACAGCAGGGAGACTACCTGTACTCCGCCACCGTTACACTGCTGCGCGAGAACGCGGCTCTGTATACTACCGCGCCGGTATGGGCGAGCGTGGAGATCCGATGAGCAGATATCGCCTTCATGGACTGCCCGGATGCGTGATCATGCCATTCCCCTGGAACAATTTAATCCATCCACGAAAGGAGAATGAGCATGAGAACCCTCGCCCTGATTCTCATCCTGGTCGCCATCGCCGCATCCCAGCCATATCACTGGCTTGGCAGTTTCCTGGCAGACCTCGCCCACCTGTTGGGCGCATAGATCCTCGCAAAGGAGGCCGTAGAAAAACACATGGACGAACTCCTCTCCGCCGCCGAAGAGATCCTCGGAACCGCGGTTCGGGTGGAACGCAATCGGGATTGGGCCATCTTCTGGTGTCCCTTCCATAACGACGCGGATCGCCAGGGACAGGGCGGCCACCCGAATTTTGGAGTCCACCTGGTCAAAGGCTATTGGAAATGCCTGCGCTGTGGCGCAACGGGCGGCTCGTTGAATTCCCTGCGCAAGAAACTTGGGCAAGATTGGAAGCCGCCCGTATCGGCGATGCAACCGACACGCCCGCCCAGGCCACCGTCACAGGTGGAACGATTGGATGAAGCTGTATCGGAGGCGCGCTCGGTGGTGCAACGTTCACCGGCCTGGCCATACCTCGCCTCGCGCGGCGTGTCGCCATACACCGCCCTGGTGTATGGACTCGGATACGGCACCCCCGTTCCGAACGTGCATCGCGAGACCATCGAAGCCGCCAAACAATCCATGCTGGTGCGCAAGGATGGAACGTGGTTGTGGGCGGGCGGTGTGATCTATGCCGACCCGCCGACACATCCCACTGTGATGAACGTGCGCTACCTGCCGGAGGAACAACTACCCAAGGGCACGCGCAATTTCAAGCCCGAAAAGAATCACAAGACCTGGGGCAATCGCATTCAACCACTCGGCTGTTGGCGCATCACGCCCACCACGCGTACCGTGATCGTGCTCGAAGGTTTGTTCGATCTGCTCATCACGGCGCAAAAGATCCACCAACTCAGACGCGAATCCGATACAGTCGCCGTGTATACCAACGGCGCCAGTCCCTCCGCAAAAATGCATCGGTGGTTCCGGGAACACGGGCAATACGAGTACGTGTTGATGCGCGATCCGGATCCTGCCGGGGTCGAATGGGCGCTGGCGCTCTCGGCCTCCATCCGCAGCGGCGGCGCAAGTGTGCGTACCGTGCTGCCGCCAGATCAACTCGACCCGGACGAAGCCATCCTAAGCGGATGGTGGCCGTCCGGAATCTAACTTCACCCTCACCCAAATCGGGGAGCGACCCATCGCTCCCCGATTTTCTTTTTCCAAGGAGAACTCTCATGTCTGCCTTCACTATCTTCATGCTCGTGATCCTCCTGCTCATCCTGGGCTGGGCGGTCTGGTTCGTCATCGAGTGGCTACGCTATGTTCTCAGCGGCGAGTACCACGTCGACAAACGCCTGCGCGACATCTGCAAATAAAACTCAATCAAGGAGACAAAACTATGATCACCATTTCGCAAGATACCTTGCGCGCGGCTCTGAACGCCGTGACGCGCGCCAGTCAGAAAGCATCCTCCCTGCCCGCCTTCGCGCTCGTGCGTTTGGACGCGGATGTGAAAGGCCAACTGAGTTTGTCCTGCTTCAACGGCGAGTCTGCCGCGCGTGCCCTCGCCCAGGTCGCCTGTGATGAGGAACTCTCCGTCTGCGTGGATGCGCAGACCCTGAACGCCGTGGTGGAAACGCTGGCCGGTCCGATCCAACTGTCCGTGGATGGAAGTTCCCTAATCCTAAACAGCCAGGCCAATCGCACCACTCTGCGCATCGTGGACGAGCAACTGCCCATGATCGGGGAGGAGACCATCCAAACGATCGTCACCGTTTCTGGAACGATCCTGCGCAGTCTGCTGCGCGTCCTGCCGTTCGCCTCCACGGACGGTTCCCGCGCCGCCTTGCAGGTGGTTCACCTGACGTTGGAGAAGGACTCCATTCTCACCCAAGCCGCGGATGGCTTCTCAGCTGGCAGCGTGCGCGAAACCATGCAGGGGATCCAGCAACAAACCTCGCTTTCCCTGCCGTGGAACTTCGCCCGTCTGTTGACTACTCTCGTGGACGAGCATGACACGGTGCGCATTGGAACCTCCGGTCCGAATCGCATTCTCTTCCAGATCACCAACGCCGAACAAGCCAAAGACCTGACGCTCGCCACCGTCACCGGCGCGGAGAATTTCCCCGCCGCGCAGATCGGCAGTCTGATCGAGCAGGCGCGTAGTGATACGCTCGCGCACCTCACCGTCCAGCAGACCAGCCTGATGCAGACCATCCGCATGGTGCAGGCGATGGGCACGCACAACACCTTCATAAAAGCCTCGGGTGGCGTGGTAAAGATGGCCTCCGAGGAGACACCCACCGGACAGGCGCGCAACGTTCTGGATGGAACAGCCAGCGGAGAGGACGCAAGCGTCTGGCTTTCGTCCGCCTTCCTGAAGCGCGCTGCGGAATCCTGCAAGGGCGGGATCACGATCAAACTGGCAGATGGTAAAAAACCAATCCTCTTGGAGGCAGGCGCATTCACCGTGCTGATCATGCCGTTGCTGTTGGATGGCGCCAAGGATCCCTTCCCCGAAGACGAAGCCCTGGCATTGAGTCTGCCAGATATGGCAATGGCGTAATGGAACCCCAACCCACCGAGACGGCGCAGATCCTGCGCCGTCTTCTGATTCCCAGGAGCCCCATGAACACCAATCCCCAACTGACCTTTCCCTCCCTCCCGCGTTACGAACAAACCAATCTGAAGAGTCTACCCTTGCGCGAGCAGCCCGCACAGCGTGTCTTCCAGAACGTAGCCGCCTGCAACCTCACCGAACTCCTGGCCGCGGTGATCGGCGGACAGAAGCAGATCGAAATTTCGCAGGCTCTGCTGGCGCATTTCAACGGCGACATCCGCCGTCTGTACCAGGCGCATCCAGCGGAATTGGTGGCTGTAAAGGGCATCAGCCAAACCACTGCGGCGCGGATCAAAGCCGCACTCAACCTGGGTCTGCGACTCAATCTGCCCGATAGCGAGGAACGCCCCGCGATCAACAGTCCGGCAGATGCGGCCGCGCTGGTGCAAGCCGAGATGGGCCTGCTCGAAAAGGAACACCTGCGCGTGCTCCTGTTGGACCGGCGCAACCGTGTGCTGGACATCGTGGAGATCTATCAAGGCTCGGTGAATTCCTCGCAGGTGCGCGTGGGCGAGATCTTCCGCCCGGCGATCCAATGTCTGGCGTCCGCCATCGTGGTTTGTCACAACCACCCATCGTCGGACCCCACGCCCAGCCCGGATGATGTAGCCGTGACACGTGCCATTGTGCAGGCAGGCAAGCTGCTCGATATTGACTGTCTCGATCATCTGGTGATCGGGCATCCCAATCGTTGGGTGTCGCTCAAGGAACGCGGACTTGGGTTCAGTTAGGAGGCGCGAATGCCAATGCAACTGACTCTCGACTTCACGCCCAAAGCGTGCGCGCCTCCTCTGCTTCTTCACAGTCCCGCCTGGCTCGATGTGAGCGATGTCGCTCGCGGCGTTGGCTTCTCAACCGCCGTGGAAATAAGCCCCGCCCTGCACGACGCGCTGGAACCGATTTCCACCGAAGAGGACGGTGACTATGAACAACGCCTATTCGATGCGCTGTGGATGGCGCACTTCGAACTCTCGCTCGTTCACAAACAGGCAGCCAACTTCACGTTCAACTTTCCGCGCAAGCATTGGCGGACGGAGCAGATTACCAACATCCCACTGCGCCTGCGCTGTGAGGTGAACAACGAAACGGCCCGGCTTGGTTTCCTCGCAGACTTTCAGGAGGCGACATGGCGTATTACCTAGGCAGGCGCGCTCAGGGCGATTTGATCCTGTTCCATTCCCCCCGCGTTCCCACCAAGGAATCCCACGGAGCGCGTTTCCTCACCGTGATCGGACCGTTCCGAAGCAAGGTCGGGGCAAGTTACTACGCCCGTTATGGCCAGGGCAATCCGCACATCCGCAATGCCGATGATGCGGAATGTTTGGCCCGCGCCGATCCGCGCATGGAACAGGCCATCGTGGAGGAAAGCATGACCGACGAGGAACTTGCTGTCGCACACGAGTGCGAGGCGCTCGATCAACTCGAAGCCAATCAAGGCAATCACCCCATTCCCATTCAAATTCCAATACAAGGAGCAATCCCATGCCTAACTGGACTGAAAACGAATTGACCATCTCTGGTCCCGATGTGCAGAAAGTGTTGAACGCCATCCGTTCCGAGGCGCACGAGGATGAAGACGCGCGCCTGCTCGACTTCGACAGGATCATCCCCTATCCCAAGGAATACAGGGAGTTGGATCAGCGCGCGCACGAATACCAGGAAAAACTGCGCGCCATCGAAAAGGATGAACCGGACCAGCAAAGCAAACTTGAGACACTGGCCGCGGAGTATGACGCTGAACCCGGTGCGCCCTGGATCAAGGACGGCTTCAACTCCGGCGGTTATGAGTGGTGCTGGTCCAATTGGGGGACGAAATGGCAGGCGGCGCACGTGTCCCTCACCCTACGGAATGGGACTGCAACCAGCGAGCCGCAAAAGAAGATCAAGTGCGCCTATTGCCAGACGGTCCACAACACGGAGCGCATGACAGTCCTCGTCTGCAAACAATGCGGCAGCCCCCTGCCGGATGTCTCGCCCCGAGAGGCATATCTGGAATTCGACACCGCCTGGAGCCCGCCCATTCCCGTGATCGAAAAACTCGCCGCGCTGTTCCCCGACCACGATTTCCAACTCGCCTATTTCGAAGGCGGGATGGGATTCTGCGGACAGGCGCGTTGGTGTGGCGGACAGGAACAATTCCACCACCAGGATGTGTATTCTGGTCCACGCGGTGGATAAATAAACAACAGGAGAACACCATGTCTTACACAACCGAACATCAACGCATGCAACCAGCGCTCGATCTGGCGCGCAAGCTCGACATCTCCACCAACCCAGACCTGAACGCCATCTTCGAAGCCGGGAACGGCGGCTTTCAGATTTGGTGTACGCCCTGGGACCATCCCGCCGGTTGGAATGGGATCGCAATGCACGCCGGGGCTTTTTCCAAGCCCTGCGAATACGTGGGTAGTGTGCATTGGAAGTGGGATGAGGAGGAGATTGTTGCCCTCTCCATCGAGACCACGGCCTATGCCCTGGCAGACCAGAAGCCGGACGAATTCTGCAATCTGGTCGATATTCCCGAAGATTTTCACCGTTCCACGATCCACAACCGCGACGCGGACATCGCCTGGCTTAAGGAAAAAATAACCTGGCTGTTCGCCGAGGCGGGCGTCGAACTGCTGCCCTTCGATTACGAGCAGGCGCGCCTTTCCGATCTCGGCCCCTACGTACTGGCGCACTTCGTTTCCGAAGTGGATGAGTATGTGGTGATCCTCTCGCCCGAACTCGATCCGCAGGAATTCTGCCGTCCCGGCTATGAACTGGCGCACACGCTGGAGATCGGGAACGCAGGCGACTTCCCGGCGGATGAAGTGTTGCGCCCGGAGCAGACCTGCTTCGAGCCGGAGGTGGAACCCGATGAAGGGCCGCTTGTGGAACAGTATGAGAACGCTTCCCGCCTGCACGATGACGACTGGCTGGAAGCCGGATTTGAAGACCGCATCAGCGGCTGGGACGAATAACCATTTCACAGCGGAGGGCGCACACAGCGCCCTCCGTTTCTTTTCAAGGAGCCACCCATGACCACCCTGTTTCAAACCACGATCGAGAAACTTCTGTCCGCCCATCACCTGCTGGACAAGTTCCGTGCCCAACTCAATTTCCACGTGCGCTTCGACATGCCCGGCTACCAGCGCCTGGTGATCGAACGGCATGCCGAGCTGATCAGTGTCGCGCACTACTTCGAACAGAACGGCGATCTCGTCCCGGACCCGGAGGTGGAATTGCATTACCCGACCTGGACGCCCACCGCCATCACGCAGGCCTTCGGGGTGCGGCGCACCAAGTTCATCACCCGCATGAACGATATGGTTCTGGTGGACACGCGCTTCGACCGGGAGGTCTCCTCCTTCCTGAGCATGTGGGCGCGTAATATCCAGGCGCAGGGCTGGGCGCAGAGAAGCCAGGTGCACGATGACCAACGCTAACGCTTCCCAAAACATCTCATTCCAGTACCTGTACCGGGACGCCAGCAATTACAAACTGCACGGCCAGGCGGTCTTCACCAACAACACTGGCCTATCCATCGAGGAGGTGGAAAAACGAATCCGCGCCTGCTTGCAGGATGGCGAGTTCTTCATCGCCCGCCAGGTCCACATCGAGGAACGTTTCTTCGATGCGCTGGATAATCAAGACGATCATCCCTGGCATGAGTTCGCACAGGTGGCTTTCACCACAGAACCGCATTGGGACCCGGACGGCATTCCCGAACGCGACATCACCGATTTCCTGGCAGAGTTTGAAAAGGCACACGCCGACGGTTGGGATGAGATGAACGTGCGCGACGATATGAAACGCCTGCTGGAAAAACAGAAAGCGCGCTTATTGCAGGCGATGGGAGGCGGCGATGGATCACGCCAATCCTGAGTTGATCGTCCTGCCCTTTCAAGCCAAAGAGACCGGTTGCCCGGAGTACCTGACCCTCGAGCAGGTCCTGCTCCACTTGAATCATCTGGAGCGCCTGCAGATCGAACGCAGTTACCCCGGCGCGCCGCACGCCATCGGCTGGACGATCTTCCGCCGCACACCACAGAAATATCTGCACGAAGGCGAGCCGCTCTTCCGCTTCGAGCGAGGGGCGCGCAAACGCCTGCGCCAGGTATATGCCATCCACTATTCGCTGGTTGGGGAGCACGATGCCCTGACCTGTGCTCACATGCAAATGTAAAGGAGATGACCATGTACGACTACATGCTAGAGGAAATGGCAGAGGCCATTGCCAAAGAATGTAACGTGGACAACAACGATGTCCTGCGCGTCCTCGGCCAATACTGGCAGGACAAGATTGCCCACGTCTGGCAGGTGGAGGATGTGCTGGAAGCCGCCCACCGCGCCGAGAAACCCATCACGCGCGAGGATGCGCTCACCATCCTGCAACAGGTCTTTCATGGCCTCGACTCTGAACTGGGCATTACCTGGCTGACCGTGGATGTTGCCCTCGAAGAATATTCATTGGACTTCAAAACGCTGACGCCTGAAACATACAGTCATGTGGCGGGTGTATTCGAAGTCTGGCGGAAGTACGACGCCGTCTCAGTCCAATTCGGATTGTTCCCCAATCAAATGGATGGCAACCTGGTGGAGGCGCTGGAGTTCGCCAAACACTTGGCGCGTCAGGTTCCCGGTGTGCCGATCCATCTCGGCTGCGAACGCTACGCCTCCGAAGAAACCGAACCCTGGCTCACAATCCTTTTGAAAGATGGGAATGCTGAACCCACCATCGAAGAAAGCGAGGCGACATGCAAGCCGTCCAGCCCGGACAACGCGTCCGCATCCTGACCATCCAACTGGCCGTCCCGGATCACGCGGATCCCAATTCGGTCGCGGATGAACTTTCCGAGATGCTGTCCGAAAACGGGATTTGCTGCGAGGCCAGCCACATTCTGGATTGGCGTTATCTCACCGAATACCAACCCGTTGTCACGGCGAGCGACGATCCCGAAGAGGGGGAGGTCTTCGGACTGCTGGATTTCAACCTGACCATCCACGCAAAGGAGTGAATGATGTACGAATGGACCGAACCCTATGAAGACGAATACATCAAGGAACGCATCAAGGAATTGAGACATGCGCAAGAGAACGCCGCGCGAAACGGCAAAACCCTGATTGCTCCCTACGAGCAATTCTGGCTTCCGGTTCTGAACGACATGCCGGACGTGGAATACATCGGCAGGCAAACGCACCGCGCGCCATACGGCACGTTTGAACCTGCAGCCGATATGCCTTTCCACGGCGCGTTATGGTTCACGCCGACTCTAGGCGCGGAACTTCCCCCGGCTTTGAAGGACAACAAGGATTGGATCGCGGCCGGCGCTGTGGTGGATATGAATGCCCGCACGGTGAATATCCAGGTGGAGGATATCGAGATCACCTTCACGGGATTGAACGTCTGCCAGAGCGCACACGAACTCTTGAGAGAAATCAATCAGGAACTGGTGCGCGCCAAGTCCGGGGTGTACGTGTACCGCATCGAACCGGTGGTGCAGGACTCCGCGGTGCGACATCTGTATCCGACTGGACGCATTCCCACCCTGAGCAATGCCCATACTCGTGCTGATGTGACCGGCTTCGCGGTATTGCAAGACCGGCCGTACCAGCACACGCTGACCTATGTGGGCATTGCCGCCCACAAGACCAGCGTGGAGAGTCTGTGGGCTTCGCTGATTCGCGGGCGTGGGAGTTGTTCGATGCGAGGCACATCCGTTGTCGCGGACGGGGAAGTTAAGATGGTGACCCAGCCGCTGGCCGATTTCAATGTCTTGCACGCCGGGTTGATCTGCCGCAAAGCGCTCCCCGGAAAATGGGAAGCCAAGGATGACGCAGCCTATGCCCTGATCTTCGAGGATGGCAATGTGGAAGCAAATCTGCAAACGTTGACCTTGAAGCGCCTGCAGGAGACGCTGGCCTTTCCCATCCCGGACATGTGGGCGAAAACGCTGTGGGAGTACGCACTGGACGCGGAATTCGTACAGCGTCTGGAAACCGGCGGAGATTGCCGCGGCGGCGTGCGCATTGACCTGACCAAAGACTGGCAGGCTTTGGTGCAGAACCTGCTTGAAAAGGAAGTTCTCAAAGTATAGGAGGAACCCATGTTTCAAATGGTTGATCCACAACAGATCTTCGACCCGCGCTATTGGCAGGTCTCGGACTCTCACCCCGCCTATTGGCTGGCGCAATTTCGCAAACCGGACTGGCAGGAACTGCTCCAGTTCCTGGAGATCAAGGTGAAGTCTTCTGCCCGCAAGCAAACGCTGGCATCCGCCACGCTGGAACGCCTTACGTTCGCGGTCTGCGATACGCGTGCAGACGCCTGGCACGCCTGGAGTTTCATCCTGGCGGAGCAGGCGCGCGGGCTGGTGATCCAGTTCCGCCACTCGGAGACGGACTGGACGCGCGGCATTCCCGAGTTCGTTCGCCTGGACCGTTGTGAGCCGCTGGGATATGTGAACATAGCCATGCGGATGGTTTGCAAAGTCCGATAGGCAAAACAAACTCAACTCAAATCCCCCGTACCGTTTGGTGCGGGGGATTTTGATTTCAAAAAGGAGATGAATATGCGTCCCCCCGCCTTGGAAAAAGCCGGGTTCTACCCCACAACCATGAGCGTTGTGGATTTGCTCAAAACCTATTTTCTTCCTGCCCACGAGGAGAGTGGTCGCCTGCTCGATCCGTGTGCCGGGGAAGGCATTGCTGCCTCCATCCTCGCCCGCGCCTTGAACTGCCAGAGTTGGGGCGCGGAGTTGTCGCCGGTTCGCGCTGCCTTGGCCGCCGAGAAGATGGACCGCCTGTTCAATGCGCCTTGGAGTTCCTGCCACCTCACCAACGAATCCATCACCCTGCTTTTTCTCAACCCGCCGTACAGCCATGACCGTCTCGGCGACCAGAAACGGCTGGAGTTGGAATTCCTGAAATCCACCACGCCCAAACTGGCGCGCGGCGGCGCTCTGGTGTACATCGTGCCGCATGCGCTGTTGCGCGATCTGGATGTGGCCTCGCACCTGGCGGGGTATTACGAACAGATCGCGGTCTACCGCTATCCCGAGACGGAGTTCAACCAGGTGATCGTGTTGGGCTTGAAGCGGCAGAAGTTCAAATTGCCCTCGGCTGAGGAAGTGCGGCAGGTACAGGCCTGGGCGGAGGTGGAACCGCCGATGTTGGAAGTTGCATCCGAACCGATATACGAACTTCTCCCTGCATCGGACAAAGGCGCGAGTGGACAACCGGTGCGCTTCACCCGACTGGACTGGCAACCGGAGGAGATCGTGGATGCCACGCAGAAACGCGGCGTTATGAGTTCTAAGGAATGGCTGGATCTGATCAATCCCTCGCGGGCATTGGGTGAATTCAAGCAACCGGTCATGCCCTTGAAGAAGGGACATATCGCGATGTTAATGGCCTCCGGCATGATGGGCACTCTGCGTCTGCACGATGAGGATGACAAGCCCATGCTGGTGAAGGGTCGCGTGGTGAAGGTCACTGAGAAGGTGGAGGAGAAAGTTGGAAAGGATGGCAAGTCCACCGCCGAGGTTTTCCGCGACCGCTTCGTCTCGACGGTAGCGACCTTGCGCCAAAATGGGATCGAGATCATCGACCAGGTCGAGCCGCTCTCCAAGTTCATGCACTGCTATGGCGACCAGCTCGGCGCGCACATCCTGTCTACGTACCGGCCGTTGTACAACTTCGACCCGACGCAGGAGGAGACAGCGATCTTGGATACCCTGGGAAGGACTGGCAAACCTCTCCCCGGCCAGGAAAAGGCTGGATTGCTTCCAACGCAACGTCACATTGCGGCAGCCATAGCCCGGGCACTGCGAGTTCATGGTGTTGGAAATATCCAGGGCGAGATGGGCAGTGGGAAGACGCGACAGGCAGCCGCAGCCTTGGAACTTCTGGGCGCATATCCCGCCATCGTTCTCTGCCCTCCGCATCTCGTCCCCAAGTGGATTCGTGAGATCGAGGAAACCATCCCCGGCGCCAAGGCGATGGAACTGAGCCGGATTGGGCGCAACGCGGACGATCCCGGCGACGTGAACGATGTCCGCCGCTTTCTGGACTTGTGGTCTGACGGCAAACTTGGCAAGAAAGCAGTGGCTGTCATCGCACACACTTCCGCCAAGTACGGTGCGGGTTGGGAACCGGCCGCGGTGCGGAAATGGTTCGTGGATGAAGAGGATCACCATCCGTTTGAGGCGCTGGCCTGTCCCGAGTGCGGCGCGCCGATCCAGATTGACCAACCCGGCGGCATCACTATCACAGCGACTACCGTGGATGAGTTGGGTGACAAACGACGCTTCTGCAATGCGGAGGTGAGCGGCTACGAATTGGATGAGTCCGGACGGCTCGCGCGGGACGAGGGGGGAAACCTCGTCTGGGGAAAACGAATCTGCGGCGCGCCCCTCTTCCAGTTCAGCGGGAGGCGGTGGGCACTGGCGGATTACATCGCCAGGCACGCGCGCGGCAAGTTCAAGTTGCTGATCGCGGACGAGTGTCACCAATTTTCTGCGAAAGCCAGCGATCGCGGAATCGCTTTCCACCAACTTGTCGCCTCCACCCGCTACACCCTGACCCTGACCGGCACGTTCTTCGGCGGACGTTCTACCTCCATCTTCTGGCTGTTGCACCGACTCAATGCCGGCGTACGCAGGGACTTCGCCTTCAACGATGAGAAACGCTGGGCACGCTTGTATGGTGTGCTTGAGACGACGCGCAAGAGCAAGCGTACAACGGACGATGATGAAGACGGCTTCACCGGCAACCGCCGTTACCAGAACCAGGCCAAGGAGCAGCCGGGCATCTCGCCTGCCATCGTGAACCGCCTGCTGGACACAACGGTCTTCCTCTCCCTGAAAGACCTCGGATTGTCTCTGCCACACTACGCCGAGGAAGTCGTGACGCTCTCCATGACCGACGGGCAGGGTGGGCAGTACCGTAAGATGGAAAAGAAACTGCGCGATCTGGCGCTCAACAATCGCCGCTATCTCTCGACCTGGCTGCAATGGACTCTGGCGCGTCCCAACTCTGCCTTCCGTGATGAAGTGGTGGAAGTGGATGAAGTGGATCGGCAGGGTGAGATCGTTCGCAGGAAACAATTGATGCAATTGCCGGCGGTCGTGGACGGTGAAACCATGCCAAAAGAAAGTTGGCTGGTGGACTTCTGCCGGTCCGAACGTCAGCAAGGACGCAAGGTGCTGATCTACCTGCGCCAGACCGGGACGCGCGACATTCAGGATCGCATCCTGAAAATCCTGCGGGATGGAGGCGTGCGCGCCGAAGTCCTGACCAGCGGCGTGAACCCGCGCAAGCGCGAGGAGTGGATCGCCAAACGAGTCTTCGGTCTCGACGCGCTGGTAGTGAATCCGAAATTGGTGGAGACGGGTTTGGATCTGATTGCCTTCCAATCTGTCGTGTTCGCCGAGATTGAGTACAGTCTCTATACCCTGTGGCAAGCGGTTCGCAGGGTATGGCGGCTGGGACAGACCAAACCCGTGAAGGCCATCTTCTCGGTCTACAGCGACGCGATGGAGGCGCGCGCCCTGGCTTTGATGGGACAGAAGATGAAGGCCGCACAGTTGTTGTACGGGGATGAGGTCGGCGGCGCAATCGTCCCGGAAGAGGACGGCGACATCCTGATGAAACTGGCGCGTGAAGCGCTGGAGTCTGCGGACCTGCCCGACCTGCAATCCCTGTTTGCGGATGAAGTGGTGGTCTCCAATTCGCCGATGGGCTGCCCGACGGCTCCGAGCGCGCCGTTGCCTGTCCCCGATTTGCCCGAGGTGGTTTCCTGGGCGGATTGGATGACGCAGAAAGGCGTGGTGGGAAAATCGTCTGCCAATCGGGTACGTTCCAGACAGGCGACGCAAAACCAGGCGTCCCTGTTCTAAAGCCCCGCATTCTACAGCCGTAATAGCATATGAAGAATGCGGGGAAGCGACACCAGTCCAGGCGTGCCGTCTGGACTGGTGTACTCTTGAAAGGAGGATCATCTTGGAAGGAAAACCACGATGCAAAAAATGCGGACGTGCGCTGAAATCCCCTGCCAGCATTGCGCGAGGGATGGGGGCGAAGTGCGCGGGAATGACCGCAACGTCTGGAAAGGAAGTTCATCCCAAAACGCGACGAAGTTCTGGCAGGGCTTATCCAAGCGTTGGAATGAGTAGCGGACAGTCCTTGCTTTTTCCAGGCGAGCCGCCTGCCAGACCGTTGAGCAAGAAGGAGATCTATCGCCAGCGAAAGGAGGAACGTCGGCGATCCTTTGAAACACGCCAGCCGTTTCAATGCGGCTTGTTGTTGCCAAAGAAAATGCCGCTGGTGTATGAGCCGCTGGAGGATGGAAGTTGGAAGGAAAATCCGAGTGGAAGGGTGATCCCTCACGAACGATTGCAAGATTATTTGACGAAGTATCGGTTCATATAAACCACAAGCCCCTGATCTGTGAAAATCAGGGGCTTTTTTGTTTAATTCCGATCTATATCTATGGGGGAAAATTCCTCCTTGATGAAGTTGCCAAATGGATGATGAATAAGTCAATTAAGTTGCTTGACTTTTCAACGCAACATGATATAATCAACGCAAAAAGGAAATGGCAAAATGGACTTCGGTAGCCGTATAAGACAACTTAGAACGGCCAGGGGTATCTCTCTTCGTGATTTTGCGGAAATGGTAGGTATTGACTTTACATACCTCAGCAAAATAGAAAATGGAAAAGTTGATCCGCCAAGTGAAGATAAGATAAGAGTTATCGCAAGTAAGTTGGATATTGAGGCCGAGCAACTACTAGGACTCGCTGGAAAGATTTCGTCTGACCAAATTAGAAAAGCTGTTGAATCAAATCCTGATGTAGGGATCCTGCTTAGAAAATTGCAATCTAGAAGTTTGACACATGACCAGGTAAAGAACATGCTGAAAATTGCTTCTGAGAAAGATAAATCGAGTGGTGAATGATTAAGGATATAAGATTTATTCCTGACGATGAAATCGAAAGCAAAGCGTATGCCTTGCTAACCGGATTTGAATCTCAGTTTGGCAAGGTGGATAAACCACCCATTCCCATCGATCGGATTGTTGAGGCTTACTTAGATCTTTGGATTGATTGGGATGTTATTAAAGATACCGATGAAGAAAAGATTCTTGGACTTCTCGATCCAACAACCAAAAAGATTCGGTTGAATGAACGTCATCGCGATCACTTCGATGAATATGTCGGAACCGAGGCTTATACAAAGGCGCATGAAGTAGGGCACTGGGATCTCCATATCGCTAAGAAAAATGATGCGGTGCAATTGTCTCTTCTGCCAGTGATTAATAGCGAACCTTATTTATGTAGACAGCAGAAATTCGACAAGCGAGAAATCCAAGCTGAGAAGTATGCTGCCTATTTGTTAATGCCTCATCATCTACTGATGAATGCGACTCGAGGCATTGACTTAACAAATTGGCAAACATTATACTCACTGAAGGACAGTTTTGGCGTGACCATAACTGCTTTCACAAAAAGACTGAAAGGTCTCGGCTTGATCTATATTACTGACGATAAGAAAATTTTTCGCTCATCAGAGGAAGCCTCGGGTGTAAAAAGCTTGTTCTGATTTTTTTTATGAGAATTGTTGCATGAATATTCAACTCAACCGTACTGGTTGAGGAGCTGATGAGAATGAACAGAGTAAATAATTCATCGACAAGTAAGTAATACAGACTCGGATGGCAAAACTAATTTTTGTAAAGGAGAACTCGAATGGCAGAAGTAGAAATAACCAGCATCCACAACAACCCGTCTGGGCTGGATGCGCAAAGTAAGCTCAATGATGAGTTTATCATTATAAAGAATACCACCACGGACAAAAAGTTCAACATGAGCGGATGGATCGTAAGTGACCGGACGCCGACAGGCCAAGAAACGCACCTATTCCACTTCCCCGAGAAAGTGAATGGTGGCGGATGGACCCTTGACCCCGGCGAATATATATTTCTGATGACAGGTAAAGGAACTAATCAATTTATAAAGGCAGATGATAAACACCCACCCCAATTCCATTTCTACATGCAACGAGAATGGTTTGTTTGGAACAACCCAGGTGATACAGCGTTCCTACGGCTGCCAAACGGCGAGTTCGTCCATTGGATGAAAGTGCCTTAAGGTCGTTGCAAGTCAGCTCGTTAAAATTTCGTTCAAAGTACCACAACATTTGCGCGATAGCGCAGGAGGCAAAAATGCAACAGACAGTGAGTGAACAACAAAATCCGCACGCCGATGGAACCAAGACCGTAACAGTCAAGGTGAACAACCATCCAGTTATCTTTCAAGATCACAAGGCAACTGGTCTTGAGATTAAACGAACTGCAATCCAACAAGGTGTCGCATTCCAAGAGGATTTCAACCTCTTCCGCGTCAAAGGAGGAGGACAATTGGATCCTGTTGCTGATGACGAGACGGTCACTCTTCATAAGGACGAGGAGTTTCGCGCAACAGCACCCGATGACAACAGCTGAGGTGCTAAGATGACTCCTGATGTCCAGGCCGCCATTGCCGAATTAAAGCAGGCGTTTGCGGGACATCAAGTTGATGTCGATCCTGAGGAGCAGGGAGGGGCGCATGTCATAGTCCATGATTTGTTCATTGGCAAGGGATTTGCGCCCACTCAATCCTGGGTTGGGTTTGCTATCAACTTTCAATATCCGCGTTCGGATGTATATCCACACTTTATTGAACCGAATGTTCGAAGAGCCGATGGGGCTGCATTTGGTCAAGGTATATCAGGTCCTACTGATTGGCATGGCCGAAAAGCGATCCAAATATCAAGAAGATCTAACCATTGGGATCCAACTCGCGACACGGCAGGCCTTAAACTTGCAAAAGTCCTCGAATGGTTACGGCAACAATGAAAATCCCACTCTCAATCACATTTACAGAACCGCAGTTTCAAGAAATTCAACAGCATCTTTTTCCCGGCGACGCTGACGAGCACGGATTGGTGATTGCGGCCGGCATCGTTGAAACATCCCTAGGTACGCGTTTGTTGGCGCGAAATATATTTCTTGCGAAGGACGGGGTAGATTATGTCCCTGGCAAACGCGGTTATCGTGCGCTGACCGCCAGATTTGTTGCAGAAAAGTCTGGATTTTGCGACGATGAAAACCTTTGTTACCTTGCTGTGCATTGTCATGGGGGCGATAATTGGGTCGATTTTTCTGGACATGATTTGGCGTCTCATGAACGTGGTTATCCTGCCTTGTTGGACATAACAAGGGGAGGGCCAGTTGGGGCATTAGTATTTACGAAAAACGCAGTGGCTGGTGATGTTTGGACACGCGACGGACGCTACAAACTCGATCATGCCACCATCATTGGTTCTCGAATACGGAGGCTTTATCCGAGAACTTCGGATGCTCCCCGATTCATAGACCCCAAGTACGATAGAAATTCCCGCTTGTTCGGTGACGTTGGGCAGGAAATCCTGTCAAACCTAAAAGTCGGAATTGTCGGCTTGGGAGGTGGCGGATCGCTTTTAAACGAATGGCTTGCGCGTCTTGGCGTGGGTCATATCGTAGCAGTTGATTTCGATCGTGTTGATTTGACCAACCTTCCGAGAGTTGTAGGGGCCACGGAACAAGATGCTCTGGGATTCCTTACTAGACGCAAGAATCACCTGTTAAAGCATCTCGGCGAAAGACTAGCCCGACGTAAGGTTTTTGTGGCTAGACGACTTGCGAAACAAGCAAACCCGAAAATCCATTATGAGGCAGTTGCCGGAGATATTCTGGATGAGATAACTGCACGCAAACTCACAGATGTCGATTTCTTGTTTTTAGCCACAGACTCAATTCAGAGTCGTCTTGTGTTCAATGCGATTGTCCACCAATACCTAATACCTGGAGCGCAAATTGGTATAAAGCCTTTGGTGGACAAATCCCGTGTTGTCGATCAAATATTGGTTGCCAGTAGAATAGTCCTGCCATTTCCCGGTGGGGGATGTCTAAGTTGCAACAGGCTTATCCCAGCGAATCGTCTTACCCTTGAAGGCTTATCAGAGAAGGAGAGACGCGCACAGCGGTACGTTGACGATGAGGAGATTGAGGAGCCCAGCGTCATTACACTAAACGCATTATCCGCAGCCAGGGTAGCAAACGATTTTATGATGATGTTTACCGGGTTATTTAGCGATCAAGTAAATCTGGATCATTTAATGGAGTTTGCTGAGATACGCCAGCTGAACCGCGTTGGTCATCTCACTGACGAGGGGTGCCTCGACTGCGGAACATCTAACAAGAGCCGCTATGCGCGTGGTGATCGCGCTCGCCTTCCATGTCGTGAACATTCATAATTGGGCGTGGCGCCTTGGCGTGTCGTTCCAGCAGAAGGGTTCGCCGAGGTAGCCGATATTCGGCTGACCAACCGTGTTATCGTTCGTCGTGGTCACGGTCATAAGAGTCATCTCTATCATCGAAATCATCAATTTGAGAACGTAAGTCTTCAATTTCCGCTAGGGCTTCATCATATCTTGATTCAAGGTCTGATTGAGCATCTTCGATTTCAGGACGGACAGCAGCACGCAAGTAATAAAATATTCGTTTTCGCTCCAACTCAACAATGATTTGAGCCATTGCTGATGGGTCAATAATATCTGTTTGCCCATCTCGTCTGATTTTGTAAGTGCCATTTGGAGTGCAGTGCAATCCACCTTTTGGAATATCAACTCGAAATATCGAATTTTTTCCGTGAGTTTCAACCGTAACTTTGACTGCTATTGCTGGTCGACACTGGCTCGCCCGACTCACAATTCTATTGCGCTCACGATCAGAAACATCACATCCAACAACTTTTCCTTTTTGCACACCATTTTTTCCTAATTCTTCATCAACACCAACAAGGATTACACCACCGCCACTATTTGCGAATGCAACCAAATCATCATGCTTCACAGCCTCGGCATCGCGTTTGAAATCAAGTTATGTACTCTCAGAACGGGAAAGAAGTTTTGCTGTTGGTACAGGCAAAACGGCAGGTTTTGCGGCAATAGTCTTTATTGTTTTGGACTTGATCTCTTGCTTTGCTGTTGGCTTCTTTTTGGCTTTATTCATTCAGACTCCAGTTGTGCTCTTACGGTCAATCTTCTGTAGACTCAATGATAATTATGTTTTCAGGTAAATTGGGTAAATTTCCAAGCCAGTGTTCATTGTCCTTTAATGGACCGTTCACAAGCAAAGCGTTGTCATTGGCTGGATCAAGAACAATAATATAGTGATCTTTGTTGATTGGAAAACCTTTGCTTACATCATTTGTATCATGGCGATAAATATCCATGCCACCAACGACCCCACTATATGTAATCCCATCATGTTCAACAATTCTCGGATCGATGAAGGTACCGCTTGCCAGAGTCATAGCAAGTTTTTCGTCTGGAATACCCAGCATCCAATTAGGTCTTCCATCTCCAATTAGCAGGGTAGGTACCCATTTGCGTTCAGCAATCTTGGCAAATTCTGTTTTGCTCATTTGCTTTTTCTTCATATTCATCGTTTATAATTCCGCCTTCATCCTTGACCTTGCCCATCCCACGCCTCCAAAACAAGACGTCTCGTCCGATATTCCCCAAACTGCTTGACTTCCTCCTCCTTCAGCACGCGGAAGGTTTCGCCAGGGAAATCTTCGCCGTGGATTTCTTTGGGGTCAAGAATGTAGCGCAGTTCGTCGCGGGTGAGACCGTAAAGACGGGCGTAGTAGGCATGTAGTTTGGCGCGGAGTATTTTATCCATTTTCTTCATGTTTTATTTACTCAAAGGTTTCTATTATTCTGCGAAGCTTATCTTTTGTTTCAGTTTCACTGACGTTCTCAATCTTTTGACTTAACCATTCTTTCATTTTACCGTTACGAACACACTCAGAGACAACTTTGTAATAATGGATATGCATGCTACCCTGAATATTTTTTAACCAATCCTTCCAATGATAAAAATCTTTGTTAGGTTTCGTGAAATCCGAAAGCATACCTGATGTAGGCGTACAATTCATTAGGTGCGCTTCTATAATTAAATAAGAATTCAAAGCATGTTGTCCAGTTTCAGTTTCAAAATCAATAGTGCGCAATATCTCTTTTGAAGCATCCTCGTTGCCAAGCAAGGCTAAAGAATCAAGAGCGATTTTACGGATTTTTCTAATCGGTTCTTCCGTGATTTTTTTTAACCCATCTATAGATTTCTTAGTGTCCAAAAACCCAAGTGCAACTGTGCACGTCCACGCAATGTAAAATGAAAATCGCGAATCGTTGAAATCTATCATTGACAGTAATTTAACGATTACATCAGCCGCTCTAGGGTCACGCGTCAACGCGAGCTCTTTGATTGCCTGACATATAAAGGGAGCAGGAAATCTATCGTCTGTTGCAATACTTGCTAAAAATTCCACAGCCTCATCAGGATTACTCTCTCTAACCAAAACTCCATAGCGTTGAAGAGCAAACTGAGCAACAAGAACACTCCAAGGGTTTAGCTTATGGCTGGCTCGTAACTTATTCAAATAAATTTTTAATTGCGTCTGGCATTTCCTTTGGGTTATGAAAAAACTAACTTGCAAATAAATGATTTCAGCCAAAATTAAAATGCCAATGAATATTAATAGAGGGTATTGATGAATAATATTCGTAATTGATTGACCCAAAGAGCCAATGCTTTGTACTGTAATCCCTTGTTTCGCGATCCAATAAATAACAAAAACTAATACGGGTATCCAAATATAGGTTAGTAGAAGTTCTACTAAGGCGACAAATAAAGGGTAAAGAAAAAAATCTATTTTGAATGGAATTGATACAATTCCCCACACTTTTACGCCTATCCATGTAAGAATAAATACAGCCCAATAAGAGAAGGGAACGCTTGTGCCAGCCAATTTCATGGCTGTTATTACTTGCTCTCTTACTTGCAGCGTATCGTTTGCCTGACTAAGCCAAGACAACCAAGACAAATTCTGATGGCTCTCAGAGAAAATGCCGTCCAAGACTTCTTGGGTCTTTTTGTTATAAAGTTGACTTAGAATTCTCACTATCTGCAAACGAGAACTATGTAAAGATTTAAGTTCTTCGCCTATCTGCTCAACCACTTCAACAACAAACTGTGTCTCACGGTCTATGTTCGAGTAAGCGATCATTTCCCCCACAAGCACGGAATTATCTACAAATCCATACATCAATTTAATTTGCTGGAGTAATTTTTCACCCTCGTCACTATCTAGCATTCCAGCCGCAAAACTGATTGGGCTTACCCACTTGGAAGACCATTCTAGAAAAGCCAACTTGCCGTGCATTTTCCATTCTTTTCTGATATGACTTCCTGCAAAATAATCCCGAATAATTGCTTGGCTAAAAAATGTTACATGACCGTCTTTAGTTTGTGCTAATACCCCTGCCCCAACAAAAATCTGCATAATCAAGCCATTAAATTCAAAACGCGGGTTTTCCTCAAGCAAATAAGCAGGTATCTCAAATTCGGTATTTTCGACACTGTGAAAGGCGGCGGATTCAAGAAAAGTTCTGAGATTATCAATATCAATTTCCTCACCCCTTTTATTCGCTTCCGTCTTTAATGCTGTGTCAATGAAATTAGCAACTAATTCGGTTCTGTTTTTTGGAGTTTTTTCTGATAATTGCACTGCTCTTGCTAACATCCACAACATATTGGGATTTGTTGCCAGCCAAAAATAAGCACCTGGAATACGTTCAATAATGTTTTTTGCTTGTGTCAACTGGGATTTATCCAGTATTTTTCCTAAAAGTTTCCGTGCATCTCTGCCAGAAAAAGGATTAAGACGGTAATGCACAAAGCTGAATTTGCCCAACTGAGAATTTGGACGTGACGCAATGACAAAAAAATTATCTTTATGCTTTTTTGTAAAAGAAACAATCTCTTCGAGTCTTTTTTGAGAATCTTGACCCTGGTTTGTATCGTCATCAAGAAAGATTAGCAATCTTCCCTGAGCCAAGTATCCATCAATGTCTTGCGACAAAAATGATGAGTAACGAAAGGACCTATCAAGTCTATTCTTGAAAAACTCAATAAAAGGCACATCGCCACGATAATCAGAGATTACAACATAAACTGGAAGGCGGGGCAGATTTTCTTCCCCGCTAATAATCTTATTTGCTCGATTTAATATTATTCTGCGCAGGCAAGAAGTTTTGCCTAACCCAGGATCTCCCTCAATGATTATCCCATATCCATCACGCATCATTTCGGATTCAACTAGATTATCAAAACCAGTGGTTAAGCGGAAAGCATTTTGAACTACTGTTCCAATATTTAGTTTTTTTCTGCCTGCCTTTTTATAATTAATCGGGGTAAGTAATGATACTTTGGGCTTTACGAACGTAGCCTGCTCCGAACTAAGATTGTCTATAATCCAAGTCAAATATCTGTACTCAACAGGGTGATTACTTCTAAATTCATCCTGTTGATTCTTGGTTGCCGCTTCCAATCGCTTTTGAAAATAATTCCATGTGCTAATCAACGTAGATACAAAAATAAGCAATCCAAACAAGATCAATAATGGATGGACATTCTTTGCTGACTCAGTAAATGCTATTAAATAGGGCTGAAAATAATTACTTATGGCATCTAGCAAAACACTATAAGCAGAAGCAAGGATTATCAAAACCAAAGCGATAATCCCTAGCAGTATCAAGACTAGAACACTACGTCCCTTCTTCATCTTTCCATCCCATCCCACGCCTCCAACACCATCCTTGACGTCCTGTACTCCCCAAACTGCTTGACTTCCTTCTCTTTCAGAACGCGGAAAGTCTCCCCAGGGAAATCTTCGCCGTGGACTTCTTTGGGATCAAGAATGTAGCGCAGCTCATCGCGGGTGAGACCGTAGAGACGGGCGTAGTAGGCATCCAACTCGGCGCGGAGTTGGGCGCGGCGGACTTCGTCCCAGCGGAAGGGTTCATCGTGATTACAAAAAAATTTGTCTTTCATTTATAAACCAAGAAATGTATTCAAAGCATCCGCCAACAACTTTGATCTGTGCTCAACGAACTCATCGTAATTCTCTGGGTTAAGAAGGTCATCCTGTCCACGAAGAAATAATTGAGTTGACGTCATGCTACGTTCCTGAGAAGATAAGCTTGAATATATTTCTGCTGGAGGTTCATCCCCTAATTCTGCATTATCGGATTGAAGAAGTACTGCATAATTCGCCATAACATTAAAATCTTCTGGCGGGTAACCAAGTGAAGTCATATATTTTTTGGGAAAAATATGATGGACAGCAAGTATATCGCCCGATATTTTTCCAAGGGCAATTTCGCTAATCAAACGACCGCTAGGCCAACTTTTGGCTTTCTTAGAGACAAGGTAAGCCAGATATATCTGCATTAGAGGGGAATACATACCAACTGTATTTATAATGTCGTTAGGCTTGATTTTGAACAGGCGATTTTGGGGAATACGTTTTACCAAAAGCCCACCTCTGTTTTTAATATTTGCATGTGCAGTTTTTAGTGGGTTTACAAAGGTGTTGATGGAAGTTTCAACGGAACCTCTAAAAAGTCCACGCAACCCAGTGAGTAGGAGATAAGACTTTGCAGACTCTCGTTCTTTTTTAGATGGTGCTTTTGAATGATCCTTAAAAAGATAGGCAATAGGGATAAGCGCATTTGCTGATGGCAACCAACGCCTACTTGTCCAACCAAATTCGTCCCGAACAAGTGAGGCAGCATATTGAAGCCCTTTTTGGGTGGACTCCCAAGAAGTATCAATATCGCCTGTTGCCCAATTGCGCGGTAAATTGGCAAATCCAGACGATCCACGATGAATCGTGACCAGAGTACGAGTAAGAAACGAAAAATTAAATCCTAACGCAGATAGTTTTTTGTTTTGCACAAAACTACGCATTGGCTTAACAATATGTGCCGTTGCTGCTTGCGATAAGCGTGCCGCTTCCACTTCCCCAGATGACAAACTTGTTCCACCTTTATTTAATCTCGCAAATAGTTCAATAGCATCTGCGACATGATCATTATGGAACTCCTGGCAAAGCGCTGTTTGATTTAGCATGGTCGCGGCAGAGTGAAGACGGGTTCGATAATTTGTTTCATCTGCCTTAGTTTCAATTCGTTCCCATTCATAAAGGCTGTCAATAATTCGCTGTATAACCGCTTGGGTATCATTAGGGTTAATCATTAAATCGAAAAGCGGAACAAGCCCAGGATCTAGTGCGTCAACCCGTTTCTGGATTGTTTTATTACTCCCGTGAAGGAAGAAACGGTT
Source organism: Candidatus Denitrolinea symbiosum (assembly GCA_017312345.1). Lineage (NCBI taxonomy): Bacteria > Bacillati > Chloroflexota > Anaerolineae > Anaerolineales > Anaerolineaceae > Candidatus Denitrolinea > Candidatus Denitrolinea symbiosum. Next base: position 1,312,057 of record BLAA01000001.1, on the reverse strand, counting down.
TTTTTCAACGTCAAAGAAGGCACGGTTATCAGCGTTTTCAGCTACCTCACCAGATATCGCAAGTGAAAGGCTTGTGAGACGTTGCTGTCCATCAAGCAAAAAACCATAAAAACCATCAATTGAATAATGGATAATTTTTCCACCTACTCGTTCTTTAGTATTTTGTTCTTCTGTTGTATGCCATACATAAAAGCATCCAATAGGCCATCGATTGTATAGGGAATCCAGAAGTTTTACAACTTTAGCAGGTTTCCAAACGTATTCACGTTGCATCATGGGAAGTTGAATTTCCCCTGAATCAAAACGGCGCACAAGGTCAATAATCTGAATAGTCATAACAAATTCTCCAGTTTTGTAATTATTTTTCCAGCCATCCAACTATTTGAGCATCCCATCCCACGCCTCCAGCACCAGCCTTGACGTCCGATACTCCCCATACAAGCGGACTTCCTTCTCCTTCAGCACGCGGAAGGTTTCGCCAGGGAAATCTTCGCTGTGGACTTCTTTGGGGTCGAGAATGTAGCGCAGTTCGTCGCGGGTGAGTCCGTAGAGACGGGCGTAGTAGGCATCCAATTCGGCGCGGAGTTGGGAACGGCACGCTATCATGTGATCCCGGTGAAGGATTCACTAATGCATTGATTGGGGTGTCCGACGCTTGCACTTCATCCTTCCTCAAACTCATGACTCTTGAACTTCAGTGTGTTGCTATTCTCGTTGACGATCCTCACGCGGTCTTCGGGAATCCCGTTCGGGGCTTCGATGTCGATCTCGAGGGTGATCGTGGCTTTTGCACCGGGCAGACTTGTGAGGTGGCTGATGACCTCCTCGGCAATGCGGCTGGCATCGCGGCCAACGCGGGTGCTGTCGAGGACAACGGTGCCGTGGAAGCGTTTGGACTGCGGCACGGGAGGCGCAGGAGGCGGAGTTGTCTTTGTCCCAGTGGTGGTTGACTTTGCATCTGTAGTGGAAGACGGCTGGGAGAGCGGTCCTGTGATGGGCTTTTTACTTTCGGTGTCAAGTTGAGTACGAGCAACCTCGCTCTTGACGAGCAGGCTGGGGGAACTGGCATCGTAGAGTGAAATGCTTTGGCTGATGCGCAGACCTTTGTAGCGGCCGGCTGCCTCATCGAAACTATCGGCAAAGCCGAAACTATCCTGTTCCCACGTCAACAAGGAGATGCCATCACGGATGGCGTTGAGCAGAACAGACGAGTCTTTGAGACGCGGCAGGTAAATATAACGAGCGAAATCCTCGGCCAGTTGCTTGACCGATACGTGATTGCCGCGCCAGAGCGGGATGCGGTCCAGTTCCATGCGCAGGCGGGATGCTGCGAAACCAGTGAGCAGGAGCTCATCGCTCTTCAGTTTCTTGCTGGCGCGGACGGCCAGAGCCTCCTGACCGGTGAGGCGCAGAACCTGCCAGGTAACTGGTGCTTGAGGAGATGCCTGAACAGGCACGAGCAGCCACTGATATGTTTCTGGAATGCGCGTGGTGACCGTGCTATCGGCGGAAGCCTTTTGTGTTTCGGCTTGCTTCACTTGTTGCGGATCGAGATTCAATACCAATCTTTCGCTCAGGATGGATTCCCAGGCCAGGTATTTTCGGGTGGCTTCATCGAGGTCCTGCAGGCGGGTCTTATCGGCGGCGAGGAAAACGAGCGAGTTCTGGAAGAGGCGCGGGGAATTGCCGCGTGTTTCGTGAAGTTGGCGGGCGGTGGTTTCAGCCTTGTTGCCGGCTTCCTTGCTGTAGGCGTCATCGATACTCAACACAACCAGGCGCGCTTCGTAATCATCGGGGACATCCTGGCCGGACTGCGGCATCGGATGAACGCGGACGAAATCGCCCATCTGGCGCAGGTCGGCGCGGAGACGCTGTTCGAGTTCGTGGACAACCTTATCGGGTTCGCGCTTCAATTGCTCGGCGCGATCTTCGGCCAGTTTGGTAACGGTGGGTTGAGTGGAATACCAATAGCGAGCGCCATCCTGATAGAGGTAGGTGGCGGAGGCGGCCAGACGGCGCAAGGCATCTCCGAAGACGGCCGGTGATTCACCCGGCATGACGCAGCCCAGTTTCACGCGGCGGTCTTCGAGCCCACGATGGGCGGCCTGCGATAGAGGCGCGGAACCCATATAGATCGTGCGGGCGACGCGGCGGCTGGCGGCAAATTTTCCGAGGGTGGGATGCTCTCCGTCAATGCGCAAAGGCAGAGAGTTGGGACCATCCACATCTTTCTCGATGACCGGCACCCAGTTGTCGGAAAGATAACGAGTAAGTTCGAACTGCACACGCGGATCATCGATGGGAATGTTCGATGGCAGGATGAGCGGATTGCGGTCGCCTTTTTCCCACAGGAAGTGGATGACAGCCGCCATCAAGCGCAACACACCGCGGGTGCGCTGGAACTTGATCAGCGTGGACCAATCGGAGTAGAGGCGGTCGAAGATCTCGGGGTGGATGGGATAGGCCGCTTTGATGCGGTTTTCGTATTCCGCTTCGTGACACTCAGGAGGAAACTCAGCTTGTTGATTGCGATATAAATCTGCAAAGGCGCGAGCGACCACGTCACGCGCTTTGAAATGTTCGGGATCGGAGAGCGGCTCGAACAAACGGCGGCGTACGATCTCGAAGCCTTCCTCGGCGCTGGCCGGACGCCAGGAGGACTCGACACGCCCGATCACGTTGCGCAAACGATCGAGAGCTTCACGCCCACGCTGACCGCCGACTTCGGCGTTATCGGCCTGGGTGTGCGGGGAACCGGTGGTATCGGAAGCCGGCAGACTGATGACCAGCAGACAGTTCTTGGCAAGCTTGGCAGATTCGGTCAACAACTGGGCAAAGGTGAATTGCGTTTCGAAGCCGCCCGCCGGCAGGTCGCTTTGATCGTGGAGTTGACGGGCGTAGGCCACCCACTCGTCGATCAGGATCAGGCAGGGGCCATATTCGACAAACATTTCCCGTAGTGCATCTCCGGGATTGGTAGCCTTTTCATCGTCCGCCTGGATGCGAGCGTAGGCTTTTTTGCCTCCGAGCTGCCAGGCCAGTTCACCCCACAGCGTGCGCACCACGGTCCCATCCGCTTTGACAGTGGGATTGCCGGGTGATATCTTATTCCCAACGAGCACCACGCGCTTCACTTTTTCGGGCAGGGTTGTGGTTTGCGCGGCTTGCATGACGGCATCCATGCCAGCCAATTGGTTCGGGGAAACACTGGAGAAGAGATGATAAAGCGCCAGCATGGAGTGGGTCTTGCCGCCGCCGAAGTTGGTCTGCAATTGCACCACTGGATCGCCGCCTTCGCCTGCGAGGCGGTGGATCGCGCCGACCAGCATGGTCTTGAGACTCTCGGTGAGGTAGGTGCGACGGAAGAACTCAACGGGATTTTTATATTCGTCCGTGCCTTCGCCCAGATGGACCTGCCACAGGTCGGCGGCAAACTCGGCTTGCTGGTATTTGCCGCTGGCCACATCCTTGTGCGGCGTGACCACTTCGCGCCAGGGTTTGAGACTGCCGGTGATGGCGCTTTCGATGGCGGTGCCGGTGGCTTTGCGTTTTTCACTGCGGACCTGTTCATCGTAGCGCAGGCGCAGGAGTTCAAGTTTCATCTTCTCGAGTTCGTCGGCTTCGGGGGCAGAGACAGCCGTGAGCAGACGCTCAGCGGAATCGAGGGCGCGGTAGGCGTCATCGGTGGAGAAGGCGGATTGATGCGCCCACTTGTTGCGCACCTCGCGTAACTCACTGACCAGGCTGCGCTCGGCAAAGCCCAGAGTGTTACGAAAAACTTCGTTCCACTGTTCCCACATTAAGCGTAGAAGGAGAGCAGTATCCATATCGGGCATCTCGGCATCAGCAGCCCACGCAAGCTCACTGCGCCAGCCTTCGGTGCTTTTGGTGATCCAATATTTACCGTATTTGGCGCTCAGTTCGCGCTCGATAAAGGGACGCAACCCATCGCGAAGTAATTCGATAGACTTGCCGACACGTTCGTAGTTTGTGATGGCCATGATGTGCTCCTTTTCCTAAAGCAAGGCTAGCTGCGATTCTGAGGGCTGATAGCCTTCGCGGGCGAGACGCGTGATCTCTGGCCAGCTTTGCACGAGGGCGTTGTAGGAAAGCGCCTCGGCATTGCGTTTCTTGCGTTCGCAGATGGTGTAGAGGCGGTAGCATAATTCGCGGGCGGTCTCGGCATGTGTTCCCAGTTTGGACACCAGTTCGGCGGCTGCGCTTTCGCCGCCGGCCTCAAGGGCACGTATCAATTGATGCACCATTTCCCAGGCCGTCAAACGTTTGTCTTTGGCTGGATCCCAATCTTCGGAGAGTTCGGCAGGTTTGAGTAAATGTACCTTGCCGCGACCGGATGCGACTATGCCTGCTTCCACCATGCCTGAAACACTGGTGTCTTTGGCTTTGGAGAGGGTTTCGGCGACGCCATATTCGCCATCGTCAAAACCAGATTGTTCGAACCAAGCCAGCGCCCAGCGCGTATCGGAGTCGAAATCGCCTTCCTGTTCGGCGAGGGCTTCGTCGAGGGTTTGGTTGATGAGCGCCAGCGCGTCGCGGACGGTGAGCGGCTGACCTTGAGCGTCTAATACTTTGGCATAGCGGGTATAAATTGCCATGCCGGGACCGATGGCGGCTTGCGCTAAATCTACTGGGGCGATGTTGCTTGTTTGTAAATTGAAGAGAGCTTTTGGTAATTCTATTTTGAGTGCATTCACGAAGTCTCGCCGCGTGGAAATAGGTGCATTGATAATACGCTGACGACAAACCAATACGATACTGGAAGCAAGGGCATTTGCATCAGAGCCAACCATACGGTTGCTTAATTCAGTACGCATTGGCCAAGTTCCAGTAATGGCGAAGCCAGCTTCAATAACAGCGGCTAAAAAGGTATCCCAACCAGTATTGCTTGTACCTTTCTCGTCAATTTCAGATTGCTTAAATGCATAGTAGATAGTTACTGGAAAGGCCGGATGTGCTTGCTTTGCCAAACGGCTTACTGCCTGAGTCATGCCGTCAAGGAAAAAGACCTCTGCCCTTTTTTTGCTCCCATGTCGGTAACTCTCTGCCACCAACTCTTCTGCCTTAGGCACAACAAGAGTAGTAAAAAGCTTTGGATAGATAGATTTAAGAGAAGGCCGTAACCAAACATAAAAGAAATCTGATAAGTCGGCGTAGCCTATATTGTCATAATAAGGAGGGTCTGTCGAAACAACCTTGTCAACACTTATAGATTGGCTTTGTGCATCTTTTTGTACTGCATTCCCGCCCATTGTTGCTGGCATAGGAATTAATGCTTTCCAAGTCCAATCTAACATTGCTATCCAATTACCAGAAGATTCTGAGAAAACATTTACTTCAGCGAAATCCCAAGCCATAGCAATTGCTTGACGCCCAAAAGTGTTTCGGATAAGTTCTTTGCTTGAATGCCAACTGCAAAGTGAAGACCAATAGTCGCTACATTTATCTAGTACAAAAGCCAAATATACTCCTACGGCTTCGGTATAAGCAGTAGCGTTTTTGCTACCTTTGCTTGGCGTTGGGTTATCGTCAAGTAGACCCGAAGCAATAGCATCATCCCATATTTTTTGACGCACGTCTGAAATAAGATTAGAAAAGGTATTCAAGGCGACAAGTTGACGGGGCGTGAAGTAATCGCCAAAGGTACTAAAGCCATAATGGCGGCCTTGCGCATTGCTTGCCCATGTTCCACGGCTGGGAGTATCGGGTTTCCAAAATGATTGTGCATGATTCGCAATGATTTCCATATCTATGATCGGGGGAAAATAAACACGTCCCCGTTCACCTTCCGCAACAACAGCCATCAACCGTGCTCCCATTCGTCCTGCATTCGCCTCGTCATCAATGTACCCATACGAAAAAGGCGTATTTGACATTAAACAACGAAAACTACCTTGAGAAATTTTCGTGCCCTTCTTGGCAACTTCTGCATTTTCGGGCTTACCCATCTTTACGGTAAAACGATAACCACCTTTTTCGATAATCGGCTCAACATAAGCCTCTTTACCTGCCTTGGTTGAAAGCAAAAATGAGGAGATAAGCGGCACATCCACATTGGCGAAGGCAGGGTTAGGGCTTTTCACGGTACGCGCCCAAAGCCATGCAATCACGGTCAGTTTTTGTCCCACGTATTTTTTCAGGTCGGGGCGTTCCTTCGCCATCTCGGCAGTCACTTCCAATTTTGGGTAGAGGTGTCCAATGCGCTTCTCGGCTTCGTCGCGCATCCACTTGCCGTAATAGCGCACATCTTCAGCTAAGCCTTCCGCACCATTCCATTCGCGTGCCATCAGCCGTTGTTCCTTGCGGGCTTCGGGGTTCACGGGTGGCATGCCCGCAAACTTGGGAGGAATCTCGATCATGGCCTTGTTGATCAGCACGGCCACGGGGTTCAGGTCGCTGGCGTAGGCTTCCAGTCCCAGGCGCTGGGCTTCGAGCGGCAGAGCCCCGCCTCCAGCAAATGGATCGTGGAAGGCCGGCAGTTTCTCGGGGTTGAACAACTCCTTTGCGCGGGGATGGTCCGCGTTCTGGGCGCAGGTCCGCCGCCAACTGCGCCAGATCTCATCGCGCGCTGCCTGCAAGACCACCTCGTTGGTCGTGTTTTCCCACAACACCAATCTCTCGATGATCTCAAATAGCCGCTCGCGCTCCAGTTGAGCGGTCACGCCTTCCAGGGTTGGCTTATGTCCGGGATCGGGGTTGGCAGAATCGGTCATGCCGGCGGCGTGGGCCTTGTCAAAGACAACCTTGCGCTCTTCCCATGCCTTTAATTGCTTGCGAAGACTCTGTTCCGCCTTTTTGCGGGCGGCGGGGTCGGCCAGCAATTCATCCACGTACTCGGAGGGATCATCCACCATCTGCGAGAAGATCACCGCGCGGGCGGCGGCTAACGGTCGCCGTGCCCACCACAAATGCATCGTGGAGGGATGTCCGTGGCGGATGGATTTTTCGCGAGCCGAGGCGATGTTGATCGCTTCGAGGGGAAGGGCAACTTCGATGAGTTTTTTGGGCATGTGGATCAACCTGGTCTATTCAAATGCAGCTGAACAAAAATGAATGGAGATGGAATGCTATTCAGTCCATTTCGAGAGTCAAACGATAGGCCGCCGGATAAATTTTCAGCACACCCTGCTTTTTCAGATTCTGCAACTCATTGCCGGCCATTTCAACAGGATCGCCGTTGGGATCCTCGAATATCAAGGCATGGTTCTCTGGCGTCTGCTCAATGAGATGCCAGATCTCGGTGGGAATTTCAAGAGGCTTTCGTTTGAGGCAGTGTTCCTTCGCCCAATAATACTTGATAATGGTCCCGGTTGAATCCTCAACCAGCCAGGGAAAGATACCAATATTTTTTGCCAAACGCCTGCCATCTTTGTGGATAAAATTTTGGGAGTCCACTTTTTGGAATCCCTGCTGAAGGGCGAAGCGCTCGATCAAAGGAAGCTTAGCCACTGCCGGTCGGCTCGGGCGGACCGTCTCTTCCATCTCCTGGGAGACTACTGGCTGATTTTCAGTCTCTGCTTGTGCCGGGACATCATCGATGATTTCCTTTTCTGGTTCAGAGGAAGCGAATGGTACTGCATCGACAGGCTGCTCGCGGGGAACAGGCATTGGTTCATCAGGAAGAGGTGAATCCTCGCGCTCTTCCCGATGGGGTTGAATGATATCTTCCGATTTCAGTTCGAAATTCTCTTCCAGGTAGGAACAAATCTCGTTCTCACTACGCTCGAAGCTATATAGGACAAGCGCTCCCATTTCATTCCACCCGAAAATTGCACCAAGCCGTTCCGGCAATAATCGTGCCATCCTTGCTGAGGAGAGTTTGACCATGAAGAGGGTTTCATCCACCCAGGCAAGCTGGTCCTTTTCAATCGAACCAGCTGGCAATCCACGCAGGTAGGGAAGAGTATTGATGGAATCCACTTGTACAGATTCGGTTTGACTCAATCGTAGAGCTAGCGCACGGACTTTCAGGGTCATTGTTTTGTCTTCAAGACGAACTCGAGTCAGGATCTTTCCCAAGGTTTGAAGCCATTCCATCGAAAGATATCGTGTTGCTCTTGGCGGATTTTGGACACGGTTTTCGACCTGGCTTGCAAGCGATAACAGGGAGGCAAAGGGGGCATCGCGCACCACTTCTGCGCTGAGCATTTGCAGGTCAGCGGTTTCTTCTTTTACCCAATCGTGGAAATGTCCCCAAGGGATAAGGGATTGCATGCTCAAGGAAAATTTCAATTCCTCAAACGGTACCCATGTACCTGCCAGATTGAGCCAATGTCCGCACTCACGGAGAATCCGTGTGGGGTGCCGTCCCAGCAATGCCTTCACCCGACGAGAGTCACCTGTTGGGAGTTTTTCATTGGAATGGAGACGATTGAGCCATTGAATGGCAAGTTCAACTGTCGGACGCTCGTTTACATATATCCTTCTCCACAAGGATAGGCGATCTATCGAAGAATGGATCAACGCCGCGCCAGGCGCATCATTTTCGTCAGCGATGATGTACACTGTCTCCGATGTTTGCCAGGTCCCATCCTCTGTGAAGATCAATGCCTCGTTTCGAAAAACGGAAATCATCTCCTGCTGATCAACCGTGGAGCAGTGCTCAAACAGTGCATCCAGGCGCTGGTACCATTTGGTCAATTCCAAAAGAGGTGGCTTTGTGGCCAGTGCCAGTGCACGTAAACGCTCGAGGATCTGTTGCGGTCCACTTGGCGTATCGCGCACTCCAAGTAGTTTCAGTAGCGGACGCGATGCTTCGGTATCCAGATGGGCGTCCACGAACGACTCAACATCCATGAGTGGTTCGGTTTCGGGAGTACGCAACATCAATTCAGCTGGTTGGCGATAATTTCCGCGTGTGTCACGCAAGCATGGGAGGGCATGTAGTTTTAATAGCCAGGTGGGCGCAAGGGGCATCGTGGTGATAACTCTTCGGCTTCCGGTGGTTGCCACTTGCAAAGCCCTCGCGTTAAGGGCGCTCTCCCACGTTTTTCGTTGATTGAGTAAATGATCGAGCAGCCGGCCCCAGAATGTGGGATCATTCTGGACACATGCCTCCCAGTGTTCCCAGTATTCGATGGCGAAATCCCAGTCCTCGATCTCATATTGCCTGGTTTTATATTGATAGTAAAGCGGTTCTATGTATCCGCGCGATTTGACTTCCTTCTCGATATTCTTATCTCCCCAAACAGGATTGGTCTGGCTCTCGATGGATGGAAATGTATTGATCCCCGCCATTCCGGAGCGAATCCAGTCATACCATTCCCTCTTCGTGCAGGAAACAAAGTTGCCGTAATACTCACTGTGTAGAAAGGCGCTCGTCTGTATCTGAGGTGGAATAAATTCTTCCAGCCTCCCGGTCTCGTCGAACATAAGAACATCATTGATGGAATAAAGCCTTCCATCTCTTGTCCAAAACCGAAAGTTGGCCCCGATCTTTGCGTTGAGTTTCGCGGCGATCTGTGCAATACGAATTGACTCATCCAATGTGGGCTGGTTTTCAGAAAAGAAAACCAGAGCCGTCCGCTCGATCACGCTATCGACATTGCTTGGTTTATCCAACTCGGCATTAATCAATAACTGTTCAGCTGCGGCGGATTTCTCTGCCAACTCCTTGTCGTTGTTTTCCTCGGAAATTCTTCGCTGCTCAGTTAAATAGCGGGTCCAGTTAACATCAAGAACCAACAAATACCTGGCAAGAAAATCCCAATCCTCTTCAGATTGAAGCAATCGCTTTTCACCCAGTCGGACCACATTTTTGGCGGACACGAGAACATCCTGACCGCGAACAGGGAAAATATTCAGGTTTTTGTTTTTCCATGTGTAAGGCAGTTGCGAAATAAAATTCCAGAGTTCTAAAAGTGGAGCCCAGCTGGTTGGCTTTGGTGGTGTTTGATTTGTCAGGATATTTTGAAAATCATCCTGATTGATGGCTTTTATTGCTTTTCTATCATAAAGTTTTTGTCTGCTTTGCTCATCAACATAGTTTGAAAGCAGGACGGGCTGAGAGAACTTATTCCCTAGAATGGAGATAATCTGATCGCCGGTCCAGATGTTCCTGATAACTGTTGGTACACTTGTGCATTGACCTGACGGTTCAAGGGCTCCGCCATCCGATAACACAAAATCACGTTCACGAAGTATATCTGTAATGGATTCTTCGATGACTGACATACAAGCGCTTTCCAAAGAATCATCCATTGGAAAACCGGCGGGGAGCAGGTCGTATGCTTTGGCACGGGCTTCCTCAGACAAATTTTCCCGTTCCAACCATGTGATCATTGTCTCTGCGGCCAGTTTCCCGATCCTGTGTAACAACCATCGGTTTGTCGAAGATATCCCGGGATCTTTGATTTTTAGACGTGCAGGATCCTGAACGAATGGGGCATTAATAGCAAAAGGCAGTCTGGTCTTCACCCCGGTGGGTAGAACCACGAAGAGTTGACCGGGTGCACCGAGAACAATCTCCACTTTGCAGGGCGCAAGTTCTGTGGTCTCCCCCATATCCAATAGGCGCTCCTCCCGAATTTCTTTCAACGCATCATCAGGAAATGGCTCAACATCGGACCGAACCACTAGATTTGGTCCATGATCACCTTGCAGAGACATCCACTCTGACTCCGAAGTAGGGCCTTTCTTGAACTTGTCCCAGTGTAGATCATGGTCACCAAGTTTCAGGTGGCGGATGTGATTAAAAAACAGGAGGGAAAACGGGCTGCTCAGCCACTCCTGTATGTTATTTACAAGTTCCTTCTTGCGCTGATCATCCTGAATCTTGACAATTATCTGTGTGGTTCCATCCTTTGTGGTCTCTCCATCAGACCATATGGGCAGCGTAAACTGCCTTTTGTGAAATGCCACTATAAGAGTGGGGCTGCGAAGTACTACTGTATCTCCCAGGCTGAAGGTGCTTTTAAAGCCGATGCCGCGAAACCCAATGGTTCGGAGCAGTCTTTTGTTGGAATAACCAAAGCGACACAAGGATGCAAAGTCTTCATCGGTAAAATCCTTGCCATTATGGATGAAGGAAAATATTCCATTTTCAATTCGGACAGAGACTTCTGTCGCCTCGGCATCATCGGCGTTCTGCAGCAACTCAGACAGAACATGCCTTGGACTCTGCACCTGTTTGAAAAGTTGATGCCAGGGTGCGGCTAGATCGTGATCCGCTTCCAGTTGCTGCCAGCGTTTCGCTGTCTTTTGCTGGATGGGATCAAAATAATTAGGCTTAACGACGGTCATTTTGACGTCTCACCTTTTACCAATAATTCTTTCAATTCATAGTTCACACTTACCGCTGCAAAATCGGGTTCGCGTTGAAAAGGCTTGTGGAGATAGCCGGGTACACCACCTTTGGCAGCTTCACCCTCGAACAATACTTCCACGACTGCCAGGATAAAATCATCCGGCTTGTTGAGCGCGGCAAGGATTTCTGTCTTGGTGACCGTGACAGTTTTTGCGCCTTCTACGCGTCCCTTCACTTCAATGAAGCGCAGCTTTCCTTCACCGGCCTGCGACTCGATGTCCCAGCCAACTTTGTCCGCGCTCACGTCTTTGGGAATGAAGCCCAGCTTGAGCTCATGCTCCATCACCGCTCGCATGGCAGCCAACTCCACGGCTTTGGTCTGCCGGGCAAACAGGCTGGGTGGTCGGTTCTGCATTTTTGCCAATAAGCCGGCCGGGATCACCAGCGCACCTCCCATGATGACTGGCGGCGCAGCCGAGATATGGCGCTCCTGCTCCAATTCTTCCATCCGTTTTTGTAGACGCGCTGCAAGTTCGTCTGCCCTCCGACGCGCCAAATCCGAATTCAAGCGCGCGTTGGTTTTTCCAGCTTGTTCCTGCGCTATGAGCTCCGCGGCACGATTATCCCAATAGGTGATTTCTTTCGTCAGACGATCCTTCACAGCCGCCTCGGTTTTGAGGATGCTTTCTTCCCGTCGCGACTTCACCTCTTGCAGGTGTTGAGGCACAAGGGTTTGGGCTGCGTAAGTGCGGATGCTTGACTCAAGATCACCTCGCAGCCAGTCCGTCTCCAGTACGGACTCGATCAGCGGTTTGGATGTTTCCTCCAATGGTAAATAATTGTGGAAGGGGGCTGGTCCCGCAGACTTTGCCTCACCTTTGGAGTTGATCTCAACGAATTGCATCTGCTTCGAGATCACGCGTCGTTCGCCGATCTTTGCTGGACGGGCATCCTTTATCGCGTGTTCGAGATAATACAACACCCGAGGCTCTTCTCCCATGTCCGTTGGGTCCACCAGGATCGCGCCTTGACGCAATAATCCTCGATACCGCTCCAGGATCAGGTCTGTCACCGCGTCCATCAACGGATTGCCAGGGCAGAGAAATTCGGCTGTCACTTTGCCAGGTTGATGGATGGCTTCCTTGTTAAACGTGACCCGTTCATATTTATTGAGCACTGTACCTCTTCCGAAGGTGCTGGCACGATTGCGAATCGGCGCCGGCACATGGGTGATCTCAAATCGCAAAGGTTCACGCGCGTGCATCGTCCCACCGAGGTGCTCGAACGCGGCTTTGAAGAATCCAGCAATGAAGTGTGGTTGCAAGCGACGCGCCTGAGCCCGTTCAAAGTCCTCGCGGATTCGGCGGACATTGGTTACATCCAATGTGTCCTGCGCTAGCGAGCGTTCCTCGAGCAACTCGCGCACGTGTTCCTGGTCAGCAAGATTGTCCACTGCCTGGAATAAACGCGCTTTGACTTCGGGTTGATCGCCATAGCGAATGGCTTCCATCAATAACTGACGCAAACTAGTCTCGCGGAAGAGTTTTCCCAATATATCAAAGACACCATCGCTCATCAATGCCTTGCGCTGCTCTTCTATCTTTTGCAGTAATCGAATATACACTTCGCCTTCGCGGGTCTGATCGGAAACCAGATTCCACAAGTGGCAGACTTCGGTTTGGCCGATGCGGTGAATGCGTCCAAAGCGCTGTTCCAGACGGGTTGGATTCCACGGCAGGTCATAGTTGATCATCAGGTGGGCACGTTGCAGGTTGATACCTTCGCCGGCCGCATCTGTGGCCACCAATACAATTACATCCTTATCCTGCACAAAGGATGCCTGAATCGCACGACGCTTGTCGCGATCAATTCCACCATGAATGGAAACCACGGCCTCGTGTTTTCCCAGCAAGGTGCGAATCTTGTCTGTCAGGTAATTGAGGGTGTCACGATGCTCAGAAAAGATGACCAGCTTACGGCGGCGCCCATCCGCATCGAACATCTCTGCCTGGTCCTGCAAAAGCTTGGATAGTTCCGTCCACTTGCGATCCTGCCCGCTACGACGGACTTTATCGGCGAGTTTCTCCAATTCCGCCAAGTGATCAATTTCCAGCTCCAATTCAGCGATCGTACGCGCGGCACTGGCTGAATCGCTGACCTGTTCCTCTGTCTGTTCGTTTTCTGTTTCAGGAGCATCATCGAAATCTTCATAATCTTCCTCGGAAAATTTCGGTATATCCTTGAATGTGTCTTCGGTAATGTCCACATCCCGTCCGCGTTTCATCAACTTCTCTTCACGCAAACGTGTTTCCAGACGTTCCCGCCTGCGATGTAAGGATTGATAAATCGCTTCAGGGCTGGACGCCAGCCGGCGCTGCAAAACAGTGAGAGCAAAGCCGACGGTTCCTTTCCGGTCCTTGTCAAGTTTTTCTGCGCGATTGAACTCCTCCCGCACGTAGCTGGTCACCTGCTCGTACAAGGCCGCTTCCAGTTCGGACAATTCATACGTTACGGTGTATGCGCGACGTTCTGGGAAAAGAGGAGTGCCGTCGAATTTCAGCAATTTCTCTTTGACCAATCTGCGCATCAAATCGGACGCATCGGCTTCATGCGTGCCTTCGCGGTATTTGCCTTCGAAGCGGTCCGGGTCGATCAGTGCCATGAAGAGTTGAAAATCTTCTTCTTTGCCGTTGTGCGGTGTGGCGGTCAGCATCAATAGATGCCTCGTCCGCTGGGAAAGCAATTCCGCCAAGTGATAACGCTTGGTGTACTTGATCTCGCCGCCAAAGACAGATGCAGAGCACTTGTGAGACTCATCCATCACAACCAGGTCCCAATCGGTCTGCGCCAGCTTCTTCTGCAGTTCTTCGTCACGGCTGAGCTTGTCCAGGCGAGCCACTACCAAAGGCATTTCTGCTAACGCATTTCCTGTCCGCGCTCCGTTGATGCGATCATTGGTGAGAAGCTCAAAATCCAGTTGGAACTTTTGATAGAGTTCATCCTGCCACTGCTCGACAAGGTTGCCCGGAACCACGATCAGACAGCGTTGCAAGTCCCCTCGCAACATCAATTCCTTGATGAACAACCCCGTCATGATGGTCTTGCCAGCGCCGGGGTCATCTGCCAGTAAAAAACGGAGTGGCTGGCGCGGCAGCATTTCGCCATATACAGCTGTGATTTGGTGGGGTAAGGGTTCTACTTGGGAAAGGTGCACAGCCATCCACGGGTCGAACAGATAGGCCATGCGAATGCGATAAGCTTCAGACACCAGGCGGAACAATTCCCCATCACTATCGAAAGCCCAAGGTGTGCCGGCCTCGATTACCTCGAGGTCAGCCTCGCGGTCACGGAAAAGGAGTTCGCTATTATCCTTCCCGTTCACATCGCGATACGTGACCTCGAATACGTCTGGTCCGTGACTTTGCACGTTTAAAATGGTGACGGTCCCCGAGGGGACCAGCCCTTTGACTTGCGTATTGCGTTTCAGGTCTTCTAATTTAGCCATAGTGATAACGAAACTTCCTGATCTAGTTGAAATTTCCTAAACCTGGGCATAAGTTTAGCATAACCTAGAGATTTTATACTAACTTATAAAACTACTTCCGATCAAAAGTATCACTTGTGTTCGGTCTGAAATATCAATTTTGGATATCTAAAGAAAAACAGGAATACGTCAGGCAATAGTGTGTCAATTATGCAAATACACATAACAGATAGAAATACTTTAGCTGAGTGATTTTCCAATAGTACAAAAGTTGAAAAGTGGCGCAAATAGAAGCGTCACATACAGGCGAGAGAATACTGTGTCGGCACGTTTAGTATGGATGAAGCCCGGATCAGGAAATATGTCTAATGGCAGAAATAGAAGGAAGAAGGGAATATTAATGCCGCCTAGCAGTTTGTCGGAGAACCCTAAAAGGTTGCCTTTCTGCTTTGCCAGATTGCCAAATCTGGCAATTTCCAGCGGTCTTTTGCCCTGTTTATGTTTGGATTTGGCAATCCCAAGCCAGCCATTTGAGCAGTTTTTGTTGCTCTCCGACAGCCTGCTAGGAAAGCTTTTTGACTAAAGACATCCGTGAAAATGCGCTTTCCAGATGCATGTTTTGGCAGACTAGGTAAAGGTATTTTCCTAATTCTCCACCAATACTTTGGCTACTTTTTGTAATAGTGAAGATTGACTGTTCTCGTTAATTTTCAGAATGTTTTGAGTTAATGTGCTGAAATGCAAGGCAGTAATCGGATGATTGATTAAGTTAGATGTAGGAATATCTTGTTTATCGTAAGTCTTCCCGATCAAATGATAAACCCTAAAACCTCTTTTGATCGTGCGCTCAAGACCTTTTCCAGAAGGTACATAGTATTGGATAAATGTTTCGTTCTTCAGGTCGAAACATATCATATTTTGTATTCGGTTTGCCGGCTTAATGTCTCCATTGTAGTAGGACACCAACGGCAATAGCCTGCTGCTATTTTCTTCTTTTGTTTGTCTGTTGACCTCCAATGTCCTATCTGCCAAGTTTTGGAGGATGTCGGTTCGACCAATTAATGTCGGCGTATAGTTGTCGTCCGTATAGCAATTAATGTAGATTTGGCTATCTTCATCGACAAAATACTCCTGATCGTTCATCAGAATATTTGGCTGGTTTTTCCTTGTTTTCAGAAATGGAAAACGGCTCATTACTTTTCTGGGATCGCGCATTATATCCTTGATATATATGAATCCGTTTCTGTAAACAAATTCTACTGCAACAGTTTTTGTTTCCTGGTTTCTTGGACTGCGCACATAAATGGTGAAGAAATGTTTTTCGGAAAAAGCCTGAGAGTCAACAGGCAAGCCAGCGTCAGGATTTCCTATGCTCTCTTTGATCCAATTCTTAATTCCAAGCTCAATCAATACTTTCTGAAATTCAGGGGTAATTTTTATGTTATGTTTTTCAATAAATCTTTTCAATAAACTTATATCGTCTTGCCCAGATATATAGGCAACTATTAAATCGTCTGTGTCTAAATACCGCCCAGAAGTAAAACCTTTGGCATCTTCAAATAAAGTATCTCTATCAACTTTCTTTTGAATGTGATTGTATACAAGCACAGGAGTGGTATCGTCAGTATCTTCGCCATCAGAATCCCTTACCGCCCAGAATTTCGATAAGTTTATTCCTTGAGTGCTAAAGAATTCTCCCGAGTCGAGATAGTTGAATCTTCTTTTTAGCTGTGAGTAGAAATCTACTTTCGTTTTTTCACTTATATCTGAGGAAGGAGTCCAGAGCCCATCCTCTCGCTGATATGCCATAGAACCGGATTCTTCATCGAATTGTCGATTGAAAACCAAATAATTCTTATTCCTGTCCAACACAACATCTGACCAGGGAACGCATTCCGAAATTTCCCAACAAAGATCATCTTCTCCTTCTACAAGGGAATATTTACTAATGGATTTTCCATCATTATAGAAAGTCAACATCTGTACGCCCTGATATTTCAGGAGGTTTGTCAGAAACTTTTTGTTGATCTCAGTCAAATCATGACCGGTATTATTGATAAACTCCAGCGATTGAACTGCTTCAATATTTTTTATGAAAGGATTTTCCAGATAGAAGTTTGCTTGAAAATGAAGAGGGGTAAAAGTTATGTTGCACTCTTCTAAAAACCCCTCAAGTTTCGATATGAGGTTGTGATGGTGGTAAAGTTGAGTTTGTTTAAATTTTTCATAATTTTCGTCTTTGGAGTCGAACCGCATAAACATAATTGAGTTTGCGCTTCGCGCGTCTCGCTTGCGTTCAAAATAATAATTAATCTTTTTATGGACCAACAATTCCCCAATATCGTCGCCGTCCATGATGCTGTATTGATCTTTGGGTAAAAACCGCATGCTTCTTCGTGAAAGTGTTAATGTCAATACTCTGTGATGGTTGTACTTAACAAATAAGTTTTGACCCCAAACCAAAAGGGCGCCTTTCTTCTCACTCAGATTTTTGGAATGAACGAGAAGAAGTTCCTCGAATCCATTAATCGTTTCAGATGGCAATCCTTGAGATAAGATGTAAAACTTGAAGACCAAATTAAAAATTCTTTCTCGATTACTCGTACCCCATTTTTCGGAAAATAGCTGTTTCCATCCTGAGTGGGTGTTGTTTGGAGATAGAAAGAATACGTAATTAGCGCCATCCGCATACGAGAGAAAATATTGAATACTCGATAAATCAGGTTTTTCCCCATACTCGGCAAGCCTCTTTTGAATTTCTTGCTTGATATTCTTATGTCGTTTCCTAAAAAAGGAATCGGATGCCTGCTTGTCATTCCTGGGGCGGTCTTCTTTGGCATACCACCCTTTGATACTAAAGTATTCGATACCCTTGCCTGATTTGTAGAGATACTGAAACAGCTTCTCTGCAACTTCTTCATGGGATTGTATGATCTTAATTTGATTTGTTCTGGATATATCCGAGAGAGCATTAGTGAGATTGATCATGTTACTTCTCCTTTTGGAACAGGAAACTTCTTAAAATACTGGATTCAACTGGAAAACGATAATCATTGAAATAGATCAGGTTTCCCGAAAACAGTGTTGGTGAGTATTGATGGTTTTTTTCTTCCAAAGCGTGTAAGTTTAGAAGCAATCCCCTTACTGCGGAGAATTCCGGATATCCTTTGGCGATTGCATTCAGCTTTTTCTGTGCTTTTTCCAACGTCTTTTGTGAGAGACGATTCCCAGATGCCAGACTCCATGCTTTGACATCAATACAATATAGAGTTCTTTCCCTGAGATAGAACAAATCAAATAATTCGTACAATTTTTTGTACATATTGAAATCTTGAAGTGGTTCAAAGCCATAGCTGCTTTTTATGCTTTTCCAGTCTTTACCGTTGAAGATTACATTTTGAATCCAGCGCTCAGTGAAATTCTCCGTCAAGGACGGATACAAGACATCATAAAAGAACTGGGGGCGCGGAATATATGTGGTAAATATTTCCGCCTGAGGGACCAGTAATTTGTACTGCTTATAGATTAACTCTGTAGATGTGTCTGGCGATAAAACTTCATTACCTTCCAGATCATAACCTCGGGAATATGTTTTGAGATAATCGGGAAATAGTCGATTTAGATATGGATAAACCTTTTCTCCGTTTGCGCTGTCACTGATGATTTCGAATTTTTTACCCTGTTCTTCCACGGTTGCTAGATAAGGCGTGAATTCCGGCTGGACAGTTTTCTGATAGAACAAAGATTCCGGAAAACCGTCTGGAAATAAACTGGTTGCCCGTAATCTTTCCAGATATTTTGCGGGATCCACAAAAACAAGAGGATCACGCAGAGAATCCCAGGCTTGTGTGATTGGGTAGGTGGTATTGTCTGAGTGAAAGTTAGCGATCTCTTTCAACATCCTTTCCCTAAAACCTTGGAAGGTCAGATATGCCTCGGTTTCATCGTAAACATGCTCATCGTAGTTCTCAATTAATCGCTTTTGCTCCTCAGCCTGCACACTTGAATATACTTCGTAGTTATTTACGGAGAGTTTGCGGATTTCGTTTGGCTCATCCTTGTTTAGATACCTGTAAAAATTCACGAGATTTTTTCGGGTTTCCTCATTGATAAATATCTTTACCACCTGATGGGGGAAATCTCTTCGCTCTGTTCTTCCGATGGCTTGTAAAATTCCTTTGCCAAGCAGAATTTGATGCTGTTGATCCTGGAACTCTCTCGCCTCTGGTTGACTTAAGTATTTATTGAAATCTTTTATTTCCAGATTGCTGTCGCCCAAATGAACTATGCTTTTCATCAAGGAGAAATGAAAAGCTGTAACAGCATGTCCCGCGTCCTGCGCCTTATAAAGAGCGGGTCCCATTGCAGTGTAATAACTATCCATCAATAAGACCAAAGAGTCAAAATCTTTTTTCTCTTCCTTTTTGTTTGTTATGATTGGATTTAACCCTTTCGATGCAGATTGATAAGCTGAAATAAAGAAGACCTTTTGTCCGTCTTCTTCAACAAGCTCATCCAAATAGGTTTTTCCAGTTGTTTTGTTGTAGTAAAGACTGTTGAAAGATGCTTCATAGAGGACGATCTTTATACGAAGGGCGCTTTGATACTTGGCATGTCGCAACTGAAAAAAATACACATTTGGATTTTCGTTGGAAGCTTCAACGATAAAGTTGGCATGATGGAGCTTTTCACAAAAATTTATCAGCTGTTTGATCCAGCGGATGGTTTGGGTAAAGGCGATTGTTTCCTGAATCTCATCATCCTCAAATAGGTAAAACAGGTAGCGGACAAAGTTTTGCAACTCTTGGACTTTGTAAATTCCAAGTCCGGACCGCCCTTCGTTGCCGATAGATTCGATGAAATCTTTTAGCACTAATTTATCGAATACCGTCAGGATTTCTCGAGTATCCGAATTGGGAAAAGAAGACAGGCTTTCAGAAAAGAAGCCTGCTATGACTTTCCGCTTTGATTGGCGGTAGGTTCTAATTTCCTCACATAGCTGGATTTCCTGTTCATTCATTGCTTCAAATGAACTGTCCCCAGATTCGTTTCGGAGGGCATCTTCCAAATACCGCATATCGTAGCTCGTGCTCAGATCTCCAACAACTCCCCCGGTTGCTGATATCAGAAAAACCACATTCCCGTTATTAGCCAGCATGGAATCAATCCGACGCTCAGGAGATGTCATAATAGCCGTACTGCCAATGGATACTTCTCTAAGAGATTGGTTAATTAAGTTGTTCGTTGGAAATTGATAACGGGCAATTTCCATGATGTTGATAATGGATTTGTAACTTTGATATACATATGCCCGGTTCAAGTATTTGATCGGGTGGTTTTGAAGTGCACCTTCCTCGCTTGCTTTTTGAGCTTTATCTATCTGTTCCGACCAGATATCTAAAGAGCGGGACTGAGAGTCCTCAGCGTCTAGGACATTTTCTAAAAACTCATTTATCGTTTTGATCTGTAGGCGAATTGCTAAAATTGCATAGATTAATTCTGCAACGGACGGATTCTCTGCAGCGTCATCCTCGGCAATATGAACGTGTCCCCCCGATGACCTGGTTAAGAATAACTTCTTTAATGGCTCAATGTTATAAATATATAAATTGTTGTAGGCAAAAATATTCATTAACTCTTCACTTATCTTGGAATAAAGAGCCTGAGGGATCAGTAAACTTCTGTTGTTCTCAAATTTCGAAAATACTCTGGCTAGCACCTCGAAATTCAAAAGAATTGGATTATCTTCTCCGTAATCATCAAAAGTTCCTGCAATTTCTGCGAAGGATTTTTGAAGGCCTTTGTTGAGCTCGATCACTTTTGTAAGAAATTTTATGGAATTACCTTCTTCAACTGTCAATCGGTTATAAGTTGGTATGAACTTCTGTAAACCCGGATCTATGACTTTCCCTTTTTCAGAGAATTCTTGAAGTTCGTAAAATGCTCCGGGATTGTTTTCGATGAAGTTCAGGAACTGTCTGTTTTCATCATTTGCTGCTGAGAAGAGAACAGAAAACTCTCTCTTGATGGATGAAAGAGCATTATTGATTGCCAACTTTTTTGGGGAAATGATATCAATTTTATGCTTTAGCATAATTTGATAACCATCTTCTTGTTCATCGAAAGCTACGATAAATTTTCTATTACTGTCTGTATGTTTTGTAATGTATTTATCAAGATAGTCGTTCTTTTTTACCCAGTTTTCGCCGCTGCGATTGAAATACGGAACAAGTGTCTCAAATTTGTCATAAGTCAACATCAAAATCCCGGATTTTTCTCTCAGCAAGTGCAAAGGGAAAAATATCGCAATCAGATTTACACATTCAATAGGCCAGTCTTTTTCATCAGATTTGTATTTAACAACAAATTCGAGGAAGTTCTCAATACAATTGTTTAGATCACGCATTGCATCCGTGATTTCAACCTGCTTAAATTCATGGTTTCCAAAGTCAGACTTCTTGATGTACTCAAGTCGACTAATGGCTTTTTTGGCATTGCTTAGATTCTGTCTAGCTTCTTGCTCCTTCTCCCAGGAATTATTTTTGGCACTCTTTTTCCAGAATCCCTTGTTTGCCAGAATCGCTGGTATCCATTTTTTGTATGCCTTTATGGAATCCTCTGTTGTTTTCATTTCCAGGGAATTGATAGGGTAAACGGCAATTTCTGGATATTGACTTTCAATTAATGTAGGAACTTGTAAATGTTCTCTCAAAGGTGCAACATATATTCCAACTATTTGCATATCGGGGTATTTATTGATTGTTTCGCATATTGCTTGAAATAGCTGATGGGTCTTACCTGATCCTGTCCCGTAGTTGATTAGTTTGATGCTGGGACGGTTTTCTCGAATACCATTGTCAATGATCTCAAGGTAAGAATTAATAATTCTGGTTCGAGGACCCTCTTCTGTTTCTTTGGGGATTGATGAAGACTTATTTTTCATTTGATTTAGCTAGCCTGTTTGAAAACCTTAAGTGATGAAATGGTTCATCGAGTGTGTTGGTGTGTGACGTTGATATGAGGTGCGATAAAGTCCAATTGATTATTACAACATTTAATTTGGCTAATCTGGGGGAAGACCTTTGATTAGAAGTTGATTTTCCGCGTTGAATTTAGCTGTATCTCCTTTTCATGGAATTTATTTCTTTCTTGAATTCTTCACGCAAACTGGATGGGGACATCACTTCTGCATCTCCACCATATTGTAAGACCCACCGCTTTACTTCGCCTAATCCGCTGGTATTAAGTGTGAGGGTGAGCCCACCATCATCTTTCTCCTCAATTCGTTGCGTGTCGTGCCAGTGTTTTTCTCGAACATAGCGAGCTGCTTGCGGGGCAAAGCGAATTACGACCTCAACCGTTTCTCCCCCTCGCTCAGCCTGAAATGCAGCCCCCATATATTTAGCGACAGAGAATTCTGGATTGCGCTTAAATTTCTCTCTCGTTAATTTCCACTCTTCGATTCGGCCCACAGAAAAATTGCGAATTTGCTTGCGGAGCTCATCGTACCCTATCAAATACCAGTCTCCGCGAATATTGCTCAAATGATAAGGATGAACTGTGCGTTCGGTATGCTCATCACGGCTGGCGGTGTAGTAACGCATCCATAGTTTTCTAGAGCCGGCAATGGCGTGATGTAGATCAAGCAACGCCTGTTCATTTGCAGCCAGCAGGGTGGGGGCCGAGAAACTATAATGTGAACGGAGTGTATCCAGATCTACTGTAATTGAACCGCTGACATTCTTTGATAATTTTTCAACAGCCGATCGTAAAGTCTCTTCCAATCCAGTTCCCAAATATCGTTTGGCTACTTCTACACTCAAGAAAAACGCCAATATTTCACCTTTGGTCACAATAATTCCTGGGAGCACCCAGGTTTCATCAGAGTAATACCATCCTCCATGATCGCGGTCATATTCCATAGGCGCGCCCAAACGGTTTTTCATGAAATCGCGGTCCATGAATATAACCCTCCGGCTAACCTCCAAATCGCTGGCAAGACGATCTGCATTCGGATACTCACCATCCCGGATGCGGCGGTCAATGGT
This sequence comes from Candidatus Denitrolinea symbiosum, assembly GCA_017312345.1. Classification (NCBI taxonomy): domain Bacteria; kingdom Bacillati; phylum Chloroflexota; class Anaerolineae; order Anaerolineales; family Anaerolineaceae; genus Candidatus Denitrolinea; species Candidatus Denitrolinea symbiosum. The sequence continues at coordinate 1,289,262 of BLAA01000001.1, read as the reverse complement.
CATGATACGTTCTAATTGTTGGCGCTGGGACATAGTCTGGAAACCTTTCGTATATTCCAGTTTGAAGTATACAATAACAGAGTGCAGCCAGTGTGCACTCTGTGACACTGATTTCTTGGAATTTGTTGCTCAATTCAAGGATTCCTGAATAATTCCCTGTAAATCCATCTTTGCCTGTTCCCAATCCAGCCATTCCTGTCCTGTTCTCTTTTGAATCAAATCGTCAGGCAAAAATTCATCAAATTTATGAACGCGCAGACTGTCAATCGGGATGGAATCAACAATATCCTCTAACTCATACCCAGATGCTTCAATTTCTTGTAAACGGTTAATGAACTGCTCTCTTGCTTCTTCCGGGGCAGACTTGTCAATAGTCATAACCCAGGGGAACATCATCATGGGAAATTCCGCTTTAAGGCCACATGCCTGGAACCAATATTGAAGTGTCCGAGCTGCACGTGTACCTGTCCACGGAAATATGACCCACTTTCCCCCAGATTCAAATATTCTTTCCTGCCCGATTCCCCAATCCTGACTCATGCGACGCGCATCCAATAATGCTTGTTGCCCACTTGCGCCTAGATAGGGAAAGGGGTTTTCCGAAAGTAAAAGTTCACGTACACGCTGGGCTATTTTGGGGTGCATCTCCGGAATGCCCAACCCCAAAAACATTACATCATGCGCCTCTTTTGCCGGACTGACCATAACCTGCTGTTTGTCCGGAAAAATATCCTTTACCTCCCACAGTCTTCCCACCAGCAATAAACAGGTTCCCGGCTGCAAATCCGGCTTGGGAGTGATCCGCCCCAAAGTACGCTCTTTATAAAATACATCCCATTCAGGCGGCGTTGCAAAAACAGCATAGAAATCCTTCGATCGCACGATTTTTTCACCAGCCAGGCCCAGAATCAGTTCACCCGTTTCCAGTTGTTCGATATGGTCAATACTTCCAAGATGCTTGAGTAAATCGGCATAATCCTGTGGAGTGACACCCGGAAAAACGTTCGATCCCAGGAAATGTCCGACCAAATCTTTGGGAGTGCTACCGTGTGTCTCCACCAGCCTTGAAAGGAGTTGGTGATAGAGAACATTATAGGGGACGGTTCGTTCAAAGGGCGGTTCCAGCCAGCCTTCCAGGAACAAATCCACAATCGCCAGCGCCTTTAGCAATGAGAACGGAAGCCTTTCATAGAATTCATCGCCCGGCTCAGACTGCATCTCCGAGGTGTAAATTTGCATGATGCGATTGGCGCCCTGGCGCCGCCCGGTCCGGCCCAGTCGTTGAACAAATGACATGACGGTATGCGTACTGTCCACTTGAACGGCCAGATCCAATTGGCCAATATCAATCCCCAATTCAAGTGTGTTCGTACAAATGACCGATGTCGGATGATCGTCATCCCGCATGCGCGTCTCGGCATCCTCCCGAATTTCCTTACTAATAGAGCCGTGATGGGGAAGATAGTGCTCGGGGATGCGTTCGCGGTTGCTTCTACGATTAAGTTGTGCGGTCAAAACTTCCACGTTTTTGCGGCTATTACAGAATACTAGCGCCCGCCTATTTTTGGTAAGGGCATAAAGATCATCGATTAGTTCGGAAGGAACCTCTTCCTTCGTTAGGGTAAAGTGCAGATGGCTTAATCGCACTGGCGCCACAGCGACATCCGGGTTGATAATTTGCACCTTGGACGGATCCTGAGGATGTAGCCACCGTCTTGCAGATTCCATGTCCCCAACCGTGGCCGATAAACCGATCCGTCTCGGCCGGGATAATTTGGAATATTTCTCAATGCGTTGCAATTGGCTTCGTAATTGCACGCCCCGGTCGGATTCCATGAAGGAATGCACTTCATCCACGACAATGAACTGTAAACCACCGAACAGGCGGTGCAAGTAATTCGTTTTGTTGATAAACAGGCTTTCAATCGATTCAGGTGTAATTTGCAGAACCCCGCTAGGGTGTTCCACCAGGTCGGATTTTTGATTACTACCAACATCCCCGTGCCAGCGATGGATGGGAATGCCACCAGCCTCGCACAACAATTCAAGCCGCCGGAATTGATCGTTGATCAACGCCTTGAGCGGACCAATATAAAGCGCCCTCACCGATCCGGTCGGCTCGCCTGCGATCAGGCTCAGGATGGGAAGAAATGCCGCCTCCGTTTTTCCGCTGGCGGTTCCTGTTGTGATCAACACATCATGGTCGGTATCGAAAATGGCGTCAATAGCCTGGGCCTGCAGGACGCGTAATTCTTTCCAGCCCAACCGGTAGACGAACTCCTGTACAAAAGGGGCAAGTCGCTCAAAGGCATTTGGGGCTGACATTTTAGTTCACTTTAAAGTCGTTGAACCGATTCAATGGGTCATCTTCAACGGTCCCCGAGGGCTCGGGGGATTCCTCAGGCGATGGTTCGCTTGGCGCTGGCAAACCAAGAACAATCTCCTGCCAGTTCTTATCGGGGTATTGAACCAGTAAATTTAGCAAGTTGACAAACTCCCGCACCAGCTCACGCGGCGTGGTAAATTCCCGTGCACCCATCCGGCGCAGAGTCTCCTCCATATACGCATGAATATCCTGATCCGTCATCCTGACTGCTGTAATGGCTTGATCGCGATGAATTTCACGGATTTTCTGGAGAAGAACAAAAATCTCCTCAGCGGTCAGGGATGAAAGTTTGATGACCGGGCCGGTGAAATCCTGCAAACCCTCGCCGATAAATCGATTGGCAGCCAGACGGGATCGTAAAGCCTCGTAACTAAACAAACCCCGGCGCTGATCCTCCAGAAACTCGGGCGTTCCGCAGATCAAAAAACCGATATGTGCGGCTTTTCCCTGCAAACAATCATTGACAATCGAGAGAATCGCCTCGTAATTATTGTTTCGGGATATGCTGTTCGTGATCTTGTAAAGATAGGCTGCTTCATCCAGACAAACCACCAGCCCGGCATAACCAATTTTTTCGAAAAAGACCGCAAGAACCTTCAGGTAATCATAGAAATTATTGCTATCGATGATCGAGCGCACCTTCAAGGCTGTAAACGCTTCCGTCTTCGTGGAGTATTCCCCGCGCAGCCATCGAATGGCGCTGGCTTTCAATTCATCGTTGTTATCAGAGTATCCCTGATAATAAGCAGCGAGAATGTTGCCAAAATCAAAGCCATGGACCAGTTCCTGCATTTCATTGAGGGTGCTGACAATGCGGGCTTTGACCTGGCTCACAAACTGGGGAGAACCTGGTTCCAGACCGCCTTCCGCGGCAACACTGGCTTGAATGCCGGATATCCACTTTTCGACAATGGCAGGAAGCGCATTCCCGTCCGGGCGGGTTTGGGTGGATAGATTCTTCATCAGCTCCCGGTAGGTGGCGATGGCTTCATCCCCTGACCCAAACAGTCTGCGTTCCGGCGAGAAATCCGAATCCGCTACGACAAATTTGCTTTCCAAGGCATAGGTGCGCATGAGTTGAAGCAAAAAGCTTTTTCCGCTTCCATAACGACCGATGACAAAGCGAACCGTCGCCCCGCCTTCACGATTGTGATCCAGGTCGCTTTTCAGCGCGGCAATTTCCGGCAACCGCCCTACGGAAATATACCGGAGCCCAGTTCGGGGGACAACTCCGGCGCTTAGCGAGTTTAGAATTGTTTTGGCTTCCCGTTTCATGATCGGCATAATTAATTCACCTCAATACCAAGATATTGTCGCAAGGTGGGCAGATCATCCTCTTCCACAAGCCAGTATCCGCCATCAGGATAAAAGGGAAGATGGCTCAGGGTTTCCTGAGCTTTTTCATTCAGGGAATCCATCACCGCGTTCCCCATTAAATTATGGACCCTTGCGATACTGTCCAATTCTAGTTCATCCAGCTGTCCACTGTCTCCAAGGATCTTCGTTATCTCGACTTCAATTGGCTCAAGTGTATCAAAGAACTGCACCCAGGGATCGTTATTGACATCAGCGCCATCGACAGACAAGGTATCAAGATTGGGAGGGGATTCTTTCACAATCACCTCCAGTTCATCGATAAAGTCCTCCGCCAGGCTAATGGAGGAATTGGCTTCGTAGACCAGATGGTCCCCAAGAACAGGCGATGCTTTATTGTTGATATCATCTAGCGTGCTTTTCACTTTTTCGGCTGTCGCTCCATACGCCTGTTCGATCCCGGAAGATGAGTTCAACTCCTTGCTAAGCAAGCCGGCAAGCATCAGACGTTCCAGATTATTCAGCAGTTTCCAAAGCGTGCGCATTTCACTCAAGTCCGTCAATAATGCTTTTCCACTGGAATTCTGGTTGGTTGCCAGCATTTCGCTTACAACCTGGCTTTCCTGGTGCAGCGTTGCGATACGGCCAGGGTCTAGCGCAATGCGTATGGGCTCTGGTTTTTGAGGTTTGGGTTTAATAGATTGGAAGACAATGTCTAACTTTTTTGCCAATTCGGGTGGAAGTTCAACGCCGGAAAGTTTTGCGGAAAACTTCAATTGTTTCCGTAATAGATTCTCAGCGTATTTCATAATGGAGGTAATATTGGCTGCCAGGCGGGGCGAGCCCGCATAATCCCGCCCACTTGCGAGGCGGATCACGCGCGGGCAGGGGTAACCAATAATCGCTGAGGTGAACACCTGTTTTTCATAATTCTGAATACGATCCGAAACAAATTGGTCGATCAGGGATTTCTGCGATGTTTGAAGATAAAAGTCGTTGGCGACTTTTATCGCTTTTTCATAGGCCAAATCCACATAATGGTTCGCATTGTATCTTTGGTAGAACTTGTTTTTGGGTTGGTAATCGGAGAGTAACGCCCAGATTTTATAGGGAAGTTTGTCCAACCCATTGGTTCGGATCGCCTTTTCCACAATGGTATTAATGATCGGATCGGGGATTCTCAAACCATCCATCCCGAGAAGATTTTCCCACCAAGCCAGGGCATGCACTCCGCCAGATTTCACCGCCAGTAAATCGCCGCCCCAATCGGCCAGATACCCATCCAAATTGGGGTAGGCCTCCCGATAGCGCATCCATAGGATACGAAGTCGATCCGCCGCCTGAACAGGGTCTGGTGTTTCCACCAAGTTCAGAATTTCATACACATGTACGAAGATATAACTTAAATCTGTGGGAAGAAACGTACCCAGGCGCACCTGTGTCCGCCAATAGAAATACCATTGTTGCTGCCCGCCATTCATGTTTCCGTATGTCGGCCAATAGCACTTGAAAGGAACATGGCTGGCGATTTTCCCTTCCTTGCTTCTAAACTTTTGAGCTTCCTTTACAAAATTGGTGTGAGAATTTTCATACGAAATCGTGACGCCGATGGATGGCGTATTTGGCCTCTGTCTACCGCCAGGCGTCACATCGACAAATCGGTCCGTGCCGCTGGCTCTCTTTGGTGGACGGACTAGTGTGTTTCTTTGTTGGAGGGATTGGGTTTTTGATGCAGCAGGTGGATTAATAATTGAATTGATCAGGTCTTCCAGCAACTTGAATGGCCAGATCACCAGGGAAACCAGGCAACAACCTTGATTGGATTTTTTTGATCGTTTGGGCATAAAAATTTACCGGCTTGTTGATGTGCACACATGGCTATAGATATGGGCACAAATTCAGAACAACGAGGTCAAGTAATCGGATGGATATTGAGACTTCCGTGATCGTCAAGAAAACAGATGTAGACCTGTGGCGCCTGCCCCACAAGTGTTTCAATGGCCTTTTCGTATCTGAGCATTTGATTTTTATATTGTCCTGCCAATTTCGTACGCACCGCTTCGTTGCGAATTATATCCGTTTTGAAATCGATAACCTTCCAGCCGGATGTATTTCGATAGAGCAGATCGATGTATCCCGCTTCCGCACGCCCATCTGCCATGCGCGAGTAGGGAAGTTCGTGATGCCGTTCCTCCGCAGAATTGATCTCTTCCCATAGGGGATGCATGCGGAAGCGTTCGAGCAGTTCACGCACTCGCCGAACCGCTTCGCTACGCTGTACCTCGCCGGCCAGGCCGGCCTGGAGCGCCACAGCTTCCAACATAGGTATTACACGGGGATCATCCGGGAAGAGCCACAATTCAATAGCCTTGTGAACCATCTGCCCGATAACGCCAGCGGGCACAGGTTGCCCGCTACCAGTGGCGCGCCAGGGATGGGATGGTTCCGGTTCATCCTCGGAAACGGAAGCAGAAACCGGCACTGCAAGCGGGGGATACAAAGAGACGAGGTTGGGTTCTTCCAGCGTTGCTCTGGCTGCCTGTTCCACACTGGGGATTTCACCTGCATTCTTGGAAATGCACAGAGTGCGAATCCCATGACCGGATTTTGTCCTAGTTGAAATAGGTGTTCCACTCTGATCTATTGCAACCTGAACATCCACACCTGCGGCCTCACAAAGGTTGGCCATCCATGCAGAAACGGTCATCGCGCTGCCGCTTCGAGTCGGCGTGGCGTGCCCGCTGATGAGCAACTTATCCTTGGCGCGGGTCAAGGCAACATATAACAATCGTTGCGTTTCGGCTTCATTCTGCTGTTTGTCCAGCCAGCGGGACAGGCGATATAACAACGGGGGATTTTCCAATTTGAACGATAGACCATATTCCGGTAGCAGGTAAACATTATCGCTTCCGCCGCGCGGGTCGCGACCGGCATCGGCTAGCACAACCAATGGAAATTCGAGTCCCTTGGATTTGTGGATCGTCATCAAACGGACTGCGCCCTGCGCCTCGACCGGCGCTTCGCCTTCACGCGCGCCAGCGTCGCTGAGCGTGGCAAGGTATTGCAGAAAGTCGCGTACGTTCACCTGTCCACTGGATTGGGCATCGCCGATGAGCTTGTCAAGGTTGCGCCAGAGCCGCGCACTACCGGAGGAATCATCCGCGGCCAGAATAGCGCGATAATCGGTTAGATCCACCAGCTGTTTCAGCAGTTCGGCGACTGGGATGCGATCGACGAGCGGCAAAAGAATGCTCAGGATTTGCAAGGCGCGCACGGCTTGCGCATGGTCTGCTTCGCTCAGAAGGGAAAGATCGGTCTGCAAAGCTGTCCAATAGGCAAGGGGCGTTTTGCCTTGCCAGCGCAATTGATACAACGCCGCGTCGGTCAGGCCAAATGCCGGGGAACGCAACAGACCGGCCATCGCCAGATCATCAGCTGGATCGGCCAAGGTACGTAGCAGGTTGAGCACATCCCGAATCTCCGGACGGTTGTAGAAGCCGCGCCCCGAGACAGTCACAAACGGAATGCCAATTTCCTCGAAGGCGTCCTCATAATGAATGTATCCGGTCGAAGCGCGGAAAAGCAGGGTCACATCATCCCAAGTGCGGATTTGGCCGGCTTCCTTGAGTTCCAATAAGCGGGTGGCTAACGCCCGCGCCGCGACAGGCCGGGCAGAAGCAGTATCCTCTCCCGCGCCGAGCACGATTTCCACATGTGGTTCCTTCAGATGATCCGGTACCAATTTTCGATCAGCATTCAGTGGCGAAAACGGAACGTAGTATGGGCGCGCAGGATCGGCTTCGGTCCCCATGATGTCCGCGAGCAGATCCCCGGTGGCAGACAGGAGCGGGTCGTGGGCGCGGTAGGTAATATCCAGATTCTTGACTAGGCCGCCTTCATCGCTTACCTTTTTCTGGATAGCGCGGAATACGGTCACATCTGCACGCCGGAAACGATAAATACTCTGGCGGGCGTCGCCGACCACAAACAACCGTCCAGGTGCGCCGCTCAACCCTTGTACTATTTCACGCTGGCGGGCGTTGGTATCCTGAAATTCATCCACCAGCAGGGAATCCAGTTCGGCCTGCCAGTGGGTACGGATGTCGGCGCGTTTCAACAATTGCATGGCTCCGTACTCAAGATCATCGAAATCGAGCGCCTGCCGTTGACGTAGGCGCTCCCGGTAGGCATTGTGCAAAAACTCAAAGGCGAATCGAACCAACGGTTGAAGTTCCGCGAACAGCGCTTCACTTTCCCGGCTGGGCGGTGTATCTTTTGAATCCGAACCGCCAATCAATGGATCGAGCAATTCATCATAGGCCTCTTTGATGGCAGCGACCGTATCCTTGAGTGCGCTACCTTTCTTGCCGACCGTCCCGCTCATTTTTGTCCGGCGCGCCTGGAACAAACTCTCCGCGCAGGCGATCGCATCTCCTTTCTCCAATGCTGCCTCTGCCAGATCCCAAAGAAGGAGAAGCGCCTTTACCATTTCACCGAACTTGTCGCCCTCGTTATTCATCAGGCTGGAGATGGGGATATGACGCAACTCAGCGATGGGTTCCATGAGAGACGGCGATTTCATCCGTTCCGAAAGGATTTGGCGGATCAGGTGTTCGCTGTCCATGTTTTGGTTGAACGTTTCCTGCGCTTCCAATCGGCGCCCCAGCAACGTCTCCAACAGAGTCTGCACGCCCCGTGTTTCGAACACTTGGAAGAGCAGTGTAAATTGCGGCTGGCCAACCAGTGTGGAAAGCGTTTCCTCGACCACCTCTGCGCACAACGCCGCGGACAGGCCCTCATCCAACACATCGAAGCGCGGATCAACACCGGCCTCGGCGGGATGCGCCCGCAGGATTTCGGCGCACAGGCTGTGGATGGTTCCGATGCGGGCAGAGTCCAATTGCGAACCTAGGGAAAGCCATTGTTCCTTTTCAGGCGCGGACTCCGCCTTGGAGGCAAGCACCTGCAGGGCATCGCGTACGCGCGAGCGCATTTCCCGCGCGGCTTTTTCAGTAAATGTAATCGCCACCACGCGGCGCGGGAGCAGTCCGTCCGCCAGTAGACTGGCATAGCGCGCCACCAGGGTACGCGTCTTGCCGCTGCCAGCGCCGGCGGTCACAGCGACATCGCGCCCGCGCTCCAAGGCAGCTTCTTTTTGCGCGGGAGTCAGCCCAAAGGTTTCAACCACACGTTCAGCGATTGATTTTGTCATGGTTTACCAACCTGCCTCGTACCGCCAACACCACTGTGCGGCGGGACAGTACGCAGGACAGCCCCCCTTGGGTGGTACGGGCGGAAAGTCGGCTGAACGGATGCCAGTGATGATCCTGCGCAAATGCCTTTTGGCTGTTTGAATAGCAACCTCCACACCCTGTCCGCCCTCGGACTTGAATTTTGCCAATTTGAGGGAGCCTGCCTCGGCTGCCAGGATCTTCCAATACATACCATCCACAGGATTTCCCAATCCGAGCGCGTCACGCGCTGCCAGCGCATACAGCGGCAATTGCAGACGCCTGCCATCCTTGAGGTCATTCTGCCCAAGATGGCTGCTACCGGTCTTGTAATCCACCACGCGAATTTCACCGCGCTCATTGCGATCCAAGCGGTCTATCACGCCGTGCATGAGCAAGGCTTCGCCGCCAAGATTGACCTGGAGTGGGGGATTCCCGTGCAGACCAAAGGTTTGTTCGTAAGCAAAGGGAACCCAGCCTGTCTCGTCTGCGATGGCGCGGATGGTTGCTTCTAGTGCCGCCAAATATTGCGCCTGTTCCACATTCCACAACGGCGAGGGACGAAAGCCATAATCCTGCGGGGCAGTCGCAAACACCTGTTTCGCCAGATCGGGTAATGTTTTTAGAACCGACTCCACATTCGATGGATCATCGGCGGATTTGTACGTCCCTTCCAATATTTTGTGCAGGAGCGAGCCAATCTGGCTAGTATCCAATCCCAATTCCGGCGTGCTGACGGATTCCAATCCGAGCGCAACGCGCACGTAGAACATGTGCGGGCAGGTGCCATAGGCTTCCAGGCGCGATGCACTCCAAACCTGACTAGGGGAATAACGCGCTGTAAGAGCATTTACAATCGCTTCGGCATTTCCTTCGTATGGACTGGCCGCTTCCCTGGCGCGCCGGGCGCGCACGATCTCGCGTGCCCTGCGCAGAGCCTCCCAGCGAGGCTGTAATTCTACATACTGTTTGGGGAGTCCCTTGCGGCGCACCGCCCAGAATAATAATTCCTGTGTGGATGCGGCATTGATCAGCAGGCGGGGATCGTCCGGACGGAACCTGACAACTGCGGATTCATCGAATAGGCTTTGAACCGCCTTCCAAAATGGGGATGGTTCCCAATCTTCGCCATCCTCGGAAAGATAGGGACGCGTGATCAGCAGGTGATGGTCGCTGCGGGTGACTGCCTGATAGAACAGGCCGGCCTGCTCGCGCTGTAGGCGTAATTCGAGCCCCAGTTCCCGACGCAAATTTTCATCCAGGAACGGATCGGCGCGTTCAACTTCAGGAAAAACGCCCTCAGATAATCCGAGTAACACTACCGCTTGAAAGCGAATCCCACGCGCCTCCATCATTCTGCCGACCAGCAAAGCAGGCTGACCAGGTATGGATAGTTCGGGCAATATCACTCCATCCAATGTGCCTTGTAGATCAGAGAGAAATTGGACATAGTCCACTTGTCGCGCACCAATCACTGCCTCGCTTAGAACTAAGGCGCGTAAAGCCTCGCGTAGCGCAACGCAGGCAAGTTGGTCACGTTCATGGCTGGCATGTTCATAGAATTGCAGATCTTCGAGCAGGCTTTCCAGCCAATCCACCCAGTGTATATGGGGTAGAGTTTGGCCGGGTGGCGTGACGCGTTCAAAGAATCCGCCCAGGGTGGTTTTCAATACTTGGGCAGCAGAGCCATGCGGAAGTACGGGCAGCGTGCGTTCCTCGTCGATGTCGGAATCCAGCTGATGTCCAGCAGGAGCAAGTCGCTCCCAGGTATCCTCCCATTGATCCCGTCCTTCCACAATACAAGCCGCGCGACTGATTGTTTCGAGCCGGTCGATCATGGGATGGTCCAACCCAAAATCGAAATACGGAGAACGCAGGGTGTTGAACATGGAACGGATCTTGAAATTTTGGGCAGGCAGGCGGAGCAGGTTTTGGAGTGCAGCAATGGCTGGGGATGCACTGAGCGATTCGTCTTGGGTGAAATGGACGGGGATGCCAAATTCCGCAGCAGCCATGCGCAGCAGGGGACGGTAGATATCGAGGTTAGGCGCAAAGATGGCGCAGTCTGTTAAAGGCACATTGTCGCGAATGACGCGTGCCTTGATCCAGCGTAGGGCTTCGCGCGCTTCGTCGGCTGGGGAACGCGCCTCCAGCAGAAAGGATGTGGTAGATGTGCGCTTGTCACCGGACACCGATTCGAATAGTTGACGTTCGATCAGTAGAAGATCGGTATGCAGGTTGGGAGCAATGTGGATGGATGTGATCTGCGGGGAGAATTCCCGACGAAGCGTTTCGAGTCCCTGAACAAAACGGCGATGCGCGAGACGTGTGGATGTTTCTTCGCCAGGGTAGGTGATCAGTAGGTGATCGACCTGAGCAGTTAGCAATTTCAACGCCTGACGCTGTGCACCGGTGAATGAGTCAAAGCCATCCACTATCAGCAGACGGATTGACGAGGCAATGGTTGAATCATTTTCCAATACCTCAACCGCCAGCCAACTCAACCCTTCCGGGTCGGCCCAATTCAATTGGCGCAGACGGGATTGGTATCGTTCGTACAACAGTGCCAATTCTTTTTGAGATTGGGTACCAGTTTGCGCGAATTCCAAAAATTGGTCGGGGTAGATCATCGAGCGTTTTAGTTCGGCAAATGAGTCGCGTAACGCTAGGATGAAACCGGGCGCCAATTGCAATGGGGCAAAATACTGAAGTTCCCCCTGCCCCACGGATTGATCAATTACTTCCTGCAGCAAGCGGTGTAAAAATGGCGATGAAGCGACCGGCAAATGGTTCCCAGCACGTTCGAGAATGGTTCGATATAGGTCGCCAAATGTACCAACATAAGCGCCAATCGCACCGCCTGTCGAAGCCAGACGATAACGGAACGCGGCTGCTTGTAACCGGTCCGGCACAACAACCCATATCTGAGCCAGTGGATGTTCTGACAGGGTTTCCCTGATTCTCTGGATACAGGCTTCTGTTTTTCCGGACGCAGGAGGAGCGATGATTAATTCTGATGGCACTGGTTACTCCCCGAGCGTTGTAGATATCGTACTATCATGGAAATTCCGTTCTTTCCTTACGCGAGATTTCATGCTCCATCACTTGGGTCCGGGCTTTCGAGTTGGGTCGAAGGAAGAAAGCAAGGTACTGGAGAAATACAGCAACGGTTTGGGACAAGGGTATCCCTTATGATAGTTTGATTATTCGATACTAAATGGATTTTATCGCGAAAATATCAACTATTCTCCTTAATAAATGTATTGGGGTCATTCCTATGCATGGTTGGGATTTCCCGGTTTCTTTGAAACCAAGAAACGGAACACGACAACCATCTCCATAGTGAATGCGATACCTTGTAACAAATTCGCACTATGGTTTAAGTTGTTTTAGTTTTGATCCCTTCGGGTTTTCTGAAAAACAGGATAATCACCTTCCCCCACTCCGCTTCGGCAATTCCCTAAACCTTCCCTGATCCCCCCCTTCACCACCGCCACATCTGGCTCCAATTTCACACAAGCCCGGCGTGCAGGCTCATTCATTCGATTTACATTGCATCAACCATACATTCCTGCTTCTTCTTATTTGTGCCCCCACTCAAGCTCAAAGAATCAACGATTGGAAATCACGATGGAAGTGAAAGAGAAGTACCTCCTTTTCCGTTGAAAGACGCTCCCACGACAAACGACACCTGCGCACCACCCCTCCTGGCATTTGGGTAGCATCGTCTCCAGCAAAGGAGACCTGTTATGGCGCACACCTTGAAATACGAAGGCATTCAACTTGAACTTGAATCCGGCGCACTAGATGAGATCCAGTGTACGATCCACCAGCGATTATTGGACTCCCCCCAGGGATTAACCCGTGCGGAATTGATCCGGGAAGTGTTTGGGGAGGAGCCGGGACACAATCTCGGCAATAACACCCATGACCGCAAAATCCGCAAAGGGATCGAACGGTTGCGCGACCTGGGCGTTCCAATCGTGTCAACCTCGGGCAGGGCCGGTTACAAGATCCAAACCGATCCGTCTGAGATCGCCGCCATGATCGATGAGATGGAAAGCCGAATCCGACATCTAAAACAGAAAGTACAGGCCATCGAACGTTTCCTACGCCGGAGTCGGATTGCCTCAGGCGCGGCCAAGCAGGATGCTCACGCATCCAAATAATCTTGCCTTCTTATTTTTTTGTGAGCTTTCCCCACTCCATTATCGGCAATTCTCCCACCCTCCGCTGGTCTCCCATCACCACCGCCACATCCGGTTCTAAATTCACACAAGCCCAACGCGCGGCCTCGTGCACCCAATTCGTGCTGAGTTGGGTATAGATCAGACGCATCCCCGTGCGCCTGGTCAGTTTCAAGGCTTCGTTCATTCTTGTCACAGTGTTGGCTTCGATCTCTTCTTTTGATTTGTGTGTGTCCCCCACCTCCAGCCAAAAGAGTGTTTCATAGCCTTGGATTCTTCCCCAAGCCAATGCATCCGGCAAGACCGATATTTCAGGAATGGGCACCTCGCACCAGCCGGTCCAGATCTCTGCCTGTGGCCAGGCGGAGCGCAACCAGTCCGGCCAGAGACGCGAGCGGTGATGGTGTGGGGTTTCCATCAGATATTGGTTGGCTTCGGTATACGCCTCAAATGGAAAACCCGCGGGGATATTCCAATGCCGAAAGGCCAGAGACTTTCCCTTGCGGCGCAGGTGCCAGTGTGGAAACTGATCCATCTGCACAGGCTTGCCCGGCTGAATCTTCTCGCCAATCTTATGAACAATATACTGCGCTTTGGAGAGATGAACAAAGATGGATTTCACATCATTCAAAGCAAGCCTGGTCAGGGAAGCAATTTCATCCTCATCTCCCTTTCCCATCCGTGCAAGAGCTTGCAAGCATCGGATCGCATCCGGAGAAAGGCCATGCGGTTTCTCGGGAACGGCTGGCGGTCGCTCGGATGAACGATAATCCAGCCAGGGTGGCTTGTCAAAATCAATCCAGTCCAGTTGTTTCCCAGCGCGCGTCACCGCATACGGCAGTTTCAAACCTTCCAGAGCAGATCGTAACTCCAAGGCATACCATTCACCGGGGGCGTCCACCTGCACCCAGATGGAAGCGCTTCTGCGTTTGCGCACCAGGTACGATGCAATTCGCTTCAAGGGATCTTCGTACACAAACGGCGGAAGACATGCTTGTGCTGAAATCTGGATGATGAAAGTATCCGTCCAGCCGTCACGAAACGGCAGGCTGACCCAATCTGAAAAAGTGGCATCGCAAACACGCACGGTCATGGCTCAGCCTCCACACCCGATATAAATGACTTCATCTTCGGTAAAGAACATCTGCGGGTCGAGCCAGACATAAGTATCCTCTCCCGTCTTCTGCTTGATACCGTAATGCAGATGCGCGCCGGTGCTGTTGCCGGTGTTGCCGCTCAAACCCACCACGTCGCCGTATTCAAGGATGTCGCCCACCGACACGCTGATGGCACTCAAATGTGCGAACCAGACCTGGTAGCCGTTGTTCTCCACCACCACCAGATTGCCCCACGGACCGTTCGGCCCAGCCCAGACTACCTTCCCCGCCAGCGTGGTGTGGACAGGCGTACCTTCGTTCACCGGGAAGTCCGCGCCGGTGTGAGTCTGATAGCGTGAATCATGGAACACACAACCCAGTAGCGGCTTGTCGTACCACGTGCTCCAATGCTGGAGCGGACCGTACAACGGCACGCCGTGGATATCAGCGCCCGGCCCAACGTACCCATCCCACGGTACCGCGCTCGGACCTGCCGGGGACGAACCGCTATACGAGCCGTTGTCGCTGGTCTCGGCATATTGCGGAATATCGAACAGCCACTCGTAAGCCGCAGGTTGCGCCCAGGCAGGCAGTTGCGGGATGGTGAGGACAATGAACAACACGTAGCCCACCACCATTGCCACGCCGCACAGGAAGGGCAGGATCAGGATGAAAACCAGGAGACGCGAAAGGAATTTCACAGTACGCGACCGAGCCGATCCAGACGGATCTCGCCCTGACCCCCGGCTTGCAAACCCATCGAGGCCTCGATGGACAAGCCGTTGCGGATCATGCGCATGGAGAGCCAATACGAAATGCCGGAGCCGAGGATCACGGGTGCAAGCAGTAATGGATTGGCGGAATATAGCCTGCCCGTTTCCGGCGTGGTGATGGCGATCACCACCAAGACAGCCGGGGGAAAGAGCGCCAGGAAACGCGCCTGCCATTCCACACCCTTGGCCGCGGCGCGGGCGCGCGAAAGAACTTCAACCACAGTACCAAGAGTCTTACGCAAAGAAGCCACCAAGGGTCCGATCTCGATGCGTCCTTCGAGCGAAGCCAGCAGAGAGGTCGCTACAATGTCCACGGCGGGATTGTCCCAGGCGGTTGTCCATTCGCGCACCGCCAGTGCGGCCTCATCCGCGGGCGCGGTGCGCAGGCGGATCACCAGATCGCCGAGAACCATTCTCCCATCCGGACCCACGGCTTGCGCCGCGTCATCCAACGCATCACCCAGCGGCTTGCCCTGCGACAACAGAGTCTCCACTACACCCAGGCCGCGCAGGATGTCCTTGGCCTGGCGCAGGCGAAATTCCTGGCGTTTATCGGACAAGGTCCCGGCATACAACAAGCCACCCGCTATGGCGAATAGGATGGCGGGAAAGATCCCGAGAAATATCCCGCCTGCCAACCCGCCTCCCACCCAAGCCAAAAAGCCATATGCGATCTGGTTGAAGGCTAGGCCGGTTCCGGTCTGACGCGCAAACTTCTCAGGGTCGAAGCGTTTCTTCGGTTGGGCAATGCCCATCGCACGCGCCATGCCTGCTTCATCTACGATGCGCCGCCAGCCAAGCGCGATAGGAATGGCGGCCAACGCCAACGCAGCGATCAATGCCAATAACGTGCTCATATCTCTCCTATTGAAACCAAATGGATAATTCCTGCGCGCCACCCTGCGCCAGCCAGACGGCGAAGTACACGCCCACCACCGCCAGAAAAGCAGTGAGCAGGGGATAGACTCCGATTTCGTTCCAAGCCAGATCCAGCGGGCGCAGAACGGGAACGGATGGGATCGGCGTTGAACGTTCTACTTTGGGTGGGTGGGCTTTCTTATTTGACGGTACAGATGTTTGCGTGGGTTGTGCCCTGCGCGACGCTTCCTGCTGGTTGACATACTGCCGCGTCTGCATCGAATAACGGAATCGACGCATCAACCAGATCTCGGGCGGGACGCGGTCCGGACCGAGGCGTAACAAAGCCAGCGCCATGAACGCCACCAACACCAGAAAGCCCACCACCACCTTGCCTGCGAAGGACAGGGGCAGGAATAGACTCAACACGGCGAGTAAGGCGCCTGCGCCGAGGATGCCGAGATCGCGGTCGTTGAACATATTTAGAAGGGCGGATTGGGTTGAAAGTTCTTGAGCATTTCGCCTATCTGCGGCAGGAACAGGAAGGCGAACAAGACCAGGATCACCAAGCCCACTGCACCGATGATGGCCATCGAGGTCATGCGGCTGCCGCCGAAGGCCGCGCCTGCCGTGCCCTGCAACACGTAATACAGGCCGCCCAGCAGGGCGACCACGATCAACAGCCCGGCGAGGAAGGCCCAGGCATCGCGCGCAATAGCAAGGATTTGTTCCATAATGGGATCGAACATCGAAATCTCCTTTCGAGGATCAACAAGTTCCGAGAAACCAGGCCGCCAGCGGAATGGCGGCGGCTGCGATCAACATGCCGAAGATCGCCTCACCGCATTCGATCAGCGCCTGGGAAAAGGTGGATGTCCCGCCGATGGAGGCGGATAACACGGAGATGAAAGTGGCCTTGAGCATGCGCACCGCGACCAACCCGCCGATCAGGTCAGAGGCGTATTGCCCCAGCACGCTGATCGGTCCACAGCCTGCGGCGCCTGGCAGGGAATGCTGCAATGCTTGCACGATTTGGGGAATGCCGAGGAAGGCAAACAGACTCAAGACCAGGATCGAGACCAACGCCGAGACGGATTGCCAAACCCATAAATTCGCGCCTGCCACACCAGCCGAACTGATGCGCAGAATCTGCGCCATCCCTGCCAGCAAGGCAAAAGCTAGGAACGCGCCTGCCAAGGCCAGCCAACCCTGGCGCAGAAATTCCAGAATGATGGAAGCGCTCATTCCATTACCATCGCTTCGTGCAGGTGAAATTCGGATTCTAGTGCGGGATAAAAACGCGCACCCCAGAACTGCATTGGCCAGCGGCGCGTTGGACCGGTACGGTCTTTCAGCGTAACAACTTCAAGCGGTACGCAGTCGCATGACTGCACCTTTCCGCAACGCTGAACCACGAGGACGCGATCGGCTTCATACGGGACGCGTTCGTCGCCAAGCAGGGCGGACAAGTCTTCCACTGTTTCAAAAGAATCGGATTTCAGCGCGGCCGCGGCGATGACCGCCCAGCCGTGACGACGCGCCAGTTCACGCAGGGAGGCTGCAGCTTCACCGCTTCGTCCGTTCTCGCTCATCATGCCGGTCAAGCCAACCACGGGCACGCGGTTGAGATAGTCAACGGCTACGAGCGTGGGACCTTGCACGGGAAAGGCGTAATCATGCAAGAGCGTGGCCTCCAATCCGCGCACGGTATCTTCCTGCGAGTTCAAAGACAACAAAACAGACTCGCTGGCGTTCGCCAGTTTGCGTTCCACCTGTGTGCGCGGCGCGGGCAGGTGGGGACCGCAGGTCATGGCTTCCACTTGCAGGAAGAGGCGGTAACGCAGTTCCTCGGGGGTGTGTTCGTAACAACCAATCGCGGCGGGAATGTGAATGGATGCGGCATCGAAGACCATCCGCAGCAGCCAGGAGGTCTTACCCAATCCTGGCGCTGCGGCTAATAGGGTGAGGCCGCCGCCCCAGAAGGGCAGGCCAGCGAAGACACCAAAGGGAGTGTATGGTTGTGGGTTACCCAAGGTTCCGGAGCGCGGCATGGGGGCATGATATTCTGTTAGCGGAAAGGGAGGGGTTCGTCTGTCGCTATTGAGTTGTATAATTCTGGCAATCGCCCACCTTGGTGGGCAAAATGAAATCTCCTCTGTTCACAATCGCTCAGTGCAAGATCGCTTCTGAGATAAATTGTAAATGCAGGTATACTTTCATAAACTTGCAACAAATCGTTAACATGCGAGGGTAAAACTATGGCAAAGCAAAATTCTCTCACTTGCCCTGTTTGCGGAAAACCACTCACTCAAACGGAATACGACAAGGCTTTGGGATTGTGGGACGAGAAGCAAAAGCATATCAAACACCTAGAAGCCGAGCAAAAGAAGTTAAAAGAGCAAGCCAAGAAGAATAAGCAAATAGTTGAAGCAGAGCGGAAGAAACTCCGAGAAAAGGAGCAGTCCTTCAAAGCCGAACAGGCAAAGTTGCGCGCCCAGACAAAAAAGGCATTAGCCGATCAGGCAAAAAAGACAGACCAAGCCATTAAGAAAGAACGGGCTCTTGCAGAGCGACGGTTGAAACAACAACGAAAGCAAGTCGAATCGTCTCTAAAGAAACAAATGCAAGCCCAAGTCAAAGAGGGGGTTGCTAAAGGTATAGAGCAACAAAAGGCTCAGCTCAAAAAACAGGAGGCGGAATTCAAGAAACAACAGGCTGAGATTACCAAAACCAAGAACAAAATGGCTCAACTCGAAAAGAGCCTGAAATTATCCGCCGATAAATATCAACAGGCAAATGCCGAAATCAAGAAATTGAAAGAGCAAATCCAAAAGGGAATTACTCCGCAAATCGAAGGCTTGCTCGAAGAAGGCAAATTGCTTGCTACATTGCAGGAACTATTTCCGCACGACAGATTTGAGCATCCAGGAAAAGGCGGCGACATTCTCCAGTTTGTGATTGAGCAAGGACAGCAAATTGGAATAATTGTCTACGAATGCAAAAAGGTAAAGGTTTTCGATAAAAAGCATATTGACCAAGCAAAAACTGCTCGGCGTGTTCGCGGCGCTGATTTTGCAGTATTAGTTACAAATGTTTTTCCGTCGAAGAAACAATTCTATTTTGTCGAGAAAACGGTTTTTGTAATCAGCCCTGTCAGTCTTGAGCCCATTACTCAAACCCTCCGAGATAGTTTGGTCAGGATTTACATGCTTCGTCTTTCAAATGAGGCGAAATCGAAAGCGGTGCAACAGGTCTATGATTTCCTTTCTAGCAATGACTACTCAAACAAGGTCAATGATTTGGCAACCCAATTGATTGATTTAGGGAAAGAATTGAAAACCGAGATTTCATCCCATAGGAGAGTCTGGGAAAAACGGTATAAAGTCTACAAATCTTTGTTTATTGACATTGGCGTGATTGATCACAAGTTACGATCTCTAATTAGAGGAATACCTGGAAAAAAGCCTTTGGAATTACCTCCACCACAACAGCAATTTGTTGATATTGAAGAACTTCAAAATTAATCCCTAAAACCACAAAATTATGGCTATAGAACGCGTTGGGTATCGCCGACTTTATGATTCAATCGGGTGCTCTCTTTCCGATAGAGAAGAATTGGAATTTGGGTTTGGCATTCAAGGTTACGATGTCATGGTTTATATCGGACATCGGCCAAGAAGGGGTATAGTAATATCATCCGACAGTGGGAAGTATGTGTTTCCTGATGGTATTTCTCCAATGGGAAAGTGGCAATACTTCAAAAACCCAGCAGATTCAGACTATCCAAGAAACTTTTTCACAGAAATCCAATGCATCAAAAGTATTGAGGTTCCTACAGAGTTATCAGAGAAGTTCCACAATGATAAGAAGTCAGGTGCACATAATGAAATTATCAAATTGGCGGAAAAGGATATCAGCAATTTTAGAAATATTGCCGCCTTGGTTGCTGGAATTATTGGATTACGCTTTCATCCGCAATTTGTTCTTGAATTGATAAACGAAAACGTATTTGCGATCAGAGATGAGGAAGATTGGGCATACAGAATTACAGGCTCATGGCTTCAAATGCTGGAAGAATTAAGTCTTAAACCGACAGGTGTAGAAGCTATCCAAAATACTTTTAAAGGAGTAGAGAAAGCTCAGCCTTCAGCACACGAATTTGCGATTGCGGTTTTTAGATGGATTCTTCGCGCTTGGTCTGAAAGAGATGGAGTTTCAAAATTCCTTGCCTTGTTTACACCGTTGGAAATCGCTCTTGGAAAGGTAAGTAAAGACGACATTACAGACAACCAACAGGAGAAGAGATTTAACAAGATTAAAGTTCTAATTTCAAACAGTAACGAAGATGAAAAAGAAGAACTGTTAGCCTATCTTGAGCACCTTGAAAAATTGCACCAGCCAGGTCTTGCTCTTCGTTTTGAAGCCCTTGCCAATGAAGCAAAACTGAATGGATACGAAAACGATATTGTAGCGTTTGGAAAGTTCAACAAAATCCGAAACTCTCTTCTTCACAGAGGCAACCCAAACATAAAACTTACAGTTTCAGTTGGAGAAGAAGACACACAGCAACTGGAAGATTTAGTAGAAAGATATATCTCGTGGATTTTGTTCCGAGACAACATCGTGTATCAAACACGTTTTAGAAAAATGCATTCATAACGAAATTTCAGAACAGACAGTTTTCACATGAAGGCCTCCGAGCCACCCTCGGAGGTCTTACGCAATACGCCACACGCACTACTCTCTATTCTCTAATCATCCACTCTCTTCACTCCTCCGTCGGCACCTGGATATTCTTCACCTGCGTCACCTCGTGTAAAAACTCATGACTTGAGAGAATCTCTTGTTTTGGTTACAGGATTATTCGAAACAGTAAGAAGACGAGCAATCCAAGTAACATTCCGGGCAATGCCGGTATCGAACCACTTCGTCTGCGAATCCAAACCCTCCGCCATAACTCCAAGCCAAGCAGGGACAGCAGCACTGCAGGCAGGGGAAAGAGACAGGCCAAACCTGCAATCGCCAGTAGATCCGCGCGGCCGATCATGCCTTTGCGATACCCATAACCGGTGAGCAGCACCGGCCAGGCAGGTGGATAGAACAATAATGGAATCGCCAACCAGCCGGAAAGATTTTGGAGCACGCCCCAACCACACGCCAGCAGGATCAAACCGCTCTGCAATGGGTTGGAGGGAAAGGTCAGGAGGATCGTCCCGATCAGGAACCACTCGATGCCCGGGACGAGGCGATAACGCAGATCGGCGAAACTGAAAAGCGTGAACGAAACCAACGCGAAGGATTCGGACAGGCTCATGCGTTCCCGTCTTCCTGATTGGAACGGAAGGTGAGCATCTGCTGAATCTGTCCGGCATTGCCCAGTTGGGCGGCGCGATAGAGCGGATTTTGAGCGCCGTTGATGTCTTCCGGGTGATCGTTATAGGCTTGTACCATGTGGGCAGTGGCCTCAGGATATTGCGCCGCAAAGACGTTCGGATCGAAACCCTGTGAGGAGATATGCGGAGACAGGCCATCAAAGCCGCGTTGAAAATCATCGTGCGATCCGCTGAAGTTGGATTGAATGGCGCTGTTCACGGACGGGGAAAAACCATAGTCCGTTTGGGTCTGCGTCTGTGCACCATCGAATCGTTGCATACGTTCGCCCAGTTCGGCCTGGCGCGCGGCGAGTTCGTGTTCGTGTGCTTGGGAGCGGTTGTATGCGGCCGGAGTTTTCAATCCCAAGGCTTCGAAGATCCCGGCGCGTTGGGTCAGTTGTCCGGCGCTGCCCAAATGACTCATGGCGGCTTCCCCGCCGGTGGCGCCGCCTGCCGCCGCTCCTCCCGCCGCTCCTGCTCCACCTGCGGCTGCGCCTTCGGCCGCGCCCACGCCGCTGGCGGCCAATGCCGCGATGGAAGCGACCTGCTTCACCGCCTGGAATAATTTTCCAACCGCATCGGCAGTGGTAGTGATGGTCATCTTGCCGAGGATGCCCGCGATGGAGATCAAGAGACCTGTCGCGCCCCACAGCCATATCACCCGGATCACGGCGGACAGCAAGCCCTGCTGGTCGAAGAAATAACTGGCGGCCAAACCAGCCTTGAAGATTCCACCTGCCACCACGGGCAGAAGTGCGATCACTATCACGGCCTTCAACCACAGGGAGCGCAACCAGGTCACCTGGGGTAATGTACTGGCGATTGCAAGTGGCGGACCGAGCACGGCCAGAATAAACAATACGGCATTGGCGGAGGCGAAGGCGAACAACATTCCGCCAATGGCAATCAATGATCCCAACGCCAAAGCGATGGAGATCAAACTGCCGAGGAAGGTCAGGTTCAACAGCCCCAACGTCGCGGAGGTGGCGGTGGTGGATTGAACAAACTCCACGGCAAGCGCGGCGGTTTCGCCGATCACCTTACCCACCATCCACCATCCGAGTTGAACGATCAGATCGAGCAGTGGACCTGCGGCCACAGCCAGCGCGCCCGCTGTAACCCAGTCCCCCACCACGCGCAACCCGGTATCGTCATCGCCGAGAAGTCGTCCCCAGTGATAGAGCGCCAAGCGCAGGAGGAATAAGGCCGGAGCGAGCGCGGCCGCGACCGGCAGGCTGGATTGGGCGACCTTGCTGTAATCGCCCTGGCTGGGAGCCTGGATGATCTCGCCAATCACGCTCGTCCAGCGCGCTACCTCCTCACTCATGGCGTTGATCTCGGTCTCCACAGCCTTGTTGAAAATGCTGGCGAGGGCTTCGGAGATCGTCTCGGCAGGGAAGACTAGATGATAGAAAATCTCGGTGATGCTGGTCCCGCCGCCACCAGGAGTTGGGGTCGGCGAGGGGGTGGGCGTGGGAGTCGTATCATAGGGCGCGCTGAGCGCCTGCGCCGGGCGGACAGCCACCCCGAGGAAACTCAACGAGACGAATCCCAGAAACAGAAAGAGCAGGATGAAGGGTCGGGCTTTTTTCATAGGCGGGCGAGGGCATGCGGGGAGATGGTGTGTTTGTCGAAGCATAAGTTTTGGTATCCACAGGTTCGGCAGGTAGTAGGATGATGTAGGGCGTTCAAGGGAGGATGTGGTCCCTTTTTGGCGAGAGCCGCCAGGGAGGACACAAGAGGTTCCAGGTCTTTATCTTCCAAAGTCGGGTCATGGTTTTTGACCTCCCCGCTCTCGCGGTCCAGGGCGAAGATGAGCGGGGTGTTCGGCCAGGGTTGATCTCCCAGTGGGCTGCAACGTGCCAGGAGCGCGAAGCGCAAGGGATCTTGTTCCCTGTTTTGAGTCAGCAGACCGATGCGGGTTTCCTTCACATGCCCGACCGACACTTTCCAAACCCACGTCTCAAACTGGACGGGGAGACGAATGCCCGGCAGGGTGAGTGCCACGGTCTCGCTAGTGAGGCTGTACTCCATATCTGGTGAGATACCTATGCCGCGCCGCCAATCCTGTGAGAGAAATGCCCAAGTGCGGATGTAGATAAACAGGTTGCGCCAATCGTTGCCGAGATGAGCGATCGCATTCTGCGAACCGAAGCGCATTCTGCTGGGGATAGATCCGCCGCGAAAGATGGGCATGAGTTCCGGTGCTTGAATGGGATGGAGCGCGCGATAGGCTTTAACCTCCTCCACATACTTCCTAATCTCCTCGATCAATCCGCTGAATTCATAGCGGGTGAGATGATCGAGGAGCGTTCCGTCGGAGGTTAGGTCATGCAGGGATTGCCAGACAGGATCAAAAGGTGGAACCGGGTCTGCGCCGGCCTTCCACCAATAGGCCGCAGCGGGACAGAAGGCGTATGTCAAAGCAGACAGGATGGGATGCTCACGTGCGTTCTTGCGGTTGAGCAGGGCGCGGAACAGGTCAGTGTACATACCAACAAAACAGCAGGAAGGGGATCGTGCGCCATGCACTAGGGGTGAGAAGGTTGGTGACGGGTCGCTTGCGGATCAGTCTCCACGCGAGTTGAGGAAGACCAGTGACAAAGAATGCAAGGAACATCAAGGGAAGCGCCCGGCTTGACATCTCCACCGGCAATGCCCACAGCAGGGCGATCCAGAGTTTGGCGTCCCCCGCGCCCATCCAGCCGATTGACCAGACGAGGAACAGTCCGATGCTGGCAAACCAGACATCGGGAGAACCGGGGAAATGCGCGGCCAATCCCGCCACGATCAACGGCAGGGTTGCCCAATTCGGGATGCGGCGCGTGCGCAGATCGTACAGGCTGAGAGCGAACGCGTAGAGGAACAACCAGGTCATCGGTTGCGGATAATAGGGGATTTAGGTGGGGGGTGGGGGGAAGGTGTCGGTATAAATAATTCTGGTAACTACATACTTGACAAACAGACCTTTTTAGCGATTAATCCACACTTCCCAATACGGATTAATTTTTATAAGTTCAAACATCACTCCAAGAACAAAAACAATCAGGCTTCCAATAAAACCACCAACTAAACCAAAAACAATAAACCAAATTTTATCTTTCCAATTGCCTTGAAGTTCAACAATTTCTTTTGCTCCGCTTGTTGCAGGGCTTCCAAAATAATATTTCAAAACATATGAACCACGAAGGCCGTCTGTAAGTATTCTCGCTTGCCTCCCATTTTCTTCTAATCTACAATGCTCTCCAACTTCTACTCTTTCAAAAAAGGAAGAATCACTTGGCTTTGAAAATATGGGAATATCAGAGAGCAATTTTTGATTAGTCTCTGATTTTATCTTCACTACAAAAGTAACTTTTTGTGCAGTCCAATATGGAAAGTATCTAAATATTTTCGGTTTTTTTTTCCAAAGGGAAAAGACTTTTATCAGAGGATACGTTTCAAACTCAATGTCTTTGTATTTTTCACAATGGAATTCTGACATTTTCAATCCTACTGTTTCATAGATTTCTTTTCCGATACTGTAAGCCACTGATTTTTTATTTACAAATCCATATTCAATAAATACCTTCAAGATTATCTTTCTTGTTTTCTCTCCACGATAATAAAGATTGAACCGTTATATTTCCCTCTTGGGGAATAGGAAATACACAGACTTATTTAATCGCTCCCTGATAAATCCAGCAAGTGCGACCATCATAATATCCTTCAAATGCCTATTCAATCTTCTTCTCGAATAATCTTTAAATACAAACATAAAACCTGATTATTGCCGGTAAATAGTTGAGGGCCAACCTCACATATTATAATGTCAACATCTTCAAATTTATCATCGCCTTCGCTAAAAACTCTTACTATTCTTCTTGGCTCTATCCAACAACTGAAATTTACATCAAATAACTTAGATTGAAATTCTCCTTCACCTAGAGGCCTATATTTCAATTCAAAACCAATTTTATATTCCCCTTTTCCGTAATCTTTATCAAGTCCAAACTCCCGTCCTCCTTTAGCGGTCTCAAATTTAAGCCCCGCATTAGTTGGGGTCGCTATATTCAATATTCCCTCGTCGTCAATATGCTTAATTCCCTCGGTAGCCCCGTTTGTATCGCCCCCAGACCATGATACTCTAGTGCTGTGTGATGTTATGTATTGTTTTACATCGTCTCTTATTTTTCCATTTATCTCTATTGTTCTCCATATGCAATAACATTCTATTACTTTATTTAGAGGGTTAATTATTCTTGCACTCACCCATTGTCCATTTTTTATAACGCTCGGTATGATAAGAATATTCTTGGATTTTTGGGGCAAAATTAGCATGACCAACCCAGTAAGAGAAATAAGAATACCGAATAATATACCCGCAACAATTAGCGAATGTGGCATTTCAGGAAATCCAATAGGAAGAAGCGCAAAAGCAATGGTAATCCCAATGCCTACAAGGAGAAACGCAATCTGAAAACGCATATCACCATTTTAGCATGTTCTCCGCCCTTATATTATTGCTATTTTTCATGTTAAAATCCTTTTTGTGCGCCAAGAATGTAGTTACCATAATTCATTACTGACGTGTAAAATGGCGGTACTAAATTACCACATGTACATTATTAAGAAGGAGAGCAATCCGCTTACATATTTTTGGTTTTCTTATGTTCTCCAGGAATATATTGAACTGGATCAAATATCATTCACCAGCCCTGCCAAAACTATTGTTGATTCGATCTAGCCTTGTTTTCAGTGCTTAAGCGACTCTTTGTGCGTTTATTTTTGGAAACGTAATCTACTGGCACAGCCCGACCATAACGCGGAACTGCATCATCGTGATACCACTTTGACAATCTTCTTTGTTTTGCATCCCTACCCAGTTCATAAAAATCATCGTACTCTTCGGCCATGCGAGCATAGATATCCTCCAAGAGATCGTCTATTATGTGCTCGGTTAATGGT
The DNA here is from genome assembly GCA_017312345.1 of Candidatus Denitrolinea symbiosum. Classification (NCBI taxonomy): domain Bacteria; kingdom Bacillati; phylum Chloroflexota; class Anaerolineae; order Anaerolineales; family Anaerolineaceae; genus Candidatus Denitrolinea; species Candidatus Denitrolinea symbiosum. Next base: position 1,263,097 of record BLAA01000001.1, on the reverse strand, counting down.
ATTTCTTGACTTCTTTCTTCGTTCCATTTTTCTGCTGCCCCTTTCTTGCCTCGGTTTTCTGCAATGAGTCTTATGCAATAATACTCAACTTGATCAAACGGGCATTCATTTTCGGGATCGATTGCTACAATTCCCGTGTTCTTGAAAGGAGCGTGGACTATCCACTCCCCGTTCACTATGGCTTTTAGATCATTGAAAACCTTTTCCTTTGAAACACCGGAAAAGGCAGCCAATGCAGAGGCGCCCGCCCTTAGAACATGTTGCATATCACCTACATCTGGGATGGCTCCTTTAGTAGTATAAAGTACTAGATTTCTACTTGCAAAGGGAAAATCATTGGATATTCTCCGAAGTAGTGCGGCCCCGGCTCCAGGCGATACTTGATGTTCTGCTTCCGCCTGTCTAGTTTCCGGGAGACGAAGGTCCACTAATACAAGCGAGAAATCAGTATGTTTTCGCAATAATTCCAATGCATCTTCGACATTTCCGCATTCTTTGATATCAAAATCATCTACCTTTAGTAGCTCTGCGCAAACCCCGCTTCGAGCGAAAGGTTCATCGTCCACTACTAGTACACGTTTCTTATTCATAGGGATCCTTTCCACTCAAAAATGGCAGAAGTGGAATCTGCACTGTCAGCTTGTTTCCAGTATCATCCCACTCGGATGTTGCAAACATAGTCTCTCGTGCTATTTTCAGTTTTGACTTAATTCCATATTCACTATATCTGCTTCCAGGTTGTAGTGGATCCCAAGTAAGTCCATCGTTTGTTATCACAATGCTAAGAAATTTTGTGTCCTGAGCAAGTGTGACATTGACGATATTGGCATGTCCCTCTCGGATAGCATTGTGAGCGGCTTCTACAACAATGCTGAAAACCGCGAGTCTGAATTCAAACGGAAACGCCGTACCGATTTGCGGTGGGTTTAATTGCCAAGCAAAACCAACACCATAGGCATGAGCAAGTTGACCCGTCGCGACACTAAAAGCCTCAACCAAGCCCTGATGCAAATGATCACGAACGTCCACGCTTGTTTTAATGGAGGCGCTATTGGTTTCACGAGTGAGCTTGTTTACATCTTCTCTTAATTCATCAAGCATTTTGCTGAAATCTATCTCATTACCCAAAACTTTGTTTTGTTTCAGTGATGTTAATTTTGAGTCTAGTGATTGACCCGCACGACCCGATCTTCCAATGAGATCATGAAGGATGAAAATCTCATTTTCAAACCCCTCCTGTGTATCTGAATGCCTCCTCGCTCCATCAAAAAAGGGAATGATCGTCTGCAAAAATGTATTAAACATCAACTTGTCTGTGTCGCTAAAAGTTTTCTGGACGCGGTAGTTGAGAAAGAGAGCGCCGAGACGCCGCTTTTTTGTCCCGACCGGCAGAAATACGGTAGACTCGATTTGCTCCCGCAATATAAAAAAATCCTTTTCTGATAATCCGGCCCAACCCGAGGGCAGAAGGTCAACATTATTCTTGGAGTTTTGTTCAGGGAGCACCTCCCACCGTGAGACAAGTAAGACGGGAGGTGGATTGTCTCGGTGAAATGCTTCATCTTCGAGACGATTGGGGAACCAGGCTCCTAGTTGCATTGGGCGGGGTTTAGGCCATCCGTTACCATAGCCTAGTTTATAGTAAGTAACGACATCAACATCTAAAACGCGTTGCGCAAACCTGGCTATTTGATCGAAGGCATCTTCCTCATACCAAGCACGCTCTAATGATGCTCGTAACTTTTCTAGTGCTGTAAGAAATGTACGAAGTCGCCTTTTAACCATAAATGGAGAAATCTCAGCTGCCAGAGCTGCAAGGAGGTCTTTATCTTCTTCCTCAATACCTCGCGCAGTTTTGCTCTGCAAATCTACAAAACCAATAATTTCACCGTCTGGGCCGTCAATTATTGGTACCACCAATTCACTTCGTGTTCCATCAAAAATTTTTGCATCCGGTGGATTGTAATAAATTCCTTTGCACGGAAGCTGATTGTTATCCAAACAGATGATGGGCTCTCTCTTTTTAAATGCTTCATGTAACAATCCTCGGTTGAGAGGCCATGGTTGGACAACGATCTCATCGGGATATTTAGCGACGATCCTAACGTAATGCGGTGGACGAATTGCTTTGGGGTCAGCCCCATCTGAAATTTGCATCATTTCAACATTTTGCTGTCTGAGATCCGAATCCACATTCGGTCTAAATATCTCCAGTACTGTGAGGAGTTCCATATTCAGACGAGATCCAAGATCCTTTACTAAGCGTTGGATTTCTTCCAACTGTGCTTCTTGATATCCTCTCCACTTGACGATATCGCGATAAGCATCGTAGCGAATTTTCCGTGCGTCCCATGTTCGTACATGAACTAGGTAAACAAGAAGTGTGATGGTAAGCCATAATGCCGCAGACAAATTGCTGTTTGAAACCGAGGTTGGCGCAAGCACAAAAGGTGCCACGAAGGCAATAACCGCCAACATAATTACAGGAACTACTATTAACGGGAAAAACCCTCGATGTTGATACAGTCGAATTAGGAAGTAGAGGGGAAAACATAAAAGCGGCCAGAGGGCCAAGGGGCCAGTAGAGTCGAGATTGCGTAGAAGCCAGAGATATACAACAACCGGACCTAACATACCACTGAAATTCCAAAGAACGTAGCCTATGCGGGGCAATGTCCTTTGTAAAGTGTCTGCATAAATCACATCAAGTATTGAAAAGATCAAAAAACATGAGAAAGCGGTAAGTACAGCAATACTGTGACTTCCATTCACTCCGAGTAGGACGGCGACAGCACCTGGAATAAACAAGATTAATAGACTTATCTGCCATCGATGAGTGAATAGGAGTGCCCTTGGTCCCGGCCGATCACCAGCTGGTCCACTAAGCAAAGAGGGGGGGGGTGGCTTCATCGTGCTTGAAATTTATCTCAAAATGATTAACTATACAACCCTACGACAGGGTAATCATTATCTGAAATGCACCTTGTTGGGAGGCCTTCATCTACCTGATGTCACGGTGGGATCGTGACGAAAAAACCTTGTTGCAAGTTTCCCCTTCCCTGTAATTTCCCCTGCCACTCTCTCGAAATATTTTGCGATATTGCGTATCATTTCGTCGCAATGAACAAGAAGTATTCCCAATACATTACATGGAGAATGCAAAAATGAACACTAAAAACTGTCCCTCTTGCAATGGCCTGGGCTACTATATATCCTACTATGGCGATGTAGAAGAAGATCCGCGACGAATCACCTGCCACCATAATAGTGAGGTAGCTGAAGCAAAACGGGTTAGGTCCGCGACCAAGACTGCTACTGCGGGACGCAACAAGACTGGTTCGCAACACACAAACATTTGCCACGCAACGGCGAGGCTGAAAATCAAATTGTAACTTTTCCCAAAGAAAGCGAGGCGATATGGCATCACATAGAAAATCCAAGCGACCAAAACCGAGCGGAGCTTTATCAAATAAAGTTCTTTCATGGTTTGCCGGGCAGACAGCTACTTTTGGAATGCTCACTCTCATCGGAGCACTGTCGTTTGCGGTTATTGTGGCGAGGCGATACAGTGGATTCTTGATTGACATTGGGTCAGTCGATCAGGGTACCTATCCCTCTGTTATCGCCACGTCTGATCCAACAGTTACCTCCTGCCCTGCCGAGGCCCCAATCATGGCTCCTTCCCCTGCACCTGGGCGAGGGCTGTATATCTTGATTGATCGATCGATCTCGTACAAACAAGATACCCAATGGGCTCTCGATACGATCAAACACGTACTGGGGGAAACCTTGTCGGCCGATGATCGCCTGACTGCGAGTTGGATTGGCCAGGATTCGGCAGATCCAAACAATACGTTTTGTTGTGAACAACCCGTTCCTCAGATTGAAGCGCCTTCCCTGCCGCCAATTCCAGTTCGGCCTGTTCTTGAGCAGACTCTCTCACCCAACCACGAGGCAAGTTCAGTTGAAGAAGCTCAGCGCGAGCTGAACAACAAATTCATTGTCGCACGCAATAAAGAAAAAACACAGAAGTACAACTGTGACATGAAGAAAAGGAACGAGGACGCGTCATGGAAATTACAGAGTTGGCATAGCGACGAGCTGTCGGCGATTAATGCGTTTTGGCAATCTGCTGAACCAAAGTTCTCCATAACGCGGTTCGAATCGTTCACTAATATCCGCGAAGCAATCTACCGAGCGGCAACAGTACTCAATGGTGATGATAAGCGGCAGGTTCGGTATCTGATACTCTTCTCAGACATGAATGAAACGTATGCTCGCGGATTCACCGGCGTACATCCTTATCTTAGTAATGTCACAGTGATCGTAGTCTTGCGTTGTGCACAAGCCACGAAATGTGAGGAACTCAAATCTCACTGGACGGAAGAATTCGCTCAAATGAATGCGAAGGAAATAATCTACATTCAAGAGACCTACCCCGAAGAAAAACTGATCGATTTGCTCGCAAGGAGATAATGACATGGAAAAACTACTCGAATCCCCTATGTTTTGGTCAGTCGTGTATTTCGTGCTGGTAATCAGCAGGGACCAGGTGAAAAGCCTGCTAAAAGCCATTGGCGAGATGACAGGATCGCTATTGTCTGAAGGTAAGGATGCCGGGAAAGTGGTCCAGAAGACCAACAATCAAGTCTTCAAAACCCTCGAACGCGTGCTCGAACTTGGCATTGACACCCTCAGCAATGGCATCAAAGCGCTGCAAGCACAGATTGAGCACGTGTGTCGCCAGCTATCCTATGAAAAGGGCAATCTTGCATCACGCATCCTCGGTTCTCTCGTCAGTCTGATTGTAATGTTGACGTTCCTCTATGCGGATGCGGCACTCGGCTTACAAGCTGTCCAGACCCTGTTTTCGGATATCACTGTACCCGAAATGCTTCGCGACATTGGTATGGCGTTGATCGCAGCTTCGGTCGGCTCTATCTTTGCACTGGGTATGTTGTTCTGGGATGGTTTGGGCTTTTCAGATTTTACGCCTGTTGCGCGCATGAAAGGTTTCGGCAAGGGAATCTTCATTGGATCTGTGTTAGTTATTACCACAATGACACTGCTGTGCGTAGTGCTCATCGCCTTGAATCGCGCATCTCTGATTGCAAACCTGGTTGATTTTGCATCATTCAGCCCTGCTGTGCAGGGCGAAATCCACCGGTGGGCCTCCTTGGCTCAAAGCCTAATCGTGATTCCCATGCTGATCACCACCTTCATGATGCTCAGAGGGATCTATGGCTTGTTGGTTCTTTATGCTGCAACGATCGGAGTTGTGTCGTTGACGTTCCAGTTCACGCGGGTCCTCCTGAAACTTCTGCGTCAAATTGTTCACAATTCCGGCATGGACGACTCCACAGCTTCAGGCATACTCCACGTGATTACCAATCTGCTCTTGATGGGATTGGGGTGGATCCTTGGCGCTGTTATTGCCGGCGCTGCCGCATTGACAGAAATCCTGCAGAAGCTCTTAGACGTTATCACCAATCCTCCGGTGGTTATCTGGAACTTTGTCGCACCATTGATGAAGCAGTTTCTTTCTCGGAGTACTCCAACTACCTCTTCATCAGTAAACAAATCCGATGAGCAGATGGAAATACTCTTGAAGAAACTCGATCAAGTGCTGGCGAAACCCGAAGCATCAACAGAGCAAGAGAGCTTATTGAAGCGCCAAGAAGATGTCACGCTTGGCCGTGCCATGGAGACGATCATCGAAGTCCCCCGCAACAACGACCACCAATGAACTCGCTCGGACAATCCAATCCTGATGCCTAGCAATCAACAAATAAACAATCTGATCCAACCTCTTGTCCGATGTTGGATCAGATTTTATTCTAGGTGATGTGTCCTTCTTTACGCATTTCTGTCACGTCAGGCTTAAGTTAACGGGTCTTACCTCAGATCCCTGACTGAGAACGGATTTCCACCTTCGGAAAGGTACTTCACAAGATTAAGCCCATTCCTTGACGCCAGAACACTTGTTCTACTATAATCCCGGCGATATGTCTATCTGGGATCGCTTCCTGTACCTGATAGGCAAGCGTTCCACGCCCGGCCCTCGTACCTATCATGTGGATGTCAGCGAAAGTTTGCAGGTCACCCTATCCACCCTCGCCTCAGACGAAGGCCGTCCTGAACACGAGCTGATTCCCGAACTCCTGAACGCTGGCCTAAACCAATACACCGCCAACGAACGGCTGTGGAACAAATGGGAACGTCTCTCGCCGCGCGAGAAGGATGTGGCCGCATTCGTTTGCCTGGGTTATACCAATCGTGAGATTGCAGCGCGGTTAAGCATATCCCCCGAAACAGTGAAATCGCGTTTTCAAAACGTATTACGAAAACTGAACCTGCACAAGCGCGCGGAATTGCGGGTCATGCTGGCGCACTGGGACTTTAGCGCCTGGCAAAAATAATATTCCCCCGCAAAATAGACTAATTTACAGACTCATCCCTGGTTAGGAACTTCGAACCTGCCCAGATTGCAGCCAGAATGGTAAGCGTAAAGGTGATCATCTGCAATCCAAAGTTAGAGGCGATCTCGTTCAGTAGCACGCCACACCCAACGACTAGATAGAAAATCCATTCCTTTTTGTTCGATTTCATTGGTTGCCTCAACTCGGAATCCTACCTAATCATACCCTGAAACCCGCCAGGTGGGATTCTTAAAAGCGCTGTTCCCCATATCTGGCGCACCTGTTTTTCACCCAAAATATCCCCGCACGGGGACTTTTTGTTTTTGTAGCTCACATGTATCCTGTTGGCATGGATATCCTCCCCGTTCTCAAAACCGGTAAGCTGATCGTTCTTTATTCCCCTCATGCGGCGTGTGAAGAAAGTATGCACCTGATTGCCGAGCTCGGCCTGCGCGGGCCAGTCACCATCCTGGATGGCGGCAACCGGTATAGGCCATATCAGATTGCCATGCTGATACGCAGGAAGACCGTGCAAGTAAATGCGGTTGCCAATCGTCTCTTCAGCCGGCGCGCCTTCACCTGCTATGAGATGAATACCTTACTGGCATCCACTCCGGCCATGAAACATCCCTATGTGATCCTGGATTTATTGCAGACCTTCTACGATGACCACGTCCCCGCACAAGAAGTTCGCCGCTTGTTGGCCTCCTGTCTGGAACAGATCGAGCGGCTGTTGCTCTCCGCCCCAGTCGTGGTCACGCTGGCGCCGCCGTTGGTCGCAGAACGGGCATTCCTATTGGACCTCGTCTGCCAAAAAGCTGATGAAGTGTTGGTCAAGGAAGAACCTACACCGCAAGTCATCCAACCTGTTCTTTTCTAACCTATGGGCCGCACCGTCATCACCATCACCCAGCAACTCACCGAGACCGAGGGCCTGCTGTCCCCCTTCCGCCGCACGTTGCGCCGCAGTGACCAGTATGTCTTCGACGGGCTCTTCGCCTCGGCGCGCCGGCACATCGCGGCCATCGGGCAGGCCGAGTCTTTGTTGCCCTTCGAGTCCGCCCTGCTGGCGATGTTGTTGGAACAGGCAAAAGAAATAGCAGTCTTGCGTCAGGAACTTGAACAGATGAAAGCGAAGCATGGATGAACGAATCGGCTGGTTGTTGGATGTGTACGCAGGCCAGGATGAAGGACTCGTTCTCTGGTTGCTTACTGATGATGACCAACGCTTGCAATTACGCATGAAACTCCCCATCACATTTTATGCGGCGGGAGAGTTTGCAACCTTGCGTCAGGCATGGATTCACCTGAAAGACAAGAATGTCAAACTGGAACGTGCCACACGCCGCGATCTCTTTTTGGGGGAACGCGAGGTGATGGCGGTTACCCTTTCCAACCCTTCTGCCTTGCCAGTTTTGTTTGCTGATCTATCTCGTCAATTCCCGGCCCTGGATTACTATGATGCCGACATCCCCCTCAGCCTGCGGTTCATCGCACAGACAAACGCCCATCTCTTGGGAAAGAGCCGCGTCGTTCTAGACAACGAAATGATTCAAGCTATCCAACCCTTGGACTCCCCTTGGGAGATCGAGCCCGCACCGCTTCCCTTGCGTATCCTGACTCTCTGCCCGGATGTCAACCCAGCTATTCACAAGCCGAAATATATCCATGTTCAACACAAACAAAGGAAATACAACCTGCCCCTCGAACCCACGCGCGCCTTCCTAATCAGCCTGAAAGCCGACCTGCAGCGCCTAGACCCCGACCTGATCCTGACCGACTACGGTGACACCTGGCTCTTTCCTCAATTGGAAGCATGGGCAAAGGAATGTGGGATCGAGTTCAATCCCAATCGCGATGAAACCAGAGAAGTCCTGAAACGCCGGGCAGACAGTTACTTTGCCTACGGACAGGTGGTTTATCGCGGCGCACAGGCGCACTTGTTCGGACGTTGGCACATCGACCGCCGCAACGCCATGTCGTTCGGGGAATATGGTTTGGAAGGGGCGATGGAACAAGCGCGCGTCACCGGGCTGGGCGTGCAGGAGATGGCGCGCAAGTCCCCTGGGGCTGGAATCACAGCCATGCAGATGCTCACCGCCCTGCGAAACGGCGTGATGATCCCGGTTCAAAAACAACAGGTGGAAGGGACGAAAACCTTGATCGAACTGATCCGCGCCGATCACGGCGGCTTGATCTACCAACCCTTGATCGGCGTTCACGGCCAAGTCGCGCAGATCGATTTCTCATCCATGTATCCGGCCATCATGGTAAAGCACAATATTTCGCCGGAGACAGTTGGCAAAGAGAACGCGTCGGAGGGATTGATTCCAAAGACATTGCTACCGTTGGTGCAAAAACGCCTGGCGTTGAAGAACCTGCTGTTGGAACTCGACCCGCGCGATTGCCGCGCTGACATTCTCAAGGCGCGCGCCGCGGCGCTTAAGTGGCTGCTCGTAGTGTGCTTTGGCTATCTGGGATACAAGAACGCCCGCTTTGGGAAGATCGAATCCCATGAGGCGGTGACGGCCGTCAGCCGCGAGTTGATGTTGCAGGCCAAGGAGACTGCCGAAGATATGGGCTTCACGGTCTTGCACATGTACGTGGATTGCCTGTTTGTGCAACAGGAAGGCTTCGAGCGCCCGTCTGATTTCACCCCGCTGATGGAAGCCATCGTGGAGAAGACCGGCATTCCCATTGCCTTGGAGGGCGTCTTCAAATGGGTGGCGTTTCTTTCATCGAAACGGGATAAACGCGTGCCGGTCCCCAACCAGTACTTTGGCGCGTTTCTAGATGGGACACTCAAATATCGCGGCATTGAACTGCGGCGGCGTGATACCACCACCTGGGTGCGCAAGGCGCAACTGACTGTTTTGAACATCCTGGCTCAGGCAGATTCGCCGGGGGATATGTCGGATTACCTTCCAACCGTAATTACATATATCGAACGCGCCAAACGCGATCTGCGCGCCGGTCGCGTTCCTTTGGAAGATCTGGTTATCCGCCAGAAGTTGAGTCGCGTATTGGATGGCTACAAAACTCCCTCGCCTGCGGCGCGTGCCGCGCGGCAGTTGCAAATGATTGGCCGGGAGATCGCTCCCGGCCAATCCATCGATTTTCTATTTACCCGCGACGGCGTCCACGCTTGGGAATTGGGAGAGACGCTGGATGTTAGAAGGGTGGATGTTCAACGCTATTGCGCTTTGCTGGAGCGAGCCATGCGGACCGTGCTCGATCCGTGGGAGGTGCAGGATGATGCATGGCGGTTGATATGAAAGACAGTACTTGGCTACTGCGATGGCAACCACACCGGGAAGGTTTCCTCGCCGGGGCCGTTCGTCAGTTGGATGAGATTGGCGCCATCGGCATCCATCACGTAGAGATGATAACCGCCGTCCCGCCGCGATGAGAACACAATGAACTTTCCATCCGGCGACCAAGAGGGAGTCGTGTCGTAGGCCGCAGTTTCTGTTGTCGCGCCCTTCTGATTCGTTCCATCGGCGTTCATCACGAAGATGTTGGAAAAACCCGAGCCGGACGAAACAAACAGGAGTTTGCTTCCATCCGGGGACCAATGGGGATCGCATTGGCTGGTGGACGAATCGAACGTCAGGCGGGTCAGCGTGGAATCGTTCAGATCCAGCAGGTGAATCCCAAGCGAAAAGAATCCGCCATGCGCGGTGAAAGATGACAGGCACACCGCAACGCTCCTGCCATCCGGCGACCATGCCAGGCAACTATGTCCATTGGTCAGATTGCTGTCAGTCACGCGGCGCGGATCGGAGCCGTCCGCTTCCATGATGTAGATGTCGTTGGTCCACAGCCCACGCGCTTCATCCAACAGGATGGCGTCGCGGTCGGAGACAAAGGCGATGGAGGAGCCGTCCGGAGACCACGTGGGCGAGTGGTCATTCGCCCTGTTGTTCGTCAGGTTGATCTGCGCGCCGGTTTCAAGGTCGAGGACATAGATCTCATTGTTGTTGTCGCGGTTCGATTGGAACGCGATCCGCCTGCCATCCGGCGAGGGAATCGGGGCGGTGTCGCTGGCAGAATGGCTGGTCAGGTTGCGCACGTCCGTGCCATCCGGGTTCATCACGTACAAGTCGTAATTGCCATCGCGGTCGGATTGAAACACAATCATTCCATTCGATCCATTTCCAGAAGAGGGAATACAGCCCGTCAGCGCGGCCAACAAAACCAGCAGCAGGATCGTTTTCATTGTTGTTTTCATGGTTGCCTCAGTCGATCACTTTCCACACGGAGATGTTGTAGCGGGTGCCATATGCCAGCGCGTTCGCATGGGTGTCCTCGCCGATGAACACATCCAGATGCGAGGTATCGGGGAAGGTGCCGGTATCCGTCACCTCGAAGATGTAGTCCGGGTACAGCCCAATTTTCACCTTGTCTCCATAACGAAGCTGAGACTCGGTTTGTGCCATCGCCACGCTTGCCCAGGGAGTTCCCTCCTTGAACTTGCCTCCCTTGCCGTAGGTGAAGTACCAGTAGACCGGATTGGAATCCTCCCAGCCCGGGCCGTATTCCTGCAGGTTTCGCCAGTGATCGATGGTGATGTATTCGCCGCTTTCCGCTTTGCCGGTTCCCTGGCCATAGATGCCGGGCGGAGAGTAGATGAACTGCCTGCGATAAACGCGATCTGGAACCAGGCCGCCCACTGGCACTTTGTCATTGGCCGGGAACTGCGAATCCGACTCGAGGGCGTAATTGTAGTGGGTGATTTTCCACTCTCCCAGATACATCAAGTTCTGGCCACTTGTGGATGCGGGCGGTACTGTGGAAACCGGCGCGGAACTGGATGCCAATGCCGTGGTTGGGGTGCAGGTAATCGAGATCGTTGGGGCTTCCACGGGCGGAAGAACATCGCTGGAACTGTCGTAGCTGATATTTGCCGCGCCGCCTGAATCCTGCGGCGGGGGAGTCTGGGAGGGTTCGATCAGGGGAGGCTCTGTCGCGGGCGGCGCAGTCGGATCCGAACCGCAGGCGGACAACGCCAGACTGAGGGACAAAACCACCACGAGCATGAGCGCCGGAAGATTCCAGCGGCTTCGATTACGTTTTCCGCCAACGATCAGCGCCATCAGAGTCAACGGCGCGAGAATCGCGCCGGATGGATCGCCATGCCAGGGAACATATGGATTCGGGCCGTTTGGATTTGCGCCGCGCGTGAGGAATCTCCCGGTAGCGGGATTGTAATATTGTCCGTCGCCAACATAGAGCAAGCCAGTGGCCGCGTCCATCAAACCGCCGAAATAGCCCCAGGTGATATTTCCCTGCCCGAAGGACTCCAAGGTCTCGCCCCAGGGGGTGAAATCGGACGCATAGGTGATCGCCCCTCCCGCGTCAGAAATTTGACGCGACATGCCGAAGCCATCCGCAAGGGAGTAACTCCATGCATCGGTCAGTTCGGCGATGGGGGCGAGGCCATACAGGTAGTAGGTTGTCCTGCCGCCCAACGCCGCGAGGAGAGACTGCTCTCCATCCATCACATAGCGTGCAGTTTCGCCGGAGGAACTCATTTGCAAACGCTGGCCGAGGGCGTTGTAGTGCATTTCGGCCTGTGTCTGCCAATCCTCATCAAAGGCTTCGATCTTTGTCAGGAAACCGGCCGCGTTGTAGGAGTAGCGTTTGGCTCCAGGGCCGATTCCCTCGCCGGGCGCTGCCTGAATCAAATCGCCATTGTTGTTATAGGTGTAACGCCAGAATGCCTCCGATCCGATCTGGGCTGTCGTTTGCTGGTTGGCCTCATCATAGGTGTATGTATTGACGACTTCACCGCCGCCGATGGTCTTCCGGTATTCCAGCACATTGCCAGCCGGGTCATGGAGGTAAGCGAACTGAACACCGGAACTATATTCCGCCAGGGACAGGCGGTTGAGCGCATCATACGTGTACTGAATGATCACCGGGCCATCAGAACTCTCCGTTGGCATTGGAAGCGACGTGGGCGTCAGGGTCGGAGACGCGGTAGGGGCCAGCGTCTCTGTCGGCTCAGGAGTCCCCGTAGGCGTTTCCTCCGGCAAAGATGTTTCCAATAGAGTTTCTGTGGGCATGGAAGTTCCGGTTGCCGCAGGAGATTCCGTTGGTTCAGGAGAGGAGATAAATTCCAAAGTGGGGGTGAGCGTTTGTGTGACAGATTCCATCCATCCCGATTCGAGCGGAACCTCGGAAGAGGCGGGGCTGACGGATGGAATCACTTCAGCAGACGGGGTGGCTGTGAACTCGATGGTCTCTGTCGGTGCAGGGGTATCCGTTATAAACGGGGTACTGGTTTCGATGACGGTTGGCGTGTCTGTCTCCGTACTGGTCGATGGAAGCGTTTCGGTCGGCTGTATAGAAAACGGATGCGTGAGATTCTCGATGGCCTGGACGCGGTTTCCTGCCGCATCATAGGCGTACTGGTAGGAATTCTCTCCATGCTCCAATACGATCAAGTGGCTTGCCGCATCGTAGCGATAGAGTGAATTCAATCCGTTCGGCCGCGCGATGCCGGTCAGACGATTGGCCGCATCATAGGTATAAGCCGTCACCCCGCCATCCCAATCGGTTACGCTGACCATGCGGTTTCCCGAGTCGTAGGCATAGGCGACCTGTTTTCCATCCGGGTAGATCAGGCTGGTGCGGTTGCCTGCAGGATCGTAATCATAACCAATCGTCGCGCCAAAGGCGTCGGTCACCGAGATCAGCCGATCCAGGTCATCGTAAATCCAGGAGGTGGCCCCCAGCCCATCCGTCATGGAGGCGCGCTGGCCGGTGAGCGAGTAGGTGAACGTCACATCCGCTTCCGGCGCGGGATAATCAATGCCGGTCATCTGGCGGGCCGCATCATACGAATACAAGGTGGTTAGGCCGTTCGCGTCGGTAGTGGAGATGCGGTTGCCCAACGCGTCATACGCAAACAACCAGCTGTGATCGAGCGGGTCGGTCTTCTGGATCAGGCGATTCAGGTTGTCGTACTGATATGCGGTGGCGTGTCCGTTGGCGTCCGTGACCGCAATGCGATTCCCCATCGCATCGTACGCGTAGCTGACGCGCACGTTCGTCTGCGCGTCGGATTGAACGCCGGGACGGTGGTTCTGTACCACAGCGATCAATCGGTTCAACGCATCGAATTCATAATGGGTCACCACGCCATTGGTGTTCGTCCGGCCAACCAGGTTGCTGGAGGCGTCATATTCATATTGCGTAGTGTTTCCCAACGGATCGGTCTCCGCCGTGCGGCGGTTCAACGCGTCATAGGCATACGAGGTGACGTTGCCCAAACCATCCGTGAGGGTTGTCAGGTTGCCTGCGGCATCGTAGGCATGGGTGAGGGTGTTCCCATTTCCATCCGTGATGGTGAGCGGGCGGTTCAGGGCGTCGTAGGAAGTAGTGGTCACATGCGCATTGGCATCGGTGCGACGGATGACATTGCCCAGCGCGTCATACTCCGTGCGGGTGACATGACCGGCTGGATCCGTGACAGCCACCACGCGCCCCAGAACATCATAGGCGTAGACGGTGCGCCTGCCAGCCGGGTCGATGCTGGCGATGCGCCGCCCATAGGAATCGTATTCAGTCCGTGTCACGCGACCCAGGGGATCGGTGACGGCGATCAGGCGGCCAGCCGTGTCATAGGCGTAGGCGGTGACATTTCCCAGCGCGTCCACGGTCGCCGTGCGGTTGCCCAGTGAGTCATAGAACGTTTCCGTGATCCCGCCATTCGGATCAGTGGTTTTGATCAGGCGGTTCAGTGCGTCATATTCGTAGGTGGTCCGCCTGCCCAGCGCGTCTGTGCGGGCGCTGATGTTGCCGTTCTCATCATAGGTGGTGATGGTCTGCCCTCCCGCCGGGTCCATAACCTTGACGGGGCGTCCCAGCGCATCGAAGTGGGTCACTGTCATGCGCCCAAGGGCATCGGAGACGGAGGTTGTGTTGCTCTCTATATCGAAGGCGACGGCACGCATCGCCTGCCCATACGCATTGACCGTCTTCACCAGCCGCCCGCCGGGATCGTATTCATACCTGGTTGAATGTCCCAGCGCATCGGCGGTCTCGATCAATTGCCCGGTGGCGTTGTATCGGTGGCTGGTTTTGTTTCCGGCCGGATCGGTAATACTGATCAGTCTGTTGGAGGAATCATATTCATACAGGGTGGTTCGCCCGAGGGGGTCGGTCATGGCAACCCGATTGCCGTGCGAATCATAAACATATTGCGTGACGAGGTTGTAAAGATTTTCGTCATTTTGCGGGCGACCCGCATCATAGTTGCGCGTGACGCGAATCAACCGCCCGGCCGCGTCATATTCATTGTGGGTGACCACGCCCAATGGATCGGTCGTGTCCAGCAGATTGCCCTGTTCATCATAGGCATAGGTGGTGGTGCGGCCGAGGAAATCCACGGCCGCGACGCGATGGCCGGACGAGTCATAGGAATAGGTCGTGGTGCGACCGGCTGGATCGATCTCTATTTTGAGATACCCTTCCGGGGTGTACGTGTAGGTTGTGGTGTTGTTGAGCGCGTCGGTTTTGCTCGCAAGCAAGGTTCCGTTGTAGGTGTAGGCCGTCAGGAAACCGCGCGGGTCGGTCACCGATGTCAGGTTATGGAGGGAATCGTAGGTCATGTCGGTTCGATTCCCGGCCGGATCCGTTTTGGTCAACAGGTCCGTCCCGTCCGCGCT